>JBGSJV010000089.1:0-53219 GCA_041741535.1 Pirellulaceae bacterium
AAGCTAAGTAATTTCTCCAGCTCAGCCCCGCTGTTCCAGAAAGCGCGCATTTAAAATCGGCCCCAAAACCTAATTCCACCCCGGAAAATACGGGCTCATGTCAAAAAAATAGATCAAATTTCACTTCCAAGTCAGGTTTAACCGCGACGCAGAGCTGTGTTGAGCGGGCATCCGTTCAACATAGCGTCGCTGAGCGCGTCGGCCCCCTGCGGTTAGACTGGTTAGGCTGCGAGGACGTCGACTTGCGGAACTAGCCCGGATAGCTGATCGATCCTGTGCCGAGACCATGAAATCGTGTAACGAACCGCCAATCTTGCCGCGGTCGCCCTTCTTTCTCTGGATTCCGTTCGACATAACCTATCGCATCGAATATCGCTGGCTCGCAATCCAAGTAACCAACCCATTTTCCGTGCGACCAAACTGGAGGCTTGTCTCCGATTTCTTTACGATGATCCAGGTTAGGGCGCAAGCCACAGGCCTCCAGCGCCTTTGTTGCAGCGCCCTTTAATTGACGAACCAGTTGTTCCATATTCAATCGATGGCGAGCAACCACCAAATGAACATGGTCCGGCATGATCGAGCAGGCCCAGACCTCAGCTGGATTAGCCCTAAGGTACGTTTCGAACCCATCCCCAACACAACTGATTTGCATATCGTTCAAAACGACTGCGGGATACAGTAGGGAACTCTTGGCTACCGCCAGACGCTTTTGCTCGGCGGAAGTGAGTTCCAATTTGCGTTCCAAAGTCTTGGACGCCTTACCGAATTTCGCCAACTCCCACTTTCCAACGTAGTCGGACCAAGCACCACGTGGGTCATTGGGCAGCCAAAATCCATAAGCACAGAATATCAAATGATAGGCATGGACCATGATAAAAGCACTCCACAGGAATCATGCGGAATCCATCGTCATCATCAGTCTAAACACGCAAAGGACCGCCGGCCATCAGTGCTTGACTGGATACTCGCTGTCTTACCGCGACGCAGAGCTGGGTTGAGCGGGCATCCGCTCAACATAGCGTCGCCGAGCGTGTCGGCAGCTGGTACAGGCCCACGCGCGGAGCGACGCTTGGTTGGGCGAATAATCGCCCTACCAAGCTCTGCTCCTGCGGTTAAACAACTACGGTTCAGACCCGGTCTTACCGCGACGCAGAGCTGGTTAGGGCGGGGATCCGACCTAACCTGCGTCGCAGAGCGCGTCGGCAGCTGGCACGTGCCCACGCGCGGAGCGACGCTCGGTTGGGCGATTAATCGCCCTACCAAGCTCTGCTCCTGCGGTTAAACAACTACGGTTCAGACCCGGTTTAACCGCGACGCAGAGCTGGTTAGGGCGGGGATCCGACCTAACCTGCGTCGCCGAGCGTGTCGGCAGCTGGTACAGGCCCACGCGCGGAGCGACGCTTGGTTGGGCGAATAATCGCCCTACCATGCTCTGCTCCTGCGGTTAAACAACTACGGTAGCGACCCGGTCTTACCGCGACGCAGAGCGGTGTTGAGCGGGCTTCCACTCAACATAGCGTCGCCGAGCGAGTTTTCTAAGAATTTCTTGTCACGGATGAGGCTCGGTAGCGAGCCGTTATGTAGCTGATAGTCCACAGACCATGACGGGTGTGTCCCGCGGGACTTCACAGCGATCGGTGGGTGTATCCCCGACGCTAACGGCTCAGCGCGATGACCTAAAGTCGCGACTGACCGACTTTTCCCTAGGTCCGTGTGCAAAAAGGAATGGATCGTGTCGAAGAATCTGTCTGGGTATTGTCTTGGTTTATTACTTGGTCTGGCGCTTGCTTGGCCAGCATCCGTCGACGCTCAAGGGCGTTTGGGGCGTGGGGCACGCAGTGGTCCCACAGGTCAACAGGAGGGGCCGCAATCTGCGGGCGCGTCGGGCCTGGCCTCACCGACGGTCAACTCCGAATTGGACAAAGCGATCGAGGCCCACTTTGCCGAAAAGAAACTGCCGGGCCTGGTCGTCCTGTACGCTCGCGATGGCATGTTGGTGTACAAAAAGAACTTGGGCTTTGCCGACCTCGCTAGTCAAACCAAAGTCAACGAGAACCATGTGTTTCGCTTGGCATCCGTCTCCAAACTTCTGGCCGCCGTTCTCGCGTTGCGCGAAGAAGAGAAAGGCAACCTCAACCTATCGGCCAACGTGTCCGATCTGTTGAGTGATATCCCGGCGCATCATGCGTATCGGGTCCGTGATTTGGTTTCCTGCCGCAGTGGTGTCCGCCACTACAATGAGCCCACTTCGGATCAGAGCCCTTCCGGTTGGGATCAAGAAGCCTACGCGACGAGCTTGGAGGCCGCTCAGCAATTTTGGCATGATCCGCTGGCGGGGCCCATCGGTTCGTATCATTACAGTTCGCATGGTTACACAATTCTCGGTGCGTGCTTGGAACAGGCCACTGGCAAGACGACCGCCCAATTGATCAAGCAAACCTTGGCCAACCCACATGGACTTGGCACCTTGGCGGCAGAAGACCTGAGCGTGAATCAACCCCAACGAGTGGCGATCTACACGCTCAACAACGCCGACTCCGTCGCTTCCGGTAATCAAGAGATCGAACGCGAGCCCTTGTCGTGGAAGATCTTGGGCGGCGGTCTGGAGTGCTCTGGTTTGGACCTGTTGAAGTTTGGGATCAAACTGTGCGACGGCAAGATCATCTCAGCTGCCAACGTCAAGAAGCTAATGAAGCGATTGGATCCGAGCGACAGCTACGCGTTGGGTTGTAGCCACGCTGTCGAAAACGGTGTGGAAGTATTTGCCAAGAACGGTGGGCAACCGGGAGCCAGCACTTACATGTGGTGTATCCCAGAACGACGTATGGTGATGGTGGTGTTGACCAATCGCTGGGAAAGTGGCGGCGCGACGGAGCTGGGTAAGGAACTCCGCAACATTTTGCTCAACAGTGAAGGCGCCAGTGGCCAGTCGCCGGACTTGATCGTCGAAAACTTCAAACGAACCAGTGGCCCCAGCTACTCGAACGGCACGTGGGAGATCGGCTTCGAGTTCGAGGTCAAGAACCAAGGACTGGGCCCAGCCAATATTCAATTCGTCAACGGCATTCGCTTGGACAACCAATATCGTTGGTCGGGCTTCATGGAGACGTTGGCCCCAAATGGTGTGAAGAAGAAGTCTAGCGGCAAGGTAAAGATCAACGACCCAGGCAAAATCATGGGCGGTCGCAAGTTCGAGTTCTTTGCGGTAGCCGACGCCCCGATCGCCGCCGCCGACACATCGATGTCGCCCAACGGTCGCATTGCCGAAACTAGCGAGGTGAACAACACTGCCAAGTTGGTGGTGACGTTGCCGGGCGGGATCGGTGACCTACAAGGCACTGCGGGAGGAAATCAAGTTCCCAACCGCGCGACTGGCACTTCGCGACCAGGAGTGTTGAAGGAGAATTCGGGAACAGAGCAAAGCGAAGCGATCCGGACTCGACCGGGAACGTTGAAGGAGGGTTCGAGCGCGGAACAGCGCGACGCAAGTCGGCCTCGACCAGGGACTCCACCACGCCGAGTCCGCTCCCGCAACTAACTCTCGTCTTGATGGGTGACAAATTCGTAGTGAGTCCAGGCTCGCCATCGAGGCCAACTCGGTGGCGAGTTTTTTCGTTTGGCGATTGATTGGCGCGCGGCCCCAACCGAGCTTGTCTCGGTTGAGCCCAGGATTATCCACTACGCACGAACCCCGGCAGCGCACGGCCGCAACCGAGGTCGTCTCGGTTGAGCCCAGGATTCATCACTAACAAACTCGGCGTCGGCGACGTGCGGAGACGCCAGCGATTCCCAAGCCCACCAACAGCAACGCGGATGGTTCGGGTACCGCCGAGAAGGAGTAGTTGAGCGAAAGGTTGTTGCCATCTTGAACCCATGAAAACGAACCATTCGATAGTTCATTCCCAACCGAGTCCATGGAAACCGTCAAGCCAGAGAACGTGTAAATTTCCGTGTTGAAGATGGGCATTTCAGCGTTCTCAAATACTACCCACTGGTGGTCGACGGTCCAAAACGCATCGGACCAATCCACGGTGGAACCGGCCGCATTAAAGACCAGTGTCGAGGTGACGCCGTCGTCCAAGTACAGGTTGCCCCCGGTCACGTTGACCGCGTCAAAATTCGTTCCTCGTCCCAAGTCTGTATTTCCAGTCAACTCCCATTCAAAATTCGCTCCGCTAATGAAAGCCAGGCCGTTTTCAAAGTTGAGCGTACCTGCGCTATTCCCCGCGGCGAGCGTCGCGCCGGTTTGTAGAATGGTTTCACCGGCAATTCTTCCGGAACCACTGAGGGTTGCGCCGTCCTCGATCGATACCGACCCGGACCCTGTGGCGCTGCCGGTCGTGTTGCTTACGATCAACCGACCTGCACTGACCACGGTGCCTCCGGAGTAAGTATTGGCGTTGGAAAGAGTGACCGTTCCCGACGTGGTTTTGGTCATCTCGCCCGCACCGCCTAGCTTCCCGCTGATGATGCCGTTTCGCACGTCAAACGTGGCACTGCTAAGAACACCTGTGCTGCCGGAGATGGTCCCGTCGAACAGAGTGACACTTTCGACCGAGTTGCTTGCGGTCTGGCTATTGAAGGTACCACTGTTGGAGACCTCAATTGAACCACCCGTCACACTTCCGCCGGAAAGCTTGATCAGGCCACCATTGGCCCGCAGGGTTCCGCCAGTATTGTCAACAGTTGCCGTATCGAGATTGACGGTTCCCAGCGACTCGATTAGACCGGCGTTGGTGAGGGATCCATTTTGGAATGTCAGGGTGCGACTGGCGTTGGCACGCATCACACCGGTCGAGCTGTTGATCATTCCGGCGGCATTGGGATCAATGGTCATGGTACCCGTCGAGGCAATAATCGACCCGTGATTGGTGATGGCCATTTTGTTATTCCCAAGGATGCCCAACCCATTGATCGTATGCCCCGCCCCATTGGTCAATTGTTCGGTTCCCACGGTTCCCTCGAACCGGCCGCTTGTATTCATGCTCAACGATCCCGTTCCATTGAAGGCGACATCACCTGTCAGGACCTGTCGCTCGCCTCCACCGGCACTGTTGAAGTTGATGGTGCCGTTGTTGGTATGTGTGGCCGCTCCCAGTTGCAGCATGATTTGACCTGTCTGTCCACCCCTAAAATTGATCTGACCGCCCAGAGGGTTGAAGATGGTCGACGAGATGAGGGGATTGTTAGACGAACTGGAGTCAATGATCCCCGTTGCACTGTTGGTCAACGTACCGCCGGTCAGCGATCCGCTGATGGTCAGTGTTCCGGCACCAACATTCTCAACCGCACCGCCCGTTACTGCCGAGGAAATCGACATGATCCCGCCGCTATTACGAATCAAGCCACCCGCGTTATCAATCGTTGCGTTGATGAGATTGACGGTTCCCAGCGACTCGATCAGACCAGCGTTGGTGAGCGGTCCATTTTGGAATGTCATGGTGCGACCGGCGTTGGCACGCATCACACCGGTCGAGCTATTGATCATTCCGGCGGCATTGGGATCGATCGTCATGGTACCCGTCGAGGCAATAATCGAGCCATGATTGGTGATGGCCATGAGATTATTGCCCAGGATTCCCACGCCGTTGATGGTGTGCCCGACTCCATTGGTCAGTCGTTCGGTCCCTGCATTTCCCTCGAACCGACCACTCGTAGCCAGAGTCAACGACCCCGTTCCATTAAACGTGACATCGCCCGTCAGCAGTTGCCGCTCCGCTCCCCCAACACCGTTGAAGTTTATGGTGCCGTTGTTGGTATGCGTGGCCGCTCCCAATCGCAGCATGGTTTGTCCTGTAAATCCGCCTCTAAAGTTGATCTGACCGCCGAGCGGATTGAAGATGGTCGACGAGATGATGGGATTGCCGAAATTATTGGAATCGATGATGCCCGTCGCGCTGTTGGTCAACGTACCACCGGTCAGCGAACCGTTGATCGTCAGTGTGCCGGCACCGACGTTGGTAACATCGCCGCCGGTGATCGTGTTGTTTATGGCCAGACTACCACCATTGTTGCGTATGGTTCCACCGGTGTTATCAAACGCTCCCAGTCCTTGAAACACGCTGGTGCCGGACGTTTCGATCACCGTCGTATTAAAGAATTCAGCTCCCGTGCTGACGTTGATGCCACCACTGGTCCCCAGGAAAACATTTCCGCCCGACAGGGTCATGATCCCTTCCTGGATATTGAGTTGCTTGGCATTTTGATTGCCGTTGACCGTAACCATATAGGCCCCGGTGGCATCTGTTCCCGCAGAAAAATTTAGAGTGTCCAGGAACGTGGTTGTCGGATTGGCAGTCACGGCATTCCCCGTGCTGTCCGAGCTCCAAAAAGCATCCGCGCCCCATGTTCCGCTAGGAGTCGTTCCGGCACCGGCTGTGGAGCCATTGGTGTCCCAATACCGAGTTTGTTGGGCCAGGCCGATGGCAGGAGCCATTAAAGCGGAACCGACCAGCGCGACCGCGGCAAACTTCAGGCTGCGCAGGCGACTACGGTTCGCTGGTTGGCAAAATACTTGAATGAGTGGACGAAACATGATTAATTCTCCGGCGGGAACCAACTCGACCGGGATCAGGAATAATCCAGGCTTCTACGTACTTAACCACCGTCACCCAACAAGCTGTGCCAAAGATTCTTGAAAGATAATCCGCGTTGGTGATGAATCCAAACGTTCACGAAGATAAACTCGCCAGCGAGCAGGCTCTGGCCAACTTCGGGCCGCCAGGGGACTGGTGACGTAGACTGACTCGGTGGCGATCGGGAATCTTGCTCGGGCCGCCAGCGGACTGCCGACCTACATTCCAGGGACGAGCAGGGCCCCAACCGAATTCGTCTCGATTGAGCCCAGGATTCATCACTATGCAACACGCCGACGACGACCAACCGCGCCGAAGATAGCCAACCCGACGAGAAGCAGAGAACTTGGTTCGGGAACGGCGTTCACACCAAACAGACTCGTATCCATCCGTATGTCATCTACCGTGAACGAATTGGATCCGCGAATCGCGATGCTATCTATACCACTAAGCGTTAAGCCACCAATGCTAAGCGTCGGAGCGGCGAACACATCAACGGGTCCGACACCGTCGCCAACCCAGAGGTCAGCCGATCCACCTGCCCCGGGTGCCAGATTGAACCGCACAACACCAGTCTTGATGGTTTCAAACGAAACGTTACTTATGATGCCCGCTTGGCTGTCCTTGGCAATCATCCAGTTCGATGGTGAAGCTCCTCCGCTCCAACCGTTATGCCCGATCAAAACCCGCTCGGTGCCACCTTCATAGAAGTTGATCCCACTAAAGTTATTTCCCGAAGCGCTTCTGCTGAAATCGAATGACAACCACAGTTCGTTGTGAATCTCGGAATTCAGTCCGAAGATACTTGTAACTGAAAACGGCAAACTTCTGACCATAGTTCCGGCACCCGTCGCCGCGTTGCTGGAACCGAACCCGTTCGCCGAGACATTAAAGCCACTTCCCGACCATGCACTTTCGAATCCACTGCCTCCGTTTTGGCCATTTAAAGCGGAATTAAGCGTGTAACTGTCAAAATTCTCTGAAATCAAACCGGCCTTGGCACTTTGGCTCAGTATTGCCCACAGCACCACCACGCAAACGAGTCCCATTGAATGTTTCATTTTTCTCTCCAGGCAAGGGTTTTGGCACGGCAGCGAACAGCCGGGCTCTCTTCAACAAACCACCGTTTTCCAAACAGCTGTGCCAAAGATTCGTGAAAGAAAATTCGGGGTGGTGTTGAATTCGGGCTTCCACCGAGGTGGACTCGGTGGCGAGCGGTTTCGGTGCGAAATTTATTCGCGAGCGCAGCCAAACCGAGCTCGTCTCGGTTTGGCCCAAGATTTATCACCGCTCAAACACGTCGACGTCGACCAACTGCGCCAAAAACAGCTAGTCCTACTAGAAGTAAAGAACTGGGTTCTGGGACGGCGGATAAATTCATGGTTAAGGTTGTGCCACCCGATGTGGTCCTCGAAAAGCTTCGAGGCAGAGCCGCATCAAAATAGTCACCTCGCAAATTGCTGATGTCGATGTTCGTCGTCCCGGCACCACTGAAAGTGAGCGTTTCGCCAGCAACAAAATTGTGTGTATTGGCAATCGAAAATGCAAATCCATCAAGGTTGCCGCCACCATGAAAAAGGCCTACTGCATTGATTCCAATGTCCAGTTGGCTCCCCCCGCTGTAGAGTTGCACGTTCGATAGCTCGTTGAAGAACGCAACTTGATCATGCCGAACCTGATCCCCGATTCCGCTCCATGATGTTGGGACTGCACTCCCAAATACATCAAAACCAACCTGCGTCGTTTGTTCTACAACGTAGGATCCAGAAAACGTCCAAGTAGTCTCTCCACTTCCAATTTCTCCCTGGACATTAATGATCAGTCCTGCATGAGCTTCATGAACATTTGATAACACCATAGCGACTAAAACTGCCAAAACAGCGATTACTAAGTTCTTCATCATTCCACCTTCATTACGTTTGGTTTGCCTTTGCCTTACAAACACTAGGCCTCTCCTTACTCACCACCGTTTCCCGGCAAGCTGTGCCAAAGATTTTTGAAAGAAAATCCAGGCTAATGGTCAATCCACGCTCCCACTGAGGTGAAATCGGCGGCGAGTCTTTTAGGGTCGAGTGCAGGAAGAGGTGCTGTGGGGGTGGCCGAGTTAGTAATGAATCCTGGCTCCCACCGAGATAAACTCGGTGGCGAGCGGGAATCTAGCTCAAGCCGCCAGGGGACTGGCGACGGACACTCAAGCCGCCAGGGAATGGCGACGTACACTCCGGCGGCGAGCAGGGCACCGACCGAGTTCGTCACGGTAGAGCCCCGGATTCATCACTAACAAACACGCCGACGACGACCAACCGCGCCGAATACAGCGAGTCCGACCAGAAGCAAAGAACTTGGTTCCGGAACGGCCGAGAAATTCATGGTTAAGGTAGTGCCACCAGAAGTCGTCCTCGAGAAACTGCGTGGCAGAGCCGCATCAAAATAGTCACCTCGCAGCGAGCCAATGTCGATGTTGGCGGTCCCGGTACCACTGAAGGTCAGCATTTCTCCGGGTAAAAAGAGCTTGCCAGTTGCAATATCAAAGGCAAATGCATCCAGGTTACCGCCGCCGTTGTAAAGCCCGATTCCAGAAATTCCGATCGGGCTGTCGTAGGAAGAAAATTGAATGGTGCTTCCTGGGTTGAAATACCCAATCTCAAGGCCACTAAATCCTCCCCACTGATCCCCGACGCCACTCCACGATGTTGGAACAGCGCCGCTAAAACCACCGGGAGTAACAACATCCAATGATTCGGATGCGTAAGAACCAGAAAACGTCCAGGTGGTCTGGCCACTTCCCACTTCTCCTTCAACGTTGATGATCAGTCCTGCACGAGCTTCAGAGAAATTTGAAAACAGCATTCCCACGAAAACAGTAAAAACGGCGATTACGGCGTTCTTCATCATTCAACCTTCACAAAACTGGATTGGCGATTGCCCTACAAATTGCAAGGCACTGGCATTTCAACCACCGTTCTCCAAACAGCTGTGCCAAAGATTATTGAAAAAAAACCGGGTTAGTGGCCTATCCACGCTTCCACCAAGATGAACTCGGCGGCGAGCTCTTTCGTGCCGCGATTGAGTGATGCGCGGCCCCAACCGAGCTTGTCTCGGTTGAGCCCAGGATAATCCACTACGTGCGAACCCCGGCAGCGGGCGGCCCCAAGCGAGCTTGTCTCGGTTGAGCGCAGGATTATCCACTACGTGCGAGGAATCACCTTCAAGTCGTACTCGCCAAAAGTTCCCACATAATACGAGAACTTAAGCACCGGCGTCATCCCGACCACATACGCGAGATTATTCATGTACCCGAACACAATGTCCTGCGGAGCTTCTTCCAAATCCGTTCGTATCGAAAAATGTACATGATCAGGAAGCAGTCCGATTCGAGACAAAGAATGCCCCTTTTTCGCGGCAGTTCGCCGAATCACTTGGAGACGCTGTTCGTTGCGACTCGGATCGATATCTCGGTAGCGCCAATCATTGACAAAGACTAGATGCAAATTGTACCAGTAGATCGCATGACTCGTGCGACTAGGCTCCGACAAGTCAATCGTCTCGTCGTGAAATTGGTATTCCCGAAATTGATCTGCGACTCGCGGATCGGCCATCGGGTGATGTTCCAATTGGCTGGCGATATAGGCATCGATCGCTTGCCGGTTGGTTGAGCCGACGCTGCGCAGCGCGTAGTTGCGTTGAAAGGCGTTGGAAATTCTCGGTCGCAGAATGTATTGCAGTCGGCCTTTGATTTTCTGAACGATGAGTCGTGGAGAAATAAGTGGTGTTGTGCTGATGAGGAACTGGCTGGTTGTAGGGTGTGTCAATTTGTGTTGCAAGACGCGGATGCCGTCTGGTTATGTCGCCGATTGCAATGGCTTCAACCAGGCTTCATCCTCTGGCGGAGCGTGCCAAAAGAGAGTGTAGGACCAGTTGAGCTGGTAGGCTCGTCCGGGACAAGTGTCGCTCGTGTAAAGTGGCGCAGTCATGCGATGAATTATAAAGTTATTTGGTCGGCGACGTAGTGGTGAATCCACGCTTCCACCGAGATGAACTCGGCGGCGAGCCGGGGCGCGGCGGATAGGGAGGTGGGACAGGCTCCTGCGACGTAGTGGTGAATCCACGCTTCCACCGAGATAAACTCGGTGGCGAGCCGGGGTGCGGCGGTGGCGTTGGGGCTGCGGTGGCGTAGTGGTGAATCCACGCTTCCACCGAGATAAACTCGGCGGCGAGCTGCCCCAACCGAGCTCGTCTCGGTTGAGCCCAGGATTTATCACTACGAGCGAGGAATCAGACCTACACTAGAGCCGCCAGGGGACTGGCGACGCACATTTGGGCCGCCAGGGACTGGCGACGTACACTGACCGGATTCAGCGTTACTTCTCCAGCTCTGCTGCCCAATGGCGGGCGATGTCTTCGTGCTTTAACGCTTGAGCGGCTTCGATTAGTTGCTGGATCACGGTTTGACGGCGTTTGGCTTGCAGGAGACTCTGCGATGCGATCAGTTTTGTCATTCCTGTGGCCGCCGCGATCAGATTGGCTTCCGCCTCGGTGTGCCGTTGTTGCTTCAAATACGCTTCACCCAAACGCCCAACCGTATCATGAGTGCTCCAGGCTTCGGGCGCTTGAGCTTGCCGAATCGTCACTGCTTCAAACAACAGCGTTTCCGCATTGGCCGCATATTGATGCTTGAGTAAAACTTGGCCCACTCGGGCCAACGTGGCAGCAACCTTGGCGGGGTCATCGGCAAACTGCTCGCGAGCGGCAGCGACTAGTTCGTCTTGCAACGCCAACGCTCTTTCCGCACGGCCACCTCCCAAACTGGCGTCCAATAGTTCGCTGCCGATCCACTCAAGTTCAGGATGTTCCGGGACCGCTTGGTAGACTTCTTCCAACAGCGGCAATGCTTCGTCCCAGCGACCGGCATCGCGCAGATTGACACCCAGATTTGCGATCGCCATCAACGATTGCGGATGGCGACGACCACTTCTAGATTCCCAATAGGTCAATATTTCTTGAAACAAAGGAATCGACTGCTCCAACTGTTTCGCCTGCCAATAGCCGACCGCCAGGCCTTGTTTGATAGCCACCGTTTGGGAGTGATTGTCGCCCAACAACTTGGTGGCCAGCTCCAGATTCTGTTGGCTCAAGCGAAATGCCGCATCCGCTTCACCCAGCGACCGCAGGCAAGCAGCCAAGTTGATCTGGTCTTTCAAGGTGCTGGGATGTTGCTCGCCGCCGTGTATCTTTCGTGCTTGAATCGCTGCTTCAAACAGCTCGCGAGCTTGAGCAAAATCTCCTTTGGCAAAGTACGTTCGTCCCAGATCACTTTGCGCATTGGCCACGTTCGGGTGGTCGGGCCCAAAAACTTTCAATGTCAACGCGAGGGACTGCTGCCCAAGCTCCAGTGCTTCATCCAGTAATCGGAGATTCGAGTACAGCCCCGCCATCGTCGCGAGCGACAGCACCGCTTCAGGACTCTCGGTTCCGAAGTTGGCTTGCGTCCATTTCAAACTAGCTTCCAACAACGGTCGGGCCTCGCGGTACCTTCCCGAGGTCGTGTAGAGTTGCCCTAAGAATCTGCGGGTAGCGTCCACGTCCGGATGGTCAGGACTCAGGTGTTGCAGTTGCAATTCGTAAACCTGTTGGACCATGGTCTCCGCTTCCTCGATTCGATCGGCTTTCGCCAGCGACTGACTTAGGTCAAACATGGCTACCAGGGTCGGACGATCGGACGTTCCCCACCGCTTGGTTCTCACCGCCACCGTCTTCTCCAAAATCGCGATCGACTCGACCGGGCGACCGGCGAGCCGATAGTTGGTAGCCAATTGCTCCTGCCAGCGCAAGGTCTCCGGGTCCTCGTCACCCAAGATCCGTTGACTGCGCTCGATACCATCCTGCAGCAGAATTTCAGCATCGGCGTATTGGCCATTTCCATTTAGGGCTTCCGCCAAGTTAAACGCCGTCAACAGCGACTGTTGGTGATCCGCACCATATAATGCCTCGTTCAACTCGAGACTTCGGCGCAGAGAGGCAATCGCCGCGATGTAGTTGCCCAAGCGTCGATAGCTGGTGCCAATGATCAACCGCAACCGAGCTTCAATTCGCGGCGGCAAGTCGATTCGACCATCAAGCTTTTGGGCGGCTCGCTCCAATAAATCACTGAGCGAGCTGTCTTTTGTTAGCTCGGCATCTTGCTCGTCTTCTAAGCGACCTTGCAAGCTGGTCAATTGCAGGAAGTCGGCTTCGACAAATTCCGCAATCGCCTCGGCGTATTGACGTTCTTCACGTTCATTGAGGCGAGCTTGCTCTTTTTCATTGGCTTCCCGCCGCGCTTCGAACATGCCCCAAGCAGTACCGAGGATTCCCGCCACCAGCGACAAGGTCAATAATCCAGCGGCGATGACCAGACTGCGATGTCGCTGGACAAATTTCTTCATCCGATAAAGTTGACTTGGTGGCCGAGCCTCCACAACGTCGCCCGCGAGGAATCGTTCGATATCCCGCGCGAGGCCAGCGACGGTTTCGTAACGTCGAGCGGGTTCCTTTTCGAGAGCCTTGAGGACCACCCAATCCAATTCGTTCTGTAAACTGGCAACCAATCGCGGCGGGGGCACGCTTCGTTGCATCGCCATCTCGTTGAGATTGCTCGACGCACGCAGTTTGGCACTCGGCCGCGGCGCGTGGCTTTCGCGAATCACGCGTAGCACATCCCAGACAGAACCGCTCGGCGAATTTTCGAAAGCGTGTGGCGTCGCTCCGGTTAACAGTTCGAACAAGACCACACCCAGCGAGTAAACATCCGTGCGAGAATCAATGTCTTGCGCACCGGCGCTGGCCTGCTCGGGCGACATGTACGTCGGAGTTCCGGCCAAGGCCAACGTGTTTTCGCGATTCGCGTTAAGGTCTGCTTGAACCGCTTTGGCCATCCCAAAGTCGATGACCTTGACCGTTGGCCGACCGTCAATCTCCACGACCAACAGGTTGCCCGGCTTGAGGTCGCGATGGACAATGCCTTTCAAGTGGGCGTGCTGCACTGCTTGGCAGACGGCGACAAACAGCTCCAATCGAGTCGCGATCGTCAAGCGATGTTGATCACAATACTTGGCGATCGATACGCCGCGCACCAACTCCATCACAAAATAGGGCACACCCGTTTCGGTCTGGCCGCCGTCAAAAACGCGAGCGATCCCGGGATGATCCATCATTGCCAATGCTCGGCGCTCGACATCGAATCTGGCCAGGACCGACTGGGAATCCAAGCCACCTTTCACGAATTTGATGGCGACTTGGCGAACGACCGGATGATGTTGCTCCGCCTGGTACACGGTCCCCATCCCGCCTTCACCAATCACCTCTCCCAAGGTGTAGCGACCTTCGATCACCGTCCCGGGCGGCAATCGCCAATTGGAAGCAGAACTCCCCGTCGAGGGACTACCGGAACGCGACTTCGGCGTGGATGATGCTTCACTGTTTGACTCCGCGTCAAACACGAGTTGAATCTCGCTCGCAAACTGCGGAAATCGGGTCAAGTATTGTTGAACGTCCGGTAACGCAAGCGCGCGACTCCGCTGCCACTCGACCTCCATCGCCAACAGCTCGCTAAAAGTCAACGCGTGCAGTTCATGCGGAATCTCGCGCAAGAATGATTCGATCTGTACCGATTCACCACGGCGAAGCAAGCGTTCGAACGATTCGGAGGCCGTGTCAATGAGTTGAAGTTGATCGTCAGTTAAATTCGCCAGCCGATTTTTATGGTCCATCAATCGAAGCCTCGGTGATCCCATCCGTTGGTTGCAAGCTGGCCAGCTTTCTGCGAATGATTTCTAGACGCCGTTGCACCGTCCGCCGAGAACAGTCCAATTGGGTTGCGATTTCGGAATCGGAAAATCCTTCCATCCGCAAGGTGGTAATCTTCTCGAGCACTGGATCGTCAAACTCCGCAAACAACTTTTCGCAGGTCTCGACAAACTCAGCAACAAATTCCGGAGCCGGTTCGGTGGAAACCAGATTCGATTCCGCAGTCACGGCGATCGAGTCCGCATTGTAGAACACCGAGTCCGTTAACGTCAGGCGAACGTCACGACGTTGTTGATGATCGAAGCGGTGCCGGTTGGAAATTTTTTGACAGGTGATCACCAACATCAATCGCCAAAGACTGTCGCGATCTTGGAGGTCTGGGAATCGACCACCGGCAAACCCCAGGCAAACGCTACGGAACATGCTCTGCACGGCGTCTTCCTCGTCGTACGCCCGTTTCGTTTTGGGAGCTAATCGGGTCCGAGCCAATTCCAAGAGTCGTAGCGAGAAGTGATTCCAAATTCGCAGCGCAGCGCTATCGTCGGAATTTCTTAATCCGTCGATCCATACGGTAATTGGGTCGGAAGTGGCCATCGGCGACTGGTATTTCCTTCAAACCCCAAGCGATAGCGACATCTCCCTCCACCGTCGGAAAGCGACAGACTGGAACGAAGTGTTACCCAATCAAGTATGGCCCACTCGGCCTCTTCGGTCAACGAATATTCGGTCGCCGAACGACATCAGCCCACCAATCGAAGTGCCCTATGACGCAGCCACGGTCGTTCGCAACGAATGTAACCATTGCAACGACACGGCAGTGGAGTTGGATCTCGCTCGACCATGTTTGTCTGGAGAAGTCGAAGTTGGTGGAACCCGGTCAGACGCAATACCGTTCAACGAAGGACTTGTTCCGCTTCCAACTCGCTCGGCGGCGCAATGCTGGGCGAGAGGTATAAACAATTGGGCAAAGTGGGTCACCGCCCAGCATCGCTCTGCGTCGCGGTTAAACGAAAAAAAAACGGTACTGCGTCTTATCGCAATACCGTTCAATTTCCAGGCAAAAAGACATGGCCGGAGAGGGGCAACCCTTTTCCGGACAACGCCACGCTTTATTTGGGAATTAGGCTTCGTCCAATTTTCCTTCAACCACCGGTTGCATGTCGATGAACTTGTAACGCATCAAGTACAACAAGATCGGCGAGGCGACAAAAATCGAACTATAGGTACCTACGATGATGCCAATCGCCAATGAAAACGCAAACGAGTGGATCGATTCACCGCCCCAGCCGAACAACACGACCACAACCAAAAACGTGGTTAGGGAGGTCAAGATCGTTCGACTAAGGGTCTGAGCGATTGAGACATCGATCATGTCGGCCGTGAACTTGTGGCTTCGACCGCGGACCTCGCGAATTCGGTCAAAAACAATGATCGTGTCATTCAACGAATAACCGACGACGGTTAGGAGCGCCGCCACCACCGACAGACTGATTTTGAAGTCATCGATCAGCAAAGCGCCGCCCAACATACCATAGATCCAATGGCTCACGGCAATCGCACCGATCACCACAGCCACGTCATGGATCAACGCAGCAACCGCTGCCAAACCGAACCAAACGTGCTGAAATCGGAACCAAATGTACAAGACGATCCCAACCAAACTGGCCAACAACGCGGCGAGAGCTTGCAATTGAGCGCGACCGGCAACCTGCGAACCGAAGCTCGACGCACTGGGGAAGTACGGCTCCGATGAAAGTTGAGTCGTCATTCGGTCCACCACGGTCTGGATGTCGGCCAAATTGGATGCTCGAACTTGCACGCTAAATTTTTTGTCTCGACCTAGTCCATTGGCAGCCGTGACGAAAATCCCCTCTTCGGGAATCCCCAGGTCCAACTCGTCAGCAACCGAAACCAGCTGTCCTTGGACCGTCTCCGTCGCGACATCTAGTTTGAACGTCAATTCAAACTCCCCCAAAACTCCGGAGCTCGTCGCGGTTGCCGTAGTGTCCTGCGGCGCCGTTGAACTACCGTCCTGCGGACCTACCGGAGTGGTGCTTGGAACCGGAGGCAGGGCCGATGGTGGCAGTTCTGGAGTTTGAGGACTTGGAGCTGCATCGTTCGTGGCTGGCGGGATTACGGCGTCGGATTTGGCTGCCTCTTGTGGAGGAGCGGTCGCTTCCGCTTCAGAACCTTCGGCCTTGGTCGCTTCTGACTTTGTTGCATCCGCTTGTGTTTCCGCGGCTGGCGTTGTGCCCTCGGCCGATTTTTGTTCCTGTGGTGGCTCTTGTTCTTGAATGCTTGCCGGCAGCGACGTATAGATTGGAGCACTTAAGGATGGCCACGGTCGTACCGAACTCTGTGAGTTGGCCGGAGTCGGCGCGGCTCCCACTTCTCGGACGGGCGTTGCTTCGACTTCCAGTCGAATCAAACGATCTCCAAACGTGTCTTTCAGCACTTGCTTCAGATCGCGGAAGTTTGCGTTTTCTTCACCTTCTGCAACCGACAACGTGGATTCGACTTTAAAATAAGTTCCGTTCGGATAATCTTCCGAGATCAGCTCCGAGACTCCGATCGGCACATCAAGTCCATTTGCGTCGACTACCTTTTGCTGTTTCAATTCCGCCGCAACTGCTTGCTGGGTAGTCGGAGCGACCATCACGCAGCGAACCGTCGAGCCGCCTCGCAGGTCATAATCGAAAATCTCACCGCCGCGAATAAAGGCCAAGGCGATCGAGACAACAACGGCGACGCAACTAACTGGAAGCATCACACGGCCAAGTCCAACGATGTTCAATCGATCGGACTTGAAGACCTGCATCATGCGTAGGCTCTTGATCATGCGTCTTCGTTCCAGCCAATCGAAGCAAACGCGGGCGACAAAAACGGCCGTGAACATACCGGTCAAAATACCGAGAATCAAAACCACCGCAAAGCTCTTCAGTTGTTCGGTACCAATGACGTAGAGCACAATCGCCGTGATCATCGTCGTAACATTTGCATCAATGATCGTGGTGGTTGCGCGGTCGAAACCATTGCGAATCGCCATCCGCAGTGCGGTGCCCTTCGCCATTTCCTCGCGAATACGTTCAAAAATCAACACGTTGGCGTCGACACTCATACCCACGATCAACACGAACCCTGCCAAACCGGTCAACGTGATCGCTTGCCCGACCGCCATGATACTGGCACAAAGTAGCAGGATATTCAGCAATAGGGCCACACACGCAATAGCACCGCTCCATTCGTAGTAGTAGACCACCATGAAGATCAGAACCAAAACAAGTGAAGCGACCATCGCATACAGGCCCTTTTGCTGCATCTCAACCCCGAGGTTGCTTTGTACCGAATCCAAACTGATGTAGTCTTTCTTCAACGCCACCGGAATGCGACCGGCGTTCAAAATAGAGACCACATCTTCCACTTCGGTCTTCGTGAAATTGCCTTCAATAATCCCGCGATCTTGAATCGGGGAATTGAGCGACGGAGCCGTCATGATGCTGCCGTCTAGAACCACGGCCATAAAATGTTTGGCTTGCCCAACCGGCCGAAAATAATCGGTAAACCGATACATGTTACTTGCTCCAGCCGATGTCATCGTAAATTCCACGATGGGGTCAAAGCCTTGCGAGCCAGCGCGAGTCGAATGGACGTGTTCACCGTCAACGCGGAAACGATCTTCTAACGGTTCCAACAACAAGATCTGTAATTGAGTAATGCCTTGGGCTTCGGCCAAATCCTTGAGTTCCGCGCCGTTATTGGCTCGTTGGTACAAGGTCGGCAACACGATTCGGCCCGTTGCCCCGTCCCGGACCAACGACGATGGCAACGGAACCATCCGATAAGCGGGGGTGACACCTTCAGCAGCACTTGCCGCAGTAACTTCCGTACGGCCGATGTCGTACCAGCTGGCAATTACCTTGGCCGGTTCGTCGCCAGTCGCCGGCTCCGTTACCGTACGAGAACGTCGGATGGTGGCGTCCGTGGACTCGGCTTGTTTGCTGGCCAATTCCTTGGCTCGCACGCCTTCGCCCAGGTCGATCGCAACCATGCGGAACTGCAAGAAACCAATTTTGTTCATCTTGTTCCAGATCCGTTCGGCTTCAACGGCATCGACGTCGGGAATCACGACTTCGATTTTGTCCTTTCCTTGGCTACGAATCACGATTTCCAAGAGGCCCGTTGGATCGATCCGGTTTTTCAGCTGACGAATCAATTCTTCGATCGGGAAGTTCCCGCTATCGGGCGAATTGGGATCGTTGGCGTCGATCTTGGAGTAGTCCACCTGCCCGATAATCACCGTGCCGCCCTTCAAGTCCACGCCAAACCGCGGCGGCCATTTGGAACCTAAGACCAACAGGGAAACCAAAATGCTTCCGAGAACGATCGCAAACCGCCACCCCGAATCATCCATTCGTGACGCTCGGGCAATCAAGTTGCCAACCACTGTGGCGACGACAATGGTGGCAATCAACAGGCCGCCATAGATCCACGGGTCTTGCATCCAACTCATCCAATTGGTGGCAGCCGGTGCAACGGCCTCAACGGTTTCGGTGATTGCTTGAGCTAACATATTTTCGAGCTTCCCAAAAATTGCGGTCTAAGTATGGAATCAAATATCAGGACGCCAACCATTGGAGTCAAGAAACTTCGGCGGTAGCGAGGGCAAGGATTCGCCAAAAGGTGCTGGCTACTTGCTTTCCTCGTTCAAATCGCCTTTTTCATCGCCGGTCAAGACCCGAGCGATCGAGGACATGGTGACGGTCATGCAACTGCCGGACTTCTCATCGAGAACCAATTTCACGCTTTTGGTTTCCGGGCTGACAATGGCAACTTTCGCAATGATGCCTCCAACCGTGACCACCCGATCATTCTTCTTTAGTTCGTTGAGCATCTGCTCTCGCTGTTTCTGATCTTTTTGCGGTCTCATCACCAGCATCATAAAGACCACCAGAGCCAAGGGCATCAATAGATACATCCAGAAGTCACCCGTTCCCCCGCTTGCGGCAGCTTCAGCCGGAGCTCCGGAAGCCGTCTTGGCCGTTTCCTGGGCCAACAACAACTCCGGGAACAACAGCCCGTCTGGCGACAGCAGGATCACCAAGGCGGTGACCAAGCACAAGTAAAAATTCATCGACCACTACATTCGTGTAAAAAACACCCCACCATACCGGGCCTCCGGCAGGTTAAAACGCCGTCTATGATACGATTCAAACAACCAGTCAACAAGGCCATCCGTCCCCATTGTGGAGCGAGTTCCGTCCCCTGCGCCGATCGACTCACACGGTCCAGCCCCATCAATCCGCGCCAGATCAAACGTTCCAAGAACAAAAAAACAGAAGAATTGGCGCCACAGGTTTGAAAGCCACGCCCGCCGGCGCGTGGAGGAGCCCGTCGACGGACTTGGCGAGAAAACGGGCTTGGCGGACGGTCGTTGAGCGAAGCGAACCGGCCGGGTCTGTCCCTCTCCGGTCATGCCTTTTTGTCCGAAATTATTACATGTCCTCCAACGGGTCAGCCCCTTTGGGGACCGAGCCTAGCGATAAATGGTCTCGTCATCAAAAAGTCGCGAGGATCGCGTTGCCGCCGACGGATTTTCCATGACCGACCCGGAGCGGGCGTGGCGCACAGGGCGAATTGGCAGTCGATCCTCAATGGGAACGTTGACGACCGGGATTTCTTCCAGGATTTTCCCAGCGTCCTGCTGCAACTGAGCTTCGCCAATTCCATTTGCCAAGACATTGCTCCCCAGCAAGCGAACCTGAGCCACTCCCTCGGCCCGCACTTGATGTTGCCAGTTATCGCCCAAGAGCGAACTAACAACGTCCATCCGGCTACTGCCCCCAACGCTAACGCCGCTGCGGCCATTGCCTCGGGCGGTAATTCCCACCAACTTGACATCGCGCACGTTGTCATGCGCATTGATGCCGTCTTGCCAATAGCCTTGAACCGTCAAATTTTCGATTGAGACATGCTGCACCAAGTACAAGGTGATTCCCGTCTGTCCGCTGGCGTATTGCAAGTCATAAGCATCCGGCAATAGGTTCTGTTCCGTGCGAAAGTAAATGCGTCCATCCAATAAAGTCCACGCCAACGGCTCCAAATCACCCAGCGTTTCTCGAGTAACCGCCTGATATTGTGCCGGGCGCGAACCCAAATACAGTTGCTGGAATGCCCCGTCGGCCGGTCGACATTCGTAGATACCATCGCGGACAAACTGCCACTGTTTGGGCAGGATCTGTTGCGTGCCGCTCAGGACCGCGCCGTTGCCGATCAAGCGAAATGGTTGCCCAGCAAACCCGGAGTTCTTGCTGCCCGAAAACGTAATCATTTCGCGATAGGGGCTGGCGTTTTTGGCCAAGACGATCGTGTCGCCCACATGGGCGGCCTCCAGGGCTCGACCGATGGTCCTAAATGGTCCAGCGGCAAGTGGTCCGACCAATTCGGTCCGTCCGCTGTTGGTGTCCTGACCATTCTCATTGTCGACGTACCAAATGTCGGCAGAAACCGATCCAACCCCCGCTCCCAATACAAACCACCCGATCAACGAGGCGTGAAGCCAAGATCGCAGGAGCGGCAAGTAGCGAATTGACAAGTTTGAAGCTGCGATTTTTAAGCATCGGTTCATACGGAAACTCGAATGGGCCGTGGATTATCGTGTCTTCGGCGAGGTACCTTCGCCTATCGCTATTTATCTGTACGATTTATCATGCTCCCGCACTCCATTTAAGATTTTCTGCCGGTACCGCCTGCGGTAATCAGGAGAGCTTGCGAAACAGGGAAGTCTGGGGGCTTTGCTGAAAATATGTGTTTCAATTCCAAACCGAAGTCGGGGCGGCTTCGCTAGTTCAAGGGCCAACGATGAGCCAAGCATTGACCGATATCTATGCCAATTTGCAATGGCGGCAATTGGTGTATCAATGTACCTCCGACCGTTTGGGCAGTTGGCTACTGGAGCGTCCTCGGACGGTGTATGCAGGATTTGACCCAACCAGCGATTCGCTGCATGTCGGCCATTTGTTGCCGCTGTTGATGTTGCGACGGTTCCAGAAGTCGGGACATCGCCCCATCGCCTTGGTCGGAGGAGCGACGGGCTCCATCGGCGACCCCAGCGGCAAGTCGCAGGAGCGGAACCTTCAATCGTTGGAGCAAATTGAAGCAAACGTTGTCGCGATTCGCGAGCAGATGGCTGGGCTGTTGGACTTTAGTTCGGACCGCCACTCGACGCTTGGACCGGCTTTGTTGGTCAATAACTACGACTGGATCAGCCGTTTCTCGTACTTGGATTTCTTGCGCGACGTGGGAAAAAATGTACCGGTCAACGTCATGATCAACAAAGATTCGGTGAAGAATCGCTTGGAGAATCCGGATGTCGGCATCAGCTATACCGAGTTCAGTTACATGTTGTTGCAAGCATACGACTTCGTGCATTTGAACCGCACTTTTGGTTGCGAACTGCAGTTGGGCGGCAGCGACCAATGGGGCAACGTCACGGCGGGAATCGACTTGGCACGGCGAATGTCGGGTGCCGAAGTCTTTGGCATGACATGTCCGTTGTTGACCAAGTCCGACGGGACCAAGATGGGCAAGACCGAGAGCGGGGCATTGTGGTTGGACGGCAAGAAGACCGCGCCCTATCAGTTTTACCAATATTGGCGGAACGTCGCCGATGAAGACGCGGGCAAGTGCTTGCGGTTTCTCACGGAGTTATCATGTGAAGAGGTCGAGCACCTGGATCATTGCCGCGCCACCGAACCCGAAAAGGCCGCTAGTCAGATTCGGTTGGCCGAATGGCTCACCGAGTTGATTCATGGCACCGCCGCCCTGGATTTGGTGCGACAGGCGACCGAAATATTCTTCGGTGGCGAAATTGGGAAGTTTGCGAACGACGAGGACCTCAATCAAGTTTTTGCCGAAGTCCCGTCCAGTCAATTGCCGGCAGCTCGATTGGCGGAAGGTCTTTCGATTGCCGATGCGTTGGTGGAGGCCAAGTTGACCAAAAGCAAAGGCGAGGCTCGCCGAGTTGTGGCCGAGGGTGGAGCGTACGTGAACAACCGCCGCATCGAGTCGGACACGCACCAAGTGACGACCGCCGATCTATCCAGTCCGACGATGATTGTCCTCCGCCGCGGCAAGAAGAATTACGCTTTGCTGCGGATCGTCGACTGATGTTGACACCGTTTGGTGACGCTCTCATAATCCCGCGCCGCACCGTCGGCCGCCGTGATGACTGTTCCTGGGAGCGCTATGAGACGAGTTATACTGATCGCCGCTGCCCAGGCAGTAGCTACGCTCGCCAGAGCGTGGCCCTGCAACACCGAAGCGACATTCGCCCGAGCGTGGCCATATGCTCGCTTACAGGAGTTCGTTTGGTTTGCCGGATTCGTGCTGGTCACGTTCACGGCAAACGGTTGGTTCTCTGCCGCGAGTTTCGGGCAAGAGTGGGCGCCAACCGCCGCGCGACCGACAAATTATTCCGCTCAGGCGTTGGATGTTGAAGTAGATCCTGCCGGTTGGATGCAGGACGAAATTGTTGGGAGACCGCTACCAACAGCAGAACGTCCTCGATTTAGTACGGTCGAAGGCGGCGTGCCCACGACGCCCAACGGTGCAATGCCCAGCGGTGTAATGCCCAACAGTGTAATGGCAACACAGGGAAGTTATTTCGATCAGGAAGTTTACCCTGATAGTGAATACTACTCCGAGCCGGGTGAGACCTCGGACTGGGGATATGATGGCTATCCACCATTGTTCCCAAATCGGCCTTATTTGGTGCCGCGCTTGATTGACCGTTTGCGTTGGCGCCCGCTGTTTCCCAATCGTCCCTACGTGCGGGGTTCTTGGCCGGGAGGTCCGCCTTTGGAGCAGCCGCGAACATTCTGGCTCAATCCCTTTGCCGTTCAGCAGGGAATGGGGAATTTGCTGTTTCGCGGGAATCAGCCGGCCGACACGGGCTCTTTGGGCTTCCCGTTTTCGGTGGTACCGAGTCATCTGGTGGACCGAGTTCCACGCCCGTATTTGGGTCACGGCCAACCGTATATTGGGCCGCGGCACGTCGATCGTGGCCAACCATTATTTGGTACCAGCTGGATGAATCGACCCTACTCTATCGACGGCTACACAGGCGCCTTGTTTGGTTGGAACTTGACGGAGAACTTGCAGCAAACTCACGGGACCGTTTCTGGGCTTCGCCTGGGTTGGGACTACGAGCATTTTTGGGGCGCCCAATTGGGACTGGGGTTTGGCAGCACCAACACGGATCCGGGCGGCGACGAAGTTTCGATTCGGCTGGCCGATATTTCCGTCCTGTATTTTCCCTGGGGCGATTCGCGGTGGCGCCCTTACACGGGCTTAGGACTGGGCGCCGGAAAGTACTCATTTCTGGACGAGACCGGTGGCACGGTTGACGAATTTGCGATGCAGATTCCCTTATCGTTGGGCGTGAAGTATGCGTTTCGACCGTGGTGGGCCCTGCGATTGGACGCGACGAATTATCTGGTTTTGCCGGCCAATGACTTGAAGTTCATCAATCAACTTGCCCTGACGATCGGGGTGGAGATTCGTTTTGGCGGCCAGCGGCGTAGTTATTTCCCCTACAGCCCGTCCATTCAGTTGCGATAATTTGGGCTGCCAACGAATCCGTCAGAAATCTGGTTCAAACCTGGCCGGTAGGTTACCATAATCGACGTTGGCGAGCATAATAGCGCGGAATTCCCTGCATGACGGGGAACTATGCAAGCGGACGAACGTCGAACTAGCATCGTTCGGTTGCCCGCCAACTAGTGTCGGTCGGATTTCGGCGACCCCAGGAAATCAGTTTCAGACCATGAGAATTTCCATGAAGATGCCCCTGCGAATAGCCTTGTCATTCCTTATGTGTTTGGTTGCCGTTGGCATGTTCCGTTCCCCCAACGTGATTGGGGCGCTGCAGGACCCGGCCGCAGCCTATGTGTCGGACTCGGTTCCGGAACAATTCAATTTGGTTGGCTTGGATCCTCGAACGGATCGAAACAAAGTCTCCGAAGCCCGACGCGTGCGCGGCGAATTTGAATCAAAAGTGACAGCGGCCTTGGGAAGTGCCAACGCGATGTCGAGTGCCGACCAGTCGGCCGTGCTTAATTGGGTTGGGCAAGTGTTGATGGCCGAGATGACCTCGCTAAACCCCGATGCCCAAGCCACCCTTGGTGACTTGCGTCAGGATTTCATTCGCAAGATCGTGCGGGCAACGTCCGACAATAATCGCGCGTATTTGTTAAACAATGTCATCGTGCCTAAGGCCGTTGATATCGCCAGCAAGAACTACCACCCGGCCGCCCGCGTGAACGCGGTGATTATTCTTGGCCTACTAGATACTCAAGAAGGAATTTCGGGGCAACGTCCGCCGCGACCGCATTTGGCGGCGCTCCGAGAACTTTTGAAGATCGTGGATGATCCCCAAAGCCCCGATTATCTGGTGGCAGCTTCGCTGAGTGGTCTGCAACGGCACGCGGAAATCGATGGACAATTGCCAGATCGAGAACGTATGCAACCGGCCGTTCGAACGATGATGGTTGACTCGATGTTGCGATTGATTGCCAAGTTCGACTCGAACCAAGCCGAAGACCAGGCCGGCTATCTGCTGTCGCGTCGGGCCGTGCAAACTCTGGACGGACTAATGTTGCCAGCGGCTGATCCCAAAACCGCCGAAGTCAAAGTTGCCTTGACCAAAGTAGCTACCAAAAAGGAAGCCGGAAAATGGTTGCGATTGGATGCGTTTTTAGCACTGTCTCGCTTGCCGATCGATGATCCGAAAGTCTACTTGGAGAATCTCGGGCAATTGGTGGTCTACGTCGCGAAAGACTCGCGGGCTCGCGTGTTGTTGGCCCAAAAGATGATCAAGATCGACCAATTGATCAAAGAGAAAACCGGCTTTGCTCAGGCCAAAAAGAAGTCGACTAGCAAAGGCGGACCACGAAACGGTCCAGAGATTGGCGGCAGTGGTGAGTCGATGCGGGTCGGCGATGGGGATGGTGTCCCCAGCGGTATGAACGGCATGGGTGGCGGTATGGGCGGCATGATGGGCATGGATGACTTTACTGAAGATGGCCTGTTCCCGTTCCATTTGCATTACGCTCGGACGGACGTCAAGATTGTTGTTGCCGGGGCGCGGAGCATTCTCGGTACGGTCGAAAAAACGCCAACGGGATTGAAGGCCGCTTTGGCTGCCAATGCAGAAGCCGTTAAGCTGATCGATCAATTGGAGAAAGAACTCAAGGACCTCTTGGCGGTGACGGACATCGGTTTTGTCGAAGAGAAGCCTTTGACGGAAACGCAGAAGCGAACCATGAACCCCACGGACTTGTTTCTTCGTGAACAGTCGAACAGTGTTCGCGTCCTAGCGGGCATGGGCCAATTGGCCGAGGCATTGGAAAAGATTGTCGGCATCGTCGAATTGCCCACGACCGAACCCATCGAACCGGCAACGGTGACAACTCCGGTGGGTGTCGTCTCCCCTGCTGGGCAGCCACCAGCCGATGCCAATTCAACGGAATCGACGACAGACAACTCAGGTGCCGAATCGACCGAAGGCACCGAAGGTGGCGCCGCCACAAGTGGCGAGAACGGTACAACCACAGATGGCGAGAGCGGCACAGCCACAGGTGGTGAATCGGGCGGCCGTTAAGGCTTGCTTGCGTTAAAGATTTGGTTAAGTCGATTTAGCGAGCGAGGGACGAACCTCGCTCGCTAAATCGTTTTCTTACAGTCATGAATGTTTCGGCATAATAGCCAACGGCCCACAAGCACTTTCCGACACGGGGGCTGACCCATTGAGCAAAGTCTGTGTTCTTAATGTCGTTGGCCTGACTCCGGCCTTATTGGCCCACGCTCCCCGAATCGCGGCCTTGGGAACACCGGTTCCATGGAACTGTCCTCTGCCGGCCGTGACGTGCACGGCACAAGCGACGCTACTGACGGGTACCTTGCCGCGAGAACATGGAATTGTTGGCAACGGCTGGTACGAACGTAGTACTGGTGAGGTTCGATTTTGGCAACAATCGAACCATCTGATCCACGGTGCCAAACTATACGATGGCGTAGAAACGGCCAAACTGTTTTGGTGGTTCAATCAAGGTGCGTCGGTCCGCTGGTCCGCCACGCCGAAGCCCCATTACGGTTGTGATGGCTCCAAAGAGTTTGGAATCATTGATCGCACGGGATGTGACCTGGAGCAACGCCTGGGAGCGTTTCCTTTCTTTACATTTTGGGGGCCCAACGCGGGGTGGCCTTGTTCTCAGTGGATCGCACGAGCCGCCATCGAAATGCTGAAACAAAAATCCCCCGCGCTGACCTTGGTCTACTTGCCCCATCTGGACTACGACGGACAGCGATGTCACGAGATTGTTCCGGAACGCGTGGCAGAAGTCGACCAATGCGCTGGCTGGATCATTGATCAAGCACAGGCACTGGGAATCCAAGTGGTGGTCGTTTCCGAATACGGCTTGGTGCCGGTCCATCGACCGATCTTTATCAACAGGTACTTGCGCGAAGCGGGACTGCTGGAAGTTCGCGATGGTCCGTACGGCGAGATGTTGCAACCGTTGGACAGTACCGCGTTTGCCGTGGTCGACCATCAAGTCGCACATGTTTATGTTTCTCGGTCCGAGCAAAGGTTCGAAGTTCGCCGTCGGCTTTTGGAGTTGCCGGGTGTGGCGGATGTCGTCGCCCCAGGCGAATTGGCATTGGACCACCCGCGCAGTGGTGATTGGATTGCGTTGGCCGAGCCGGATGCATGGTTTGCGTATTACTATTGGTTGGACGATCGTCGTGCGCCCGATTTCGCGCGGACGGTTGATATCCATCGCAAGCCAGGCTACGACCCGTGTGAGTTGTTCATGACTTCCAAATTACGTGCGGGCGCGCGTCTGCTGCAGAAGAAGCTTGGCTTTCGTTATCGCATGGACGTCATTCCGTTGGACGCGACTTTGGTCAAAGGCAGTCACGGCTTGCAACCGGCGTCGGCTGCCGGCCCCCTAATTATTGGGCCCGATGCACCTAACTGCATGACGGAGTTCAAGAACTATATTTCTCAGTTGTTGAAACATCCGTAAGGCAAGCGAACGAATGGCTTTAGCGGCGGTCGCCAGAACGTCCGCGGCAAAGTGAAAAACATCGCGCCCAACCACGGATTGGCCAGCGTCGATACTTCAAAAAAAGCATGGCCAAGCGCTAGGCTCGATCCCCAAAGAGGTCTGACCCTTTGGAGGGCATGCAAAAATTTTGGACAAAAAGGCATGACCGGAGAGGTTCAGACGCTACGCCGTGGAGGATTTTTGCCTGCCAGTCCATGGACATTGTGTCGGCCTTTCAGGCCTTTTCTGGTCGAGAGATTACGCTAACCGGTGGCTCGCGCACACCGGCAAGGGTTGTTTCGGCCCATTCGGGCCTGTTGCCGCCTTGGGAAATCCTTCACGGGATAGGATCAGACCCCTTTGGGGACAGAGCCTAAATATAATCGAGTAGACTGGTGCGGAACGTTTGGGCGATCATCTTCAGCGACGCATCGACCGTGGCCTGTTGAGCGGTCAGTTGCGTGATTGCATCGACCATATCGACTTCGACTTCTTGGGACAGATTGCTCTTGAGTTCAATCAGCAGCGATTCATTCTGCTCGAACAAGAACTCGTTGTATTGATGCCGAGAACCAATTTCTGCCATGGCCTGAGACAAACGGTCGATGTCGATTTCTAACAGTTTGGCGGTATGCTGTATTTCCGCTGAGCCTGCGGAGTTAGGACCGCTCAACGCGGCAATCATGCGCTCGATCGTGTTAAAAATATTTTGATTCTCTTGCCGATTGACATCACTGCCGCGCAGGACTTCCGGGGCGCCGCCCGTGGTGACCGCTAACGTCCCGAGTTGACCGAAGATGCCCGATCCATTGTTGGTTGGGTCGACGGTCGAATTCAACTCCGCGGCAAAGGTTCCTTCGGTGTTGATGGCGTTCATGATGGTGGTGGCGGTGGTGGCGGACGGGTCAATCGTGATGATCAACTGTCGCAATCCGGAATTGACGACCGCTGCCGCTGTATCACCGACCGCGCCGGACTGGAAGAGTATCTCGTAACCATCCATACCCGTCCCAGGTTGGCTGGCGGAAATTGTCAGCGCCGTGTTCAGTTGATTGGGCGCTGCGGGGCGCACCATGGCACTGGAGGGAACCGCCGAGGGTTGGGCACTGCCGCCACTGAGCACTCCCAATGTCCCTAACTGCGTCACGATGCCATTGCCGTTGTTGTGCGAGCCGTCGGGGTTCGTTAGGAGCTCCGCGCGGAATAATCCGGTGTCGTTAATCGCCGATACCAACGTCGACGTCCGTGTGGCTGACGGGTCAACTTGGACGGTGATTTTTCCCAAGCCAGGATTGAACGTCGCCACGGCGTTGTTCCCGGTGGCGCCGCTGACGATCTCGACTTCCACTTGGTTGTATTGATCGCCCGGGACATTGGCGCGAACGGCAAACGAGCGATGTTGACCGGACAGATTGGGATACAACACGGATAGGGAGGCAGCACTGGCGTTGGACGCAGACGGGTAGCCAATGTCCTGTCCCAAAGGAACCAAGCCGAGGTCGTGCGCCGCCTGGCTACCAAATTGACGCCGCACCGAGAGCAGTTCCGAGCCTGTAGGATTGTCTTGGGTGATTTCGATTCCGTTGCCCGTTGTGGCCAACCTCGCCACAATTTGATTGCTCAAGTTTTGATTGTCGGGATGGTTATTGATCCGATCCAGTACGTCGCCAATGGTTTTGGTCGAAGAGAGATCCACTGCAAACGAAGTCCCATCGCGCCGCGTGATCGTGAAGTCCGTACCTGGCTGTGTGGAAACGCCTCGACCAAAGTTTAGATCACTCAACCGTGTTTCACGGCTCATCGTACGCAGCCCGAGCTGCGTCGCGGTTGTCCCACCACTTTCACCGATGGAAAAGGTGAGCCCCGCTTGGCGAACACCGAGGACCAAGCCGTTGCGTTGATCATTGATTTGAGCGTACGCGCCCAAGTTGGTCCCGGTGATGGCATTGATCAGGTCTTCAACGGTCTTCGCCCCGGACAACGACACGTGTTTGGTCGTTTGTCCCACGGTGATTTCAAAGCCAGAATCCAGGTCGATGACTTCGCCAGACCCGCCGCTGGTGACGGCCTTGGCGGTGGGGTCGATCACGGTTCGACCCGGGAACCCTAAAATTGGTCCATCGGTCGGATCCAATTCCATTTCAAAGCGCGAGCTTAAGGTGGCATTTTTCTTCAGCGCTTCCAAAACGTGATACCCGTTTGTCAGTTCTGGATTGACGTGGATGTAAACGGTGTTGGCATCTCCGCCGCTATTGCCGGTCTGACCAGTTGTGACCCCGGCATCCGCTGCCTGAATTGTCGCGGCGGGGTTGAACGAACCGTTGGCAGGATCGGATTCATCGCTCGATGCCGTAAACGTCGCTTCGGCATTGACGGCCGTGATAATTGCCTGTGCGGACGTCAGGTCGCCGCTGTCGATTCCAATTCGCAATCGTTTATCGGTGGAATTGAAACTGACGACCGCGTTATCACCAATCGCACCTGCAACGTAGATTTCGATCTCGACATCGTTTAGTTGGCTGCCCGGTTGGCTGGCGGTTAACAACAGATCGTTGCCGACTCCGGAGAAAGACAAGCCGGCTCGTGCGGCTCGGGCGGCGCTTTCCACGTACACTTCTTCGCTGCCTTGGATCAGTCCGCTGCCTGCTTGCAACAACGAGCTATCGACGTATTGAATTTGGAGCCCATTTTCGCTGACTCCCACTTCCCGTGAGCGAAGCAGGATGTCGTTGTTGTTCCCGGGACTTGCCAAATAGGCAACCGAAGTCGTTCCCGAAAGCTGGGCCAACGGAGTGGTGGCGGTAATTTGTGGCGCTAAGGAAATCCCGATGACATGACCGGGTTGAGTTTCGGCCAACCCCGTTCGAATTCCAAGATCGGATGCGATGCTGCCGCCGTTGGCTTCGTTGATGATTAGTTGATCCGTGCCCGCATCCGAAAAGCGCATTTCCAAACGATCGCCTTTGATCTCTAGTTTGAGATGGCGACCGGTCGGTGGATTGGTCTCGACCAGTCGAATCACGTCGCCGATGGTTTCGGCGCGCGTCAAATCCACAAGTGAAGTCTGATAGCCGTCAGAGACCTGCAGACTACCTAACTGGACTCCTTGTCCGCGGTGAAGATCGCTTAGCCGTGTGTCGGGCGTGAGTGGGGCTTGAAGATTTGAAAGCCCTTGGACTGCTTGAGACTGCCCGCCAAACGCTGTTTGGGCCGAGATATTGCTCTGCACCATGATGTCCGAGGTGGTCGGAACTTTCAGTTCGCCGCTGTTGCCTTGGAACAACACCTGACCATCTTGAATCACAAACGGCCGTTGTCGTGTATCGGCGCCCGAAAACAGGTAGCGGCCCTGGAATTGCGTGTTGGAGATCGCAAGTAGCTGGTCTCGATAGCCTTGCAATTGCTGGATCGCCGTTTTACGATCCGCATCGGTTAAGGTTCCATTGGACCAAGTAACCAAATTGCCGCGAAAATCAGTTAGCAAGTTGTTGGCGGAACGCAGTTGCGTATCGGTGGCCGCCAAATAAGCCTGGTTGGCCTGCAAATTGCGACCGTACTGAGTGGTTTGTTCGATGGAGGCTTGATACCCCATCGCGCGAATGCCCGACGATGGATCTTGACTGATTCGTGTGATGCGTCGGCCAGTCGAAATCTGTTGTTGTAATTCATGCAAACGAGTTTGATTGGCTTGCAGCGAAGCCGTCAATCGCGCGTGATTTAATGAGTCGCTGCCACGATCGTATATTGGAAAGAAAATCGACATAACGTTTACAACTGCATCATCACGTCAAAGATCTCGTTGGCCGTTTGGATCACGCGCGCCGAGGCTTGATAGGCGCGTTGATACTGCAACATTTTGGCGGCTTCTTCATCCAGGTTGACGCCAGTTTGGCTCAAGGACTCTGCTTCCAAAGTAGCCGCATACTGTGTGAACGCTTCAGCTAGGCTCTTCGAGGTACTGGAATGCTGAGCAATGTCACCCACCGTCATCTCGTAGTGGCTGCGGAGCGACTGGTTGTTGAGCTGTGGCAACGCCCGTTGTTCAAGACCCGCCAAACCCAAAATCGCCTCGGTGTCCTTCCCAATGCCGCCCGTTGACGTCGATAACTTCCCAGGATTCTGCTGAATGGTCTCCGAAACACCCAAGTTTCCCAACCGCGTCCCGGTGAAAAAGCTGTTGATCCCCAAAGCAGCCAAAGCGCCGCTCGTGTCATCTGAAAAATAGAATTCCACGTTCGCGTCGTCACTGTTGATTTGCAGTCGCCCCTGATGATCGATGGACGCCTTGATACCAGCGATGCCATCCAATTCCGCAGTGAGACTATCCAAGCTCGTGTTTTGACTGACACCCAACTGAATCAACACATCGTGTGACTTCACTTGACCAGTCGTCTTGTCGCGAACGTGAACTTTGAGACTTCCGTTGGTCGGCGTGAACGGCAGGCCAGCTTGGTCCAAGGGAGCACTGGAATCGGTTGCCCGATGTTCCGCGCTCGCCTGCGTCAGGGCCGATAAGCCTTGGCCGCTGGAATGAAGTTTATTGAACTCGAAGACGAGATTGGACGCAAACTTGTCCATCTGCGACAAGAATTCGTCAGCGATGTATTCTCGAGCAATCTGCAGCCCGGCAATCCGTCCGCCATTGATCGCCACGGGCGAGTCGCCATCGTCAAACTCGACGGTGGCGCGTTGGTACCCGGACTCCGCGTCCGAATACGAGACGCGCAGTTTCGTGGCGTTGCCGTTGAGCAAAAGAGTGCTGCCGGCGCTGGTGCTGATGTTGATCGCACCGTCTTCCGTATCAACCACGCGCACATCGATCAGACTGCCCAATTCTCGCAACGCGGTTCGCCGAGAATCAACGAGATTGTTCGCAACGCCAATGCCACCACTCCCTCCGTTGGCCGCAACGACTCGATTATTGAGGATCGCAATCTCTTGCAGCAATTCATTGACTCGATCGACGCTGCCTTCGATTTGAGAGTTGACTTGATCATGCAAGTCGACAGCCCGAGTATGCGTGAAGTTCAACTTTTCGGCGAGCGCCTTGCCCTGTTGAATGGCAAAACCGCGCACGGCTTGAGATTCGGGCTTTTGCGAAACTTCTTGCAACGAGTTAAAGAACCGACTCAGGTAGGTTGAGATATCGTTGTCGCCCAGTTCGCCCACGATTGCTTCGAGCTGTTGGTAAAGACTGCTTTGGACTTGTGTGCTATCGGCGTCGCCAATCGACTCCCGCAGTTGATTCTCCAACATGCGACTGCCGCTTTGCGAGATACCCGCGACCTTGACACCCGTTCCCACGATGAAATTGCCACGCTTCACGCTCATCGCCGTGACCTGATCCAACGTTTGCGTGGAGAAGCCCGGTGTGTTGGCGTTGGCGACGTTGTTCGAGACGACCTGTAACCCCAGCGTCGCCACGTTCAGTCCGGAAATCGAACTATTGATTGCACCGAAGAGACTCATCGAAACCATCCCAACCAGAAGAGCGCGGCCGTGGCTTTCGAACGGGGGTCTGATTTGGGCCTGATAAAGCCTAGGCTTCTTGATCCAAGATGAAACCACCAGCCACTCGCGTGTTCCTTCCGTAAGTCGGCGCGGTTTGCCCTCCCGATGTGATGTTTTCTAACAATTGGGAAATATGTAACAGGTTCCTTTGCGCAATAATCCAGTTAGTCAAACTTTGATGTTTAAGCAACATGGCGCGATGAGAGGCATTGGATAATCTTGAGCGAACACCCGCTTCTTCTTGCAAGGGCAGCGAGCGACTGAGTTGCTCCAGGTTTCCGTCGGGCAGATTTGCCGAACGGGCCATTGCTAGCAACTCGTTGCGACGCTCCTGACACGCAGTTAGTTGGCGGCACAGCTCCTCTTCGCGAGGTTGCAGTTCGCGGATAGACGCCAAATTGCGGCTCACCATGGCGACGCGTTTTTGTTCCAAGATCTGCAACATTTCGTGTTGCGTTTGCAAGAGATCATCCAGGAGGAGCGTTAACGCCTTTTCCCAATCGTCATGGGCCAGTCGCTGCGCGGCGTGTGGCTCGTGGATCATGCTCAAATCTTTCTTGGCAGGGTAGGCTCGGAAAAGTTGCAGGAGGGCAGGTTGCGCGGAGTAGACGCACCAGTTTGGGGCTAGGCGGGGCGAACTCCGCAAGACACGCGTCGGCTCGTTCAAATGCGCATCGGTCGACTTAGGAATTCACTGTGGTTGGTTGACAGCTCTTGGACCAGTGTTTGATCCAACTGGCTTTCGAACATTCGCTTGGCACTGCTATTTCCAAATAGATCGGACTGAACCACGGTATTCCGCATTTGTTTCATCAACATTCCGTAGAATGTTTCGCCGACGAATTGCTGCATCGCTTGTTCAGCGGACTCGGGCTCGGACTCCAGTTGTCCCGAAGCCACTTCTTTCGGGTCGTATTCAAAGGCCGTGGGGCGTTGTTCAAACTTTAGGGCCGTGGCGGATTGGCCACGCAAACTGTCCAACAAGTGCATACCCTGTGATGATTTCTCGGGCGTCGGTTCGCTCGTTGGCGACATGGTAGCAGCCGAAGCCGCTTGGCTTTTCAGTGAATCCGCGGTGGCGTTTGGCATCCGCAACTGATTGAGAAACGTTGGATCGGGTTGTCGATTCGCGGCGGCGCTTGTAGTAGCGTTGGTCGAAAGCTGATTCAGTTCGGCCAAGTACTGCACCGGCAGCGCGGTGGCTCGTGTCGGAATCCATGAGGTGGTGTTCAGGTCATTGATTTTGGGCATGTTGGCACACTTTCCAGTTACTGTTCGATAACTTGACCGTAGAGATGACCGCCGGTCTCTAGATGCTTGATAATGTCGATAACGGTGGCCGGCGGGGCTTGCAGGTCATTCAAGGCTTGAGTCAATCGCTTGAGCTTCATCAAGCCACCGGTTCCTTGATTGTCTTCCAGCGACAATTCGCGGAAGGGTGCGATATCAACTTTGAAATCACCGCTGGTAATGGCGACCGGCGAGAAATACACATCTTCGCCCACCGTGATCACTCCGGTCCGCCGATTCATGACGATCTTGGTGTGCTTTGTGTTGAGGACAACGGGAATGTCCTCCAAAACGAATCGAGCAAAGTTAACCGGATCATCGTTGTACTCACGATTGGGAAAGCGAACGCGAATGTTGACCGAGTCGGTCGCACGAGCCAGAACAATATCTTTATCGCCAATGCCACCAAGTGTTTGCCGCAGCAATTCATCATTGATCTGTTGAGCGATTCGGTCGGCAATCGAGAATTCGGCGTGCGGCTGCTTCAAGACCAAATTCAAGTAACGGACTTTTCGTCGAGTTCCCGGTGTTCCGCCGAATAGGTCGTCGGAGCCTACGATCTCTTCTTCCTCTTCAAAAAAATCGTTGCGAAAGTCGACGGTCAACTGACAACCATCGTCAATGACGCCGTTGGTCATTTGGGTTCCTTCCAAGCGGATCTGGCCGGCAGCGATCGCCAGTACAGGCAGGCTGGCTGCTCGGCTACTGTCGCGTGTGGAAGGGATCGCCGGACCGCCCGTCAGTGCCGTGTCCAACAAGGTTCCGCCATCCAAACTCGTGGTGCCGTTCCACGCACTGACGCGGCAGCGAATCAACGAACCTTGCCGAGCACCGGCTGCCGGGACCTCCGCGGTTACCATGACCAAAGTCGCATTCTTGTCGTTTTGGAAGATCTCGGTCAGCGGTTGTCCGGACGCGCTGCGCGGGATTTCCCAACCGCTCTTGCTGAGTGCTTCCGCCAATCCGGCTCCGGTTGTCGCCGGATTTTGATCTCCGGTGCCTTGCAAACCAACCACCACGCCAACGCCCCGCAGCAGGTTGCGTTCTTGACCCTTGATGGTGCAGACGTCACCGATCCGACCTTGAGCGAAGACCACGCTGGGCCACCCCAAGGCCAAGGCCAGCATGACAATTCGAATGATGAAGTGGCTACTCATGTTCAGGGTACTCGTGGTCATGGGGTCAGGCGTTGATCGTCCAAGGGTTGGTCGCGAACTTAAAACGGAGCCCACCGATCGTAGGCGGTCTTGAACCAACCGCGTCGATAGCCATCCCGGGTTGTCCCGGATTCGTGTTTGGCCAGGCGAAAGTCAATCACTCGGTCGCTCGTAATCGTGTTATCGCGACCGATGTCTTGTTGTCGACACGTCCCCGTCAGCGAGACTCGCCAGACTTGATCATTAACGCGAACTTCTTTATGGCCTTCAATCACCAGGTTCCCGTTGGGACGGATGTCGACGATCGTCGACGCAATATTCAACGTCAATCGTTCGGTGGTCTCGACTTGATTCTCGGCTCGGTAGGTCTCTTGCACACTGCCACGAACTTGAGGGTTGCCATCCTCCATTTCATCGATCTCGGCTTTCCGCAACCCATTCAAGCGAATCCAATTGTTGAGGATGGCGTTGAACGAAGCGTTCTTGCGTTGATCATTGCGACCTTGACTCGAAGTGCGAGCCATTTCATCGACGCGGACCGAAATGATGTCTTGCATTTGAAACGAACGAGCTTCGGGCGCGGCGGAGTAAATCAAGCTGCTTTGATGCATCTGTAACGGGACCTGTCGCCCGGACATGTCTTTGGCCTGGTACAGGCTGTTGTTTTGAGCACGAGATTCCATCGGCCACGTGCCGATGCTGGCGATCACGGCCACGATTAAAAGGATCTGAATGGGGCGAAGATTCATCACGACTTCTCGAGTATAGGTGAAGGGGAATGGGTTGAAATACGTCGTCTTGTGGGGTAGGTACGTGAGTCGATTACCGAAGGCTGTTGCGGCGAGGTGCTGCCGAACCGACCCGTAACGCATTGCCGGAACGCTCGGGATTGGTGGCCGTGACTTGCGCCACGATGGCACCGTCGCGTGCCTCTTGACCACCGACTACTTGCACGATGTTGAATCCAACGACCTGCCCGAGGAATTGTCGCTTGCGGTCCAGCGACTCGACCGTCACGGACTGACCCAAGGTGGCGTCGGCCAACGATCGCGCGTTGGTGGACACTTCGATTGGACCGGCTCGCGAGACCAGCGTGACTTCCTTGCCGCGTTGGACATGTTTGACAGGTTCCAGCTGATTGCTCAGGATTGGCCGGCCCGCTTGAACGGTGGAACGCAACGCTTGGCCGATAATTTGGTTTGCATCCAAGACGGCTTGGCTCGGCAACGAGCGCGCGATGGTCGTTTGTTCGATGTCGGCTTCTGTGACTACTTGGCCTCGGCTCATGTCCTGACGAAACGCCCACACCGTACTGGTCGTCTTGGGACGTTGCAGACTGTTGAGTGAAGAGGCTTGATAGGGATCGGCTTGCTCCAGCAATTCTTCTTGCCATTGAGCTTGCACCACACCGGTTCTTTGTGCCGAAGGATGGGTCGTGGCAAACGCAGCCGGATCAGGTGTTGGGGGGGTACGGGCGGAGGATGCTTGTTGAACTCGACCATGAACAGCCGCCAATTTGCGTTGACGCTCGCGAGCTTCCGCTGCGGAATCGGGCCCGATCAATTGGACTTGATTGGCGCCGGTGACTTCCCAATACAACAAGTTCCAACCGGCCGCTGTTAGTTCTTCACGAATCTCACGCGCCGACCAGATCGAGTGTTCCTCGGAGTAAGGGGCCAGGACCCATTGCTGCAAGGCCACCTGATCTGCGGCAGGGCCTCCTTGAATATCCGCAATGTCGCCCAAACGAACCAACGATCCAGCAATGTTCGCGGAACGACGCAAGTGAATTTCTTGTCCGCAGCTCGTCTGTTCGGTCAAGATTCCGCCGACCAACATCGCTACGCAGCAGAGTACCGAGGTCAGCAAGCGAGCCGTCGTCGATCGGCTACAAGTTTCAGTTGCACGCATCAGAAGAACTCGGAGTTGGGGGTCAGGCCGGTGGAATGTTGTTACTGGAAAAGCGATTGTGAGAATTTCGATTAACGACGCAGACCAGAGATCAGCGACAACGTTTCATCGCCGGCTTGGACGATCTTCGAGTTGAGCTCGATATTGCGCTGAGCTTGGATCAGGTCGATCAATTCCCGCACGGGCTCCACATTGGAAGCTTCCAGATAACCTTGACGCATCAAACCAAAGCCAGGTTGACCAGGGTTGTTGATCGTCGGCTGGCCACTGGCATCCGACACGCCGTAAATGTTGTCACCTAACTTCAAGAGACCCTCTGGGTTAGGGAAGCGGGCCAACTGCAAGGTTTGGACAGTTTGGAATTCCGTTTGCCCCTCGAGCAGAACCGAAATGGCTCCATCGCTCGTGATTTGAATCGACGTGACGTTCGGCGGCAGAGTAACGGTTGGTTCGATCCGACGTCCGACATTGGCGGAGCCCAAGACCAACGTTCCGTCGCGATTGAGACTCAAGTTTCCTGAACGAGTGTATTGCAACTCTCCGTTGGTACCGGCAACTTGAATGAAGCCTTCGCCTTCGATGGCGACATCCAACGAGCGATTGGTTTCTTCCATCGAACCTTGGCGAAAGTTGGTTTGCACGCTGCTGACTCGCGTGCCCACACCCGTTTGAATGCCGACGCCGGTGGAAGGTTCGTTTTGCTCGGAACCGGGCACAGCTTGGTACCGATAAAAGAGGTCCTCAAAGTTGGCTCGATCTTTTTTGAATCCAATCGTGCCGATGTTGGCGATGTTGTTGGCGATCACATCCAGTTTGTGTTCCATCGCTTCCATGCCCGTGGCAGCGGTGTACAAGGATTGCACGCTCATGAGTTGATTTCCTTAGCGGGACAAAATTAATGGTTTAGGTTGGAGGTTCGTGAGTGGATGACTAACCGCGGAGCACTCTCGTCAACAGTGACTCGGTAATGCCGTCTTGTTGTTGGATCATTCGCACGTTGGCTTCATAGGCTTTGGTGACTTTGATCATGTCGACCATTTCTTGCACGGGTCGGGCCGCCGAGGTCTCCAGGAAGCCTGCTCGGACCCTTCGTTCTTCCGCCGGCACGGACTGCAGTTGCCCGTTAGGGGCAAACATGTTTTCGCCCATGTGTTGCAAGTCGTGGAGTGAATTGGGGCGCACAACGGCCAATTCGGCTCGAGTCCCAGAGGCGGTTTGAACCACATTGCCGGTCGAATCAAACTCGTACGGCAATGTCGGATTGATGCGAACCGGACCGCCGCTCGAGGACATTACCTGTCGCCCGCTTTGCGTGACCAGGTATCCCTCTTTGTCGAACAGGAAATTGCCGGCGCGGGTCAGCATTTGTTGCCCGTCTTGCTCAACTACAAAAAAGTGATCGCCGCGAGGATCGGCCAGCATCACGTCCGAGTCCACGCCCGTGCGTTGGACTTGGCCAATTTCGAAACTCGTGACGGTTTGAAACATGCCCACGCCACCGCCCAAGTCATGAATGCCGCCATCGCCCGGCGAGGCCAAGCCTTGTTCAATCGCTTCGGAGTGGAATGCCTTGATGACGGGTAGTTCGCGACGAAAACCCGGGGTGTCGACGTTGGCGACATTGTTGGCAATGACTTCCAAATACCGGCTATAAGAATCAGCGCCCGAGGCCGACAAATAAGTTCCGTACATTGAGGACTCCTTTCCCTGAAGTGGTTTCGCCGTCCATGGCGAGATCGCAACCCTTCGTAACCCATCTGTTATGCAAGTAATGGGCCAATCGTTGGTAATGCCGTGTCCGAGGCTGCCCGCGCTAGAAAAATCGCAGCAAATCACGAGAAATCGGACGAAGATCGATTCAGCGCCGAACTGATAGCACCGATTCGATTCGGCAGCTCTTGCCGAATCGCGTCGGCAAAGTTTGCGCCATCAGCAAAGTTTGCCCATTCGTAAATTAGTCAACTTGACGGAGCCGGATTAACATTAACAAGTGCTGGTGTACCGACTTTTGTCGGCCACACGGGCCGACACGAGGCTGCGCGCGAAATACAGCCCGGAACTGGAGAAGTATCACCCCTGCTGTCCTTCGGAACTTTGTGGCGGCGTCCAACCGGTGGCTTGCACCCCCCGGTTGAGGATCGAGGCCATTGCAGCGGATTGTACCGCCCAATCTCGCGATAAACTCATGAGACGCATCATCCTTAATGTTTTGTCACCGCCAAAAACTTACGGTCTGGTAAATGGGTCAGGAGTTAATTGTGCTAAGAACCCGAAGGGCCGTTCCCGCAATTGACTCCTGACCCCTTTACCAGACCGACCCCAAAATTAAATGGTGACAAAGCACTAGGCTCGGCGGGCGGCGACATCGCCGTCTTCAACGGTCGGCAGAACAGGAGGAGCGTCTGCCGCGGGAGGTGTCACCTCGACGGCTGGCGGAGCTGGCGGGGTGGCCGGACGCGCGCGACCAGGTTCGCAGAAGGGATTTAGGATCGTCCGAGGACCCATGGTTTGCTGCAAGACGCGTTGCTCGATCGGTTCGATTCCCGGTGGCAGCGCGTAGGGACTGAAACCAAATGGTCGGCGAACCATGTCACCATAGTAAACCGGCGGAAACTTGGCAAAATAAGGCAGGTCTTCGCGGGGTGTTGACAAACGTAAGGGCTGTTGGGCCCAACCTAGCCCGACGCCAAAATCGTAACCCGCACCCTGGGCTTGAACAGAATTCGTCGAACAAGATACGAGCATCATTATGGCCGCCAGGGCAAGGCCAGTTCGGGCCAGCCGCCCAGTCGAGAAGAGAAAAGGGACGTTCATGAGATTGCCTTCCGGGGAGGGATTGTGAAAATGGCGGAACCCGTGGAACGACTTCCGCTACCTTCAGCCTATTTGGCGCTGTTTGCTTTTCAAGACTTGCCAACGAAAAACCACTCCAACTTGCCGAAACAGCCCATTTATGTCACCGCCCGATCCGGAAGAACTCACCCAATCGTTAAAGTCGTTAGCTTTCGAGGAAAAATTCTTCCTGTGTGGGGCGGCCCCAGCGATTCGGCCACCCCACTACGACTTTTTCTGCCAGTGGTTGGATCGGGGCCTGTCCGGCAGTATGGAATACTTGCCGAAGCGACGCGCGGCCTACGCGCACCCGCGTGGAGTTTTGGACCACGCGAGGTCGGTATTGATGTTGGGAGCCTCTTATTACACCGCCGAGGACCAAGAAGCGTCGGCCGAGAACGACCCGGCGTTTGGCGTGGGATCCCCGGAGCAAGTTAGCAGCCCCCAGCCGCGAACCGGCGCGGGACGAATCGCGCGTTATGCTTGGGCCATCGACGACTACCACGATTGGATCCACTCGCGTTTGAAGCGACTCATGGCCCACGTTCAGTTTCGTTGGCCAGAGGTAAAGATACGAGGCGTCGTCGACACCGCACCGCTGTTGGAACGTGATTTTGCTCGTTTGGCCGGCATGGGCTGGGTTGGCAAGAACACCATGCTGATCAACAAAAGAGCCGGGTCATACTTCTTCTTGGCCGCATTGATCTTGGATGCCGAACTGCAATACGATTCGCCACATGAATCGGACCACTGCGGGTCGTGCACGCGATGTTTGACGGCGTGCCCGACGCAGGCGTTTCCCGAACCGGGGGTCTTGGACGCCAGGCGTTGCATCAGCTATCTCACCATCGAACATCGGGGGCCGGTACCCATCGAACTGCGAACTGGTTTGGGATCTTGGTGGTTTGGCTGCGACGTGTGCCAGGACGTCTGTCCTTGGAACCGACATGCCGATCCACGAAACAGCGCCGTCGACAAAGCGGGCTCACAGTCCGTCGTGGACTTGCTGGAATTGACGTCCCTGGACGACGTCGCGTTTCGCCAACGGTTTCGCCACACTCCCATGTGGCGCAGCAAACGCACAGGAGCCATTCGCAACGCGGCGTATGTATTGGGAAACCAAAAGGACGCCGCCAGTGTTCCGGCGCTGGAACGATTGCTGTCTCACGAGACGGACGCCGTCCTCCGTGGAGCCGCGGCCTGGGCCTTGGGAGAAATTGGCGGTCAACAAGCATTCTCCGCGCTCGCTCGACAACATCCACTCGAAAGCGATCCCGCAGTGATCGGCGAAATCGAACAAGCCATGGCTCGCCTGAACCACAGCTCTTTCTAATCCAAGCGACGTCCTAAAAGGGCTGAACGGTTTGAATGCTTCATGGTTCAATAGTCATGAATCATGCAACCGATCTTTTCCATCGAGCGATTCTCGGTTCACCACAATACCACTCACGGCAAGGCTTATTTCGTGTCCTAGATCGCCCGGCGACGCAAGGTTGGGTGGAATGCAGGAACAAAAGGGCAACGTGGGTCCTCGTCCAGCATTGCTGTGTGTCGCGTTGATACGCAACTTGAACAGTACTGCAACTCGAAAAGGACGAAGGTGCAACTTTCGCGTGGCAAGGGTTCGTGGTCTCGAATCGCTGATGTTATCTGGCAAGCACGCGAAAACTCAACAAAACGTCGCTGCGGAATCCGAGGTCTTGGGTCCCTTGGCCAGCGTTGAAGTTCAGCACTGCCGAACGCACGCCGTGGTCACGGCTCCAAATTCGCAGCCGCCGAGTTTCTTTTGGCGCTCCGGTGAGCGGTTTCTCAGCGTCCCAATCCAGACGCATCCATCGCGAGCGTTCATGGTCGTGGACCGCTCCGCGGACCAACGACGGTTCGCGGAGCGAACCACTACTCTCGTCCCGCATCTGTTGCTCGGACTCGATCACAAGTGGCGAAGTGATGCCGGCCGTGTTTTCGATCGTCACCGTGAACTCGGTCCATTCGCCTTGCCGCAACACCCGGGACGCACTTCCTGGCGAAGCCTTGACGCGGGCCTCGGGAGAAATTGAAACGGTGATCAGAACTTCCGGCTCAGGCTGATCCTCATCCTGGGCGTTGGCGTTAGCTCCGCCCAATAAACTTAAGAGCAGAAGGCACAAACAAGCACAGACCAGCTCGCCAAACCACTGTCCGTTGCCCAGCCATACAACGTCGCAAGTTGCATTACTTGGTTTCATTCAACATCCCTTGATAAACCTCCCGCGCGTGATCGTAAGCCGCCCGAGCATCGCCCATCTCCGCCGGCGCATACGTTCGAGCTTTCTCGCGCCAACATTGCTCCAACGAAGATAGACACCACTCGATGCTAGTCGCAACACGCACTGGCTTGTCGTTTAATTTGACCCAGATCGGATTGGTATGGGCCGACGGGAAGACTCGGACCGCCAACCAACTACTTTGTTCCAACTTGGGCGCGGCAAAGGTCAGCGTTTGCATCGTTCCATTGGCTTTAACTTTTTGCACTTCAAGCGGATAGCCGTTGGCAATCAACTCCACATCGATGTCGGGGAATTCTGCTTTCCTCGTAGCGACATCCACAGAGAAAGTGCCGTCCTCGTTTCGCTGAAAGTTCGGCAGGTGTGCTGAGCCATCGCTGACGTAGCTTTCACCGCGGCGCAAGGCTTCGACCCAATCGTTGTAATCCAAGATGCCCGGCAAGCTCACGTAGACTCGCCCCAGTCCCACTCGTTCGCCCGTGATGCAAGGAAAATCGGTCTCGCCACTGGCCACGATGGGAATACCGCAGTTGAGCACGTGATACCAGATGTTCCATTCGTGTTCGCGAGTCGTATCCATCGTGGCGATAAAGTCGATGGCGGGCACCTTTTCGCCATCAGGTCCGTCGACTTCGTGCGTCACCTGCATGATGAACTCATGAGCACCGATGCCATTAAACGCCGGGATATCGAAGCAAGGCAGTTTGTGTGGGCCATCGACCCCGGCCACTCGACCCACGACTTGGCCCAGGCCGTTTCCACTATGGGCGGTTCCCGTGACCGCGCCTTGCCGTTTGGCAAACTTCAACGTGTTTAGCCCCAACGTTGGCCAGTGGTTCTTGGAGTCGCCACCCGCTGGAATTTGCTCCCGCAGTTTCAACAAATTCAAGTGGCCGGACTCGTGCGAGCCAAAACCGCTGACCTCAACATCGTAACGCAGCAAGTACGGATAACGACTGACATCGTCGGGCCGACCAGTAAAGAACTGCTTCTGATAATCAAAACATGGTCCCCAAGTCAAGCAACAACCGACTTTGACGTCTTCGCCCATGATGTGCCGCAACATGTCCGGCGGATGCACGCCTTGAGTTGGGTTTTCGTAGTGCAAACATCCCGCCGCATGAATATGATGATCGCCACTCCAATAACCCAGCTTGGCGGTGTCGATCCAACGCTCGACTTGATAATCGATCACGATCGGCTGTTCGCCGACTTGGATCGTTTTGGTTTCAGGCACGCTTTCCGGACCGTGCGAACAGATCACCGTGTAAGTGCCACGAGGCAACATGATCGCTTCACCCGTCTCGCGATAGATCTGCGTTTGAAAGAAAAAGTCAGGCGCCAATCGTTTGGGCTGCGCTGGGTAAACTCGACCCAATGCATCGCGGATTTCGAAACAACCCATACAGTCCGAGCCATCCGCATCCGTCACTCGGAATTCGACTTTGGTCGCTGGTACCGTTTCCACTGTAATATTTGTGTTGGCCCAGGTGCCGTTTTCACCGCTGGGGCTAAACGCGAGTTTCCCGAGATGGGTGCCGACCCGCACGGACGAAATCAAGAGGATTCGATACTCCAGTTCCAAGCCACTCAATTGTGTATCTAACGGCCGTTCGTTATGCAGATTTAACGACATCCACCGATTTTCAATCTCGTCCTGAGGACCGGTGGGGATCGGCAGCGCATTCGGACTACGTGTTTGTAACTGCGTTTGAACGTTGGCGTGGTTGAGGACTTTCACCAACATCGCTCGCCAACCGTTTTCTTCGACGGTGACGTTTTGTCCCGCGATGACTTGCATCGATCCGTCTGGCGATATTTCGACGGCGGCCACGCACAGCGGATCCAACAATCGCTGAATCGTTGCGGTGACTTTGGCATCGTCGGGTTCTTCGGCCAACGTTGCCATCTCCGCGGTTGCCGAGGCGTTTAAGGGCGAACCGATGGTTTCCAAGGCTTCACTCAAACGCTTGGTCAGCAACAACAACGGCTGAGCATCCACGCGACCCACACTGGGCAGGGCGGCCACAGCATCATCGGCTGCAACCGGGTCCTGAAGGTTGGCTCGACTGGTCGATACACCCACCAAGAGCCACAAGCCAACCACCAAGCGCACCCAGATCACGAACGAAGGAGTCTTGATTCTCACCCAATCATAGCCCAGTGTCTTTACCCACCTTGGTTCCGTACGCATGGAAGTACTCCCTGATCGAAAGTCATCTCGGCCCACAGGTATGCCGCGTCATCATACCACAAGTCCATGAAGAATTGGTAACGATAAATTCGGAAACCCTATGCTGGAGTCAAATGTAGGGTGTGTGAAGCAAGTCGCTCAGTGCTCGCAAGATTCGAACACTCTTCTTGTCAAACAGCCGGAGCACGGATCACGATCCAACGATTTGTGAAACTTGTCCATTTGGGTTTGACTCAATTATGTCTTGCGGCAGAACTCTCAACGAGTATCGTGTAGACTTCGTGATCGATCCGATTGATCCCTCGACCTCTGGGAAGTTCCACCGATGCCCACCCGCTTATTCAAGTCCGTGTGCCTAGTCGTAATTGCGTGGATGTTCGTGGCTCCAGCTTTTGCCCATCCGCGGGCTATCCAGCAATTAGATCCGCTGGCGAACCCAACATCCAACTCGTTCAAGGTCATGACGTGGAATATTTGGCGGGGGGGGCGGGAGGATGGGGAAAAGATTGGACCTGCACGAGTCGTGGACGTGATTCGCAACAGCAGCGCGGATCTGGTCGCGATGCAAGAAACGTATGGCTCGGGCGAGTGGATCGCCAAGGAACTCGGCTTTCACTTCCACCCGCGCGGCACGAACGTCTCGGTCTTCAGTCGTTATCCCGTGCTGGAAGACCTGTCGGTGTTTGAAGAATTCAAGTGTGTGGGCGCGTTGGTGGATGTGCCCAACGTTGGCCCAGTGGCTTTCTACAGCATTTGGCTACCCTATGGCGAAGACATCTGGCTGCCCGAAATTCGCGGCAAGTCCGATGACGCGGCAATGATTGCCGCGACCCAACCCTCAGCTGACGATCTGCAAAAAATGCTCGCCGCGATCCAAGATCGTTTGGCCGATCCAAAGTATCGCGACGTGTCGTTGGTTGTGGCCGGCGACTTTAATTCGATGTCGCACTTGGATTGGAACGCGGTTGCGATGGCGCAGTACGGCCGCATAATCCAATGGCCCACCAGTCGCTTGATGTCCGCCGCGCATTTCCGGGATGCGTGGCGTGAAACGCATCCCCAGGTGGATCGATCCGCCGATGCAACTTGGAGCCCGCGTTTTCCCGAGCAAGAACAAGAGCGGATCGATTTCATTTACTATCGTTCACAGAAACTACGTGCCGTCCAATCGCAGCGCCTTCGCGAACACTCGGAGTTGTTTCCTTCCGATCATGCCGCGGTGCTGGCGACATGGGCGGTGACCGATACCAGCTCCGCAGCGACAGAGATCCAAGTCGCTACTTGGAACATTCGCCGTGGTCATGGAATGGACAATCGCACGGACTTGGAACGAACCGCCCGCGGGTTGCAAGGGCTCTCGGCCGACGTGATTGGTCTGCAAGAAGTGGATCTTGGCGCACGTCGTAGTGGCCAGGTCAATCAACCCGAGTTCTTGGGACAACGATTGGGGTATCACCCCGCGTTTGGTTCGTTTATGGACTTCGACGGTGGACGTTATGGCCTGGGGCTGATGTCGCGCTATCCGCTGGCTCAAGTCGCAGAGTTGCGACTGCCGGAAGGGAATGAACCACGTGTTGCCTTGGTCACCGAGTTGATCTTGCCGGATAACCGCCGGGTGTTGGTTGTTAACGTGCATTTCGATTGGGTGAAAGATGACAACTTTCGCTTGGCACAAGCGAAGCAAGTTGCGGAGTATTTGCAGCAACAAGAGTTGCCTTGGATCTTGTTGGGGGACTTCAACGACCAGCCAGATTCCCGAACTTTAAAGTTGTTTCGCGAGTTCGCCATCAGCGCCGAGAAAGCTGGTGATCAGCGCGGCACTTATCCGGCCAACAATCCCAAGTCGGAGATCGACTTCATTTTTGCCGGTCCACGTTCCGATTGGTCGGTTTCCCCGGCTGAAGTCATCGCCGACCCGCTCACCTCCGACCACCGCCCCGTCCGCGCGACGTTGAAGTTATTGCCAAAACGTTAGGCTAGGGTTGCCGCCGCCGCGGATGCAAAGAGTTTTGCGATGCGCGTTCGCGCCGGATTTGCCTGCGGATGGCAATGCCGATCTGCGGATAAAGGCAAACCGAAAACAAAGTTCATTTTGGGGATAGGCTCTGAGTCGGACCGAGTCGACAGATGACACGCGCTGAAAACCGAGACTCGGGTTCTATTCTTCCGCAGCAATGTTCTTGGTCGGCCCACATGTATCGACCACCAGCAAGCACGCCTTGCCATCCGCACTCACGTGTTGCCTATCCGCAGTCGGGCCTTGCCATCCGCAGGCGATACCGATCTCTACACACCACCGTCGATTTTCCGACCCTTCAACCACTGAATTTGCCAACGTGTGGTAATCGCTGTCTTCTCTGCGTCATCCCGAACTCGCGCGGTGCACTCTCTTTTTGTCTATCCGCAGTCGGGCCTTGCCATCCGCAGGCAATACCGATTCCTTCGGCCACCACGGTCAAGCATTTGCCTCACGATCCTATTTCTGCCGGGCACTGTAGGGGGCGGTGTGATTCCCTTCCCGGCCCAATAACTTGCTTTCTAATCCTTGTGTCTCTTCGATCAAATTCAGAAACGGATCGCCGTTGTAACACACCTCATTAAAGAACATGAAGACGGACGCGTTTTTGGTCACAAACATCGGGGCCAACTTCCCGGCCGTAGTTGTATAGCTGAACCCACCCAGGATCTCGCTTTTTCCTCCCAGTCGTGTTTCGAGCAACGTTCCACCGCGTTCGGTCTTGAATCCTAGGACCCACAGTTCCCCGCCTTCGTTGACCACATGGGTCCCCTCGTTTTCCACATTCAATTGGCGCGCCCAAACCTTTTGCTTCCGCAAGACCAAATCGTGAGTCACAACATCTTCAAAGAACAGTTCGCCGTTTTGAGCTTGGCGGCCAAAGGTCAGATCACAATCTTGGACGCTGCGGAACAACACCGTGCGATTTGTGTTGATCTCAATCCCACCGTGAATGTGCGAGAAATGTTCGTAGGACACCCAGCGCGAATCGCCGTCCAGAATGCGAAAGTCGGGCTTGGCTTGTCCGTTATAGTCGATCCAACCACCGAGCCCCACGATGCGACGAACTTTGCGACCCACAGTAACGGTTTGGCTCAACGCGTAGGAACCCGGCAAGAAAACGGTCGTCGCTCCCGAGTCCATCGCCTTTTGAATCGCCGCTGACGAATCGTTATTCCCGGTTGGGTCTGCCCCGAAGTCATCGACATTGGCCCATTGAGTCCATGGATCCAACGGAACGTGCGGCGGATCTTGGATCGGCAAACGCAACGACGTTGCCAAGGTCGGAAACGCCATGGTTGCGGCATGTGAGCAATACTCGCCGACGTCCGGACCCAAGCTACCGGGCTTGTCCGGGCCAACGAGCCGAGTGCTTGAGAACCAATCCGGCGTTTCGACATCGGCCACCGCGCGGGCATATCCGGACGATTGCAAGTCACGCAAAAAGACGCGACCGCCATTGTAATTGATGACGGCCGGCCAACGCTCCGCGCCCGCTTTCCCTTGCAACTTGGCATCTACCAAGCAGAGTGTTCCGTAACTGCGGACGGCGGGGACCGCGTTTTCGCTATACAGGCCACGCATCGAAAGCGACTGTCCTTCGTTATCCATGCCAAACTGCTTTTGATCCCGGAGCGTTAGATACTCAAAGGTCTGACCATTGACGGCTCGGGAGGTTGCGATCCCGCGTTGGAAGCCAATCACTTCGCAATTTCGAATCAGCAGCGGTCCATTCATATCGCGATGTCCTAAGTCCAAGCCAACGAGACCACTGTTTTCGCTGGCCATAAACCGGCAGTTCCGCACGGCTCCCGAATTGTTCGAATAGAACTGTAGACCAATCGCACCTGGATTGTCGGAGCCGACATCAAACGTCAGATTTTCGACATAGTTGTGAAACCAATCCGCCGAACCAAATCCACCACACCACATCAGGCTCTGCGGCATTTGTGGATCCGAGAACGTTCCGTCCTTCAGACGAATAATCGTTTGGTGCGGGTTTTGACCGCAAAGGAAATTCTTGCCCCAAGCATCTTGGCCAGCGGAATTCTTCTTGGACCACTCCAGAGTTTTCGAAATGAGATACGTGCCGTTGGGGAAGTAGAGCAGTTGATGCTGGCCCATCATGTCGGACAGGGCCTGTTGGATCGCCGCGGTATCGTCGTGAACGCCGTCGCCTTTGGCGTTGTAAGGCGGTTGAGTAACGTCGATCACCTGGGGACTCGGCGGATACTGGACATTTGTGGTCCGATCCAAGCGGGCGCCATACGGCATAGTTGATGTTTGTGATTCCTGAGCGAACGTCAGACAAACGTTGAGGTCACTTCCAACCGTCAGGCTCACCATCGCGAAGCAGCCAAAAGTTATAAATACAAACGCATCGCGCAGCGAAGATCTTCGGTTCTGAGACACCACGGCAACGGACTCCTGTTTTGGGGCGACCCGTTCCATGTTACTCGGCGACTGCCTCAACTCACAGTCAACCGCGGGAGTATTTGAATCGTAGTGCATGCGCAGTCCGACCCTGCCGTCCGTAGGCAGTCCCCAGCCCTCGGCTCGACAAAAGCTCTTCCCACGCTTCGACACGTGGACCTGTCGGCGTGTGGTGAACGCTGGCTTCTCTGCGTCATCCCCATCTCGCGCGGTGCACTACAATTTTGTTATCGAAGCTTCACCTTTTGCCGTATGCTCAAGAATGCGGATAGTACGAATCGCCAACCAGTGCGGTTCGATAAACCAAAAAGAGAAGTGCATGGCCGGAGAGGGGCAGACCCGGCAGACCCCTTTTGGGACATTGCCTAACGTGCTCAGCCAAACATGACTATTTTCTAGCATGTTTTGCTGAAGTGTTTCGACTAAGCAAAGGCAGCTTGTCGATCTCAGGCAACTGCCAATGAGACACGGCAGTGCGGCAATGCGATTGATGCAACACCTGGTTATGGCGTTTCCTCCCGCCCGTCGATAATGATCTGGCTATCGGCGGGGATACCTTGTCTGACGACTTGAGTTCCGTCGAGAAACCGAACCGTGACGTCGACCGTTTGGTGTTGGCCGAGGCCAAAGTGGAGGACTGGATCGTCTTGTGCCAAGTAGCCATGATTACTGCGGCTCTCACGCATGCCCACCAGGACCTTCACCCCATCGCCGTGAGTCGTGCGGACGAAGGTCTTCGCGCCAAACGCGCCCGCTTGGCCTTGGGGACTTCTCAGTTGAACCTTGAGCCAATTTCCATGCCCTGCCAATTCGGGCAGATCGTTGCGAAACAAGAAGTTTCGGCCAGCTCGCTTGTCGCCGATTGCAAAATCAAGATCACCATCGCCATCGATGTCCGCAAACGCCACCGCCCGCGGGTCTCGGCTATCCGCCAGCGGCACGGAAGGTCCGACCGTAAATGTTCCCATTCCATCGTTGCAGAAAATCTTGTGGTCACCCGCGAAGTAAAGATCCACATCCCCGTCGTTATCCAAGTCGGCAAATCCTCCCATGTAACCGACGGTCCCCGAAAATGACTGGCGATGTGTGAAGCTCCCGTGGCCATTATTCAAATAAAGGTGGGCGTCTTGACCGCTTCCGGCCAATAATAGATCAAGATCGCCGTCGTTGTCGACATCCATCGTTGTGATCCCGTCCCCGGCGCGATGATGGATGCCGATCGAAACCGGATCAACAACCGTAAAATGCCCCGAGCCGTTGTTGCGGAGGATGGCGATCGGTCCACTGCGATTGGCGCCCAACACGTCGATGTCGCCGTCGTTATCAAAGTCCGTATCCGTCGCGCCTTGGCCCAGGCGTGCCAGTTGCAGTTCTCTTCCGTCGATTTCCGTAAAGTGAAAATCACCATCGTTGCGATAGACTTCGTTCCGTTCGCCGTCCGGATCGTCCGTGCCTAGATACCCCGTGACCGCAAACAGATCCAAGTCTCCGTCGCCTTCCAAATCAACGCTTAGGAAAGCTCGAGTCTCTTCACCTCTGGCATCCAATGCCGGAATTCGAAGCTTGGTGAAGTTCCCCGCGACATCGTTGCGAAAAAGGTCGTTGGTATTTCCAGTGCCATCGTCGAGCGTCGTACCGTTGATCAAATCGTAGTCGCCATCGTTATCCAGATCACACCAAGCGGCTCCGTGTGAACCGCCATCCAGATCGGCAATTCCACGTTTCTCAGCTTCTTCCGCAAACCGCCCGCCGCCCAGATTGCGCAGAAACAAATCTGGCAATCGCTCCGTGAAGATCAGCGGCTGGTACATGTCGGGAAGTCCGTCTGCATCGACGTCGGCCCACATCACGCCGTGCCCGCCGACCGAATCCGGCTCCGTGCGGAGTTCCACGAAAGTCTGTTCGGCGATGTTTGCGCTTGCAGGGCCAGTTTGCTTCTCGTCTCGATCAGATGGGGCGTGAGCAAACGAACCCACCGCCACGACCCAATCCGACACAGACGGCAGTTGCAACTCGCCGCGATCTGTGGGCAATACCCCGAGGTCCAACTCGGCGTAGGGCCGCTGCGTGTCGACGGCGACGACGGTCATTCCAACGGACGCGTTAGGCAATGTGAATGGAATTCGATCAGCGTCTTCTCGATAAATAATGCCGCGTCGCATACTTGGGCTCCACAATACTCGCGTCTCCGCAGCATCGGCCCCTTGCGTGAGCGGCTCCAAATCGGCCAGAAACCGCTGTTGCTCGCGGAAGAAGGTGGCGTAGGTGCGTATTTGTTCTCCATTGGGAAAGCGGCCCCCGGCTGAGAGCTTCGGATCCAGACCCCAGATGTTGCCAACTCCGCCGGCCATCGTCGAATGATACAAACCTCGCCGCACCATTTCCGGGCTATAGTCTTTTTCCGGATAAGGACTCTCGCGAATGCGAAACCGATCTTCGGACAAAATAGGTTGGCCAGGAAGCGCCCCGATCGCTGCCGCATACACTTCGTAAGTTGGGCGATGATGTTCGTAGCTGGTATAGTCCAAACCGCGATTCCATGCGGCATCGACGGTATGGTCCAGGCCCAAATTCGGCCCCGCCGGACGTCCGCCTAGAAAATGATGCCAGCCCATGAATCCTTGCAGCGAGTCTCGCCACGCTCGCAACTCGTCGGCGGTGACCCATTCATCCAGATCAAAGCCGTAACCCATGCTCCAGCCTGGAATCGGTCCCAGCCGCGCGGCGATGTATCGCTGCAACCGCAGATCGATGGGTCCTCCGAGCCCCCCATTCAAGCTGCGGGGCGTTTGCCGTCGTTGATGGTCGCCCCAAGCCCACAAATGCACCATGCCCCCGGCCGCATGAGTCTTCACGATCAAGGTTTCAAGCGCCGCGAAGGTCCGCGGATCAGGCGACGCCATGGTTGCCACAACTTGATCCGATTCCGCATCGCGATCGAACCATCGTCCACCGATGACCGACAAATGAAAGCCATCGAAGCCGTGCTCGATCAAGAATGTCTTGAGGGTCGGTTCAAGCCACTCGTTGGCTTCCGCCCAATCACGCCATGGTCGATCGGCTGCGACATAGTCCCACATGACTAGCTGCGGTACAAAGGGCGTTTCCGTGCCCTGCCAACCCCATTTGCCGTTCATGTTTTGGATAAAACCATGAGCGTCGCCGTCCGGGTTTGGAGCGATATGAATCGTGCCTACATGTCCGTCCAGATGTTGATCCGCACTTGAAGTTGTCAACGTCCACTCGCCGGGCTTGGTCGCTGTAAACCGAAAGGACCAAATGGATCCGCCGTTGTAAAACATCTCCGTGCGACGGATCTCACCACTGCTAGAATGCGAGAACTCGACTTGCGCCATCACGTCAAACGGGTTTCCCTCAAAGTCCGGATTCTGGAGATCCCATTGCAGATAGGGACGCCACAGTTGGCCATCCCGCCGCCCCAACTCATCCGCCGTTGTCATTGCAGGTGCAAACGCCAACCACTCGGGTATCAACCACAAGACGATGATCCAAGCAGAAACACGAGGCACAAACATGGTCAGGATCTCGCCGGCAAAGGGATCGTCCCCAAGGAATCGCTCCCAACTCCACTCACGCGGTTGGACGCCAAGCCAACCAAGAAATTCGGATGCAACGGAGCACCATCGTAGCCGTTTTGGAACCATGGCGAAACACGCTCGGCTAAGGGGTGCGATATTCTCTTGGTCTCGTTCGCTTGAATAGAATCAAGAATCGCTCGGATTTGCCCATATACCAACGGAGAAACGTGCGAGGGAGTGTGCCCTGTTTCACCATCTCCAAGCTCGAAGTAGTGTCTCAAGCAGACGGGCGATTACTGACCTTTGCCCGCAGGGATTCGATCAGCGTTTGCAGGTCATCCAGGCTTTTGCCTGAGAACTCTTCGTCAGATGATTCCGATTCACCAAGGATCGATTGCAGGATGCGAATCATTTTGATGCTGGCGCGCGTTTCACCACGAACTTCACCTCGCGTTTCACCTCTCGCTTCACCTAACGCTTCACCTAACGCAAATCCTTTCGCCTCGCCCTTTTTAATAAGTTGATCGGCGACGGAGCCCGGTTCGGGCTGGACTGGCCAGAATTCAGTTACTAATTCGCTCATTTTTTCTTCTCCCACTACTGGA
>JBGSJV010000090.1:0-3393 GCA_041741535.1 Pirellulaceae bacterium
AAGCTAAGTAATTTCTCCAGCTCAGCCCCGCTGTTCCAGAAAGCGCGCATTTAAAATCGGCCCCAAAACCTAATTCCACCCCGGAAAATACGGGCTCATGTCAAAAAAATAGATCAAATTTCACTTCCAAGTCAGGTTTAAACGGTACCATAGAGGAGTTAGAAAAAACCAAGCGACTGTTATATGCCCGTTACGGCATGACGGTTGGTGGTGACATTGGTTCTCTGCAAACAGCCGGTGGGCTGATTGTGGGGAATGTCTATCAAGTCGTGGGCGCGGTTGCTGGGCACACGTATGCGGGATTGGAAAGCAACGGAATGTAAAAGGGGTGCGCCGCCGATGAAGCAAGCGAACGACTCTTCGAATCTCCGCACCGTTGTCTATGTACGCGGTTTGTTGAGTTTCCTTCTGTGGACTTGGAGTGGAGTTAGTCAGGCAAGTTTCGGCCTCCAAGCTCAAGGCGATGTTGCCGAGACGAAATTAGTTGTTCCGCCATCTTCCCAAGAGGATTGGCATTATCTGGAAAACTCGGATTTGCGAATTGGCTTCTTGCGTTCCCACGGAGGCGCGATTGCTTACTTGTCGGCGGCGGATTCAACCACCAATTTGCTTAACCACTTCGATCATGGTCGTTTGATTCAGCAGTCGTATTATGGGGACGCTGATGGATCTCGTTGGGTGAACGAGCCTTGGCGATACAATCCGGTTCAGGGCGGGGATTACCATGGGATCGCCGCGAAGGTGCTGGAGTTCAAGGCGACTCAAACATCGGCCTACGCCAAGACGACCCCTCGGCACTGGGCGAATGGCGAGTTGCTAAACGAGTGCACGATGGAACAGTGGGTTGAAATCGAAGGCCCCGCGGTCAAGATAAAGTTCAAGTTCCACTACACAGGAGGCAAGAGCCATCAACCGAGGCATCAGGAAACACCGGCGATGTTTGTCGCCCCGGAACTGTCGACGTTGGTGACTTACGACCAAGATCAACCGTGGACCAATGGCCCCCTCTCGCAAAGAATTCCGGGTTGGCCCAACGAATCCGTGGTGATGTCCGAAAATTGGGTCGCTTATCTCGGTAATGATGGTCGAGGCGTGGGGATTTTTGTTCCGGGCGTCACGGAAGCGACCGCCTATCGATTCCTGGGTGGGAGCGGCTCGGATTGTTCTTATGTCGCGCCGCTCAAGACCTTTGCGCTGACGCCCGGTTTGGAGTATTCTTATACGGCCTACTTGACGTTGGGTGATGTCGAGACCATTCGCACTCGGTTCGGCGAGCGACGGCAAAAACAGCATTGAATGTAATGGGGCAGTGTAGTGAATCGCTCCGCGATCCAACCTTGGTTCGCGGATCGAACCACTACCGACTAACCTACCAGATCCGTGCAAAAGCGCTCCGCGATCCACCGTTGGTTCGCGGAGCGAACCACTACATTGTGCCGGTCACAACAAAAAGCGTCTGTCAGATCCAGCAGGTATAACATGCGACTTGCTTCACGCATTCTACATCCCGAACAACTCCTAAAGGCGAAGCTTTGATGTCGACTGACGCACGGCAACCGATTCGCGTCTGCTGCGTGATTGGTGCGCTGACGACGGGCGGTAGCGAAAGGCAGATGCTGGGAATCTTGCAGCAATTGGACCGGCGCCGATTTGAGCCGCATTTGTTCACGTTTTACCAAGATAGCCCTTTGGCCGATCAAGTTCCGTCGGATGTTCCGCATTATTGTTACGAACGGCAACACGGTCCGTTGAAACAAGGCTGGATACCCGGCCGAATTCAGCGCATCTTAGCGCGAAGTCTGGCCAAGTATTGTGCCAAGCACCAAGTCAATGTCGTGTACGATCGAACGTTCCATGTCTCCCTGGTGACGGGAGCCGCCTGTCGTCAATCAGGACTTCCGTATGTCAACACGGTGGTCGAGAACCCCGCCATTGGTTTCTATTCGACCGCTGGTTGGCTTGGCCGTTTGAAGTACTACCAGCTGCGAGCCATTTATCGCCGCGCTGCCAAGGTGTTGTGCGTAAGTCAAGGGCTCGTGCAGGGAACCGCGAGTTTCTTTCAGTTGCCGGAATCGACGTTCAAGTGTTGTAGTAACTTTGTCGACTCAAAACGGTTGACTACGATCGATGCGGTGGCTGAGAGGCGTTTCAACCTACTGCACTCCATCGATGACGCCAACGTTTTTGCGAGCCTTGGCCAAGGTGATCGCCCGCTCCAAATGGTTGCGGTCGGGCGGCTCCATTGGCAGAAGGGACTGGATGTTCTCCTGCACGCCATGGCCCAAGCACGCCAAGATCATGGCTTGATCAGTGAATTGACCTTGATCGGTGATGGACCCGAGGCGGGCAAGTTGAGAGCCCTAACGCGGCAACTGGACTTGGTAGCCGAAGTGAAATTTGTCGGCTGGCAGAATGAACCTGCGACGTTTGTTTCCGAGGCCGACTTGTTTGTGCTGCCATCTGTGACCGAAGGCTTGCCGAACAGTTTGCTGGAAGCCTTGCTGATTGGCACGCCGGCCATCGCCAGTGACTGCCGCTATGGTCCGTCGGAACTAACCGACCATGGACGTTGGGCCACCCTTATCCCCCCCAAAGATCCTAGCGCGTTGTGCCAAGCCATTCGATCGTTCGTAGCCGATCCCGTACGAGCACAGCAGCGAGCGTGGGGCGGCCGCGAGACCCTGCGCCAACGATTTCACCCGGAACTTGGCTGCCGTCGCTTAGAAGAGCAACTCATGGAAGCGGCTCAAAAACGCTTGCGTTAATGACCTCAGGTGATTGCGGGAGCCAATTTGAACAGAAGGAAACAAAGACGACCAAAGGACGACTAATTCCGTCGACAAAGTCCAAGTACCCTGTTCATTCATATTCCTCTCCCAATTTCATCCCACCAACCGATTGATGTAAACGGTTCGCCAGCCATTCAGACATCTTCGTTTCCTTCGTTCGCTTCTGTTCCAATTGTCTTTAACTCGATTGCGCGGAAAATTTTGAACAGAAGGAAACGAAAGAAACAAAGACCAGGAAAGAACGACCGCGCCAATTTAATTCCCACGCGATCTTCTCATCCGGTCGTTTTATCTCATCAACGAGCGCATCCCGACGTCTCAGCAACCATTCACACTCCTCTGTTCCCTCCGTTTCCTTCTGTTCCAATGGTCTTTTACGCGATTCGTTGACATGTAGCTGATTACGAGAAAAATTTGAACAGGAGGAAACGGAGGTAACAGAGACCAGGAAAGAACGACCGCACCAATTTAATGCCCACGCGATTTTCCCATCCGGTCGTCTCATCTCATCAACGAGCCCATCCCGACGTCTCAGCAACCATTCACACTTCTCTGTTCCCTCCGTTGCCTTCTGTTCCTATTGTCTTTAACACGATACGTTGAC
>JBGSJV010000091.1:0-21710 GCA_041741535.1 Pirellulaceae bacterium
CACTCAGATGCGCGCCATCTCGAACAGAGCGACTGCTGCCACACACCAAACCTCGACCACAGGAACGAATCGGGGTCTGGTGGTGAATTAATGCTTGCGGCATGCGCGTGGAGCGGCGCAGTGTTGTGCGGATTCCCGCCCAACCCTGCTCTGCTCACGCGGTTAACGTTAACCTGCTGGCGTAGGGCGTAGGGTGTGTGGAGTCAGTCGCATGATCAATCTGCTGGACTCAGATGTTCCCGCGCGCCACTCAGATGCGCGCCATCTCGAACAGAGCGACTTGTGCAACACACCAAACCTCGACCACATGAACGAATCAGGGTCTGGTGGTGAATACATGCTTGCGGCAGGCACGCGGAGCGGCGCAGTGTTGTGCGGATTCCCGCCCAACCCTGCTCTGCTCACGCGGTTAACCTGCGGACCTACGCGAGGAGCGTCGCAGGGTTGTTCGGATTCCCGCCCAATCCTGCTCTGCTCACGTGGTTAACTGATGGGCACCCAATCCATCTCGCGCCATGACTAACACACGCCAACTCGACGTCGTCGTAAACCGGCGATTGCGACACAACCGGCAAGCACGACCAACGATGACGGTTCGGGTACTGCGGTGATCGCACCGAAATACGTGTAGTTCCCGTAGGCATTGGTGTCGTAAATGACCGAGGCATCCAACCAATCGCTGGTCAGCCGTCCATCATTCAACATCTCATTGAGCAGCATTCCTTGGTTGCCCGATAGACGTAGCCCCCAATCCAATCCGTCGCCCGAAACGTTGTCGAACACGACGTGCAAGTTCGCGGCAGAATCGATCGACAGCAAATCCAGATCAAGCCCCGTCATTTGACCGTTCAGTTGCTGAAACGTGACTAGCGAATCATCGTACAGAACTAGGGTTGACAGGGAATCGAGACCGGTCAGATTCAATTCGGATCCGCCGCCTACGGTCAAGTCATTTACGGACACGATGCCAGACGTTCGCTGGAAGGAAGTTGCGTCGCCCGCAAACCCTAGCCAAAGGTTAACCCCGGAGATATTCCCATTTTGAAAAACCTCGCCGCCATTGATCATCACCAGGTCGGCTTGTAGGTTCGCGTTTACATTAAGTGTGGTGTCACCCAAAGTAAAGTTGGACGCTGCAAAATCGGCGTTCAAGTTCACGATCGCTTGGTTCGCGTTGAAATTGCCAGCGATCGTCGTTGCGTCAGAGACCGTGAATGTCCCCGTATCCAACGTAATTGAAGTACTGACACTGTCCGACCCATCCAATTCGAAGTCCATCGTCGAGACATAAAGGTCCGCAGTCACCAGTCCGGCACCATTGTTGCGAATGACGGTAGAATCGTACAACGACGTATAAGAATCCATGCTGAGGGTGTCGTTCAAGACCAAAGTCGACTCGCCTACGGTTAGGCCGCCGGTCTGCATCGCATCATTGACGGTCAAGTTGGAACCGGAATAAATGGAAACGGTTGTCGCACTATCGCCGGCCGATAGAGCTAAGGACGAAGCGGACAACGTCAAGTCCGTAACGGCAATCGAACCGGACGTTCGATTTAGAACGGTTCCGATTGTGCCCGTACCTAAATTCATGGCACCACCCACGATGTCCGCGTTTTGATTGATTGTTCCTCCATCGGTAGATAACGTCCCACCCGTGAAGTCGAGTGTGTCCGCAATGTTCGTCGTGCTATCGCTCAGTTGCATGAACGAGGTGATGGTGAGCGCGTTGATATCGACCGTCGATTGGTATGCTAGAATCGAACCAGGAACATAAGTCGGTGTGGAAACCGTCAATGTCCCGCCGGTCATGGTCACCGAATCGGAGATGGCATCGACGCCGTTCAAGTCGTAGTTCATTCCGGTCACATAAAGATTCGATGTCGAAAACGTGGCACTGTTGTTTCGCACCAATGTCGTGTTATCCAGCGACAGGTTCCAGGTTGAGATGTTGTCGTTCAAAACCAGGGTGGAATTGCTGACGTTTAGATCGGTCATCACAGGTTGTGAGTCGATGGTCAAGGTCGAACCACCGTAGACATTTGCCGTCGTAAGAGTGTCAACACTCGTCAAGGTGAAACTTGACCCATGTTGCAGGTTCAGGCTGTTAGCTAGATACAAAATTCCACTGGTGCGATTAAACGTAGCTGCTTCGTTGGCCCACCCCAGATTCAGTGTGCTGCCAAACATGTCTCCGTTCTGATTGATTGTCCCTCCGCCGACGTACAAATCGTTGGTGAACTCCAAGCTGCCGTTTACATTCAAACTGCTGCCGGATTGGATAAACATCGAACCAGTGAGCAGCTTTGCGCCCGCATCGATCGTCAAGATTCCATAGCTAGTACCATCACCCAGAATCACGTCGCTGACTTGCACGTCCGAATCCATATTGACCGACGCATCGGCTGCCCAACCGAACGTCCCGTCAAAAGATCCGATATAAGCCGTGTCCGCGGCACCTGGCGGACCGAATCCGCCATTGAGGTTCGACCAGTTTCCGTCTGACCACAAGCCAGAAGCTTGAGTTCGGCCGACTTGTTCCTGTCCCCAAGCCATGGGCGCCAGAACCAGCGCGCTTGATCCACATATAAGTAGACCAGCACTTCGGGCAAAGATACGAATATATCTACTGAGCTTCATCGTTACCTATCTCCAACTTTTTTGTCAACGGCACACATCGAACTCGGCCCTCCATGGAGGCCAGCTATGGGTTATCGATAAAATCCGCAAAACCGGTTGATCAAAACCGCTATTTCCGTCACTTTCATTCGAATCACTCAAGTTCTTGCGTTTTCAATGCTCCGTGTTGATCCGAACGCGACGAGTTCGACGTGCGGAGGCCAAAAACCCGAGGGCTGCGAACAACAAACCACTTGAGGGCTCGGGAACGGCGGTGAATTGTGCCCACCCGTTCAACGGTCCTGGTGCTTGTGAATTCGGACCAAACCCACCCAGCCCAACGAAGCTATTTGTGCCCTTGAATGAACCTGTATGAACGAACGATGCGGAGTTCGTGATATCATCCTGATGAACCTCGCTGAAAAATATCGTGAACGGTACGGCCACTAGGAAGCTGCTATTGATGTTGTAATTGGCATCGCTGAGGACTGCGTCCCTAATGGCGTTCCCAGCCGCAAACGCTTGCGTTTGGTTACCCCAAAAATACGGGACTTGACCCGAAGGCGTCGGGTTCCCTGGCCCAAAGAGACTGTTGAAACTGGTGTTGTAGGTGAAGGTGACATCAAACAAGGAATACTCAACCCAGTGATCGAGATCGGCTGGCCGCTGCCGTTGAATGTAACCACGTCTGCCGATACTCGGGACGATGTCACGATTAGCAAACACACGACCAACCCAATTGCCTGACGGAGCATTTTGATTCTTTCTACGTAAAGGGAGTTTGTCTCACAACAGCGGCAAGCCGGATAAACAGTTGGCCATATTACGTCGATGTGTCGATTTGCCGCGCGAACTTGGCGTGTCATTTCAACTCGCCGAATTCTCCGCTGTGATAGAACTTTCGTAAGAATCACGCGAGTCGGTCGGAAAAACTTGGAAAATTCACCGGTGTGGTGCATACACAAATGACACACGGGTGTTATTGGGCATGAAAGAATATGTAAGACAGCTTGCTTACGTCACGAGCAGAAGCTTTGTGTTTGATAGTTGGTCTGCCGTTACAAGACTGTCCGCATTTCTGGGGTTGACCGCGATGGCGAACGAGTTGTCAGTCGGCCGTTGTTCGTGATGAAACGAATTCAATGGACTTTCGCGATCATCCTCACCGAGGGCGAATCCGATGTAGGGACGAAAAAAGGTTTCCGATCGCCTTGCCTCCCACAGGTCCGGCCACTTTGGGGATGGGCTCTGAACCAAAATTAGGATACCTTGATTGGCGGAACGCGATCAAATAGTGTGTTGTCGTTTTTTGTTTTCGGGGTAGCTTGGCTTGCCAAAGCGTGGTTTCGCTGGGGGATAATCCGCGGTTTGAAAACGTAGCGACACCATTATTCAAGCGTGACAACCCATTAGATCCGGAAATCGTCGGCAAAATTTGCGACCGGTTTACACGAAGACCGCAGAAATCGACCATAGTCAAGGGTGGCTAAATGGAGCCGGGCAACCGGAGATATTGTAAATGCCGCAACAGGATAACACGGAGCAATTATTGTCATTGGTCGTCGCTGGCGATCAGTCGGCAGTGAACCAATTGTTGGATCGGCATCGGGCCAAGTTACGTCGCATGATCGATGTTTACCTTGATCCCCGAGTGGCGGTCCGGGCGGATGGATCGGACGTTGTGCAAGAGGCCCTGGCTGAAGCAGCGGTCAAACTGCCAGCGTTCGCGCGGCAGGGAAACTTTCCCTTTTACCCTTGGCTGCGACAATTGGCTTGGGATCGTTTGGTCCAACTGCATCGTCGCCATATCGGGGCCGCGAAACGGACGGTCAAGCGCGAGCAGGCCGTGGTTGGATTCGACTCCGACCATTCGCTCCTGCAATTGGCTGAATGGATAGCCGCTAAAGAATCGAGCCCCAGCCAACAACGGATTCGTGAAGAGCGGCGCCATGAGTTGATGATTTCCTTACAGACGCTTCCGGAACACTACCGACAAGTCGTGGTCCTACGGCACTTGGAAGAATTGCAATTTCATGAAATTGCTGCCGTTCTGCAGCTTGGCATGGAGGCCGTGCGCTCCCTCTACCGCCGGGCGATTGAACGTCTCCATAGTCTGCTCAAGACACGAGGTATCGATCTAACCTAATGAATGACCACGATTATCGCTCTTTGATTTCTGCCGATGTGGATGAGACCTTCGACCAACTCGTGTGTCGTGTCTCGGCAGAGTTGGAATTGGGCCGAGAGATCGATCTTGCCGATTTTCAACCACTGAGCCCTCAACATGCGACCCGATTACTCGAACTATTGCCCACTTTAAAGGAAATGGCCCGGTTAAGGCCCCATTCGCTGCCGACGGCGTCGAAAAGATGGGGAGTGCCGGACGAAATGGTCAACGGAGTCTTGGGTGACTTTCGTATCCAACGCGAAGTTGGACGGGGCGGGATGGGCGTGGTTTACGAAGCCGAACAAATTTCATTGAGTCGTCGAGTAGCGATTAAGATATTGCCATTGGCGGGAGTGTTGGACCCTCGGCGGATGCAGCGATTTCAGAATGAAGCTCGCGCGGCCGCTTCGTTGCATCATGCGCATATTGTGCCCGTTTTTTCGGTCGGTTGCGAACGAGGAGTCCATTTTTATGCCATGCAATTTATCGACGGTCAATCTTTGGAAAAGGTGGTGCAAGCCAGACGTCGTGATCGGACAAGAACAACCGCAGCCGAAATTCCTATCGATCGGTTGTCGCCGGCACCGACGCGGAGCAATCCGGCAAGGATCTCAAACACCAACACCAACGAATCGAGTTATGACCTGTCACCCGGTGTAACAGCGTCTCGCCAAACGCCTGCCGACCCAATGACCGTTCCAATGGCCAAGGGCTCAACGGAACGATCCAAACCGAATTCAAGTTGGACTTTTGCCGTTGCCGAGACGATCGGTAACGTGGCTGATGCCCTGCACCATGCTCACCAAGCGGGCGTGATCCATCGCGACATCAAGCCCGCCAATCTGATGTTCGATGCAGGCGGGAAAATTTGGGTCACCGATTTTGGTTTGGCCCATATCGAATCGAATGACACCTTGACCGTCAGCGGCGATTTGTTGGGGACTCTTCGCTACATGAGCCCGGAACAAGCTGGCGGACAAGGGTACTTGGTCGACTATCGCAGCGATATCTACTCCTTAGGTGTGACCCTCTACGAACTGTTGACCTTGGAGCCGGCTTTTTCCAGTCGCGATCGCAAGCAATTGCTCCATGACATCTTGCATCGCCAGCCACCGCCGATTCGTAAATTGGATCCCACACTGCCCGTGGAATTGGAACTCATCGTCGCCAAAGCGATGGCCAAGGAAGTCGCGGAACGTTATTCGTCGGCGTTAGAATTAGCCGCCGACTTGCGCCGCTTTTTGAAGAATGAACCAATTCTCGCTCGCCAACCTAGTTATTTGCAGCGCGGTCTAAAATGGTGTCAGCGACACATCGCCCTTGTCACTGTTGTGTCAGCGACGGCCGTCGGGTTGTGTCTCGCAGCGGCTGGCACCAGTGTATGGTTGTGGAACCAAGCAGCGCAATTATCGGTGGCCGTCGAGGAGGCAGAGCAGTCCAAGCGAGCGGCGGAAACCATGCAGGAGCGAGCCGAGTTGGCCCGCGAGCAGGAAGTCCAAGCCGGTCAGCGCGCGGTCAAACGTGCAGCCGAAGTGAAGGCCCTCTTGGATTTTCTCGAAGAGAACATTCTGGCGGCCAGTCGCCCGGAGGGTCTTGAAGGTGGCCAAGGTCGTGAGATTTCGTTGCGAGCGGCCATTGACCAAGCGCTCCCGTTTATCGATCAAAAATTCCGCAACCAGCCTGAAATCGAGATCGACCTGCGTCGAGTTCTGGGAGTTTCGTATAAACACTTAGGCGAATACGAGACAGCCCGCGAACAATTCCGCCTCGCGTATGAATTGGCGTTGAAGCATCTCGGAGTCGCTCATATCACGACACTTGGATCGTTGGTAAATTTAGGAATCGCCGAAAAGGACTATGGTGATTTTGCCGCCGCCGAACAAGCATTTGAGGGAGCTTGGGATCGTCTTCATCGCGAGTTCCCTAAACATCCATATACGGAGAACTGTTTGGACTGTCGAGCGGGGTTGGACCTTGTACAAGGAAAGCATGCTCAGGCCGCTGAAAAATATGAAACGGTCCTCGCAAATCGTCGGGAACGGTTGGGAATCGACCATGCGAAAACGCGTTCCACACAAATGAACCTCGCTATGGTGTACGACGACCTCGGTCGACACCACGAAGCAGAAGCGATGTTGCAACAGGTGGTCGCCGCACAGAACAAGGAATTTGGCTCCGGTCATCCCGAGACGTGGCTGGCGTTGAGTGCTCTGGCTTCGGTCGAAGCAAAGTTGCAGAAGTTGGAATCGGCGACGAAGATTCGTCGTCAATTACTACAGGAACAACAAGCGATTTTAGGTGACGATCATATTGGAACGTTGGGAACGCGGGTCAACTTAGCGATGGTTTTGGAAGACCAGCGACAATTTTCCGAAGCCGAAATTCTATTGGCGAGTGCCGTTTCAGTATTGAAGGAAAAGTACTCCAAGCATAAGTTCACTCTAACTGGAATGAACGCATTGGCTGGCCTCTTAAAGGCAAAGGGCGCGTTGGAAGAAGCCACCAACGTTTATCAGGAAACCCTCACGCTGAGCAATGATCTGCGGGGCCCTGAGCATGTGTTCACCCTCGGCGTGCAAGTGAACTTGGCAAATTGTTGGCTGGAAGCTGGGCAATCACAACACGCGATCTCCGCTTATCGTCAAGTTTTGCGAAAACTCCAGGCAAACTATCCCGATCATGAATTTACTCGGGTTGCGCTCTTGAGTTTGTCGCAGGCTCACATGGGACTCGGACAATATTTGGCGGCAATCAAGCCTCTAAAAGAACTGCTGGACAAACATCGGGATTTTTTACCGGACCAACATCCGAAATTGATTGAGTCGCAAGTTCGCCTAGCAAATTGTTACCTCATGATCGGCAACATGGATGCGGCTCAAACTTTGCTCATGGCCGTCCTGCCAACACTCCGCCGAGATTATCGTGAGCATGAACTACTGGGTATTGCCGCTGGTGACTTGGCGTCCATTTATCTTGACCAACAACAGAACGACATGGCGGTAGAGCTATTCTCTGAAGCCTATCAAGCTCGCTTGGGAGAACTTGGGCCGAGTCATGCGAGTACCCTGGGAGTTCTCGTGAATTGGGGCGTGGCAGAGTGGATCCGAGGTGACTTGAATTCAGCGGCCAAGCGAATGGAGCAAGCCCTGCCGGAACTCCGCAAAAACCATCCATTGCATCCATTTTACGGCGTTTGCCTGAAACAATTGGTTGCTGTTTTTGAAGAGTTGGAACGGGCCAAAGAAGAAACGGAACTGCTGCAGGAATTTGAACAATGGCTCGTCAAGCAAGGTGGCGCTAGCGATCCGCAGACATTTCGCGTTCGAGTCCGGCAAGCCCAACGGCGCGGCGATTGGGAACATGCCAAAAAGTTGGTTGAAGATTTTGAATCCCAAGTCTCGGAGGACCCCTCCGACTATTGCGTGGCTGCTGGCATGCGAGCACGGCTCGCTGAAATGGCCGCCGTGTTGCGTTCAACCGACCACGCTCTCGTGGCCATTGAGCACCAGCGGGTGCAGAACTGGCTGCGGCAAGCTGAAAACCTGGGAGCCGAAATAGCCTCGGAATGCCAATTCGATCCCGCCCTGCGGCGGTATTTTTTGCAGAATCCACGCCCGTAGAAATGGTAATGCATTGACTTCAGGATTGGCGAAAGTCCGGCTTGGACGAACCCTCGGACTCGCGATCGCATCGGTTTTGCGATGTTCGAAACAAAGAACTTAGGTTAGCGAAGGATCTTAAGTCGGAATTCGCGCGGCGGGCAAAAAACTCGCTGGAAATAGGGCCGGATAGGCCGGATACGATAATTTCTGAAAATCCAAGTCAATTTGAAAACTAATTCGACCGCTACGGATATTTTTTGCAATGCCTGATCTGGGAATGCCGGTATTGGGTTCTAGCTGGTGAACAAGGATTCGCAACACCAGCAAGTTGCGCTGAGCCCCATTCCTGAAGGGGGGAAATTCGATTACCGCAATTGTGGAAAAGTTTGGTGCTTAGGTGATGAAGAAAAAATCGTTCTCAGGAATTGGAACTGGGTCCTTTATCGCGACGTTGTTGCTCGCTCATTTGGCCCTATCTCCATTGGCCTGGAGTCAACCGTTTCAAATTCAAGCACGCGCGTTGAGTGGCACTGACGGAGTTTTGGGGCCAGGTTTAGGACAAGGGGTGTTTTTTAACTCGATTTCGGATTATTTCGTAAACGAGAATGGCCACGTCAGCTTTTCCTCGACGCTGACCGGAACCGGAGTTAGCAGTGCAAACGATCGCGGCATTTGGATGGGACACGAAGGTGGATTGGCGAATGTGGCCCGACGAGGTGATCAAGTTTCCGGAGCCGCACCTGATACGTTGTATCAAACGTTCGAGTACATGGCACCATTTTCCGGCTCCCAAGGGGGGCTATTTACTGCCACGCTCGCGGGGACAGGAACGGACTCGTCAAACAACCAAGGATTATGGGGCATCGATCCAACGACGTTTTCGCTCTCAAGTATTGCCAGAAAAGGCGATTCCGTGCCGGGCTTCGGCTCCGACGTAAGGTACTCTTATTTCTATCCGAACATCGCCAGAAATTCCCATGGTCAAACGGCATTTTCGGTGGAAATCACGGGCCCTGGCGTTGATGAAAATAATGGCAATTTGATGATGCGGATGGACCAGGGGCAAGTTTCGATGATTGCACGGCGCGGGGACGCTGCACCAGGTGTCTCTGGCACTTTTTGGAATTTATCGAACCAGTTAAGAATCAATCCATCCGGACAAGTCGCATTTAACGCCAGTGTCATTTCAGGCACAAATCAGAACTATGGAGTTTGGGTTGCACCAACCACCCAATCGGAACTACGGGCGACAAGTTTTCAGTCCGCTCCTGGCACAAACCGTAGCTTCTTTAATTTTGGTCCTCCAGTGACAAACGATTTGGGAGCTGTCGCTTTTTGGGCAACACTTGGCAGCAGTGGCATCGAAGACAACGGCATCTGGTCTGACGCCAGTGGCAATTTGTCTTTGGTGGCGCGCACGGGCCAGCAGGCGGCAGGCACCGGGTTTGGAGTCCAGTTCAGTGATTTTAGTTTCGGTGAACGAATGATGCTCGATGGCTTGGGCCAAACGTATTTCGAAGCTACTCTACAGGGAGCGGGCGTCAGCACGGCAAACGATCGAGGTTTCTGGCGCGAAAGTCAGGGCAGTTTGTCGTTGTTGGCGCGGGAAGGCGATTTGGCTCCTGGACTGGGTGCCACCGCGAACTTCAGTGGGCTCTCTGGTTTGGTCGTGAACTCGGGCGGTCAGTTCGCTTTTATTGGCACGGTGACTGGAAGCGGGATCGACAACACGAACAATCGAGGGCTGTGGGCCAGTGACTTGGACGGCAACTTGCATTTATTGGTTCTCCGCGGCGAACTGTTCAATATCAGTGGCGATCTGAACAACCCAGAATGGCGAACCATCAGCAACGTTTTCATGAATTCATTTTTTTCGGGCGGCGAGGATGGGATCCGGAACAACTTTAACAACCAGGGTCAATTGGCCTTTCGGCTGAACTTTACCGACGGAACGCACGGCATTTTTGTTGCGAATACTTGGTCGGCCGTCCCAGAACCTGCGTCATTTCTCGTACTGATGGCGCTGGCGACTGGAGTCGCCTTGCGCCGTCGTCCGCGACAAATCTAGCTTCGGAATCGTTCACGACAGGAGCAAGCGAGATTCGTCAACGGGTTCCAAACCCCTACGTTGCAATGGCGGCGCGATTTGGCAGTGAATGACGACCTCAATGGATTGCCGTATCGTTCGATCTACAGTACTGCATTTACACAACGAACGTGCATCAATTTTAAAATACTGTCCGTTGATTTGCTGTGGCCATCGGGCAATCTGAGAAAGATTACATATTCCATTCAATTCATAAATTCAGATCGACCGACATTTTAGAATTTTGCAGTATTACCTTAGCGACGATTGTTTTCTTGTTCGGTCGCGGTCAAAGGAAATTCCGATTCGAGCCCAGCGTTTTCGGTACGAAAAATTTGACACCCAAATCATTCAAAGGCTGTGACCAAACGATGTCTCCAAAGTGGCTAAATTTCTTCAGTGGCTTGATCGCAGTCATTTTGCTTGCAGCATCGTCGTCCCCCGTACAAGGACAGTTGAACTACGCGTATTGGAATAATTCTTCTGGCGGGTACTGGAACATTCTGCAAAAATCTCACTGGTACAATTCGTACTTTCCTTCCACGAATGATCGAGCCGTTTTTTATCTGCAATACAATGGAACCGTTGCATTTTCTCATCCGGCCGGTACTCAAGAACTGTGGATTGGATCGACCACGACTCATGATTCAACGGTTCAATTTAATCTGTCGGGGCACACTTATATCGTAAATAGCAACATTTGGTTGGGACGGCGGGACACCGTTGGTAGCGCACATCGCAGTGGCCACTTGACGGTCGTCAATGGAACGTTGCGCACCAACACTTGGCTGCAAAGTGATTTCCAGAGCACTATTAATGTGGAAAATGGCGGTATATTGAACGCCACATCCGGTTACTATTCAGGTCAGTACGGCGCACTCAACAACACGGTCTCAAGGTTGCGCATTAAAAACAACGGAGTGGCGAATTTTGGAGTGATTGACTCCGATCAGGGTGGCGGCGGTCAAATTGAGGTGACCAATGGGGGAGTTTTAAACTCGGGCTGGGCTTCGTTTGCCAGCAATCTTAGTTCATTTTCCGGAGCCGCCAGTGGAGTTTTGGTTGATGGAAGTGGTTCGCGCTGGAACAGCACGGGACATATTTGGCTCTACGGAGATTCAAATCCAAATGTTACCTCCCACCTGACGGTGAGCAATGGCGGAGTGGTTGACACCAATTCAAGAATCTACACCAACAGTAGTGGCCGAATTAATTTGTCAGGTGGATTGATCGAAGCTAACAGTATGTCGTTGGCGGCGGGAACCTTAAATCACACCGGTGGAACGTTGAGGATTGACAAGGCAGGCGCTGCTTCTGGGATGATCGACGCGGGCGCCTTCCACAATGGCAGCACGTTTCTTTCAGTTGGTGGTAGTGGTGCGCCCGTTCTCGAATTCGCTAACGGCGCGTTCGATTGGAATTTATCGAACTTGGAGGTAGGGAATGGTATCGGGACAGGTCGATTTAATATCTATAGTGGGTCGCAATTGACAACCACAGAAGCTTTGATCGGGGCTACATCCCATGCTTCTCACGATGGATTTCTTGAGGTTAGTGGCAGCAATTCTCTATGGTCTAACTCCGGTGCCATAACGATTGGAAACTGGGAGTGGAATAGAGCAGGAACGCTCAATGTGTTAAGCGGTGCGACGGTGACGACGGACACCCTAACGACACATAACCTGGGTACAGTGACGGTCAATGGCGGAACCCTTAATGCGAACTATTGGAACATCGGCCGACACGTAACACAAACTGGCGGCACAATTGATGTGGGTGTTCTGTCCGGATGGGGTGCCATCATTACGACCTCAGGAATCACCAAATTTGGCGACCACACTAATTGGGAGTTGAACTCGACTCTCACCGGTTCCGGGACAGCCGTCAAAGAAGGCTCCGGGAAGGTAACCGTTAGCTCAGGTGTCCTGAGCACAACCAATCTGCGAATCGATTCAGGAACTCTGCAACTTGGCTCTGGCAATCGCATTGGCGATTCAACGAACGTCATACTCAATGGAGGATCGTTGAGTTTGGCCAACGGAGTCACGGAAAAGATTGGTTCCTTGGCAGGAACCAGTGCGTTAAATCTCAATGGTGGAACACTGGAGGTTGGAAACAACAACACCGCCACGACATACAGCGGCAACATGAGTGGTTCAGGGGTGTTTCGCAAGATTGGAGCCGGAACGTTGACCCTGTCGGGAGTTGGCACGAACACCGGAACGATGGAGATTAGCGCTGGAACGGTGACATTAAGCGGTGGCTCCAACCGTTTGTCCACCACTGCCGACTTGTACATGAATGGTGGCGTGTTGAACCTGAACAGCCACGACCAAATCGTCGGCACACTCTCCGGAAGCAGCAATATCATATTAGGTAGCGGGTATCTGGCTACTCGTGTCACTGGGATTTCAACTTACTCGGGGAACATAACTGGAAACGGTGGCTTTGAAAAGACGGGCGACGGTGTCCTGATCCTATCCAATGCTCAGACCTATACCGGTTCAACCGGAGTGTTTCATGGGACGCTGATCGTCCAAGCAAGTTTGGCCGGTGATGTCGGAGTCTTTGGCACGCTGATCAACAATGGACTGATTCACGGAGACGTGTACGGAAGCGGCTTGGTCAACGGCACAGGTCACTTTGGCAGCCTGGTGTCGCTCAATTTTGGCGGGACGTTGGCTCCCGGGAATTCCGTGGGCATGCTGACGGGAACGGATGTTTATTTGGGCGAAGGAGCAAGGTTTGAGTTCGAGATTGCTTCAGCCGATGGCGTGATGGGGATCGATTGGGACGGGCTCCAATTGAGCGGTCGGTTGGACTATGGTCCCAGCCCAGACTTCCCAATTGAATTGGTGATCAGCTCGCTGGGCAGCTTGGTGACGGGCTTTGATCCACACACCGACTACGAATGGACGTTTCTGACGGCAGCGGATGGAATTTATGGCTTCTCGTCTGACAATCTCACCATCAATTCCGCGGGGTTTCTGAACGATCTTGCAGGAGGATCGTTCAGCGTGACTCAAAGCGGCAACAGCTTAGTGCTGGGATTTTCTGCAGTACCCGAACCATCATCGCTACTGTTGGTGGGAAGTGTCTTGGTTGGGATCGGTGTGCGGCGAAGGCGCGGGAAGTGTTGATTTATTTGTGACCCAAAGTCTTGGCACGGGACACGCGGCACAAACTACGTTTTGCAGTTCTGCTCGCCAACAACGATCTGGAATCAAATCAACGCCCCACCAAAAGAGTTCCCATCTTCTGTTGCCAGATTCTTCTTGAGAGAAATTTTCGAACTCAAGCGAATTTTACGACCGTTAGTCATTTGCGTTAACAGAACTAGTCTGCATCCGAGTGCTTGAGCGAGGAGTTCGGCATCGCCCGAAACTTCGTATTGTCCAGTCGGAGCAGATAGATAAAGGAATGTGATTCCCGATCTGCAAATCTTCACCGCCTACAGCGGCTACAAAAGGTAACGTATCAGATGAAACTTCAAACGAACTTTAGAATTGGACTGATATCGATTGCGGCCACGGTCGCTCTCATTGGAACTGCAAATGGCCAATCCATCGGTCTGGGTCCAAGTGCGTATCATACATTGGGCGTTAAGGCCGACGGAACAATCTCAGGATGGGGGTACAACAGTCAAGGGCAAGCCTCAAATACCGGGACGTTTTCCAATGTCGTCGGAGTCGCGTCGGGGTTCGAGCATTCCCTGGTGTTGCGAGGGGATGGGTCTGTAACAGGGTTCGGAAACAATAGCTTTTCCCAGGTCTCGGGTGGAATTGTGGTCGGTACGCCAGGTTCCGCAACTGCCATTTCCGCTGGTTGGTATCACTCCTTGGCTTTGAGAACCAACGGAACGGTTGCCGCTTGGGGAAGAAACAACGAGTTGCAAGTGTCGGGCGCGGCATCTGTTGCCAATGCTATTGCGATTGCTGCCGGTGGGACGCATTCGATGGCGTTGCGTTCCAATGGAACGATTGCGGCATGGGGTGCCAATAACTTTGGCCAATCTTCTGGTCCGACTGCGGCATCCAACGTGCAAGCGATCGCCGCGGGTTGGGAACACTCGCTGGCTCTAAATGCCAATGGGACCGTATCCGCATGGGGGCGAAACGACTGGGGGCAGTCGTCTGTTCCTGGGTCGGTGACCGGCGCGGTGTCAGTTTCAGCCGGCGAATTTCACTCGTTGGCCCTGCGTTCCAATGGTACCGTTGCAGCTTGGGGAGCTAATAACCAAAGTCAAGTCTCCGGAGCGAATGGGCTGAGCAATATCGTCTATGCGGCAGCAGGTGCCTACCACAATTACGCGGTTCAAAGCAACGGGTCAATTGTCTCTTGGGGCTCGTTTGCAAACGGCCAACGAAGCACTCCAGGTGGGTTCGCATTGCCGACAACCGTGCGTTGGAAATCTTCTTCGAATGGCGATTATCTAAATTCTCATCAATGGGACGGACGTATCCCCAGTACTGCTTTGTCAACTGCCGTGTTTAACCAAACGGGTAGTTACAGTGTTGGTTTTGGCAATACGGCTCGCGCGGCAGCACTAACGGTTAGCTCGGGTAACGTGACGTTCAATTTGGGGACCCATCAATATCAGGTCGGAGGTAGTGTCCAAGTTAGCGGGGGGGCCACGTTTAATCAAAATGGAACGTTGGTCACCAGCGGTACCTTGACGAACGCTGGGACCTATGCGGTTTCCGGAAGCAGTAGCCTAACGGCCGCGAATATTGTTAACAGTGGTTTGCTGATTAATAACGGAAGTATCCATTCGCAAGTTAGCGGTGCCGGCATCATCAAGGGCACAGGTCATTTTGGCGACTTGGTTCGCGTTCAGGGAGGTGGGACTTTGGCACCTGGTAATTCTGTTGGCTTGATGACTGGAACCAACGCCGAGTTTGGTGATTTGGGAAGCTTTCAGTTTGAGATTACTTCGGCCTTGGGCGCGATGGGGACGAATTGGGACGGACTGCAATTAAGTGGCGCCTTGGATGTTACTGCAAATTCGGGCAGCCCATTTGAATTGACGCTAAGCTCCATGGGGAACCTCGTCAACGGGTTTGATTCGAACAGCGACTATGAGTGGACATTTCTCACGGCTGCAGGCGGTATTCAGAATTTCTCCGCAGACAAGTTCGTGATCAACACAACGGGATTTCTCGACGATGTGAATGGCGGATCATTTGGTATTTCACAAAATGGAAACAGTTTGGTGCTGGGCTTCAATGCCGTCCCGGAACCTTCAGCTTTGATGTTGGTTGGCACTGTGTGTGCTGGAGTGTTGTTTCGACGACGTAGAGCTGCTTTGCCATAATGTGAAGCAATCGTCCGAGTGAGCCACTCTTCGTGAAGGCAATTCATCGACCGAATAATCGTTGAGATTTCGTTCAAAAAGTTAAGCGGACCAAATGTTCGCGAAATCCAAGGAATAAGCTATGGTGAGTTTTTATCGTGTGTTTTGTTGTGTGGGTTTGTTTGCATTTGGAGTCCTACTCTTGCAAGGTCAGACTCTTGGACAGATAACGTCGACTTGGACGGGTGGAGCTTACGGTACGTGGAACAGTGCAGCCAATTGGAATAATGGTAGTGTTCCGGGACAACCTCATAACGGAGTCGCCGATTTCGGAGGTGGGTTTCAATCTGTAGCTGTGCCGTTTCAACTTAATTCCTTTACTCGAATTCAGAAGATTTCTGGCGGGGTGTTGGAACTCAATTTGGGCGGTTTAACTATGGGGACCGTTCCTCATTATACAATGAGCGGTCTTCCGATAACCGCGTTTATCGGTGGCGAGTCTGGCGGTGCTCACGCCAATATTACTGTCACAAACGGTACTTGGAACAACGCAGGGCGTATTCAATTCTTATCAACCACTGCGTCATCATTCAATCAAGGCGCGTCCTTGACAATTGGTCGGAATGCGAATGTTAGTGCGGAGTCAATCTATGCACCGATAAGTCAGCACCTCACCACTCAAGGTCTGCCATTTGTATCAATCTTGTCGCAAGGAACCCTGACAGTTTCTGGATTTTCGCAACAAGTCCAGTACCGCCTTAATGGTGGTGTGTTGTCGTTTAATAGTTCCAACCCATTTCAAGGCTATTCGGGGCCGCAGCCGTTCACTGGCAGCCAAAGTGGCGTTGTGATGACATGGGGCACCGGCGGACTGCAGTTTACGGCAACCGCTACTGCCGATGATTTGGCCTCGTTTTCAGTAGCGGCGGGAAGATCCGCCACAGTCCACTCGACTGGTGTTGCGAATCTTGGTCAAACCACCAATCTTACGGGCGGAACCATTCTCGCGAGTAATGGAGTTGCGATCGGTCAAGGGCGAAGTCTCGTCGGCTACGGCGCGGTTTCCGGCCCGGTAATTGGGCAAGCCGGCTCGTCGATTACGGCCACTGGTGTGTTGGACCTTGGTTCCAATGTGATCGGCGGCTTTAGAACCGACGGGGCTCTAAACGTCCAAAGTCATAAGGTGCGACTACATAGTCAAAATCAAGCACTGATTGGAGGAGTCGCTTCCTTGTCTGGAGGCACGCTCGAGTCGGGCACAAACGGCAGCATCGCGTTGGGATCAGGTGGTGCGATCAGCGGTCACGGGTTAGTCAACGCAAAATTCGAAGGTGCTGCAGGTTCCTACATTGTAGCAACCGGCGGCAACCTGACGATTGGCCGCGAAGTCACGGGAGGATTCTTTCATTTGGGACAATTAGCGACGTCCAATAACACGGTCACCGTGTTGAATTCGACTCGGAGCACACTTGGTAATCAAACCACTCTGGGAGTCAACGACATGGCCGGAACCTTGATTGTAAGCAATGGTGCGTTTTTGGAATTTGGCCGAACCATAACGGGTTTTGGAACAATCGACTCGCAGAACGTGGCATCCAAGGCAATGATCATTAACGGTGATGTGATTGGTAACAGCGCGTCTCAGCAACTGACTTTCAACGGGTACGTAAAGGGCATTGGCACTTTCGAGAATGTGGTCATGAACGGCACTTTTGCTCCGGGCCTCAGTCCTGCAATATCCCACGTCGACAACTTAACCTTGGGGAATAACGCCGTCCTCGAAATGGAAATTGGTGGCCTAACTCCCGGTAGTCAGTACGACAAACTGATCGATTCAGGGCTATTAGCCTTGAACGGCACACTGAAACTCATCCTCATCGACGGCTACAATCCAACGGCCGGTGCAACGTTTGATTTGATCGATTGGAATTCTTCGATCGGAAGTTTCGCGAACATTGATTTCAGCTTGGCGGGACTAGATACTGGCTTGGCTTGGGATACGAGCGCCTTGTACACCACCGGTTTAGTTTCTGTTACAGCGGTGCCAGAACCATCGGCGATCCTGTTGGTTGGGAGTGTGATGGCGATGACAGTCGCTCGTCGCCGACGGACTTGATTGCGGACCGTTTCGGCCAAAGGAAGAACCGATCCCGAAAGGGAACTGACTGGGCTGACCCTTGGGGTGTGAGCAAATTTGTCGAGTCTTCACGGCGTCTCCCAAGAGGATCAGACCCCATTTGGGTAGAAAGCCTAGCACTAACGCCCCGTTGAGAAAAACTTGTTCACGAATTCTTACGGTTTGACTTGAAGCACTTGTTTCCGAAATCAAATTCAACTTATCGAACGATGTGTTATTAATGCCGAGCCTTGCCACTCACGATCTCAGGGGGGACACATTTCTTTTTACCGATGGTTCCGATATCGCCTCCGCGCACATAGAATCTGGCCTTGGAGAGCGAGAATCTTGTTTGGTGTCAGCGAGACGGTTGTATGATTCGCGGGATGGTGCTTTGGACGAATATTTTGTTGATTTCATGTGGCGTCTGGCCCTGTTCGGGCCAAGATACCGCGGCGGACAGATTGAGAGCGTTTGAAAGTCGGCAAGGAGCGGATGGCGACGAGCGGACGTTGGTGTCCGCGGAGGCCATTGTTCAATTTCACGAGCAACGACGGCATGGATATGCGGAAGTTGATCTGAAGTCGTTGGATGCGGGCACACGATATCGCATCCAATTGACCGTGCGCAATCCAACGGATGAACCACTTGTATTTTCTGGGTTTGATTTCAATTGTCGATGTTTGACGTTGGAGTCACCGATCGAAGCCATTCCGGCGCGTGGATCTTCCCAAATCGTGTTTTTGCTGACGACCGCCAAACGAGCGCCCCAAAAAGAAGCGATCCATCAAATTCGCTTCATGCAAACGGACAAACGGGTCGTTGCTCAAGTGGATTTGAAGTACCAATTGGGCAACATGTTTGCCGTCACCCGGTCCCAAGTCAAACTGGCCGTGCCACCGGACCAAGCCTCCGCCACGGCCAGAATTCCGTTGGTGATTACTCCTCCGCTCCGAGTCGAACAACTTGAATTGATCATTGCCAAGCCATTGAAGGGACTTGGGATCGAAATTGTGGATGGTCTTGATGGCGCGGTGGTGCAAGTGGTCGCCCCAGTCGAGATGCTCGAAGATGGACCCATCGCCGGTTCGGTCGGGGTTCGCCTGCGGGGCTCGGATGATTCGGATGGATTTTATTTGACCGTGGTACCCGGCAGTCGATTTGCAATTGCACCAGAGATTCTGACATTGACCGCGGCGCCCGAGGGGACATTTGTCGTAGGCGAAGCGGTCTTGAAAATTGCGACTAGTCCAAGTCAACCGTCAACCACATTGGATCCGACGGTTCGAGCGGTCATTGCTAATGAAGAATTTGATGTTCGCGTCGAACGCATTCCATCGACCGCGACGTTTCGTTTACACGTTCAATGCCCAAGATCGATGGTCGTAGGGAATGGCGAATCCACATCGATTGTTTGGAAGGTCGCGTACGGTGAGGAAAGTCAAGCGATCGAATCGCCTTGGCGGTTGGCAAATTAGTTCGAGTCGTTCGACGCATCTATTTCGCGACATCATCACGGGTTCCAAACGCCTCCACCGAGTTCGGGTGGGATGGGATCAAGGTCGTCGGGAGTGTTGTATTGTTCGTGAATCTTCTTTAGTTCTTCTCGGCGTTGGGCTCGTGGCAACCGCGCCCAGGCAGCCTTTTCCGGTCCAAAGGCTTGTTCCAAGTATTCGTAATAGGCTTCGGGGTAGATCGTGTCGTTGGCTTCGCGCTCCGGAGTCGCCGCGAAGGAAACTTCGCCTAAACGAACGAACTTGCGAGCTGGTTCTTGTCCGGTCGAAGTCGCTTTGGCCAACGATTCTGCGGAAGATTCTGCGTCGTGATTCATGGCAGCAGCAATTCGATAGGAGGCATTAGTTCGTTCAGCTCGTCATTGCTCGCAGCAAAGACTTCCATCGTTTCTGCCACCGCTTGATTTCGACTTGTCTGGACGATAACACATCGAATGGTAGGTCTAACGGCTGGTATTGTAACCGAAGATTGAACAGCGGCACCGCCGTTGACTTCCCAGCCAATTCCAATAAATCTAATGAAATTCTCTTGCCAACTAACTTGCGGGGCGGCAAAATGGTACCATTGGTTGTCTGGAAAGGATCGTCCAGACCCCCCCACCAAATCGCGGGCTTGATATTACCCCGCGATTTGGCCCCACCTGCCCACCCTAAAAGCGAGAACAAGATGTTACGCATCCTCGGTAAATCCACTCGTTATTGCGACGGAGTTTCTCGGCGAGATTTCTTAGCCATCGGTGGCCTAACATTTGGAGCCGGGGGCTTGGGGCTGGCGGATTGGTTCCGCAATACCGCCAATGCGGCGACCGTAACACGTCCCACTGGTGGTTTGGGACACAAAGCCGTGATCAATATTTTTTTGGCCGGCGGGGCGCCGCATCAAGACATGTGGGAAATCAAGACCGAAGCACCCGCGGAGATTCGTGGTGAGTTCAGTCCGATCGCTACGAAAGTTCCTGGCATACAAATCTGCGAAGTTTTTCCGCGGCTCGCTGGCTTGATGGACAAAGCCGTCGTCATCCGTTCGCTGGTCGGTTGCAAAGACCGACATGAAGCCTATCAATGCATGAGTGGTTGGTTTCCGGATGATCTGCAAGCTTTAGGCGGGCGGCCATCGATTGGGTCGGCAATTGCGAAGCTAAAAGGTGCTGTCGACCCAGCGGTTCCCGCCAACATTGGCCTCGCATCGCGAACCCAACACGTGCCGTGGTCCGATCCTGGTGCGTCAGGATTTCTCGGTGCGGCTTATTCTCCATTCAAGCCGGACGGCCCCGGAATGGACAATATGAAATTGCACGACATCACGTTGGATCGCTTGCAAGATCGCCGGAAATTGCTCACGAGCATCGACAACTTGCGCCGTGACATCGACACCAGCGGTGCGATGGAGGGCATGGACGCGTTTGGCCAAAAGGCTTTTGATGTGCTAACCAGCAGCAAGTTGATCGACGCCCTGGATCTATCCAAGGAAGACCCCAAGCTCGTCGCGCGTTACGGCGATGGCAAGCCCTACCAATATCAATACGACGGTGCCCCCACATGTAATGATCATTTATTGCTCGCGCGACGTTTGGTGGAAGCGGGGGCTCGGTTTGTCAGCTTGAGTTTTGGGCGTTGGGACAGCCATGGTCAGAACTTTGATCTGGTTCGCGACCACGGCAGCAAGTTGGACCAGTGCTTAAGCGCCTTGATTGAGGACTTGGAGCAGCGCGGTATCTTGGATGACGTGTCGGTTGTGGTTTGGGGCGAATTCGGACGCACGCCCAAGATCAACGACCAAGCGGGCCGCGATCACTGGCCGAATGTCAACTCCGCATTTTTAGCCGGTGGTGGCATCCGAGCGGGACAAGCCATTGGCGCCACAAATCGCTTGGGCGAGTACCCCGTCGAACGTCCGGTCCACATGCAAGAAGTGATCGCCACGCTCTATCACAATTTGGGGATCAACACGAGCGCCACGACAATCGCCGATCCCACCGGCCGTCCCCAATTCTTGGTTGATCATCCACCTTTGCCCGAATTGATCTAGCGATTTCTGCTGACTTCGACTTGATAAAGCTGAGCTTGCGCTCGCCTGCGGCAGGCTTGGTCATCAAAAAAAGCGAGCAGCCGCAACCGGCTGCTCGCTGGTAATCACGTTTGGTGTTAACCGAAACTTCGGAATGGATTCGATTAGCCCTGACTTGGAAGTGAAATTTGATCTATTTTTTTGACATGAGCCCGTATTTTCCGGGGTGGAATTAGGTTTTGGGGCCGATTTTAAATGCGCGCTTTCTGGAACAGCGGGGCTGAGCTGGAGAAATTACTTAGCTTGCG
>JBGSJV010000092.1:0-10167 GCA_041741535.1 Pirellulaceae bacterium
TCATCGCCCGCAGACCTTCCGAAAGTTCTTCGGAACTTAAAAAGCCATCTGCATCAGCGTCCATTTTCTTGAACTTATCAATGCCCGACTCCAACTCCTTGATCGACAACTTTCCATCTTTGTCGTCGTCGAAGAGATTAATAAAAATCCCACCCATCCCGCGACCTCGGCCACCACCAGCACCACCCGGACCGCCTGGGCCACCTTGACCACGTCCACCCGGCCGACCTTCAGCACCTTCTTCTTGCGTTCCACGTCCCTCACGCTCTTGGGCCTGAACGACATCCACGACCAAAACACTACCAATCATGACAGCGGCCAACGCAGCCAACTTCCCAAACAAAAACCGCTTCAACATAACCAAGACTCCCTAATGGTGACCGAAATGCTTCCCCGATTAGTCTTCACGAGGCAACTTACATTTCAGGACTAAGAAAATCGAAACTGGCCGGAATAGACCGCCCCGAAAAATCCCGAACCGCCAGTAAAACACGGCCCGCCGAGTCCGGTTTCGAAAATTCTCTATCGTTCACGATTGAGAAAAATTGGACCAGAGTGCAATCCTTCGCTGGACGTCAACAAAAAACCGACCGAAGCTGAACCCAGCGTCGGTCGGTTTCAAATAATCGACTTCAAGTAACCGTGTCCGGCCTAGCCCAGCCTCCGACTAGAAATTACTCGATCTCACTTAGTTCCAAACCAACTTGGAACCTTCATTCGCGGCAAATTCCGAGCTAACCTTTGCCAACTCAGCCGAAACTTCAACTTGGCTCACAACCGACCAAGGATCCAACTGTACACCACCGGAAGCAGTGACGATCGCTCCCTTGCTATGGTTGATCAAACTAGCCGAAGTCGGAACCTTGGTGGGAGCATTCCACTTCGGCATTTCGACGGGTTCGCCAGAACCGGCCAAAGTGCTGATCTGAACTCCCGAAGCCGCAACCAAACCCTCTTTTTCAATCAAGGCCGCGATGACAGAGAAATCAAACATATTGCGAAGTTCGCCAAAGATTTGATCCTTGTTGACCAATTCGGTGTAATGTTCCGTCATGTTCGCCGCCCACTTCGCGGCAATGGGATCTCGCTTGCCGGACGCCGTCGACTTGCCTTGTTTGTCGATGAAGTCGTTCTCGGTCAGGGTCTTCACGCCGGTTCCACTCAACTGCCAAACCTTGCCGTCTTCACTGCGTCGAACTGGATTGTAGTTCATTTCCATCCAGAACCGAGGCGTTTGGGACTTCAGACTCGTGCTGCGTGACAACATGCTCACGAAGCTCGGCAGTTGCTTGAGTGGCGACTGATCCAATCCCATCGAAATCCGCTTCATGCGGTAATCGGCCAAAGCCAAAACGTTGGCGAAACGACTATCGGTTGGCACCCCAGTCAAATTCACATTTTGCGGTCCCATCGCTTCTTCCAATTGACCAACAAGGTTCGAATTGACTTGGCGATTGCGTTCAGCAGCAGCGGTAAGTTGATTGAAAGCAACTCGCGACTCATCGGTCGGTTCGATCGAAACGCTGATCCCCGTTCCCGTCGTGGCCTGATCCACGGTTTGTAACGCGGTCATCAAGTCTTCGAGGTGCAATGCTGGCAAGCCAGTGTTCTGCCCAACGACATTTCCTAGACCGTCAACGACCAAATTATCGGCCGAACCTGCCAAAATCAAATCGTTATGATCTTGGTCAACGTAAACGTATTCGATTCGGACCAACCCGCCCAAAAAGCGAGCCTCGGCTGGTACGGTCGCTTTATCGCGGGCCGCTTGAGCCACAACTTCATTCAATTGACGAAGCGACAGCTTTCTCAGGCCGTCGTGGTCTGTAAACAAACCATTGTTCGCACCGACCGCCGCAGCCAAACGTTGCTGCACCGCCGGATCAAGTTGTTCCAGCGGCATTCCCAGCACACCGCTGGCGTCCACGCGAACACCACCCACAGCACTGCCAAACCCGGTTCCAAATTGGGCGAAGGTATTCGATACCAACGAAGTCACGACGAGTGCGGCCGCCATGATGATCCCCAGCGACCGAATCCCACTACGAAAAGTTTGATGCATGGATTGAAACTCCAAATTTCCCGTTCTAAATTCCCCTGAATGTCTTACCGATTTGGCCCAATCACCGCACCGAATTGCTTCGTCCAATCTCAATTCGCTCGGCCGATCGCCTTAGCATTTTTCCGATCTGTGCCCTGCATACCGTCCAGAGTAATTGTGCCGCGCATTCTCCGCAAGAAAAGAATCTTGCCGAATTATGACAATCGAAACAATTCCAACAGGGACAAGACGTCCAAAACTTCTGTTTCGGTTGTAGCGATTCTACTCCCGTTTCACGGTATTCCCGAACGCGTATTCGCTCGGAACATGGGCAATTTTACCACAAATTCGGGCTTTCGCGTCGCAAACTGCTTCAGATTGCGGCAATTATTGCGGATTCCGGCGGATAGCTGGTAGAATTACTGCGTCGAGTGATATTGCCGTGAGCTTTTTTGTCAGGAGGCCGGGATGGCCTATTTGGTAATTCAAGAAGACAACAAGTGGTCCGACGTCTTTCGACTCATCGTCGGCCGCCGAGTCACTTTGGGGCGGTCGCCGACAAATTCCATCGTCGTTCGCTCGGAACAAGTTAGCCGTTACCACGCCGAAATCTTTCATACCGAAGGGCACTGGGTCGTGCGGGACCTGGATAGCCGCAATGGAACTTCGGTCGGTGGTGTCCGCTTGGTCGCCGATCACGTCTTGGAAAACGGCCAATCTGTTCTGATCGGGAAATCCGTCCTCACCTACTACGAGCAACTGCCGGCTCATCTGGGTATGGATGAGGCTCCCACGCTGTCCGGGCTGCCTCCCCAAGCCACGGCTGCCGGGCTGGAATTGGACGAAATCGAACCTTCCGCCGAAGAATTCTTGGACGGGCAGGAAACCGAGCCACCTCAAATCGTCCAACGCAAGCACGAAACAGAACTGCTGCATCGCGATCATCCGGCCGACGCCGGCTCGTCAATCGGCCGTGCTGCTTGGCAACTTTGTCGACTGGCTTTTTCCTTGGCCAGCCAAACTTCATTTGCCAACGCAGCCCGCCTGTCCCTTGATGGCCTTTTCGAAAACACCCGAGTCAGCGCGGGAGCCATTTGGCTCGTTCGCTCCAGTACCAAAGGCCAAGTCCCCGAACTTGATTTGGTCGCTTCGCGCAGTAATGAACAACAGGTCTACCGCCGCATTTCAAACTATTTGGCCCGCACAGTCACGGATTCTGGGGAAGCCATCTTGGCACAAGATATCGCGGACGATTCCAGCATCGGGCTTCGCGACAGCAAAGGCGAGATCTTGGCTCGAAGCGTGATCTGTGCTCCGCTCCGAGTGACCGCTCAAACTGGTCCAGGCCCAGTGATGGTTCGCGGCTTGATCCATCTTTACACGACCGAAACCGATCAAAGCCTTTCGGCCGACGATTTGGATTTCACTTTGGCCGTCGCCGACAATCTTTCGTTGGCGTACAAAAGTCTGAGTCGACAACAAAAGATGAGCGAAGTGATCTCCGTCACTCGCCGCGAAGTTACCCAATTGCGCGAACGACTGGGCACGGAAAGCGAAATTGTCGGTGGCGGCCCAGCCATGCAGTTGGTCCACCATCAAGTCGCCCAAGTCGCCCCGACCAACGCCACCGTATTGGTCCGCGGCGAAAGTGGCGTCGGCAAGGAACTTGTGGCTCGAGCGATCCACTTTGCCAGCCACCGCAACAAAGGCCCGTTCATTTGCATGAACTGCGCCGCGCTGTCCGAATCGTTGCTAGAAAGTGAACTATTCGGCCACGAAAAAGGAGCCTTCACCGGGGCCACCGAGAAAAAGATGGGCAAATTCGAAACCGCAGACAGCGGAACACTCATGCTGGACGAAATCGGCGAAATGAGCGCCGCCGTGCAAGCCAAATTCCTGCGCGTCCTCGAAGGTCACCCCTTCGAACGAGTCGGCGGTAGCAAACCGATCAAAGTCAATGTCCGCGTGATCGCCGCCACGAACCGTGACTTGGAACAAGCCGTTCAACAAGGTACGTTTCGCAAAGATCTCTACTTCCGGTTACGAGTCGTCGAAATCGACGTCCCCGCCTTACGCAAACGACGTGAAGATGTCCCAGAAATCGCGGAGTACTTTCTCGCCAAATTTTGCAACGAATTGGGCAAACGCAACAAACGGTTCTCACACGCCGCGATCGAACGCTTGCGACACTATCGCTGGCCCGGCAACGTGCGTGAACTCAAAAACGTCATCGAACGCGCCGTGGTTCTTTCGACGCACGACACAATCGATGCGGATGAATTGGCCCTGTCCAACTTGCGTTCCGCCAGCGAAACGAATCTCGAAATCGAAAGCGATGGACACTTCGAACCCGTCACATTGGATGAAATGGAACGCCGTCACATCCTGAATGTCCTGAACAATACCCAGTGGAACAAAAGCAAAACCGCCACGATCCTCGGCGTCGAACGCTCGACCTTGGACCGCAAAATCAAACGCTACGACCTCGAACGCTTCCGAGTCGGTTAACTTCAATACCGTTCCATTTGAGTTTCACCACGACGCTGGGCGGAGAAAATTGTGTTTAACCGCAACCCAGAGGAATGCTGCAACGCTGTGAAGCATTTTGACACGCGACAATCGGCCCGAATGGGCCGAAACAACCCTAGCCGGTTTGCGCGAGCCACCGGTTCGAAGGGTCTCTCATTCAGAAAAGGCCTGAAAGGCCGACACAACGAAACAAGCTACGCCGATAATAATGCTTCACTGCGTTGGGAATGCTGGGCGGAGACCCACGTTGCCCAATGGTTCAGATATGTCGCCCAGCATCGCCACGCGGAGCGATTCGGAAGTGAAATAAGTCCTTCGTTGAACGGTATTGCGGTTAGCCTACCACGCTGCGCCATCTGGCCCGATCGCCAACACCTGTTTTTGTTGCATCGGAAATCGTTGGGTCACTTTCAAAATGTCTTGCAACGTTACCCGACGATAAAGTTCAACCACTTGCTCGACCGTCAAGTAACAGCCGTAGGTCAACCATTGGCTGCCAATGTCGAACATGCGATTTTCGCTTATTTCGTTGGCCGAACTCAGACTGGCAATCGCTTTGGCCTTGGCTAATTTCAATTCATGTTCCGTTGGAGGCTGTTGGAGAAACTGGTTTTCCAACGCCTCAAATTCCGACCAAACTTCAGCCGCATCCTCCGGACGCATCGCCAACATCGACATCAAAACTCCGGTCGAATCGTATTCATAATGACCAACAGCCGCCAAGTCCGCCTTGCCACTGTCGACCAATCGCCAGAATAATCGACTCCCCGTATCATCACCAAATATCATCGCCGCCAATCTCGCTGCATAACGATCGGGATCCATCGCTGACGGTCCCGGTGCCAGCTGCAAGATATATTGCTGGTTTGCCTGCGGGATCTGCAAAAACTCGCGACCAATGGCCTTCGCCTCCAGCGAAAATCGACGCGCCTGCGGCATAGCTTGGGGCCAATTTTTTGTGAATATTTCCACGTCCGCCAATAACTTCGGCACATCGACTCGCCCCGCGACCGACAACACCATGTTCCCCGGCGAATACCGCTGACGATGATAGGCCGCCATCGCAGCAGGTGTTAAAGCCGCCACGGAGGCGTCCGTCCCCAACACGGGCTGCCCCAACGGATGGTCGCCAAAATACGCTCGCATGATCTGCTCGTGACCACCATAAGGAGGTTGATCGCGATACATGGCGATCTCTTCCAAAATAACTTTCTGTTCCGTAAAGAAATCTTCTTCGCTGAGCGAGGGCTGCATCATGTCGCTCAACAACTCGACGATCTGGCTCTGAAACTCCGGCAAGACCGTCGCATGATAGATCGTGTTCTCTTCCCCAGTCCGCGCGTTGCAGTTCGCTCCCAATTCATCCAACTGTTGGTTGATCTCCAGAGCCGACCGCTGCGGCGTTCCCTTGAAGCACATATGCTCCAAGAAATGACTCACGCCCGACAACTCCGCGGATTCATCGCAGGCACCCGCGCGAACGAAATATCCCACTGCCGTTAAATGGCATTGCGGGTTGTTGTCGACCACCACATGCAGTCCATTGTTTAACTTAAAGTTGGCAAACGCCATGTGGCAACTCCAAAGGTGTAGAACCAACGGTCACCAACGACGAAATCTCGATGGGATGATCGGCCAAGTATTGATTGACTCGAGGAACCGTCAAACGATTCAGCTGCTCGTTGATTTCTTCTCTCGTGCGAACCCGGTGCAAATAAAACCAATCGCTGGCAATCGCGCCAGCCCTCGACCGACACGATTCCTGCTGGGCCATCAAGCCCGTGCGAACTTGCACCTTGATCCGCCGCAGTTCGTCTTCGTGAATTCCCTCCTGCAAGCGAGCAAACTCGGCCGCAATCGTATCCAAAGTTTCTTGTGCCCGCGCCGCGGTGGTTCCCGAATACGCGGTAATACAGGCGCTGTCCAACAACGAGTGAATGCCGGCAAACACCGAATAACACAACCCGCGTTTTTCCCGCACCTCTTGAAACAATCGGGAACTCATCCCATCGCCCAAAACACCGACCGCACAACGGATCAAGAAATAATCTTCTTGTCCAAACGGGACCGTCGAGGCCGCCAACCCGATATGCGTCTGTTGGCTGTCTTCCTCCAAATGCTGATAACCACCCTGCCCTGGTGTCACCGCCAGCCCAAGCGCGGAGGTCGCCTGCCAATCACCCCATAGGCTTTCAATCTTCGTCAGACATTCGTTCCAGTTAAAATTGCCGGCAATCGCCAAAATCATGCCCTGCGGCGAAAATCGCTCGCGATAAAAGTCGCGAATTTGCGCCCATGAAACGCTCTCGAGCTCGTCCAATTCACCATCCGGCCAACGACCCAACGTCGGCCCAAAAAATTGCTCCCGTAAGGTTCGCAAAGTCTGCTGTGGCAGATCATCTTGCTGCGAATACAACTCCTGCAAACAGACCATTCGAGCCGCCTCTAATTCATCCGACGGCAAACGAGCCTCACGGGACAATTTCGCATACAACTCCAACACCGACAGAAAATGCTCTTGAAGGCATGTTCCTGAATAGCCCGTGTGATAAGTCCCCACATGATTCGCAGTACTGGCACCCAACAACTCGGTGGCCTCCAGAAACTGACGATTGTTGTATTCCGCGCAACCACGTTCCGACATCTCGCATGTCAACGCCGCCAGTCCATTCTGGCCCAATGGTTGATAGGCCGAACCGGCCGGAAACTGAATCGAAAACGCAGCAGTGTTCAACCAAGGCATCGTCTCGCCCAGCACCACCAAGCCATTCGAAAATCGGTGCTGAAATTGGTTGTCTGCAGGCATTCAATACTCCAAGATCCGTAATACAAAAAATTAAAAACCAGCACCACACCCGCTACCACCACACTCACTTGTAGCCACGCTCGTCGAACCGTTGGACCAAGACTACACGGCACAAGACACGACCGTATTGATTCGTTTCGTTCATACCGTCAACGGCTGTGGAGACCGATAGAAGGCGTGCACATGCTCTTGCACTCGATCGCGAGAGTACTTGTGCATGGGCAGCCACAAGCACCACAAGCGGGCTCGCCGAATCACGCCCTTTTCCAGAAAACCCATCTGCAATTCGTAGCGTACGGCAATCCGTTGGCCGCCGTTAGGATCAGTTGCCACATCCACTTGCAATTGCCGCTGGTCTCCGGGTGCGACCACCATAACCACCCATCCGGCCTCACCCGCTAGTTCGATCAACAAGACCTTTTGCCCCGCCAGCGGTGATTCCCAAGTTGTAGGGGCCGATTTCCATACCGACGGCCCATTCTCGACGGCGGAAAACTCGGTGACCATGCCAGAATCGTCCGTATTGCCAACCTCAATCGATGTTGCTTGAAACTCGGACGCCACCGACCACTCGATATTTTCATCCAATAGCCGCGTGTTCGCGGAAACCCACCATTCGACCGAGAGTCCACCGCCAACCATTGCTTCGGGGCGCCAATAACACTCAACCCCAGTTGGCGTATCCTCCGAATAGGGATAGTCCAAAATCAGGTCCTGGCCACGAACATGATGTTGCAAATCGCGAGCATCCCAAGACAAGACCCCCGACGTCAATCGTCCTTCCAACGCGAACAGTTGCTTTATTGGCAAGGCTTGTCCATGGGATCCAAGCCACCCTCGAGCCCCATGCAACACATCGGGCAGCCCCAACGAAAACCGGGGCGTCCCTTCGGCCAACGGCCGCCAGAGATACCGATTCGCCTGAAATTTCCAACTCATCGACACCCTAACCGCTACTACATCGCCCCGTTTCGCAGCGACTATCGTTGACGTTCCCCCGCCGCAGGTCAAGGCGGCACCCCAAACACAGCGGTCGGTGGGCAAAAATGGTAAAGCTTGCGGCATGTCAGTCGAGAACTGGAGCGGGGATTGACGCGATTGGTGTAGGAGGATTTGTATTTTATTGGCTTCCCTCGGAATCACGAACTGGAGTTCATGTCAGATCGGCGACGACCGGATTGAATTGGAAATACAATTCCATGATAATTACCCGCGGGGTTCTAAAAACGTTTGTTTCTATTACACGATCGGAGAATCTAGATGATTCTGAGAATGAGTTCCGTGGCAGTACTTTCAATATTTGTGTTGGCCGGTTCGGCGTTCGCCCAAAGCACGGGGATAGAACGGCTAAAACAAGATGTCGGTTCGTGGGATGCGGAAATCCGAATGTTTGAACCCGGCGCAGCACAGCCTATTGTGTCGAAAGGCTCCGAACACAATCACATGCTCGGTGACATGTGGTTGGTCAGTCACTTTAAAAGGTGAAATGGCCGGGATGCCATTCGAGGGTGCAAGTTACACGGGATACAATGCCGAAACGAAAAAGTACTTTGGCAACTGGATCGATTCGATGAGCAACAGCCCGATGAACGTCGAAGGATCGTGGGATGAAAAGTCTCAAACGTTGACCAGTACAGGTGCTGGAAAAGGCCCAGACGGCAGCGACATGAAATTCAAAATGATCACCGTCTACAAAAAAGATCATTCGCGATTATGGACCATGTCGATGATCGGTCCCGATAACGCCGAAGTTAAGTTGATGGAAATTCTCTATACGAAAGCAAAGGTTCAGCATCACGAACCAGCTCCCGCTGATAACGCAAAGAAATAGAAACCATCGTTTTTTCCGAAACCTAAAAACGGCCTCGTTCGAGGCCGTTTTTTTTTGATCGATTCCAGATCAATCGCGTTGGCGCGAAACGTTTGGAGCACTACTCGCGGAATTCGAACTCGTTCGCCGTTCTCCGGAGCACGGCCTGATGATGCTCTCGAGATCTGCCAACACATCCAAGATCTGGCGGTATGTGGCGTGCTCCCCAAAAACTGATCCATGAATTATGAACGTTCATCAGCCATCATTGGCGAAAGGACTTTCAATGAAGAAGCGAAAACGACATTCCCCCGAGCAGATCGACAAGAAGCTTCGCGACGCTGACGCGATACTTGCCGCAGGCAAGAGCGTCGGCGAGGTACTGCAGTCGCTCGCGGTCAGCGAAGCGACGTTGAGCCGCTGGCGCAGCCAGTACGGCGGCATGAAGAGCGAGGAAGCGACTTAAGACGCTCGAGGAGGAGAACATTCGACTCAACAGAATCATCGGCGATCAGGCTTTGGATATCCAGATGCTCAAGGAGATCGCCAAGGGAAACTGACCAGCCCTGAGCCGCGACGTGACGCGGTAAAGACGCTCCAGCGGACATTTTCCGTCTCGGAGCGTCGTGCCTGCGACGTGCTTGATCAGCCTCGATCAAGCCATCCATCGGAAGGTCACCCGCGACACCTAAGATTGATGACCCGACGTCAAACTCGACAATTCACCATGTGATACGTGGACAGGAACCGCTGGGTTATCTGGTTACGCGAAGAACAGCAATTCCCCGGCTAGCGCAGCTAATCCACAGCTCGTACCCATCAGCCATTTCACGTACTTCGACGTCCTTGATCCCCGCGTGTGGAAGCCCACCCCACTGTGGTGCTCCTTCAAAGGGAGCTGGGAATGTTCGGATTTGAGTGCCATCGAATGAACCAAGTCCCTGATCGTCAATGCCGAAATCAGAATCGTACTGAAACCAA
>JBGSJV010000093.1:0-11870 GCA_041741535.1 Pirellulaceae bacterium
AAGCTAAGTAATTTCTCCAGCTCAGCCCCGCTGTTCCAGAAAGCGCGCATTTAAAATCGGCCCCAAAACCTAATTCCACCCCGGAAAATACGGGCTCATGTCAAAAAAATAGATCAAATTTCACTTCCAAGTCAGGATTAACCAAGGTCGGACTCTCCCAAATCGGGAAGTTATTTCCAGACAATTCCTAAGAACCGTTCAACTTGCTTAGTTCTTGATAAATTACAAAGACTCCCATCAAGACCAAGAAAATACCAAACGCAAATCGTAGCTTCTCTTGCGGCATTCGTTGGCCAATCGCTCGGCCCAAGAAACTGCCGAGGATCCCAATGACCGAGAAAAGACCAATCGTTTCCCAAGAGACCGATAGTCCGGCCTCGGCCAAGCCATGTTGGTATTTGTAGAATCCGATCATGGACTTGAGCACAATCACCACCAAGCTCGTGGCGACTGCACGCTGCATCTTAAGACCACCTAACAGGACCAGCGCTGGCACAATCAAAAAGCCACCACCCACTCCGACAAAACCCGTAACCGCTCCAACGACCAACCCTTCGCCGGCAATCTTCAACGTCTGCAAAATAACCTGCTGGGAGCTTGGCCTTTCCACATCGTCTGACGAGACCTGTTCATCGTTCGGATTCGACTGACGACGCAACATCAACCAAGCAGCCAAGCCCAATACCCCGGCAAACGTCAGCAGTTGCCACACCGGATTGACCATCAAACCCGCGGCTGCTCCGAAATAGGTCCCAACCACTCCGGGAATTCCAAACCGCAAAACCGTCAGCCAACAAACCGTTCGGCTCCACGCATACGGGATCACCGCGACCGCAGAGATAATGCCTACAATCGCCATGGATTCCGCAAAGACTACCTTCTCGGAATGGCCGACCAAGTACAACAGAACCGGTACGGTCAGAATCGAACCGCCGGAACCCATCAACCCCAGCAAGATGCCGATAATCGCAGCGCCGATGTATATCACGTTTTGCTCTCTTCTGAACGACTGCGACTGGGAGTTTCGTCGCTATCGTCGCCAAACGGGGGAAGGATCCGGTGAATGATCATCAACGATGCGTCCACCATCGGGCGACGGTCGTTACGGATGCTACTTCTGCACGTCCACCGTCTAAGGACAATGGCGGCGGAAGTAAAATGAAATGCGGCAGCGACTGGCTGTGACTTCTGCTCGTCCACCGTCTGGCGATGGTCCTTACGGAAGAAACTTTCGGCGCTGCCACCGTCTGGGGGGGTAACGACAATCCCGTTCAACGAACGACTTGTTTCGCTCCCGAATCGCGCAGCGACGCAACGCTGGGCGACTTGCTTAAACAATTGGGCAAAGTGGATCAGCGCCCAGCATTGCTCTGCGTCGCGGTTTAACCAAATTGAACGGAACTGGAGCTAACGAGCACAAGTAGCGGCGGTGCTCGAACGTTGATTCCAGGGCATCTTGGCGATCAACATCCCCATCGCACAGGTGTCGGTGATCCCAGCGAACACCAAGCCTGCGCCGACGAATGCCGACAGCCCATAAAAGCCAGGATGGACCCAAAAACCAAGTGCAGCACCGATCAGAACCATCGCTCCCGCGGCAATCCGAACTTGTCGCTCCAGCGACATCGCTTTGGCACCGCGAACGACTGGCAGACCGGCCGCCTCGCAGGCTTGGGTCCCACCGGCCACGTCCACAATGTTATCAAACCCAGCCGCAACAAGTTTCTCACAAGCCATTTTGCTGCGTCCCCCGCTGCGACAGACGACATACAGCGGATCGCCCGAATGACCATTTCGATTGGCTTTGAGTTGCCCAGCGTCCAATCGGTCCAAAGGCATGTTTCGGGCAAATTCGACGTGAACCTCGCCATATTCGGCCGGCGTTCGCACATCAATAAGTGCCAAATCTGGGTTCTTCTGCTTCAAGCTCAACAACTCTTGGGGGGAAATCTGTGAGTACGACATGGTTGCTTCTCCTTTGCGATCCCTTGAAATGCAATCGACTTATATCGATAAGTCGATGTATTTTTTCAAATGGAACCGAGGGTTCGGTCCCAATTCTCGGTAGTTATTCCTCGTCCGTGACTTGGCCAAACCGGCCGCGAATACAGGTCATCAGATCACTTAGATGCGGCTCTGAGACCTGATAATAAACCTGCCGCCCTTGCCGTTGGCTGTCCAAGAACCCACAACGTTGTAGCAACCGCAAGTGTTCCGAGGTCACTGGCTGGGTCAATTGGCATTCGTCGGCCAATTCGCCAACCGTATACGCTTCCCCGGTCAATAGCAGCTGCACAATATGCAACCGACTCGGATGCGCCAACGTCCGCAGACATTCAGCCGCCTGCCGCAGCCCAGCTTCGCTAATCAGTTTGGTCTCTTGAGCCATGATTCGAGTCCTGAATGGAGCGATGAGCCTCACAGCAAAAAACTGCCGCACTCACGTCTCCTATGCATAATATATCGTAACATTCCAATACGTCAATGCGTTTTTTTGTCGATTTGGCGGCAGATTTCACAAAGAGGGACAAAAGACGTCCGTTGGGAAAAGTCCTAAAGCGGCCGGGAATGACTATCAAACCGAAGCTGCATGCAAAAAATAGAATTCGGACTCACCATAGAAAAATGCGAGAGCCCTCGGTGCGTCAAGCACGCGTTGACCAAAGAGACGTGACCAGGGGCACGAATTCACGACTCTTTTAGTACACCGAGGACTACTCGACTTACAGCGTACCTGGGCCAGGACGTCTATCTGGTTTTGTGATTCACTCAAAGAATTAGAAACTCCGCGGGGTTTCCGATCGTTGAAAATCACAGCACCCGATTTGGTCCTGGCCCGGGTTGATTGGACGATTGACTCTAGTTGCACTTATCGTGCCAGACACTTCGAGAATCTGGATTTGACGTCGTAGTAGCCTGGACAGCCACCGGAATCGTCGAAACAACGAAGTATTTCGACGGAACGCTCGCGAGTAAACCAAATCGGAGCGGACGGCTTGGGTCTCCGATTCAAAACCGCTCGGAGCGCTGCTCTGTCTTGCAACACAAAACCGGCGAAGTTGCCCAAAAATGCAACCATCGCTACCTGGAGGGCTGTCAATCCAACAAAGTGTTCGTCAAAATAGTGCGAAGTTGGTAGGCACCTGTGGGGAACTTCTTGGTGCACACCAAAAACGCAGCTATTCATTTCCGCCGAACGATTTTCATTTCAGCAGCACGTCAACGAGAGGCATCTTTATGAGCAATCCCAACCAGCCCAACCAACCACCGTACATGCAGAACCAGCCTCCGGGACAACCTCCCTACGCGCCGTATGCTCCACCCCAGGGAACCCAACCTTATCAACAGCCTTATCCGGGGCAATATCCTCAACAAGGTGATGCAACGGGCGGGTTGATCCCCTATAAAAACCCAATGGCCCTGATTTCGTATTATGTGGGAGTCGCCTCTCTGATTCCGTGCATCGGCCTGGTGTTGGCTTTGGTTTCGATTGTCTTGGCGATTCTGGGACTTCGAGCGGCCAAACAAAACCCCATCATTTCTGGGCGAGCTCACGCGTGGGTTGGAATCGCGTTAAGTTTGTTTTCCGGATTCTACCATACCGCAATTATTGTCTTCATGGTGATAACGGCAAATGATCGGTGAATATCGCGGAGATCATTGCATGGAAACGCGACGGCGGTGAGTTAAGCGCCGATCAGATCGCTTGGGTTGTCGACAAATTTGCACGCGGTGAAATCGCGGATGCACAAATGTCCGCATTGGCCATGGCCATCTTCTTTCAAGACATGACGATCGAAGAAACGATCCAGTTGACTTCATCGATGTTGCATTCGGGGAAGCCGCTTGTTTGGCCGGGGTCGGATCGTCCCAAGCTTGACAAACACTCGACCGGTGGGATTGGCGACAAGATCTCCTTGCCGTTGGCCCCGGTTTGGGCGGCTTTAGGAATCGATGTGCCGATGATCTCGGGGCGAGGTCTGGGACCGACCGGCGGCACGTTGGACAAACTGGAGAGCATCCCAGGTTTTCAAGTCAACTTGAGTCGCGAGGCGATGGTCAACGTTGTTCGTGAAGTTGGGTGTGTGATTGTTAGCGCGTCCAGTGATTTTGCTCCCGCGGACAAACGGTTGTACGCCTTGCGCGATGTGACGGGAACCGTGGCGTCGATTCCATTGATCACGGCCAGCATCCTGAGCAAGAAGTTGTCGGAAGGCTTGGACGCTCTGGTCATGGATATCAAATGGGGCAGCGGCGCGTTCATGAAGCAACGCTCGAAAGCACTGGAGTTGGCCAATCGGATCGTGGCGGTCGCTCGACAATTGGGAACACCCACGCGTGCGATTTTGACCGACATGAACCAACCCATTGGTCGCATGATTGGCAACGCCTGTGAAGTCGATGAATCCTTGGACATCCTGGAGGGGCACGGGCCGTCGGATACTCGCGAGCTAACCATGGTCTTGGCAACACACGGACTACTTAGCGTTGGCTTCGAATCCCAATGGGCAACGGCCTGGCGACAAGTGGAGACGGTCCTGGCGAACGGAGCGGCTCGCGAGAAATTTGCCGCAATGGTTCGGGCCCAGCACGGTGACTTGAACCAATTTCAGCGATCGTTTCAACGCGTTCCGTTTGTAGCGACCGTGGATGGTTGGATCCAGCGGTTCGATTGTGAAAAGTTCGGCTACGCGATCATCGAAATGGGCGGCGGACGAAAACAGGCCACCGACCTTCTGGATTATCGTTGTGGTATCGAGTTATTGGTCGAAGTCGGGAACAAGGTCGAGCGAGGTCAACCGCTGCTCCACGTGCTGGATCACCCGCAACCCTCGGCACGTGTCTTGGAGATCCTACAACAAGCCATCATCATCACACAGGAACCGCCCGTCCTATCGACTGGCGAAGCCCCATGGATGTTGGTCGAACAGAATGAATCCGCATGAACTGGAATGAACTACTGGCTTGTTCAATGAGCTATGACGTGTACTTGTCGACGCATGGCACTCCGATCGACCAAGAAAAATGGCAACGTTCGTTGGACGCAACGGACTTGAGCGCCGCTCAGTCGGAAGTCTTGGGAACGTTTCGACGACGAATGACGTTGTTGTGCATGGCCGGTGCCTGGTGTGGCGACTGTGTGGAACACGTACCCATCCTCCGATTTTTCGAACAACGCTGCTCGCAAATACAATTGCGATTGATCGACCGCGATCAACACGATGGCCTTAAAGAGTATTTGACAATCTGTGGGTCACCACGAGTTCCGCAGACCGTCGTCCTGAGCGAGGACGGACTGTTCGTGGATCGTTGGGGGGATCGCCCACTGGCGAAATACCGAGATTTATCAGCACGATTGTCGGGCGCCGCTTGTTCGAGCGGTCTGATCATTCCAGGCGATCCTCTGCGAATGGCGATCATTGGCAATTGGTTCGAAGAACTAGAACGTTGCCAGTACATTTTGCGCACTTCGCCATCTCTGCGCAAACGATACAATGATTGAGTTTCAAACGGGCGATTTGCGATTGTCGGAGCGGTATTGGGCGAAAGCCCGACGGTTGAAGTTCTATCGAGCTAGCGGTCCCAACGGAGTATTATTGGGAATTGCTCGAATCAAGTGGCTTGGCGCCGAACCATGATCGCGTTCGGCACGTATTGGACGTGAACCCTCGTTCATTTTACGGGAGAACGTCTGTGTCCATAGAACATCGTCATCGTCGCTCGCGGCGCCAGCCTTCGCCTTTGGCGGCGATCACCACCGAGTCGCTGGCCATCTTGGGTTGTTTCGGGCTCGTCGTTTGGACCAGTGGATCGTTAACGGAAACAGCGATTGATCCACCCCGCAAAGAGGTGCCGGCAACATCCCCTTCGCCTGAGCCAACTCCTAAAACTCAGAATGACCATGCCTGGTGGGCTTTGGCGGCCCAGCACCGACCGCGTTAGGGAGAACACTCGTCAAGTCTTGATTGAAACTCACGAGTGCTTTGTCACAGCTAAGAATGGGGGTCTGTTAAAGGGTTCAGTAGTCAATTGTGCGAAGCACCCGCCGGGCCGTTCCGGCAATTGACTCCTGACCCCTTTACCAGACCCACCCTAAAACTAAGTAGTGACAAAGCACGAGCCACTTGCCAATATTCGGCCATTGCCGTACGAATAGGAGCAGTCCTGTTCCAATGGCCGACAGCAAGGGTGCGTCGATGAACAAACAACCGATGGTGCGAGCAAGCGACGTTCGCAAATCGTATGGCGATCATGTGGCCGTCGATGGCCTGAGTTTGGACGTACCTCAAGGGAAAACGTTAGGGTTATTGGGCCCCAATGGTGCCGGAAAAACGACCACGCTGCATATGTTGATTGGCCTGCTGCAGCCCGACGCGGGCCAGATTTCGATCGCGGGCAGTACCCACGTCGATTCAACGGACGTGCGCTCGTTGGTCGGCATTGCTCCGCAGTCACTTTCCTTATACGACGAATTGACGGCCGAAGAAAACTTGAAGTTCTTTGGCCGCCTGTACAACTTGCGCGGAGCGTTACTGCAGGAGCGGGTCGATTGGGCCTTGGATTTCTCCAATTTGCAAGATCGCCGTCGCCATCGAGTCCAGACATATTCCGGTGGGATGAAGCGGCGTCTCAATTTTGCTTGTGCGCTCCTGCATGAGCCAAAGCTTGTGTTGTTGGACGAACCAACCGTCGGCGTGGACCCCCAATCGCGAAATCACATTTTCGAGGGCATACGAAAACTACAAGACGCGGGTCTCACGATCATCTACACAACCCATTACATGGAAGAAGCCCAACGACTTTGTGATCTAGTCGCGATCATCGATCACGGGAAGTTGTTGGAACTAGGAACCGTGCCGGATTTGATTCGAAGACACGGCGGCATCAGCGTGCTTACCGGCCATTGCTCGGTGGCACCACCCGATTCGTGGCCGGGCGTCTGGGATGGACAGGTCTGGCGACTGGAAACGGCGACACCCTTGGAAACACTGTACCAGCATTCGATTCAAACGACTTATTTCACTCGGCTGCAAATCGAACAACCCGACCTCGAATCGGTATTCTTGCGATTGACCGGAAGGAGCTTGCGAGACTAATGGGAAACATCATCACAATTGCCTGGAAAGACTTGATTCTGTTGTCACGGGATCGCATGGCCATGTTTTTCCTGTTGGCCTTTCCGGTGCTCATGGGTGTCTTGTTCGGGCTCATGTACCAGGGCACGTCGCAGCCCAAACCAGGCGGACTTGTGGTGGCCGTGATTGACGAGGATCAATCAAAAATGTCGGAGGCGTTGATCAACCACCTCGTCGCCAACGAGAGCCTCAAAGTCGAACGGTTGGGAATGGAGGCGGCTCAAGAAAGAATCCGAAAGGGACAGATCGTCGGCATGGTTGTGATTCCGGCTGGGTACGGAGCCACGGCCGGCGTGTTTTGGGAGAACGATCCCGTTCCACTAAAAGTGGGCCGGGACCCGTCCCGTTCTGCCGAAGCGGCGATGCTGGACGGCTTCTTGATGGAAGCCTCGGGCAAACTCATGGCCGATCGATTTCAAGATACGGACCAGATCCGCAGTTTGCTGGACAAACAAAAAATCGCCCTGCAACAAGATGAATCGATGAATCCTTTAAACAAGATGGTCGTTGGGCAACTTTTTTCCAGCCTCGACGGACTATTCAACGACTTGGATGAAGTCTCGAAACTGGAAGACAAGGAAGGGGCCGGAGGCAATCCGCTCCGCGACAACGGTTTTCAATTCGCCAAGATTGAATCCTTTGATGCCTTTCAAAAACCGACCAACAAGGGACCGACCATTCGCAGTGGTTGGGATATCAGTTTTCCGCAATCGATCCTGTGGGGCGTGATGGGCAGTGCGGCTGGCTTTGCAATTTCCTTGGTCCGCGAACGATCTCGAGGGACGCTTTTACGTTTGCAGACCTCACCGGCACGACCTTGGCAAGTGATCTTGGGTAAAGGACTCGGCTGTTTCCTGGCGACGATGTTGGTGTTGGTAGTGATGGTGGCTTTGGGACTCGCGTTAGGCATGCGTCCACAAAGTCCAGTCCTGCTGGCCGGTTCAGCGGTGGTTGTGGCGTTGTGCTTTGTTGGGATCATGATGGCCATGAGTTCCTTAGGGACAACTGAAGAAGGCGTCGGTGGAGCGGGTTGGGCCATCAACATGGTCATGGCCATGTTCGGCGGTGCCATGATGCCCTTGGCGTTTATGCCCAGCTTTATGAAAACAGCCAGTGACTTTAGTCCGGTGAAATGGGCGATCGTTTCGCTCGAAGCGGCCATCTGGCGCAATTACACCCTCGGTGAAATCCTGGGACCATGGGCCATCCTCCTGGCAATCGGTGCTACCGGTTTTGCCGTTGGCTTGTACTTTTTTCAACGCAACCTGCGTTAGAAGAAACGCCCTGCCCTGCTGCCACCGATTCTTACTTATCGCAAAACATCACAAACCGCTTTGAACATTGGCTTAGGCTGCAATTGACGATCGAACAGTAGCGGATAATTGGTTCTGTTCCAGGGGAAATAGTTCAACCAGCTTTCGCCGTCGTGCAAGTTCCAAAACGAAACACGAGCAATCAGATCTTCGTACTCCACAAACAGACGGAACAAGGCCACATACTGCTCAAGTTGTTGCTGTTCAATTTCGGCTGGCAATCCCTCGCGATACGGATCATACTGCGACAACTCCTCCCGATACTTGCCGTCCTCAGCCCACCACTTGCCACGTTTGACAACGTCGATATCCAATTCGGAGATCACAACTTGAATACCCAGTTCACGGAGCGCATCGTAGGTCTCGCGGAGTTGCGATAACGAGTCATCCCCCAGTTCAAAATGTCCCTGCATACCATACGCATCCACGGGCACACCACGCGCTTTTAACTCTTTCAACAGTCGAATCAGCTTCTGCCGTTTTTCAGGAAAATGGCAATTGTAATCGTTGTAGATCAACAGAGCGTCCGGGTCCTTGGCTCGCGCGGTGCGAAAGGCGGTTTCGATGAAGTCGATGCCGGTGGTTCGCGAGTAAACAGAATCTCGCAGGTAACCGTCCGCGCCATCGGCCAATGCTTCGTTGACTACGTCCCACATCGTGACGTTGTCCGCGTACCGCTCGACCACGGTGCCGACATGTTCTTCAATGCGCTTCAGGAGCGTTTCTTTGGAAACCGGCTGGGCATCGTTTTCGACCATCATCCATGGGTCGGTTCGATCGTCTTTGGCCCACACAAGACAATGCCCAACGACCTCCAGACCATTTTCTTTGGCGAAATTCACATATCGATCTGCATCCGCAAAATTCCACTCCGCTTCGGCCGGATGGACGGCCTGCGGTTTCATGCAATTTTCGGGCGTAAGGATTTGAAATTGCTCTCGAATCAGCGCGGCACTGGCAGGCTGTTCGAGCAGTCGCACACCGACGCCGACGCCAATCTTGAATCGCGAACCGACCAAGTCCTTCAGCCCGGTTGGTGCAGGCAAGGCCGCAGTGGCGGTTACCCCGTCGTCGTCTACCAACCTTTTTGCGACCTCTGCGACTTGTGCCCGACCTTCAGCGATCGACGCGGTCGTTTGTCCGTAGCTCGACATGAGCACAGTCAACGTTTGACCTATGAAATACACGAAGAAGAACATGTTTCGAGTCATCGCCAGCAGCCGCCTTCATCTTTAAGGGTTTTTCGAGGCCAATCCAACTGGACTTTAAGCTACCGACACGGAGCGATTGGCAAAGTTCATTTTCCCAGACGCAAAATCGACAATTCACTAATCGTGATACTTGCGAATAATAATCGAAGCGTCGTGGCCGCCAAAGCCGAAACTGTTGCTCATTGCATATTCGATCACGCGCGGCTTGGGCTCGTTGGGTGTGTAATCCAAATCACAATCCGGATCTGGCGTGTTCAAATTGATGGTCGGCGGAACGAGCGAATGTTCGATGCTTTTGCAACAAACCGCTAGTTCGATGCCGCCACTGGCACCCAGTGAATGTCCCAACTGACTTTTTGTACTACTCACGCTCAATTTGTAGGCATGGGGACCAAAGACCCGCTTGATCGCCATCGTTTCGGCTTTGTCACCCAACGGTGTGCTGGTTCCGTGAGCGTTGATATAGTCGATTTTCTCGGGAGGCAAATTGGCATCAACCAAGGCTTGACGCATGGATTCGGCGGCTCCAAATCCATCCAAGTCTGGTTGCGTGATATGGTTTCCGTCGGCCGTTGTTGCGAATCCCACAACTTCGGCGTAGATCCGCGCGCCGCGAGCCTTGGCCAGCTCCAATTCCTCAAACACGAGGATCCCTGCGCCTTCGCTGAGCACGAAGCCATCGCGATCTTTATCAAACGGGCGGCTGGCACGCTGTGGGTCATCCACACGGCTAGAGAGGGCCTTCATGTTTTGGAACGCCGACAAGCCCATGCGAGTCATCGCCGCTTCACTGCCGCCGGTAATAATTACATCGGCCGCGCCGTACTGGATCAATCGCAATGCTTCACCCATCGCGTTGGTGGCGCTGGCACAAGCAGTGGCCGTCGAAAAGTTGGGGCCTTTGAGCCCATAACGAATGGAAAGACAAGCGCCGGCCGCATTCAACATCATCCGGGGGACGGTCAATGGCGAGACGCGATGCGGGCCTTCTTTGATCAATTTGGCAATCTGTTCCTCGATGGTTTGCAACCCACCGATGCCCGACCCTAAAACGACGCCCGCCCGATAAGGATTCAGTTGCGAAAAGTCCAACCCCGAGTCGACCACCGCATCAACGCCCGCCACTAGCGCGAACTGGGAAAAACGGTCGACGCGTTTTTCTTCTTTCCGGTCGATGTAATTTCCCGAGTCGAAATCGTAGACATCCCCGCCGAAATTGACCCGCATGTCCGAAACATCAAACAAGCGAATTGGGTGGATACCACTTTCCCCATTGAGCATTCTCGTCCAGCAATCGTTCACCTGATTGCTCAAGGGTGAAATCAATCCTAGACCAGTAATGACAACACGTCGTCTCATGATGGGCCTTCCCGCTACAAAAACACCGGCCCATGCGACGCTGCGGAAGCGTCCTACATCGGCCGGCTTTTTCCGACTTTTCAGTTAGGCAGCAATGGCCTTTTCGATCGCTTCGATGGCTTCGCCAACGGTTTGAATCTTATCAGTTTGGTCTTCCGGAATTCGGATGCCAAACTGGGACTCAAACTCCATCACCATTTCGACCAAGTCCAACGAATCGGCACCCAAATCGTTGATAAAATTGGATTCGCGAGTGATTTTCTCTTTGTCTACGCCAAGTTGTTCGGCGACGATATCAACGACTTTGTCTTGGGTCGAGGCCATGCGCTTCGCCCTCCTTATCTGTTGTGAGTAAGAAAATGGACCGTTCTACCAACAATACGAACCCGAGCCGAAAACCGTCAAGCTTGGGCCAAGGACCCAAGATATCGGATTTTGAGGACGATGGTCAAGGCTACCTCGTCTCAAACCCCATGAGAACACCGCCCACTGACCCCAAACAGACGCTTGAACACTGCCGGTCGCTTTCTGGTATCGGGCGGACGAGTGCTTGGTCACGCTCCAGAAATACGGTTGGTGCGTTTCCAAAAACGTGGCTAATCCGGGGTGCCTCCACGCTCTGGCAAGCCGAAGCTACCTGGCGTGACGCCACACATTGGCAAGCCCATTTACCCCGCTGACTGCGATCGCCCATGCACTAGTGCTTTGTCGCAGCTAAAAATGGGGGTCTGGTAAAGGTGTCAGGAGTCAATTGTGCGAAGCACCCGCAGGGCCGTTCCGGCAATTGACTCCTGACACGTTTACCAGACCCGCCCTAAAATTAAGTAGTGACAAAGCACTAGCAGGGTGCT
>JBGSJV010000094.1:0-63344 GCA_041741535.1 Pirellulaceae bacterium
GTTATGTAGCTGACCAGTCATCGCCCCATTGGCGTAAAGCCAATGGTGGCGTTTTTGTACTCGAAATCCAACACGATCGGCCTAGGTTCGTGTTTTGCTTGCGGGTGGCGCGCAGAGCGGCGCTTTGTGTGGTCGGAGATCCGACCACACAAAGCTCTGCTCTTGCGGTTAACACGACCGCATTAGCGGCTTGGGCTCTGCTCGTGCGGTTAACTCGGCCGTATAAGTGGCTTGGGCTCTGCTCGTGCGGTTAACACGGCCGTAGTAGAGGCTTGGTTATGGCAGTTCGTTGTGCGGGGAGACGTAGGGTGCACGACGTTGGTGCGCGAGTGTGCAAAAGCGGAGAGGGGACGGCGGCTCGTTATTTACGTCCTCGTCCACCGTGGCGGACGGCACACGGAGCGTGCCTGCTACCTATGGTACGGCATTGCGATTAGCTGACCAACTTCCACAGCGGGGGGCCGAAGATGATGAGGCCGATGATGATTGCGACTCCGGCTGCGACCAACACTGCAGCGCTGGCAATCTTCAACGCGCGGTCGATGTGTGAATCGTGGTTGACGGTGATCGCTCGAGCCAAATTCTCCAATGCCGAGTTGACCAATTCCAGTGTCACCACCAAGCCACTGACCAATAGAACCGCGACCCATTCCCAGGCAGCGATTTGCAACACCACTCCCAACACCAACACCACCAAAAAAGCCAATCCGTGAACCAAGAAACTGCTTTGCCCCGCGATGCCATGATACACACCCGCAAACGCATCTTGAAACTTGCTCAGCCAAGTTCGCGGCGAAGGTTGAAATGGCTTCGGTGCAGACATGAAAAAATCTCGAACAATAAAAGCCGGCATCGGCAATGGATGGTAGTCGTTCCATAACCGTTCACGGAACAAGGCCTGGTGCGTTGCGCAAGTCGATTCATTATGCATCACGAGCCTCTGAACAACAGGCAGGTACCTGCAGAAATCCAGCGGCTTTTTTTCGTAACTTTCTTCAAGCGCCCTACCTCCCTACCTCCCCTGACCAGTTACGTCGTTCGCTTGGTCAACGTCGTTCAAGAAACATGGGCTGCTGAGCTTCGCAAGTCGATTCGATTTTCATCGTGCGCCGGTGAGCAACGGGCGAGTATCCGAACAAATCCAGTTGTCATTTTCTGGCGACTTGCTTCTCGCTCCCTACAAGGGAACCCGACAGGCTCGCGTCCGAGTCTTCGGTATTGTGCTCGGAGTGTCTGTCGAACGGAACAGGATTGCTTTTGTTTCGGAAGAACGTTCGTTCAACGAACTGGCTCTTACTGCTGAGGCGGGATGATTTTTATCAGCCCGCTTTACTCGACGCCCAGGACTCCGGGCGGTGGAATGGTCGCGCCACCCAACCGACTCAAGCGACCGCCTTTGATGCCGCGTGGTTCCACACTGAACACAAAACCAATATTGTCGCGGCTGTAGTCGATGTTTGTTCCCGCGTACCACAGGAAACTTTCGCCGATATAGGTCGCTCCCAAGGTTTGTCCGATTTGGCCGGTGCTGCCGAAGTCCCACGAATTGCTGGCTCGGAACACCCATTTGTGACTTAGTCGGTAGTTCACGCGCAAGTTGAGCGTCTTGCTGTTGATCGGGCCGTCGATCGCGCGAAAGCCCAGGTACACATCACTTTGTTCGGGTCGGTTGGCGGCCAACCCTAAACTGGCGGTATTCAAGCCGTCCTGAAACGTGTCGAAGTATCCATCCGACAACACGGCCAAACGATCGCCAACGTGCCAACGGAAATCGTAGTCAAACATCCCCACTTCTTCACCAAAGTTATCGCGATCACTTTTGGGAAAGTAGTGGCCGTTGATGTTCAGAGTCACCCAATCGATGATCTTTTGGTCGCCTGGGGTCCCGCGTTTCGTTTGCCAACGTTGATGGATGCCCACCCGAAGCAACATGAGATCGTCGGCAATTTCTTTGCTAGGAGCCGACACATAACGTTGCAACCCCGACCGCAAAGCGTAGAAGCGCTCGTCGAATTGCAATGCGACATTGTCGCCCACGTTGAGTCCATAAGTATCGAACAAAAATCGGCGCCGAAAATGTTCTTGGGAATCATCGTCCAAGGCATCGTACAAAGGAAATCGGTCCAGGTCCTGATTGGCATCGGCGTAAAGGAAGTCGGATTCCAAATTGACTTTGTGGGCCAAGCCGTTCAGATTGAAAAGTTCGCTTTGGATCGTCGGGTCGGCGGTCCAAAATGGGAGGCTGGTGCGAATACCGGCTTGGCCATAGAGTCGCGTCACTTCGTTGGCAGTGAGGTCTTGCCCCCAATAGGTCGCATCACCCAGCAAGTACGGAACGGCCTTCACGGGGCCCAACTGAACGGGGAACTCGAGTTCTTGCCGACTGCCGGCCCGCAGTCCTTCGCGTTCCGCCTCCCAAGCCAACGGATCGTACTTGGCCAAGTCCACTGCATTGGCCGGCGCGTCACCCACCTTTAGATCGGCGTAGCCAACATGCGAATGCGAGTGCCAAGTGACTCGCGAACCAAACACGGGCTGACCGATCGCGCTAAAGTCGGCCCGCGGCAACCATTGCGTCTGAGTGAAAAAGTCATTGAGGTTGCCATCGGCACCCACTTCCAATAACCGATTCTCGCGCAAGCGTTGATATCGTACGCTGGTGGCTTGATCCTTGTCCTCGTCCCATTCGCGTTCGTAAAACTGTTCCAAAAAGTTGCGATCCGAGATGTAACCAAACTCGCCCAACAAGCGATCGCCGTTAACAAATCGATGGTCGTGTCGCAAAACCGAACGGCCTCGATTCACTTCCTCCAACGGCGTCGTCCGTCGGTCCAAGCCCAAGTTGTCCAAGCCTTGGTCTTGGAGCAAGAACCAAGAATCGTAGTAGCCTTTGGTGAAGCCCGGGAACACAAATCCGTTTTGGCGTTCGTAGGTCACTCGCGAACCGAACGCGGGACCTCGTTCCGAGAGATAGTCGGCGGCTCCGGTCCAACGAGTTCCTTCCACGGGAGTAAGACGCAGGACTTGATTCATGTTCCATCGCGAGCGGACTTGGAACCCGTACACGCTATCGTTGCCGATCGAGAAATTCTCCAAGTAGTACTGGGGGTTGTCCAAGTCGCCGCGAAAGACGGGCCAGTAGAGCACCTTGCGTCCGAAGACGTTGATGAAATTGTCGTAACTATCCAGCGTGATGCGGTCTCTGGTCGTGGGTTGGCCGGTGACAGGGTCCAGCGGCACGGCACCGGTGACGGGATCGGTCGCGTAAGTTTGCAGACGGGTGAGATCGATTTCACTGGAGCTGAACCAGTAGTTGGGGACACCCATTCGGCTGGTGGTAGCGGCGGCCCCATACGCCCGAAACTGTTGCGGATTGACTTGTTGCAAGACGTCGGCGCGGAGGCGAATCAAGCCTTCGTATTCGGGGACAGGCGACAAGATCTCGGCGTCCAAGATGGTCCCACGTTGCTGATTGACGTCGTAGAACATCCGATTCGCGTAGACGACTCGTTGTCCGAGCCCAAAAATAACGTTGCCCTCAAGATAGAGTTCCCAACGTGGCGATTCGTTCGAGCCCCCCAAAAACGACAAGCGGTTCGTCCAAGCCACCAAGTTATCGGCTTGCACAACCAACTGTTGACCTTGCCCCAAGCTATTGAGCGAGCCACCGCTGGGCTGCATCAACTGCGGGCTATCGATCACGACGCGAACACCACCGGTGGCCAACACAACTTCTTCGCCGGGAACTCGGCCCGGCAAGTTTCGCACGTTCAAATCGACTCCGGTGTTGCGAGGAAAGATCTGGACTTGGACCGGATCGCCGGGCGACGTCATCGCACTAGATGGAGACGCGGCGTTCGGTGCCACCGCTCCTGGGGCAGCGCCAGTGCCTTGATTGACAGCCGGCATGTAGCCAAACACGGCTTGCGGGCCTTCATTCGGTTGCGAGCCGAGATACGCCGGCGAGCCCGGACCTTGGAACGACGGACCTGACTGTCCCCACTCGATTGCGGGCGCCGGATTGGAACCGTCCAACATCGGATTCGACAGGATCGGATTTTGGAGCGCCCCGGGAACCGAGTCGCCGGGCCGATAGCGACCATCATCGATGACTTGCTGGGCTGCGTTTAGGTCATGAATCCCCAACGCGGTGGCCCAACTCCAGGCCAATAATCCCCAAACCAGATGGCTGGCAGAACAGACCGATCGCGGACCCAGACTAGCGGGTTTGCTCCGTTCGAATCGGACTATACAGAAGCCAAACAACAGTGATCCACCTGACCATCATGGTACCAATCAAGGCGCAACAATCCTTTATTGCGTTGGCGGAGTATAGAAACGGGTCAAAACAGCCGCAATATGAAGTTTCAGTAGTTGAACTTTTGATAGGCCCAAGTCGCCAGCGGAACCGAAATCAACACCGGCAACCAAGCTGCGAGGGCTGCGGGCTTGAGGATCTGCTGCCCGCCCAAAAATTGACAGGCCAGGACCAACAACTGCATTCCCAACATCAAAACCGCACAGTAACCCGCGGCCACGACCAACTTCTGCCCATCAGGTCGCATGACCAGCGGCAGACCAATCAGCAACAACAAAAAGTCGAGTACCGGGCGCAGCAGTCGCCAATGGAGCTCCACCCGTTGCACGCTGGGTAGTCGCACGCTGCCACTGCGATTGGCCTCGATTAGTTCCGACAAGGGAGCGGTGCGGAACCAGCTAGCACCATAAGCCAAATGCCAAATCGTCAGCGGCGTCGGCACAAAACACTGGTCCGCTTCCAGCCAACTTTGATCACTGGGCATGAGCATCCGTGTCTGTCCCTCTTGCGACACACTGGTCAATCGCGCGGGAACAACGGGCGCTTCGACCTCTTGAAGCAAGAACCCAGCGGGATGTTGGCTATCGGCGGGCATCCAAACCGCCGATTTCGCTTTGATCTGCAAAGCCGGCGGAGTTTGAGGCCCCCAGTACTCGGCCCAGTCTTGCGGAAGTTGCAAATCCACGCCCCGTACCACCTTGTCGCCCAACAAGATTTCTTGGCCCCGAAACATGATTAGCGAATCGTAGTCGATCTGCGACACCACCAATTGCGGTTTGTTGCGCAGAATTTCCTGCGGCGTGGTCGCCAACGTCGCGCGGAACTTGGGCAAGACCAATTCGCGCGCTCCCCAAGTCAGACCGCATAACAGGGCGGTCAGCACGAGAATCGGCTGAGCCACTCGGCGAATACTGACCCCGGCCGCTTGGACCGCCGCGAGTTCTTGCGTCGTTTGCAACCGAGTCAACGTGCAAATCGCTGCTAGCAAATACAACAGACCACTGACCTCGCAGAACAGTCCGATCAACCGGGGCGTGTAATACGCCAGCAGAACCTGCCAGAGCGAACTTTCGCGTTTTCCGATCTGCACAAAGTCGTCGAGGTTATTAAAGACATCAATGATCAAATATAGCCCCGCCAAGCTGGTGTAGCAAACCAGCATGATCTTAAGAAACAGTCCAAGGACATAACGATCGAATAAGTTCATTGTGGGAAGGGGACAATCAAAACGGAGTCAAACGCCCAAGAGATCCATTTTTTACCAGGCCGAGACCAAACAGCTAGCGATCATCGAAACGCACGAAGACCCTGCCGTTGAGTGAATTTAGCGAATCTCGGCGAGCAGACAAGATCAATCCAATTTTGAGCACGAAGTCGTTCAACCGTTGCGTTCCCCTTGGAGTGCGCTCGCGTGCTGGACGACAAAAACTCTTACGCAGTCCCACCAGTTTCCCTGACCCTCTTTAATCTCCTACTTGGTAGACTAGATTGTTATTGGCGTATTCGAACCCCAAACAGCTTGGCGCGACGACTATTGCGAGCTTCTTGACCGGCTAAATTGGAAGTTGGTGGTAGGCTTGGCTTGGACGCAGGATCAGACCACCTGCCGCGACGATATTTGTTTGAGGCCATGACTCATGTTGATGCGACGACAACCCCACTTGGAACACATGCAATTTACTCACACCGTCCCTTACGGGGCAATCTTGAGCGAAGACGGCGTCCAGTTTTTGGTGTTCAGCCGAAACGCTACTTCGATGAAACTGCTCCTGTATAAAGACGTGGACGATTTGGACCCCCATCGCGTGATCACGTTCCGACCGGAAGTCGATCGTTGGGGCGATATTTGGGGCTTGTTTGTCCCGGGCCTAAGAGCGGGTCAACTGTATCATTTTCAAGCGGACGGTCCCTTCGAACCGGAGAATGGGCACCGCTTTGATCCCAAAGCTCGTTTGATTGATCCGTATGCAAAAGCCTTGGCTGGTACCTTCATGGACAGCAGCGATGGCATTACGCGACCACCAAAGTGTGTGGTCGTGGACGATCACTTCGATTGGTCGGGCGATCGACACATCCGCCGCAGCTTGTCGGAGACGGTGATTTACGAGATGCATGTTCGGGGCTTCACGCAGCATGCATCGTCGGGCGTCAAACATCCGGGGACCTATTTGGGCGTGATCGACAAGATCCCGTACTTGAAGAGTTTGGGAGTCACGGCGGTCGAGTTGATGCCAATCAACGAGTTTCCGATTTTGGGTTCGGACGGCAAACCGCCGCGAATTCGCAATTATTGGGGCTACGATTCGATGGCGTTTTTCTCGCCGCATCGCGGATACGCCTACGACAAGACGCCGGGGGCTCAGGTGCGTGAGTTCAAGGAAATGGTCAAAGCGTTGCATGCGGAAGGGATTGAAGTCATCCTGGACGTGGTGTTCAACCACACGTGTGAAGGTAACGAGCATGGTCCAACGCTCAGCTTCAAGGGGTTAGAGAACTCGGTTTATTACATGCTGGAGCGCGACAAACGCTATTACAAAAACTACTCCGGGTGCGGCAACACGGTCAACGGCAACCATCCGATCACTCGCGAGATGATCTTTCACTGCCTGCGGTATTGGGTTCACAATTATCACATCGATGGGTTCCGCTTTGATCTGGCGTCGATCTTATCGCGGGACCGGCATGGCAATCTCGTTCCGAATCCGCCGATCGTTGAGACAATCGCGGAAGACCCGTTGTTGTCGGATGCCAAGATGATTGCCGAAGCCTGGGATGCGGCTGGCGCGTATCAGGTCGGCAGTTTTGGAAGTGCTCGTTGGGCCGAATGGAACGGTCGGTTCCGCGACGATGTGCGCCGAGTCTGGCGGGGAGACTCCGGCATGTTGGGTGCTTTGGCAACTCGTCTGAGTGGCTCCAGTGATCTGTATCAATCCGGTGGTCGTCCGCCTTATTGCAGTATCAATTTTGTGACTTCTCACGATGGCTTCACCCTAAACGACATGGTGAGCTACAACCAGAAGCACAATCAGGCCAACGGCGAAGACAACCGTGATGGCGACAACAACAATCATAGTTTCAACTACGGGATTGAAGGACCGACCGAACGCAAGCCCATCGATGGCCTGCGATTGCGGCAGATCAAGAACATGTTGACGACGTTGCTGTTGAGCCAAGGCGTGCCGATGTTGTTGGCGGGTGACGAATTCCGCCGCACACAACGCGGTAATAACAACGCGTATTGCCAAGACAACGATATCAGCTGGATCGATTGGACGCTATCGGAGACAAACACCGAACTGTTGCGATTTACGCAATCATTGATCCAATTCCGCAAGTCCCAACCGACATTGCGCCGCGAGTCTTACTTGACTGGAAAAAGTCCAGCGGCGGATCAATTGCCGGATGTCAGTTGGTACGGTCCGGTCGGCACGGCGATGGATTGGCATCAATCGCAACAGATGACCTGTCTGCTGACAAAGCCCCCCAAGAAAATCGATCCACAGGGCGTGGGACGCGACATCATGATCATGTTCAACACGGGTGAAGTCGCCAGCGAGTTCCATATGCCGGTGGTGGCAAAAGACCACAAGTGGCGATTGTTCTTGGACACCGCGGAAGATTCGCCGAAGGACATCTTTCCGGAACTGAACGGCCCCATTCTTAGCAAACGTCAACGGATTGTTCTGCCGAGCAAGACCACCATGGTTTTTGTCGCGGAAAAGAGTTAGCCCGTAACCTCCGTGGGGCAGAAGCGTGGCCGGGAATGAGGCGGTCGAAGTGGCGATTGCTTGGGGACCTGGGAACGCTTGGGAATAATCCCGAAGTAACTTGCCGATTGGGGAGAGTCCGACTTGGGTTCATCCAAGAACCCCCAATCGTCGAATCTGTTGAGACATCAAATGACCACGGCCACCAAATGGCATGAGCGGCCAAATAGCATTATCGGCCGTGCGACAAAATGCGACCGGTTGGTAATTCCCACGGATGGCAAAGCCGAACTGCGGATGAACAATCCGCACATATTTCCTTGACCGACAACTTTTGTACGACCGGATTGCTCTAAATTCCGAAATGCTCCTTCGACGGTCTGTATTTTGAAACCGCATTCAGCGAACGTCCGCCGGCCAGGCAAACGATCCTGTTTGATTCACAGGCGGCTAAGAAATGAGTGATGAAAAATGGAAATTGAAAAATGCACCATGCTGACAGCCATTGCTTGCTAACAGAAAGCTCGAAACGAGACGTTTGATACCTTTTGAATTTTTCATTCTTCAATAATCGTTAATCAGTCAACCACCAGAGCCCGCGAAACTCATTCCGGAGCTTTCGACGTTCGAAATCCGCAACTTATTTCGGGACCAATCCTGAGGGCGCGTGCTTGTTCGGATTCCCGCCCGACCTCGCTCCGCTAACCAGTGAATCCAAATAGACAGCCGACGCGTTAGCGGGGTGTAAATTGGAATCGGCGGCATTGGCGGAAGAAGGCTAGTGGGTTCTCGTAGACGATCTTGCGAATGATCGCTTCGCTGTGGCCCCGACGTCGCATCTCAAAGATGAAGTTGGGAACAGCGGTCGGTTGACTTGGTCCCCAATCGCCGGCCGAGTTAACACACAAGCGTTCGGTGCCAAACTGTTCGACCATGTCCGCCGCACGAGCCGGCGTGCACTTGGAAACGGGGTACAGCGTCATGCCGGCCCAAAAACCGCGATCCAAGACTTCGCCGATCGTGTGTTCTTCGACGTGATCCACCAAGACTCGGTGCGGCTGCAACCGGGTGTCGCTGACCAACATGTCCAAGATCATTCGGGTGCCCAAGTATTTGTCATGCAAATGCGGGGTGTGAATCAAAACAAGTTCGTTGAACTTGGCGGCGAGGTCCAAGTGTTCTAAGAACACGATCGATTCATTCTTGGTGTTTTTGTTCAAGCCGATCTCGCCGATGCCCAACACGTTGGACCGTTCGAGGAACTCGGGGATCATCGCAATGACCTCGCGGGAGAGTTCGACGTTTTCGGCTTCTTTGGCATTGATGCACAACCAGGTGTAATGGGCGATCCCATAGTTGGCCGCACGGGAACGTTCGAACTCCGTCAGTTGCCGAAAGTAGTCGCGGAAACTGGCTGCACTGCCGCGGTCGAACCCCGCCCAAAACGCGGGCTCGCTCATGCCCACACAACCCATGCGGGCCAAGGTGGCGTAGTCGTCGGTCGTTCGCGAGACCATGTGGATATGCGGATCAAAGTAGTCCATGGTTAGCCTCGGTTTTCTAGCGGCACACCCAGCTGTTGTGGCCAGTCGGTTCGGTAGGGGAGCGAAAACAACATCTGCACTTGGCGGGCTCGGTCAGGGGCGTTGCTCAGCAATATTTGTAGGCCCTGGCGGATCAGGTCCATTCGTTCGGCGTCCGCCGGTGGCGTGGCGCTGCGGTCGATTCGATCCAAAGTGGCCGCGATCTTGAGAATGCGGGCTCGGACTTCCAAGAATTCGCGATCCAGTACCTGCTGGGCTGGCATCGGACTGCCAACGGGATTCGAAGTAGTCATCGACAGTTTCCTGAATGAACGGATTGCAGCCTGATGCTTTGTCACCACGTGATTTTGGGGTCGGTCTGGTAAAGGGGGTCAGGAGTCAATTGCCGGAACGGCCCTTCGGGTGCTTCGCACAATGGACTCCTGACCCCCTTTACCAGACCCTAAGTTTTGCCGGACCCTAAGTCTTGCCAGACCCTAAGTCTTTACTGTGACAAAGCCTGGTTCGCCGGGTCGAGGTTTGGGAACCTCCGCAACGATCGTTTGGGCGACGTTCGCTACGATCGTAACGACACAAGTTACGAACTCGGAGGGGTGCCAAACACGGGTCGCATGGTACAATATGAGCGAAGACCTGGAAAATACCACCCCTTTGTTTCCCGAACGGAATTTCCGATGACGCGAGCATCCCTGGTTGGTCGCCGTTTTTTTACTGCCTCGACCAAACACGCCCTAGTTCAAGTAACCTGTTTCGGTTGGGTAATTTTTGCTGCTGCCGCCGTTGGTTCGGCCAGCCCTGGGTGTTTTCCACAGGAACCAGCGGCTGCGTCCGCCAAGGCACAGGAAACGGCTCCCGCTCTGCCAGCCCTTTCGAGCGAACTTCAGGAGCAACGGTTGACGAGTGTGGGACGCGGGTTGCACTTCTTGGATGGCCAACAAGCGACCGACGGCAGCTTCGCCAGTCATGCCGGGACGGGTCCCACGTCTTTGGCGTTGGCCGCAATGTTGAATCAAGGGCGATCCGCTGAACATCCGGTGGTGGCCAAAGGCTTGCAGTATTTGCTGGCCAGTCGCAAAGCGGATGGAGGCATTTACGCTCCGGACTCGATCCATAAAAACTACGAGACCTCGCTGGCGATCATGGCGCTGAGTTTGGTGGGCGACGGGAAAACGTATGCGGCTGAGATCGAGTCGGCCGCGAAACTGCTGCGTCAAATGCAGTGGGGACCGAACCAAGGCAAGGGTCCTGAAGACATGGCCCACGGTGGGGCTGGGTACGGTCGTCACGGACGTCCGGACTTGTCCAACACCTCGTTTATGATCGAGGCCCTGAAAGCTGCGGGAGCGACGGAAGAGGATCCCGATATTCAAGCGGCATTGGCGTTTGTCACACGTTGCCAGAATCATGAATCGGAATTCAACAAAGTCGAATTTGCCACAACGGGACCGAAGGATGGCGGGTTCTTCTACACCGCTGCCGCAGGCGGGCAAAGCATGGCCGGGGAAGAAGCCGCGGGCGGTTTGCGCAGCTATGGCTCGATGACCTATGCTGGGCTGAAAAGCATGTTGTATGCGGGTGTGTCTAAGGACGACACTCGAGTCCAAGCGGCGATGTCGTATCTGAAAAAACACTACGACGTCCAATCGAATCCCGGGATGGGAAATGATGGCTTGTATTACTACTACCAGATGTTTGGCAAGGCCTTTCAGGCGATCGGCGAAGCGACTTTCACCGATGAAGCCGGAAAAGTCCACGATTGGCGAGCCGACCTGATTCGTGAACTCCAACAACGCCAACAATCCAATGGTTCGTGGTACAACGTCGCGAGTGATCGCTGGATGGAGGGCGACGCCGTGCTCGTCACTTCTTATGCATTACTGGCGTTATCGTACACGAAATAAAGCGGTCCACTCCGCGGCGGATTGGTACTCAACTTCGCGGTGCTTGTACTTGATCCTTCGCAACGGTGGGAGCTCCGGGGCCTGCGTGTCCAACCGCTTATTCAAAATGTACCGCTCGATTTTTGAAAGCCCGTCATGGCTGAAGCTGAATGGATTGAAGAAGGTCAGAAAGCCCCCGCTTTTTCTCTCAAAGACCAGAACGGGAAAACCGTCAAGTTGAGTGACTTCAAGGGACAATGGGTCGTGGTTTACTTCTATCCGAAGGACGACACCCCAGGTTGTACCAAAGAAGCCTGTGCGTTCCGCGATCGCCATTCAGAACTGGAAGATCTGGGGGTCGTGGTTTTAGGTCTCAGCCCGGACGACCAAGTTTCCCATGCAAAATTTGTAAAGAAGTTCGAACTAAATTTTCCGTTACTGGTGGATACCGACCATAAAGTTGCGGAGAAATTCGGTGCATGGCGGGAAAAGAACATGTACGGCAAGATCTCGATGGGAGTCCAGCGTTCGACGTTTCTGATCGACGCACAGGGCAAAGTTGCGAAAGTATGGAAGCGAGTCCAGGTCGATGGACATGATGAGAAAGTGCTCGAGGCTGTGGAATCGCTCACTTCATAATTGATTTTGCAAGCACGTTTGTTGGCCCCGGAGGAATCCTGCCCGGGCGGATTGTGCCGGAGCATCGCGGCGTTTGGGGGCTAGTTCTCTTTCAAATCCGAAACGTCGGGTCTGGTAAAGGTGCCAGGAGTCCATTGTGCGAAGTATCCGATGGGCCGTAGCGGCAATGGACTCCTGTCACCTTTAACATACGCAATTCTAAAATTTGATTTTGACAAAGCACTAAGGTCGTCCTGGTGAGTCATCCGGAAAACCAACTTGGTGGGGTGGGGGTGGGCCAACCGTGTTGATTAGGGATTTGCTTACGAAATCCACCGGATTTACTTGCGATCAGCGAGAAGTGTTAAAAAAACCTGTAAATTCTGGTTCGAAACTTCGATAAGCATACAGTCCGTGCTGCCCACTCCGTGGGGGAACGGTCGGAACCGGCATGGATGACGGGAGAGACGGGAATGGACCAGTGGTCAGCGATGGAGCGAACCAACGACGCGGACGCAGGTCGTGGTGCGAATTCCAGCCAACCCGGCTCGGATACCGAACTCGGGCGGGTGTTGCAAACGATTCAGCAACTCCAGAGCCTGAGCTTTCTCGACGAAGATGCCGCCGAACGGATACAGCAGGTCGAAGTGGTCCAAGATGAACTGATTAAACAACTTGATGAACTCAACCATTTGGTACAGCAACAGATCGATCGATTGACCCAAAATCGGTCCGTTGACCTCCTACCCGCGACCACAACCGAAGTCGTTTGAGACGGCCGGATGATTCTACCATCAGCATGAACCCGCTCACGATCACGATTACGATCGGTGCTGGGGCGTGTTCTGTTTAATACGTTGGCGGCGCGTTTTTGGACCTCGTTTAGCTCTTGGCAGTTAGACGTGGCTCGCGAACCGATCCGAAACGGCGGGAGGGCTATTTGTGATGAAGTTATCTGAGATTGCGATCAAGGCGACGACCGGGCAGAAATATAAATTTGCGGCATTTGCGATCAACGCGAAGTGCCGTGAGATGCCGGGCGTCTATATTATGACCCATCGAGAAGAGGACCTGCACGGAGAAGCCGTCCATCGCTTCCTTTCCGTCGGTCAAACCGATAACCTTAGTCAATGGCGGGAGTCACTTTCGGACATCCAATGCCACGAGTCCTACCACGCGAACTGTGTGGGAGTCCTCTACGAGCCCGACTATCAAACTCGACGACGAATTGTCCAAGAAATTCGCGAGAGCTTTGAAATGCCCTGCAGTTAAGAACAGGACGGCGAAAGGCAACAACCTTGGCCGCCAGACGATGGACCAAGAACCTGCTGCTGTACCGTTTCCTGAAATCCCAGGGTATGAAATTTTGCACGTCTTGGGTCGCGGCGGAATGGGCCGCGTCTACCAAGCCACGGACCGACAGCTCCAACGCTCTGTCGCGATCAAAACCTTGGTCGATGCGTTTGATGATGAATTGGTCCACCGGTTCGAGACCGAGATTCACGCGATTGCCGGTCTGGATCATGCCAACATCGCCAAAGTTTATGGATCTGCGCGAACACTGACTGGTACGCCGGCTTGCGTGATGGAACTCTTGCGCGGCGGAGCGTTGTCGGATCGAATCCGCGTTCTCCCACCCTCTTATCGCGATGCCGCACGAATTGTCGAGACTTTGGCGACAGCGATGGACTACTCCCATCAGCAAGGCATCATTCATCGCGACCTCAAACCCGCCAATGTGATGTTGGCTCAGGACAATCCTCGAGAGCTTCGAACCGAAGATTTGCGGATTGTCGATTTCGGGCTGGCCAAATCCGTTCATAGTGACGCAAGAATCACCCAAACAGGCCAAGTGTTGGGCACGCCCGCCTACATGGCTCCGGAACAGGCCAGTGGGTTGGTACAACGTGTCGGCCCCGCCGCCGACATCTATGCCTTGGGTGGAATTTTGTACGAGTTGTTGGTGGGCAAACCACCATTTCTGGCCAACGATCCCGTGCAAACATTGATGATGGTAATTGCGGACGAACCGGTTTCGCCTCGTGAATTGAATCGGGCGATTCCGCGCGATCTAGAAACCATTTGTCTCAAGTGCCTGGAGAAAAAGGTCTCGCGTCGATACTCGACCGCCGCTGCCTTGGCCGAAGATTTGCGATTGTGGTTGGCGGATCGCCCCATTCATGCGCGGCCGGTACGTTGGTTCGGTCGAACGGCCAAATGGGTTCGACGAAACCCGTGGCCGACCACGGCCGCAACGTTACTGGCGGTCCTGACCGTGATCAGCACGGTCGCCAGTTTCTTTCTTCAATCCGCCTATGACGAAACGCGATCGGCCAACAGAGAACTGAGCCAAACCAATGAAAAACTTGAGCGGGCCAATACGGCTGCCAATACGGCCTTCGACATCTCGCGGGATACACTGGAACAGGTCGTGGCCCGCGTGCGCGATAACTTGGCCGAATTGCCTCAGGCGGAACAGCTGTACGAAACTTCGGAACGCGATCTCTTGGTCATGTACCAACGATTGCAGGAACTACGTCCCGACGATCCCGTTGTCCTAAAATCGACGATTCAATCTTTACAGAACATTTGGACATTGGACTGGCTAAAAGGCGACACAAGAAATCGCGACGCGGTCTTGGGACAGATCTCTAAATTGTTGCAACAGGGACAACAGCAATGGCCGGAGGACCCGTGGTTCGCGGCTCGCACGATTCAGTTCGAACTCGAACAAATGAGGACCCCCGACTCGGACCAAAACAACGCGCGACGTCCGGAAGTGGTGAGTGAACTGGAAAATCGCCTGCTCGCTTTACAAACGCAATTTCCGGACTCGGTCGAGGTTATTGAAACGGCTTTGAATTGGCAAAACGATCGATTTGCGATCGCCGCCAGTCAAGGCGATGTGCCGGCCGTCAAAGTCGCACTTGAACGGCGAATCGAGTTAGCGCGAAAATTTGCCGATCTGAGCAAGTCGCAAGACCCACAAGCGGGATTGTTCTTAGTTCAAGCCTTGGTCGTGCGTGCGACCGTGGAATCGACGCTGTCAAATTCGGAGCTAGTAAGAGCCCTCTTGGATGAAGCCGCTACGGTCTTGGCCAGTGTTCCCAATCCGGGCTCCGCCAGGGAACATCGGCGATTATCCGCGGATGTGGCTCGACTGCGTGGAACATTGGCAATGCAAGATGGCGAACTTGCTCAAGCCGAACCAGAATTCCGAGCAGCCATCGAGTCGTTGCGTCAACTTGTTGCTGATTTCCCGAACGATGTTGGCTTGCGATTCAATCTGGCCCAGGTCAAGTTCGAGCTAGCCAGTGCGTTATGGGCCGCCAACCGGACCAGCGAAAGCCATGAATTATTAGAGCTTGCGCAACTACAGATCACAACCTTGTTGAACATCGTGCCGGATCACTATGCCGCTCAAAATCTACGAGCGCGAATTCAAGTAGCCATGGAAATGAAATAAGACCGCCCTGCTCCACTACTCGGTTACTTCATCGGTGGGTGCAGCCCACCATTCTTCGGATGCCGGGATAATGGGCAATGGCTCGCCCGTGTATTCGATCAGAAATAAGCTCACGGGAATTGGCATCAACTCGGTGATCCGCATCGGGTACTCGTCGTTGGACATGCCAAATTTGATGTGTTTCGCTAGGTTTTTCGCGAGTACTGGATCGAGGCTACGGACGACGAGGAAACATCCACCGGCCCGCTGAATCTGCTCTGCTTGCTCGCTGGAAATTTGTAACCGAGGCTTGGTCGGTCGAGCAAACACCCACTCCTGATTTTTCGCGGGATTGTCGTAGATACGATGGGGACCGTCCAAGGCGAAAATGCAATAGTGTCGAAACTTGGCGCGCTGATCGGGAGTGAGCGGCAAGAGCTCGCGGACCAACCATCCATCTTCGATCAACCCAGGACACAAGATCACGGGCATGTCGCGGGATTCCGTCACGGCCCGAATTCGCGCACTGACCTCCTCCCATTGTTCGTCACGCAAGACCGGCCAACGCCCCGTCCAAACGACTCCCAACAAGTCGAGATTGGACGCCAGGCCCAAACTAATCAGCAGGGTTGCACATAACCAACGGACTCGCGGCCAATACCAAATCCCAACCGTCAATCCGGGAACCAAGAACCCGGCGGAGACCGAAGCCGCAAAATACCGCCAGTGAGCCAACGGCATGATGCTCCAGCCCGTCAGCACCGCGGCGGTGATCGGCGGCAAGAGCAAGGCCGCCAACGTCAAGACCATCAACGGCCACCACCGGTAGCCTTGGACCAAACTCCACATCTGGGTCGGCTTGAGCAAGTACAACAACTGCACGATCAATCCGGCCAGTAACGGACCAATGACCAACACCAACAGCAAACTACTCAAGCCAATGAAGTAATTGTCCAAGCGAACGAACTCGCTCCATTGCCCTCCAAACGGCAAGATACTGGCCAAGTGCCACAGCCCCGGAATCGCGACGAAGGCCGCCAACAAGGGCATGCCCAACAACCACCTCAGGAGCTGCGCCGCCGAGGGTCGAGGTCGCTCGGTTACCGCTAACCAACACAAGCCAATCCACACCGCAGCACTCCACAACAAGGTCGTGTAATGCAAGTAAAACATGATGACCGTCGAGGTCAGCCAGACGATATCAAATCCCGCGTAACGATCTTTTCCCTGAGCCGCCAAACGCCAAAATTCGGCCAAGAGCGGAAGTTGGACACAGGCCACCAACCCTATGAGCGCGTACGGCCGGGCCTCGGTCGAAGCGAACAACATCACCGGATTGACCATCAAGAGACACGCTGCAATCGTTCCCGCCGCCACCGCGCCCGTCCAACGCGTCAAAACGACGAACAACACCGCCATTTGAAACGTTCCGGCCAGGATCGAAATCAATCGCAGACTCCACGGCGAAAAACCAAATATCTCGACCGAGGCTTTGACCAGGTAAAAATACAAGGGACTCTGATTGCCGATCGCGGCTCGCCAAGAAACTTCGGACCAATCGTTTTGCACGACCCATGCGGTGTGCAACTCATCAATCCACAACGGCTGTTCAGCAAACTTGACTCGCAGGAATAGCCCGGCCAACAACAGGAGCGGTCCGACCCAATACAAAATGATCCGATAAACTGCGGCTTCCGCTTCGCTAGCACCGCGTTTCGCTTCCATTCCCGACTTGGTCAAGACTCCGGCCTTTCTGGTAACTGTCCACAAACGCTAGCAACCAAGTCCCAACAACCGCGCCGTTTTGCCTAACCCGACCAGCTGGACCTAGCTTCGACCATTTTCGGTACCGATTGTGCGCAAAGCGCCGAAGATTCGTGGCCGATTTTCCCGATGATCTGCTTTAGCGATACAACCCATCATACTCCTACGATTGTAGTGGCTTGGCTGATTGGTGTATACGAGCCTCCGATGCCGTTCGTTCGGCATAGTGGCACTGTTGGCATGGTTAAAATCCACGGAGTCCATCGTGAAACGTTGCATCAAATCCTGGAGTGCTCTGGTTGCGTTGGCTGCGTTGGTTTCTATCGGAACCGAGGCCCAGGCGTTTCAGTCGAGTGCTTATTCACTGGGTGATTCCGTCGCCACCAACCAGTTGGTCGGAACGGCTCCCTTGGTACCGGTGCGCACGGTGGCTCGGCAGGACGTCGATGACCCATCGCTGTTGCAGGTGCCGACGGCGCCACAAGTCGATCAGTCGGCCAACGCGTCGTCTCGGCCGTTGTCTGTCCCCAGCAACGCGGCTACGATGCCCGACGAGTACTATCGCTCGTCGTGGTGTAATTTGGGTGAACCGATCCGGTTGGTCGATCGGCCGGATATGGGTCTCCGCATCGGTGGCTGGCAACAAGTTGGATTCCATTCACGCAACGACGGCTTGTTCAATAACTTGCAAGATCGCGCCGCGTTCCATCAAACGTGGGGCTTTGTCGAAAAAGAAATCGTGACGCCTCGAGGCCTTGAACTGAAGATGCGCGGTGACATCCTCTATGGCTTGGATGCTCAGCAGTTCCAAGCCTTCGGCAACAAACCCTTTGGGGCGGCGACCGGTTGGGACAATGATCTGGACAACGGAATCTACGGTTGGGCGCTGCCACAGGCCTATGCCGACGTCAAGTTCGACAACTTGAAACTGCGCACCGGTCGTTTCTTGTCGCCGTTTGGTTTCGAAACGGGAGCCGCCGTGGAAAACTTCTTCTACAGCCGCACGTTTGCCTTCACTCGCACGCAACCCCACGCCTTGACCGGTGCCATTGCGGATTACAGCATGAACGACACGACCAGCGTCTTCCTGGGCGGCACCAATGGCTGGGACACTTCGTTTGATCGAGTGGATCTGGCGGGGATCGCCGGTTTCACGCGACAAATCGACGGTCGCAGCTTCTTGAACTTTGGTACTAGTTTTGGTGAATTTGGCCAACGCGGCAACGGCTACTATCAATCGGCTTTGTACGCCTTCCAGGCAACCGAGAAACTACAACTAGCGTTGCAAAGCGATTGGCTGTCGGCCGACTTGTCGGATGACTACGGATTTATTGGCTATGCCATCTACCGCATCAACCCATGCCTAGCTTTGGGTAGCCGCTACGAGTATTGGGAGACTGACCCAGCCGCTGGAGTACGACAATCGGCGAACAGCTTGACCGGCGGCTTGAATTACCGTCCTCATGCGAACATCGTGCTGCGGCCAGAGGCCCGTTACGATTGGAACACGGCCGCTGCGGCTGGCGATGCGGTCAACTTGGGCATCGATGTGGTGATCACGTTCTAACGCATGATATCGACTACGGTTGGAGACGCTGGACTTTGACTTCGGTCTGCGTTGAAATGGTGACTTTGATCTTGGTATCGCTGTAGGCCTTTTCGGTCACCAAAACGGTCCGGCCGGATGCTTCTCGGACATAGCCCTCGTTGATATCGAACAGCATTCGGCCCCCGCAGTCTTGTTGGGCAATCCGCGGCCACTTCTGCGAGACCGGATCAAAGTCGAACGGCTGCGGTGCTCCGGTCGGTGGGTTGGGATCTTTCGCGGGACTGGCATCGGGGTCGTTTGGCTCGCGGGCTCCCAGCAAGAACTGTTCGGGAAATGCTAGTTCGCTCGAGTACGTCACTTCGACGGTCGGATTCGCTTCGCGCCACGGTCCGATTTGGAAACGGGTCAATTGAGTCAGGGGCACTCCCGCGGCAACGTCATAGGTCGAGTGGTGCTCCCAAGACGCGACGGGTTCGCGCGGCAACGGTGTCAAGAAACCCGCCAGCAATTGTTCGATACCTTTGGTCGAAACCGAATCACGCAACGAGCGAGTCTCGGACTCCTGTTGGATATGGGCCGCCAATTCTGCGGGAAGTTCGACCCGCAGCACCTTTCCTAGCCGATCGACTTGAATGTTGATCGGTTGGTCGATCAACGGCTTGAGTCTTTGTAGCAGGCCCTTCAAGAGAGAGCTCACTTTCCCGGACCCAATCTGCGGGGCGTCAGGCCGAGTTGACGCGGCAACTTTTCCCGTGGTTGTTCCCACTTCCAGTTCGATTTCGCGATACCGCATCTCGACGTCGACAAGATCTTCCGTCGCGGCCACGATCGCCCATTGAATTTGAACGCGACGCGACTCCGGTTCCAACGTTTTGTTCCCCGCCACATCGATTTCGGTGCTGGATGTCTGGGTGATGTCGAACTGGTACACCTGGCCGGCTTGAAACTTCCACCGCAGCGTGGGGATAGGGTCGTCGGCTTGGTCGTTTTGGGCAAACGCTCTCAAGCCGCAGGTCAGGCTCAGGAACACACATTGGATCCAAATGGACTGGGAGACTCGTCCGAGCAGACGAACTCGGCCGTTCGCAGTGCGGTTCGCCAATGGGGTTGGACTTAATGTCAATATCATCGAAGATCTCGTTGGTCGGGGGAGGCGAGAACGGCAGGCCGACCAAAGTGGCAGAACTTGCCGTCCCAGGTGCAACGGGGGACCTGAATTTTGCTTAGGGCGCGACATCCATCGACTTCTGGGGGTCACGGTCAAGCCGAGACATCCCGGCCGTGTGTCCCAGTCTAGACGATTCTGAGTTTAGGTGTAGTTCCCAATCCGCGTCTTGGTTGTAACCACTTGACGACGTTCCCGCGGGACTCGTAAGCCGGTCCCATAAACCGGGTGTCCTTGCCCGAATTGCGGGGTGAATCTACGATGACCCCCATGGAAAAAACGCTCGTGGCTTTAGTCGGAATGGGTACGGTGGGAACCGGAGTGGCGCGGCTGCTCTTGGATCACGGTGATCGTACGGCTCGACATGCCGGACGAACGTTGTGGGTCCAACATATTATCGTTAAAGACCCCACCAAGACGCGGGACGCGGACATTCCGACGGGGTTGATTTCGACCGATCTCACTCGGTTGTTGCGGGATTCCGAGGTCAAGGTCGTTGCTCATTTGCTCGGGGGGTTGGAACCGGCTCGCACGATCATGTTGCAATTGCTTGAGAGTGGCAAAGATGTCGTAACCGCCAACAAAGCATTGCTGGCGGAACACGGCCCGGAACTGTTTGATCGGGCTCGGCAGTTGGGGCGAACGATCGCCTTCGAAGCCTCGGTGGGCGGCGGGATTCCGATCATTGCCAACATCAGCCAATGTCTGGCGGCCAATCAAATCCTTTCATTGCAAGGAATTCTTAACGGCACCAGCAACTTCATTATCACGAACATGCAGGAACAAGGCATTCGGTACGAAGCCGCTCTGCAAGAAGCCCAACGCCTGGGTTATGCCGAGGCCGATCCAACGTTCGATGTCGACGGTTCGGATGCGGCGCAGAAGTTGGCAATTCTGGCTCATTTGGCCTTCGGGGCTCGCGTCCATTGGCGACAAATCCCCCGTCGTGGAATCGACCACATTCAATCGCACGACTTGCGTTACGCCAGCGACATGGGCTTTAGTTTGAAGTTGTTGGCGATGGCTCGCATGCACGCGGCCGGTTTGGAACTCCATGTTTCACCGACGCTGATTCCCAAAGGCACGCCCTTGGCCGAGGTACGAAGTAATTTCAACGCGATCAACGTCGTGGGTGATGCGGTGGGCCCCGTATTTTTCCATGGCCAAGGAGCCGGACAGATGCCGACGGCTTCCGCCGTGGTTGCCGACATGATCGACGTGGCCGTGGGACGAGCAGCCATCACGTTTGGCAATCTTAAATTGTGGTCGAAGCAACCGCCGCGAGTCGACCTGAGAGACCACGCGCACACCAAGTCCAAATTTTACTTTCGGTTCGATGTCGCCGATCAACCAGGAGTGTTGGCGCAGATCGCCGGGATCTTGGGGCGACATCAGATCTCGATCGCTTCGGTGCATCAATACGATCGCGACAAAGATCTCACGACGGGAACCGTGCCCCTAGTTATTGTGACTCATTCGGCTTTAGAACATCACACGGGATTGGCCCAACGCGAGATTCAAAACCTGGAAGTGGTTCGCACGCAAGGCGAGCGACTGAGAATCTTGACCACGGAAAATTGAACGACCGGTCCACCGGCAGTGAATGGATTGCAGGAAGAAAACCATGAAATACGTTTTGATCATACCCGATGGCTGTGCCGACCAACCGCAAGACAACTTGGGTGGACGCACCCCTTTGCAAGCGGCCCGCTTGCCGAACATGGACCTCATTGCCGCCCACGGGGTCGTTGGTGCCGCCAATCATGTGCCACCCCATTTGCCGCCCGGCAGTGATGTCGCCAATTTGAGTCTATTGGGCTACGACCCCAATCGTTTCTTTTCGGGACGTGCTCCGCTGGAAGCAGCGGCGCAAGGGATCGAGTTAGGGCCACACGACTGGGCCGTGCGGTGCAACTTGGTGTGCATTCAAGATCAGATCATGCTCGACTTCACCGCCGGACACATCTCGACTGCGGAAGCTTCCGCGTTGCTGGAGACCGCCAACTCGCAACTGACAGACCCGAGAATCAAGTTTGTGCCGGGCGTTAGCTACCGGAACTTGATGATCGTGCGAGGCTCGGAACAACAACCGCCACCGTTTTCGTTGGAGACCGCCAGCACCCCGCCGCACGATCTCACGGATCAATCGGTCGCGGACGCCTATCCCCAAGGTGTCGGCAGCGACCTGTTGTGCCACTTGATGAACGAAAGCCTGCAATGGTTTGAAAACCATCCGGTCAATCAACAACGTATCGCCGCCGGCCAACGACCGGCTACCAATGTTTGGCTGTGGGGTCTCGGGCACCAACCGAACTTGCCCAGCTTTCAATCTCGCTTTGGCGTCCGCGGTGTGATGATCACGGCGGTTGACTTGTTGCGTGGTCTAGCCAAGTTGGTGGGCTGGGATCTGATCGAAGTTCCTACGGCCACCGGCTATATCGACACCGACTACGCGGCGAAAGGCCGAGCGGCCGTGGCTGCGCTGGATCAATACGACTTCGTCACCGTGCATATCGAAGCTCCGGACGAAGCATCGCATCAAGGTTTGGCTGCGGAGAAGATCAAAGCGTTGGAAGAAATCGACCAACATATCGTGGGCCCGCTGTGGTCGCGTCTGCAACAAGAATCGGAGTGGCGAATCATGGTCACCCCCGATCATCCGACGTTGCTTAGCACCAAGACGCATAGTCATGGCATCGTTCCGTTTGCCGTGGCCGGTTCCAACGTCACTCCCGACCACAGCCAAACGTACGATGAAGTCGTCGCCAACCAATCAAGTTTGCAGTTCCCCAATGGCTGGGAACTGATGCCTTGGTACTTGGGATGATCCCCAAATCGGTTTAATACAAGGTCGCGTCTAAAAATTAGGTTTGCGACTCCTAGTAAAGTCAGAGAGAGAAAGTCGAAGCGTATGAGTCTGGTGGTCCAGAAATTCGGTGGTACCAGTGTCGCGGATTGTGAAAAAATCTTGGCCGCCGCGCGCAAAGCCATCCGCGCCCAACAAGAAGGTCATCAAGTGGTCATGGTGGTCAGTGCCATGGGCAAGAACACCGACATGTTGGTGGATCTAGCCGGACAAATTACTGAAAGTCCTCCGGCGCGTGAAATGGACATGCTGCTGTCGACCGGCGAACAAGTCAGTGTGGCATTGATGGCGATGGCGATCCATTCCTTGGGCTACAAGGCCATCAGTTTGACCGGCGGACAAATTGGGATTCGCACGGACAGTTCGCATACAAAAGCTCGTATCCGTTCGATCTCGACCGAACGTGTCAAGCAACTCTTGGATCAGGGCTACATCGTGATTGCGGCCGGCTTTCAAGGGATCGACGAAGAATTCAACATCACGACCTTGGGCCGAGGTGGCAGCGATACAACCGCCGTGGCGTTGGCGGCCGTGCTGCAAGCCGATCAGTGCGAAATTTATACCGACGTCGACGGCGTCTACACGACGGACCCGCGCGTGCTACCGGAAGCTCGGCTGTGTGCCCAAGTCAGCTACGAAGAAATGTTGGAACTGGCTAGTTTGGGTGCGGGGGTGATGCACAGTCGTTCGATCGAGTTCGGCAAAAAGTTTGGCGTGCCGATCCGCGTGCGAAGTAGCTTCAGCGATTATCCGGGGTCGTTGATTGCCACCGACTCGGAAGCTCCCAACATGCCGGTCAGTGGTTGCGCTTTGACCAAAGACGAAGCCCGCATTACCGTGATTGGTGTTCCTGATGTCCCCGGTGTGAGTCGGCGACTGTTCCAACCTCTGGCGGAACGCAAGATCACGATCGACATGGTCGTGCAAAACGTGGGCATGGATGGCAAGGCCAACGTTAGTTTCACCGTGCCACGAAAAGAACTGAAGCTCGCCTTGAAGTCCGTGCACGAATCGATCGCCGACTTATCGGGTGACGGAGCGGATCGAGTGGAAGTCCATTCGGACGATCTGGTTTCGAAGGTCTCGGCGGTGGGACTGGGGATGGCGACTCAAGTGGGCGTGGCCAATCGTATGTTTCGCGCCTTGGCCGACGCACAAATCAACTTGCAGATGATTACCACTTCCGAAATCAAAATTAGTGTCTTGGTCAGCCGTGAACAAGCACTGACGGCCGTTCGCGCGGTCCATCAAGCTTTTGAATTGGCTCAGCTGCCCGCAGGTGCCGTGACGGAGGCTCAAGTGCCGACGGGACTAAAACCCGTCAACGCGGTTGATGTGGTGGCCCGACTGCAACGGGTCGGCATGGAAGACCTGATGATCCACGAAGTGATGCTGGACGATACGCAAGCCGCGATCTCTTTAAGCGGCGTCCCGAACCGATCGGGTGTCGCCGCGTCCATCTTTCAGAAACTTGCCGATGCCCACGTGTTTATCGACATGATTGTCCAAAGCTACTTCACGGACGAAAACGCCAACCTGACGTTCACGGTCCCGCGCGATCAATTGGCGACGGCTTCCAAAGTCGCCGAAAGTTTCGTCGCAGAAGGTCTGGCGTCTCACATCCAACTATTCCCCATGATCGCGAAGCTATGCGTTTCGGGGATCGGCCTGCGGTCACACACAAGCGTGGGATCTCTGTTGTTTGAAGCCTTGGCCGAAGCGAACATCAACATTCGGATGATGAATACGTCCGAGATGCGCTTTAATGTGGTGGTGGACGGCAGCGAGGGGCAACTTGGTCTGCAGGCCCTGCGCCAGACGTTTGGAGACTACGTTCGCTAACGCGCCAACAACCGTCTGCGCGTGGTTGCGATTGTCGCGACGCTTGTCCGAGCATGGTTGTATTTCTAGCGGCGGGGGCAACCGCGACCGGGGTTCGGCTGCCGACGAGACGGAAGTCTGTTACACTGGAAGAATGCTGGGTCCGCTTGGGCAAACGTTGCCAGAGCAAGTCATCTTCGCGGCGACCTATCGTTGCGAGTCAACGTTTCGCCATCCTCACGAATGAGCATCATCATGGCCGGTCCGCAGAAATTGACCGTCTCGCGTGAGGAACAGCTGATGGTTTATTTGAGTTCGGTCCTGGAGCAGAATCGGACGACGATCAAGAAACTGCTCAAGTTTGGGGCCGTTGCGGTCAATGGCCGAACCGTGCGGCAGTTCGATCATCCGCTTCAGCCAGGTGACGTACTCGCCATTTCTACCCTTCACGCCGCGGCGGCCAGCGATCGACTGGAAACGGCAGGCATTCAGCTGATCCATGAAGACGACGATCTGATTGTTGTCGACAAACCTTCGGGGCTCTTGACTGTCCCCAGCTTGACCAACAAGACCGACACGTTGATCCGTCACTTGAACGATTTCTTGCAACAACGTGATCGCCGGCGCGCGGTGCTGGCGCAGGTTGTCCATCGCATCGACCAGGAAACATCGGGGCTGGTACTCTTCGCCCGCAGCCTCAAGACCAACGCCCAGTTGCAGGACAACTGGCCTTCGGTCGAAAAGACGTACTGGGCCATCGTTGAAGGTCAACCATCACACGAACACGGGACCATTACCAGCCACCTCGTCGAAAACGATTCATACCAAGTTTACAGTTACGAAGAACCGACTCCGAATACCCGTCACGCCACGACCCATTATCGCGTGCTGCAAACTCGCGATGGTTTTTCGCTGTTGGAAATTCGATTGGAGACCGGTCGCAAACATCAGATTCGCGTGCAAATGGCAACACATCTCGGCTGCCCGGTGGCGGGTGACCGTCGCTACGGAGCGAAGTTCGACCCGTGCGGCCGTTTGGCATTACACGCGGGTCGTCTGACACTGGCTCACCCAACTACCGGAGAGCGTCTAACTTGGGTATCGCCCCTGCCGCGCCCGCTCGCTCGGGTTTTCCCCGGTTTGCGGGCTACCACGTAACCTTAAATGCCGAGAGCTTCTCAGGGGGATATTCGGGTACGGTGGACGTTGAATCTCAACGGCGCAACCAATCGGCAACTTGTGGCCCAATCGACTTGGACGCCGAGTTGGAAGGGGCATTGAATTTGTGCGTTCCTGCCGGTTCTAATCTCCTAGTGCTTTGTCACCATTTAATTTTGGGGTCGGTCTGGTAAAGGGGTCAGGAGTCAATTGCCGGAACGGCCTTTCGGGTGCTTCGCACAATTGACTCCTGCCCCCGTTACCAGACCCCAAGTTTTGGTTGTCACAAAGCACTAGGTCACTACGGTGCAGGCTCCAGCTACATCCCAATGAGAAATCAATCATGAGATTGTCATATCTAACACCACGTAATGTCCCAACCGCGAATTCGTTCCGACACCGAATGGTCGTGTGGGGGCTACTCTTGATTGCCTGCCACGTTCCGAATATGGGGTTCGCTCAGCGGGTGACAGCTCCCAGTCTCCCGGGGACGGTGTCGGATATTGAATGGGATGAAAATGGCGAAATGGTTCGGTTCACATCCGAAGGTCAACGCTTTGCTTTCAACTTGAAAACGTTGGAAAAGACCAAAGTCGAGGAGCCCCAAGCGGAAACGGAAACCGAACCCGCGGATCCCTCATCTCCGAATCGTCCACGTCGCCGTCGCAATGATGACAGTCTGACGGGCAAGTACGTGGGACAACCGGCCCGTGGTCGACAATACACGCAGGTCATCTCGCCGGACGACAAGTGGGAAGCGGTTTATCGCGATTGGAATGTCGTTCTCATCAACGGCGAAAGCAAACAAGAAATCCCTGTGACCACCGACGGAAACAAAGACGTTCACTACGGGACCGCCAGCTGGGTCTACGGCGAGGAACTGGATCAAAACAAGGCAATCTGGTGGACCGCCGATTCGAAGAAAGTCCTTTACTATCGGTTCGATGATTCCAAAGTAAAACCCTTTTTCCTGGTTCGAGGTTGGTCGGAAATTGGGACGGAAATTTATCCCGAAAACTATCCAAAGGCCGGAGCAGAAAACCCGGCGGCCTCGCTGTTTGTTTACGACCTAGTGACGAAAACTTCGCAGCGAATTGACGTCGGCGGCAGCTCCGAAGAATACGTCTACGACATTCGAACCTCACCCGACGGCAAGGTGATGCTTGTCAACTGGACGGACCGCTTGCAGCGACACCTGAAGGTATTGGCGATCGACTTAGAAACCGGAACCTGTCGAACCGTTGTGGAAGAGCGACAAGAAAATTGGCAGGCGAACTCTCCGCCGATGCGGTTCCTGGCCGACAACGAACGATTTATTTGGCCCAGCGACAAATCCGGCTACACGCATTACGAATTACGGAACTTGGATGGTGAGCTGATTAACAATCTAACCCAAGGCGAATTTCAAACCAGCACCATCTCGGTGGATGAAAAAAACGGACTGGTTAACTTCACGGCCTACAGCAGCTCTGTAAACCCTTACTACTTGCAGTACCACTTGGTTGGCCTTGACGGCACCAATCAGCGGCGAGTCACCACCATCGAAGCCCATCATTCCAATTTCAGTTTGTCGCCCGACAATCAATGGTTGATCGCTCAATACGAGGAAGTAAACACGCCGCCTTGCACCGCACTTTATAGCACGGATGGAAAGCTGGTGGCCAAGTTGGCGGAAAGCGATCCGACCTCGTCTGCAAATTTGGCCGAAATGTTTCGCTTCAAATCGTCGGATGGCAAGTTTGATATCTATGGTATCTTATTCAAGCCGCGTGACTTTGACCCGAACAAGAAGTACCCGGTAATCAACGCCTTATATGGCGGGCCGGGTTCCAACGAAATTCGGGCCAACTACGTTGCGAGCCCCCAAGGCGACACGTCTCGCGGTTACCTAGTCGTCAAGGTCAACAACCGAGGAACGGGTGGCCGAGGCAAAGCCTTTACCGACTCCACGTACGGACGCTTGGGAGATGTGGACATCCAGGACCATGCGGACGCCATTCGGTACTTGAGTTCTCGCCCCTATTTTGATGCAAAGCGAGTTGGGATTGTCGGCCATTCTTACGGCGGATTCATGGCGGCCATGGGTATTTTCAAACATCCGGATGTTTACGCGGCTGCCGTTATTCGCGCCGGAGTAACCGATTGGCGAAACTACGACTCCATCTATACTGAACGCTACATGAGCACGCCGCAATTGAACCCCGACGGATACAAGATTGGCGCCGCGATGACTTACGCCCAAGACCTTCGAGGCAAGGTTCTCATCATGCACGGCATGTTGGACGACAACGTCCATCCAAACAATGCCTTCCAATTGATTGAAGCGTTGGACCGAGAAGGCAAGACCTACGAAAGTCGTTTCTGGCCCAACGCTGGTCATGGATTAGGAGTCGGGGCCAACGACACCCAGCAAGAATTCTTCGACCGTGTCCTCAAGCCGGAGTTGAATTAGGTTCCAACTAATGTGGTTCACGATACCGACGTAACGGTCATCGCGATCCTCGACCTTCGCCGAGAACCACTCTGGATCCGAGATACCCTCGACGACAGACGGTAGTAATTTGCTATTTCGGACCGGCCGGGAGATTCTCGTTCAAGAACCGAGCCATCAATCCGTAAAGATGACGACTGGTGTTTTCGCCTTCATCGATCGAATGACTTCGGTTGGGGTACGACATCATGGAAAAATGTTTGTTCAACTCGATCAAGCGATTGACCAATTTGCTCATCCCCTGTTCGTGACAATTGTCGTCTCCGCTGCCGTGAACAATCAACAGATTTCCCTTCAATCCGTTGGCGTGAGTGATCGGTGATCCGTCGGCGTAAGCAGCCTCATTCTCTTGCGGCAAGCCCATGTATCGTTCCTGATAAATCGTGTCGTACAGTCGCATGTTCGGTACGGACGCGACGGCCATGCCGGTATGAAAATCGTCGGGGTAACGAAACATCAGATTCAACGTCATCGAACCGCCGCCACTCCAACCCCAAACGCCAACTCGTTTGGCATCCAGCCATGGACTGGTGCGCAGCAACTCGCGAGTGGCCGCCACTTGGTCCTGCGAAGCGAGCGTACCCACTCGCTTGTAGGCGACTCGCCGCCATTCACGACCACGCGGACAGGGAGTTCCTCGATTATCGATACACGCGACCACATAACCTTGCTGGGTCAGCATTCGGTGCCAAAGAAAATGCCGACCGCCCCAGAGATCTTTTACGGATTGGCTGGCCGGCTCGCCGTAAACGTGCAGCAGCAGTGGATACTTCTTGGCGGGATCAAAACCCGGCGGTTTCATCAACCAGCCATCCAACATTGTTCCGGTACCATTGTCGACTTGAATAAACTCAACGGCTGACAGATGCAGACTCGCAACGACACTTCGCAATCGATCATTGGTCGCGATCGAATACCGAACCAGGTGATCCGCCACCGAGACAAGTTCAATTTGTGGCGGAACATTGATGGTCGAATACGTGTGAACCGCCACGGAGCCATCCGGTGAAAAATCGTAATCGTGCGTTCCGGGTTGGTCGGCGGGGCTGCGTCGTTCTGGTTTCCCACTTCCGTCAAGTGAAACCGAGTACAAATACTGTTGCGTGGCATTGTCCGGCGAAGCCAAGTACCAAACCTGACCAGCATTCTCATCCACATGGACGACTCGTATCACATCAAAGTCGCCGCGTGTCACCTGCCGAAGCGATTGACCATCGCGAGACACGAGATACAAATGCCGCCAACCGTCCCGTTCGCTGATCCAAGTAAACAGATTCTGGTTCTCGAGCCACTCGAAAGAATCGTCATGTATGTCGACCCAGGTTTCTTCCGTTTCAGAAAAGATCGACTTGGCGGTCCCGGTCTTGCTGTCAGCCAGGAAGATCTCATTGGTGTTCTGCACGCGATTGATGCGTTGGATTCCCAGCTCGTCGGCTCGCCCCGTCCACTCCATCCTCGGCAGATAAAAGTCCGTGCGCGTCTCACCGGGAATGTCCAGCCACACGGTGTCACCTCCGGTTGCCCCCACAACACCGATCCGGCAAGCTGAATTCTGCTCTCCCGTTTTCGGATACGCAAAGCTCTTCAGAATTGGATAAGAATCCGAGGTGTAATCGACCAGTGTAAACTTTGGCACGCCGGTGGTATTGAGTTGCCAATACGCGATGTGTTTCCCGTCCGGACTCCACCGCCATCCGTCGCGGCACGCGAACTCCTCTTCGTAAACCCAATCGAACGTCCCGTTGATGACCTCCTCCGAGCCGTCGCTGGTGAGTGCGACTCGTTGGTTTCCATCCGTGGACTCCACGTACAAATTGTTCGCGCGGACATAACCAACTTTTGTTCCATCGGGAGACAGTTTGGCGAACATGAGGGTGGAAGGTTCTGCCTCCGCACCGATCCGACTCAACTGTTTGGTTGACCGACGAAATGTCCAGTAATCTCCACGAGTATTCCGCCGCCAGACTTTTACGGAGTTCGTGTAAAGCAACACGACATCAAGGTCTTCGGCAAACTGAAAATCTTCCACCACCAATGGTCGTTCACCTCCACGTGGAATCAATTGCTCCGCGGCTACTAGGACTTCACGTTTTCCGGCAGGACTTACCAGAACCAAATCACTGGAGTCTTTATGAACGCTGGACGGTTGTAGCGTGATGCTCGAGTTTGCCCCGGCCCAATGCCGAGGAGGAAGCGGTTCGCTCCGAAATTCACCCGAGGCAAAGATTCGATCGATTGTCAGCGTCGCCTGCGCCGAGTTGTCCAACGACTGCGTCGAGTCGGCAGGATCCTGATGACCGTTGGCGGAGACCAATGGGATTGCAGCCAAACCAAGTGTTTGATGAACAGAATATAAGACGATCCACAAAGCAATTCGGCTGGTCTTCACGCGTGTTCCTCAGAGGGTCTTTCCATTTTTCCAAACACCGATTTGTCGGTAATTCGATTGTACCTCAAACAAACCCAACATCCCACGGTGTGAACCAAAGGTCTTGCAAACAGTTTGTGCCGTGGGGAATACGATCATGTTTAGGTTTCGCGAGTCATGAGGGGATGGCAAACCGAGGTTGCTTTGGTGTATTCTGCCAACCGTCTGGGATTTGCTCGTGCGTCCAGAAATTGTCGACGACGCCTACCAATCTTCCGCCAGTGCCATCGCCATGAAACTTTACTACTCGGACACGTTTGAATTGCCGTTACCGGCTGGGCATCGCTTCCCGATGGCCAAGTACGGCCGATTGCGGGAACGAGTGTTGAGCAGCGATTGGGGTACGAACTGCCAGCTAGAACTGCCGCCCCCAGCCTCCGATGCCGAATTGCAACTCGTGCACGAACGGGAGTACTTGCGGCGAGTGATGACGGGCGAGCTTTCGGAGTTGGAACAGCGACGGATTGGGTTTCCTTGGTCGGAGAAAATGGTCGAACGTTGCCGGCGAAGTACCGGCGCCAGTGTCGCCGCTAGTCAAGCAGCGTTGCATGATCGCGTGGCCGTAAACATGGCTGGGGGAACCCATCATGCCATGCCTGACGCAGGCAGCGGGTACTGTGTGTTCAACGATGTGGCGGTTGCTGGGCGAGTCTTGCAGCAGAAGCAACGCGTCGAACGAGTCCTGTTTGTTGACCTGGACGTTCATCAAGGCAACGGTACGGCAGCCGTCACCGCCGGGGACTCCACGCTGTTTTCATTTTCGATGCACGGTGACAACAACTTTCCCTTTCGCAAAACCGCCAGTGACTTGGACGTGGCGTTACCAGACGGCACGGCCGATGACGATTATCTTGCGGCACTACGTGAGTCGCTGGCCACGATCGACTCGGTCTTCCAGTCAGATTTTGTGTTCTATTTGGCAGGTGCGGATGTTTGGGAAGGCGATCGCTTGGGCAAGTTAGGCGTCAGCAAAGCAGGCCTCCGCCAGCGAGATGAAACGGTATTCGCTTGGTGCCAAGAACGACAACTTCCTGTCTCCGTTTGTATGGCAGGCGGTTACGCTCCCAATATTGACGACATTGTTGACATCCATTTCGCAACCATCGAAACGGCGTATCGGTACTGTCGGAATTCAAGTACCGCAGAGACACGATGAACGCAGAGAAGTCACGCTGACGATGGCGCACAATCAATCGATGAGACAAGCGACCGCAGCCGAGTCTAACCAAGGAGTTAACCGACTCGTCCCCAACATCTTTTGCCCAACATCTTTTACCAACACGTTCTTTACCGACCAAAATTCTGTATACTCGTTTGGTCATGAGTCACCCTGGTTTGCATAACGAAACGAGTTTGTTCACCATTCTGCGGCAATGGTTGACCGAGCAATGGCTGCGTCCGTTGGATGTGGCTTGGGGCACGTTCTTGGCCGAGGAGGCCCAGCGGTTGGCGGCACAGGTCCCTGCCTCTGGCCCGGCCCACTGCCCTGCCCCGTTGTTGTTGGCGGCGGTTTTGACTAGTCACCAGGTTGGACGTGGTCATGTGTGCTTGGACTTGGAAGCCGTACTGCGCGATCCCAACGGTGTCTTGGCACTGCCGCCGGAAGGCTCCAAACCAGACGGGGCCGCTTCCGAGACGTTGGTTCGACCGGCCGACTTGCTTCGTGGCTTGAGTCTTTCCGCTTGGATATCCAGTATCGATCAGGCTTGGGTCGTGGGCTCGGCCAGTTCCAATACGCCGCTGATTCGCGAAGGCTCGTTGCTTTACCTTCGTCGCTATTGGAACTACGAACAAGCGATCCTCTCGAATATCGAACAACGCTTGGCAAATCCACCGACCGTCGACCACGATCGGCTGGCGGAAGTCTTGGATCGACTATTTCCGAAACCGGCCAAAGGCCAGGACCTCGATTGGCAAAAAGTGGCTTGTGCTTTGGCAGCTCGGGAAGCGTTTTCTGTGTTGACCGGTGGCCCGGGGACCGGCAAGACGACGACCGTTGTCAAACTTCTGGCAACCCTGCAGGTTCTGGCCCAACACGCGACTGGAAAATTCTTATCGATTCGCTTGGCGGCCCCCACGGGCAAAGCGGCGGCGCGCTTGAACGATTCGCTACGAAAACAAACCGCCCAAATCGCCGAGCGATTGGGGCCGGAACAAGGTCAAGCCGTGGCGGACACGATCATGGCCGAAAAAGTCAGCACCATCCATCGCTTGTTAGGCACCTTACCGGACGGCCAAGGCTTTCGCCACCATCGCACCCATCGCCTAGCGACGGATGTGGTCGTGATCGACGAAGCTTCGATGGTCGACATTCACTTGCTGTCGTGTTTGTTCGCGGCGTTACCCGACACAACTCGCGTTATTTTGTTGGGCGACAAAGATCAGTTGGCGTCGGTGGAGGCCGGAGCGGTGCTGGGGCAACTTTGTTCACGAGCGGATTCCGGAAACTACTGGCCAGAGACTCGGGATTGGCTGCAAGAAGTTTGTCGCGTGACGCTGCCGGAATCGTTCGTCGCACCGGTCGAACGAGAACCCGATCAAAGTGGAGTTTTATCGGGCCTGTTGTTCGACACGCTACAAGAGCCCGGTCGGCGTTTGGATCAAGCCATCACGATGCTCCGCTTTAGTCACCGCTTTGCGGCGAGTTCCGGGATTGGGCAATTGGCCAAAGCCGTGAACGCGGGTGATGCGAAAGCGGCATGGCTTTGCTTGGATGGGCGAACGTCGACAGACCTCCATCATGACTTGCAACTGCTGCATGTGTCGCAGACCTACGATGCCCGTCTCGAGCGGTTTATCTTGGACGGCTACAGACCATTCTTGGCGGAAATTGAAAACGGTCCGACAGGTACGACCGAGCAGGACTTGGACATTTGGGCCAAGCGAGTCTTGCAACGGCAAGCGGGCTTCCAACTACTATGTACGGTGCGGCGTGGTCCCTGGGGCGTGGAAGGCTTGAACGAGCAGACGACCAAGTTGCTGCGCCGGGAAGGCTGCCTCCGTGGGACCGGAAATTGGTATCCGGGCCGGCCCGTGATGGTGACTCGCAACGATTATGGCCTCCGCTTGATGAACGGCGACATCGGCGTCACCTTGTCCGTTCCTGCGGCTAACGATACCGCAACGGACAGCAGCAGCAATAACGCGAACTCCTTGCGAGTGGTGTTCCCCGACAGTGAAAGTCCGTCTGGACTGCGATGGATCTTGCCCAGTCGCTTGGGGCATGTCGAGACGGTGTTTGCGATGACCGTTCATAAATCGCAGGGCTCGGAGTTCACACGCGTGGGACTGGTACTACCCGACCATTCCAGTCCCGTGTTGACTCGCGAGTTGATTTACACCGGGATCACACGTGCGGCCCAACAGTTCTGTTTGATTGTCAGCAACCCCGCGATCTTGCGCGAAGCGATCCAACGCCGCGTCGAACGCACCAGCGGTCCGTTGACTCGCAACACCTCCACCCAATCCGTACACGCCGCGAATCCGCTATGATCAAAGACAAGTAGCCACCGTCACCCGACGTCGGATACCGCACGAAGACCACCCGTAGCCATCTCCACCGTCGGGCGACGGCGGATACATTCACTCCAGCCTCCTCCCCTGAACCAGGACATTTATGTTCGCCATTACATTTCGTGACGTGGCCCAGGTTGCCTTCGAGATCATCCCTGATGCGGAACTGCTGAGTCCAACGGACGTGATCGTGCAAGTGGAGATGGCCGGGTTGTGTGGTTCGGATTTGCATCCCTATTGGGGCCGCGAGCGGGGTCTGGATCCTGGGACCGTGATGGGTCACGAATTTGTTGGACGGATCGTGGCCGTCGGGGATGACGTGCAGAAGCTGGCGATGGGCGACTTGGTCTTTGCCCCGTTCTCGAGTTCCTGTGGCCAGTGTTATTACTGCACGAATGGCTTACCGAGTCGTTGTCCTCACGGGCATTTGTTTGGGTGGCGTAGTCAACAACAAGGCTTGCACGGCGGGCAAGGTCAATACGTTCGCGTCCCATTGGCGGATGGAACCTTGCTCCGAGTACCTCCGACGGTGAGTCACGAACTAGCGTTATTGTTGGGCGACAACTTGAGCACCGGCTATTACTGCACGGAGTTGGCCGAGGTTCACCCGGGCGGAACCTACGCGATTATTGGCTGCGGGAACGTGGGGTTGATGGCCATCGTGGCGGCGAGATTGAAGGGCTGCGAGAATTTGATCGCGATCGATCCAGTCCCCGAGCGACGCGAGTTGGCCGAACAGTTGGGCGCTCGCGCCTTGGCGCCGGACGCGGATGTATTGGCCGAAGTTCGTCGGTCATCGGACGGACGCGGAGCAGATGGCGTGTTGGAGTTGGTGGGAATGCCCGAAGCCCAGCGGATGGCTTATGAGTTGGTGCGTCCTGGTGGCAAGATGGCGACCGTCGGCTGCCACTGCGACCAAACCTTTGCCTTTTCGCCGGTGCAGGCATACGACAAGAACTTGAGTTATCGAACGGGTCGCTGCCCAGCTCGGTACTACATGGAACAGCTATTGGAGCGTCCGGAAATTCAAGCATTGGACCTGGCGCCCTTCATCACACACCGGTTCGATCTAAGCGATGGCGTGCGAGCGTACGAAGTCTTCAGTCGTCGACAAGAAGGCATCGTCAAAGGAGTTTTTGAGCTGCGATAAACGATGTTCCACACTCATCCGGCAAATGGATCGGTGATAAAACGGAAACGTGTCGCATGTACGCGTTGCTCACCGTGAGGCATGGTGAATTGGGCGACAAAGCACAAGTCGGTGTTGTTCCGCGAAAGCCGCCGGTTTCGTGCCCATGAACGCGACTCTTTTAGCTGAACGGACTCGGAGCACGATGAATACCGATCGAATCGAACTAGTCAAAAAACCTCGAAAATGTCCCACTTGTAAAAGCAAACCGGTAGCGGTTGTTCTGTACGGCCTCCCAGCGGAATCAGATGAATTGAAAAAGAAACTGAACGCCGGCCAAGTCTGTCTCGGAGGTTGTGTCTTTTCGGCTGATGCCCCGACCTGGATCTGCGTTACATGTGGGCAACAGATTTACCGAAGGATTGCTCTATAGCTGCGTCCATGTCAAATCCCAGCTCAAGTGCCGATTGTTCTTACGATCGCGTCATCTGGAATTACTCTCGTCTCGCAAGAAGCTGGCCAATTCTCGTTTTAGATCAGGCAGTAGCGTTCGATTCGCGAACATCTCATCGAGACACCGTCGAAGCGTCGCATCGCTAAAGGTTCGCCCCCGAAGTTCCGTGTAGCCGCCCTTGATTTCGATTTGGAGAATCTTGGCGTCGACCCGCCAAATTCGGAACAGTTTGGGTTCTCCGAATTTTGCCAAGGATCGGGCCTCGAGTTTGTAGAAATGCTCAAGAGATTCCTTGAGTTTTTTGAAGATCGCCGCGTCACGTTGGTCCAAGTTTAGATACACTAGGCACTGCTTCAAGCTCTTAGGATCATCCTCGACGTACTCGGTACGGTGCTCTCCCCAACAAATCGCCAATCGCCGACCACCGGCGAATCGAGAGATAACGAACTTCTTAGCCATGGCAGACTCCTTGTGTTTGCAGTTCGATTTGCAACGGGGCGTCGTGACATCAAATGTTGGTTACGACAATCAACGACTGGCAACCGGCGTTGCATGCTTATCGCAGAAAAATCCGACTTCGATTTCAGGGACGCCCATGTGACTAGTCGTTGTCGTCGCCCTGCGATCGCAGTTTGCCAGATCGAGTTTACCAGCTGCGATGCCATGCGAGTAAGCAGAAAGTGCTAAATGATCGCAGCTGAACCATTGTGACCGAGCAAGCAACCCAGGCGTTCGTCGACGCAGACAATTGACGAATTGTGAACTTATTATGGAAAAACTGAAACGCCCCTATCACCACGGGGGCCAAATGATAGGCCGGGCAGGACTCGAACCCGCGACCAAGGGATTATGAGTCCCCTGCTCTAACCAACTGAGCTACCGGCCCAAAAGTTCTTTACTTCGGGACTGAACATTATCCGCGTTTTCGTCCCACAGACGCTGAGAACGCTCCGCCAATGCCCTAGCGAAAGATGGTATTCTAGCGTCGCCCTGCGGAAATCCAAGGCCAAGCGCCATGTGCATCGCCAAAGGCACGACTGATCTGACTGATCTGACTGATCTGACTGATCTGACTGATCTGACTGATCGGACTGATCGGAATAGCCGCTGGACAACCTACGCGATGATTTCGTGGGCGATTTCGCCGTGAACGTCGGTGAGGCGGAAGTCGCGACCAGCGTACCGGTAGGTCAGTCGCTTGTGATCCAAGCCCAGCAGGTGCAAGATCGTGGCATGGAAATCGTGGATATGCATCGGCTTCTCGACCGCCGCAATGCCGTGTTCGTCCGTGGCACCGTAACGCAGCCCACCTTTGACGCCTCCGCCCACCATAAAGGCCGAGAACCCTCGGTTGTTGTGATCGCGGCCCACGCCGTTGCGCGTGAACGGAGTTCGACCGAACTCTCCAGACCAAACAATCAGCGTTTCGTCCAACAAGCCGCGCTGCGCCAAGTCTTGAATCAAGGCCGCAATCGGTTGATCGATTTCTTCGCACTTGGGTGGCAATTGATTTGTGATGCTGTTGTGATGATCCCAGCCACCACTTTGAACTTCCACAAATCGCACGCCCGCCTCGACCAATCGACGCGCGATCAAACACTGCGTACCAAACCGTGCGCTGCGACCGCCGGTAGCGCCGTACATTTGCATGGTCTCGCTGGTCTCTTGGCTCAAGTCCAATAGCTCGGGCAGCGAATCCTGCATGCGGAATGCCAATTCATACGATTGAATCACGCCTTCGACACCGGGGTGCTCGGGCAGTTGTTCACTCTGACGTTGGTTCAGCCTTTGAACAAAGTCCAATTGTTTGCGTTGCTGTTGGTCGTTGAGCATCGGGTTCGTGATGTCGGGCACGCGACTACTGGCCGCGCCGCCTCGACCGGGATTGCCACCGAGATTTAGTTTGGTGCCTTGAAAGACGGCGGGCAGAAACGCGTTTCGATAACTCGAAGTATTGCCGGCGGGAGGGTTCAACGAGACAAAGCCGGGCAGGCTCGAGTTATCCGTCCCCAAACCGTACAACGTCCACGCACCCAACGATGGCCGGACAAACTGGAAGTTGCCGGTGTGCAATTGGGTCTGGGCCGTGGGATGATTCGGCGAGTCCCCATGCATGCTGTTGAGCAAACACAAACGATCGGCTTGTTTGGCCAAGTTCGGAAACAGTTCCGACAACCACAGTCCCGATTCGCCATGCTGTGAAAACGAAAACGGCGAACCCATCAACGACCCACCGGCTCGACCTGCCGCCTTGCCGTTATCGCGTTTGAGGTTGGGCTTGTAATCGAACATATCCACGTGCGACGGGGCACCTGCCATCGTCAAGAAGATGACGTGTTTGGCCTTGGTAGGGAAGTGCGGCTCGCGCGGGGACAACGGATTACCGGGGTCTTGCGGCAGGATCGCCGCGGGCGAAACGTTGGCCCAAGTACTCAAGCCAGCAAAGGCCAAGAAACCAAAACCTGAAGTGGCATTTTGCAGCCATTGGCGACGAGAGGCCAAGATCGGCGATTGGGTAGGTTCGTTCATGGATGGTGGTCCTGGGAAAAAGTTCTTTTGAGTTAACCGGTTAGCAGAGCAGGGTTGGGCGGGAACCCGACTAACCCCGCGCCGCTAAGCGTTCGCGGTCGACAAGCAAATTCAAGCCCCAAGCCCCAAAAACTACCCCCGCATCCCCGGCCCTTCTCCCCCACGGAGGGGAGAAGGGAGACCATGAGGCGACGGTACACCGGCGCTAACTAACCAACCTTGGCCGCCTTTGCGATTGGCCGTTAGTTCCGGTAGCGGAATTCCGCGGTCGCTAGGATCGCGTGGCAAAACGCGATCATGACTTGACGCTGTAGTTCGGGTGAAATCTCGTTCGATGCGGGGTTCGCTTGAGTTTGTGCTTCGGCGGGAGTCGCTTCGTTCGAGTTGCTTCGTCCGCGTTGGGCACGACGATTGCGAGCGTCACGACGTTGGCGTCGTTCTTGCTCGGCAGCGCGTTCGGCGTCACGAGCTCGAGCGGCCGCGCCGAACTCGTCCGTCATCTCTGCGATAAACGCGGTACATTGGGCGACTTCGTCGGGAGCAGGCGGACGGCTAAATGCGGTTTTGAAAACGTAGTCGATTGCTTGTGACGAACCACCGATTTTCTCCAAAGTGCGTTCCGCTAAGGCAACGGCTTGCTGGCGCACCAATTCGTTGTTCATCATGAAGAGCGCTTGCGGAGCGGTGTTGGATTGCTCGCGCACGCCGATCACCATGCTGGGTTCCGCGGCGTCAAACAGTTCCATCGAACGTGGCAACAAGTCTCGAACCACGGGCAAGTAAACCGAACGATAGTCGAAGCTGCGATTGACCGTGGCTTCGTTGATCGTCACCACATTCGCATTGGCCAGATCGCGACGTCGAAAGGGGTTGTCATCGGCCATCAGGGGACCGTTCTCCCGATTCGGACGAGCCGGTCGAGCATCGTTGCTGCCGTCCTTATTCATGGAGTCCGACATCATTTCGTCACCTTCCGCCGCATCCATCTGCGGGCGTGCCATTGCTGCTCGAACCAAGAGCTGAGTCAACTGCTGCCCGCGCCCCAATTCCAAAGGTCCGGCTTGGGCCACAAGTGAACCGTGGGGGCGCTCCAATTCCAACGTTCCACCGACCCACAACAACGAGTCACGCAGTGATTCCGATTGAATCCGTTGCGGATGCGACCGCCACAAGTACAAGTTCTCGGGATCTTTGTCACGCGCGATGGCGTCCACCTGCCAACCGATGCGATAGGCGTCCGAAAGTGCGATCTCTTTGATCAGGGACTTGATCGACCATTTGTTTTCGATCAATCGCAGCGCCAAATAGTCCAAGAGCTCGGGATGCGACGGTCGGCTGCCCGTGACTCCAAAATCTTCGGGCGTGCGAACAATTCCTTCCCCGATCATGTGCTGCCAAACTCGATTGGCCATCACTCGGGCAGTCAACGGGTTTTCGGCGTTGGCGACCCAGTTGGCAAATTCCATGCGGCCACTGGAGTCGCGTTTGATCTTCGGCGGCGATTTGTCGAGCAACGACACAAAGCCGCGCGGAATGGTGGCTCCCGGTTGATTGACTTCGCCGCGTTCCAACAAGCGTGCATCGGCTGACCGTGGTTTGGGTTGCACGCCCATACACACGGTCCGCGGATTGCCGTCTTTGTCGTAACATTCGACCAAGCCTTGCAGACTGCCCACTTGGGCGGTCAGACGTTGCAGGGCCTGCTGCCGTTGCTGCTGTTCCATGCCCGTTTGAGTGGGATTGCCACCGGCGGTGTTGTTACCGCCGGAATTCCCGTTGCCCGGACGATTGCGATTCGGACGTCGCGATTGGGCGGCCTCTCGACGCAATTCGCGAATTTCGCTGTTAAGCTCAGAAATTCTCTCGTTCATGGCTGCTAGTTGATCCGGTTTGAGGGCCGGCATCGCGGGTTGTTCGTCGGCCAACGGCAGTTCGATCAGCGTGGTCGTGTGGCGAGTGCGTTGACTATTGACGCCACCGAATTGGGTGGCCATGTTGCCAAAGATCCCAGCCACAGCGTAATAATCTTCCTGGGTAATCGCTTCGAACTTGTGATCGTGACACCGAGCACACGCGACCGAGATTCCCAAGAAGGCCCGGGTGGTCACATCGATTTGCTCGTCGATCAAATCCGCTTCAAACTGGCGTGGATTTCGTTCGTTGAGCGTCTTCGGGCCCATCGCCAAATAGCCCGTGGCAATCAACTGCTCTTGTTTCTGAGCGCGCGTTTGGGACGGCAACAAATCGCCGACCAGCTGTTCTTTCAGAAATCGATCGTAGGGCTTGTCGTTGTTGAACGAATCGATGACGTAGTCGCGATAACGCCAGGCTTGTGGATAAGGCATATTGACTTCACGACCGGTGCTTTCCGCATATCGCACGATGTCCAACCAATGCCGACCCCATCGCTCGCCAAACTTGGGACTGGCCAACATGTAATCCACGGCTGTGGACATGGCCGCTTCTGGGTCTTGGGCCCACAAACCTTGAAACCAATCTACTTGTTCGGCCGTCGGTGGGACGCCTAACAAGTCGAAGCACAATCGGCGAAAAACGGTGTAGCTGTCGGCGGTCGGGGGCGTGGATACGCCTTGTTGTTCTCGTTGCAACTCCACAAATTGATCGATAGGCTTCGAGGCTTGCAATCCGGAGGCGTGCGGCTGCACGACTTTAGTCAGAATTGCGACGGACGATTCCGGCAGTGGCTGCAACGACCAGAACTCTCTACCTTTTTCAATCGCTTCCGGAGTGACTCGATACGCACCTCGTACCACATTGGTGACGCGTGGGTCGGGGGCACCTTGGGATAACCAAACTTTGAAATCTTCGATCACATGCGGAGGCAATGGGTCCTGGGGCGGCATTTCTAAGCCGTCGTAGTTGATCGCTTTCCAAAGTAGCCCAGATTCAAAATCTTCCAGGTCGACCGCCGGACCAGACTCGCCACCGTTTAACAGTGCCGCCGCGGAATCGACATCCAAGCCACCTTCACTGCGACCGCTTTGCTGCGAGTGGCAACTGTAGCAGTTCGTAACCAGGACTGGGCGGATCTTACTTTCAAAAAAGGCCGCTTGTTCGGCAGTCACGGGCGGTCGTTCTTGGGGCGGAGAGTCGGCCATTTCGGACATCATCTCGTCCTGCTGCTCGGACATCATCTCGTCTTGAGCGACTGCGGCAGTTGCCAGAAAGCCACCATCCAGTACAGGGACCCATGCCAGCACCAAGGAAATTCGGGCAATCCGGACAGACTGCGACAACCGGGAAATTCGGACACTTTGAGAATTCTTCGAGAGAGCATTCACCACGATTGCGTTCACTGATGGAACTATTGTGAAGATTTGCGGCAATTTCGATTTCAACCAAAGCATGGACATGGAGTCGTTCCTGTCACGGTCGTTATTTTCCGAGCAATCCGGCCCTCAGAATGTTATCACGAGATCTTCGGCCACGCTGGACCGACAAAACCGGGTTTTTCTGGAATTGTCGCATGGCGAGTTGGTCTGTGGTGGTTGTGGCAGCCCGGCCGATTTAGCAGAATACCGCAGCGATTTGGAATTAGCGACGTTCGCCAGAACGTGGTAGGAACAACTTGCCCCCGTGCAAAGTTCAACCCCAACCAACGTCTGGCGACGATAGCTACATTGCCCCAACTACCGTCTGGCGACGGTGGCGACGTCCAATCTCTCCCACCATCTGGTGACCGTGGTTACTTGGCTTCATTCCTAGGATATGGCTTCCATGTTTGCTCGCTTGCACCCCCAGGACAATGTGGTCGTTTCGTTGCAAGGTTCCGAAACGGGCAGTTGCTGGGAGAACCAGACGACCGCGGATGGCAAGAATGGGACAGATGGGCAAGCCGTGGTGGCGAGGGAACCGATCCCGGCGGGCCACAAAATGGCGGTGCAACCCATCGCTGCTGGCCAATGGGTCATCAAATATGGACTCCCCATCGGCGTCGCTCAATCCGATATTGCCGTCGGCCAACGGGTTCATGTGCATAATGTGAAGACAGGATTGGACGCGGGAATCGCAACCCAGCCGGACTGGGAGCCGTTGCCCGGCGAACCACTGCGCCGACCATCGTTGGCCAACGAGCAAGACCCGACGCAGTTCCTGGGCTACCTCCGGGAGAACGGGCAGGTGGCAATTCGCAACGAGATCTGGATATTGAACACGGTCGGCTGTGTGAATCAAACGGCTCAACAATTGGCGGCTTGGGCCAATCGCACGCTGGTTGGCCGCGTGCCCAACTTGGACGGTGTGTACGCGTTTAGTCATCCGTACGGCTGTTCTCAATTGGGCGACGACCTGCAAGCGACTCGGAATATTTTGGCGGGTTTGGCCCGGCATCCCCATGCCGCGGCCGTGTTGTTGTTGGGTTTGGGCTGCGAGAACAATCAACTGCAAATGCAGTTGGAAGCGATTGGGCCGGAAGCTTTACAAAAAGTCCGCTGGTTCTCGACGCAAGAAGTCACGGACGAAATGGAACAAGGCCGACAATGGCTGACGGAGATGGCCGAGCAAGTTTCCAAATATCCCCGTCAACCGCTGCCCGCCAGCAAGTTGATCTTGGGGATGAAGTGTGGTGGCAGCGACGGCTTCAGCGGCTTGACGGCCAACCCGCTCTTAGGTCGTATCGCAGATTGGCACTGTTCGATTGGAGGGACGTCACTCTTGACCGAAGTTCCCGAAATGTTCGGCGCCGAACCGGTGTTGTTGGGGCGCTGTGATGGCCCCACCACACGTTCGGCCGTCGACCATATGATCGAAACCTTCAAGGATTATTTTCGCCAACACAATCAACCGATCAGCGAGAACCCTTCGCCGGGCAACAAAGACGGTGGACTAACCACGCTGGAAGAAAAATCACTGGGCTGTGTGCAAAAAGGCGGGACGGCGGCGCTGATTAAACAATGCGTCGCGTATGGGGCGCAGGCCTCGCCGGAACTGGGAGGCTTGGGGCTCGTCAACGGACCGGGCAACGACGGTGTGTCGATCACGGCATTGACGGCGGCCGGAGCTCACATGGTGTTGTTCACCACCGGGCGCGGGACGCCGATGGGCGCACCGGTCCCGACACTCAAAGTGGCCACGAACCCGACCTTGGCTCAACAAAAGCCAGGTTGGATCGACTTTAGTGCCGGTGAATTTATTACCGGCACGGCAACGTTGGACGACTTGCGCGATGGGCTGTGGCAGCAGATCTTGAGCGTGGCCTCGGGTCAATTAGAAGCCAAAAACGAACTGAACGGCTATCGCGAAATCGCGATATGGAAGATTGGAGTTACCGTATGAACTTGGTCCCCGAGATCAAAGTGCTGCAAATTGGGACCGGCAAGTTATTGCGGGGCTTGTTCGATCCGCTGTGGCAGTCATCAGGCCAAATCACGGTGGTCCAATCGCGGGAAGAGGCCGGGACCTTGGAGCACATCAATGGCGCGCGTCGTCCGTATCACTTGTGGGTTCGCGGCTATCAGAACTCGCAAGTGGTGGAACAAGTTGAAGCGGTACGTTCGTTGGGCCGAGCCTATTCGCTGACGAAGCAATGGTCCGAGATCCTGCACCTGGTGACAGATCCGTTATTTCGTTTGATCGTTTCGAACACGACGGAAAAGGGGCTGCGATTGGAGGCGGACGATGCAAAACTTTCGATTGCGGACACACCAAACGTCCCGCCGAGAAGTTTCCCGGCTCGGTTGTTGGCGCTGTTGTATCAACGGTACCAACACGAAGAAACGCCGCTCGCCATCCTGCCCCTGGAGTTGATCGAAAACAACGCGACCCAGCTCCGGCAATTGGTCCTGGAACAAGCCACGTTATGGGGTTTGCATAACGACTTGGGCTTTATCGAGTGGTTGCAACACGATTGCCGTTGGTTAGCGACATTGGTGGACCGCATTTGCGTCGATGTCGTCCCACCGGTGCCATGGAGTGATGATGATCCGTTGGCCGTGATGACCGAACCCTTCCAAATGTTGGTGGTCCAGCGTGACGGCCGCGACGAAGGCCTCTTGCCGGCTCATCCTGCGGTAATCTGGGCCGACGACTTGCGGCCGTATTTCTTGCAGAAGGTGCGATTGCTCAATGGTCTCCATACGGCAATGGTGGCCCGGTGCTTGCCGCTGGGCTTTGCCCACGTGATTGATGTGATGAACGATCCCGAACAATCGCGGTGGGTTGAGGATTTATTGCACGACGAGTTGGTCCCAACTTTGGAAGGTCAAGGCTTGGATGTTCGGGCCTTTGGCGAGCAAGTCTTGGATCGTTTTCGCAATCCGTTCTTCCGGCATCGCCTGGCGGACATTGCGGTTGGGCACGAGATGAAACTGCGAGTTCGCTTGCAGCCCACCTTCGATGAGTATCAACAACAGTTTGGCAAGCAACCCCACCGATTGGCCGAAGTTTTGCAATTGCCCCTACCCGTTTGAGGTCATTGTCGCGGATCGCTCCGCGATCCGATTTCCGTTCGGCCAGGGTAGTGGATCGCTCCGCGATCCAACTTTGGTTCGCGGAGCGAACCACGACAATCACCAATCGTAACTTTGGTTCGTATTGCACTAAGGATCTTTCAAATCCATCGGGTTTACCATGCGACCGTGCTTGATCGTGATCGCCACGTACAACGAAATCGAAAATCTACCGAACCTCATTGCGAGGATTCACGAGCTTCATCCGTCGGTCGAGGTGTTGGTGATCGACGACGGATCGCCGGATGGCACCGGCGCATGGGTCACGGAATTTGCGCGCGAGAATGATTGGTGTCACTTGATTTCGCGGTCGGGGAAATTGGGTTTGGGCAGCGCGACGTTGACCGGCTTTCGGTGGGCGTTGGAACGATCTTACGCGCTGGTGGTCACGATGGATGCGGATTTCAGCCACCATCCGGACGAGCTTTCGCGGTTGCTGGATGCGAGCCCTAAGTCGGCGTATTCCAACGAAAGTGTCGTCACCGATGATTCGTGCATTGTGATCGGTTCGCGATATATTCCAGGCGGACGGATCGAGGGATGGCCGTGGCAGCGCCGGTTGGCGAGTCGTTGGATCAATCGCTTTGCTCGGTGGTGGCTGCGGTTATCCACGTACGACAATAGTGGGGCTTACCGGCGGTATCCGACCGCACTGCTGCGACGTTTGCCGTTGGAGCAAATTCGCAATCAAGGTTACGGATACTTGGAAGAGATTCTCGTGGTCGCCCGTCGTCACGGCGCGACATTTTGGGAGGTGCCAATCACCTTTCGCGATCGAACCGCGGGACACTCGAAGATCAATTTCCAGGAAGCAATGCAAGCAATTTGGACCATTGCCTCGTTGGTCGGTGGCCCGGCACCCCGGCACCCCGGCACGGCAACCCAGGCGTCGACCCGCAGAAGTGATTGAGTTTGCTTGGTGCGAAATTGAAACCAGAGACGCACCGACAATCATGGGATTGACCACCGGCTTGCTTCGATTTTCGTAAAACACGGTAGATCCGCTGTTTCGTAACTTTGGTTCAAAACACGATTTCTGGAACGGTCCGTTCAATTGCGGTATCTTGGAGTTTTCGATGAAAATTGGAAGTTTGAAAACGTTGTTTCTAGCGTTGGTTGCGATGGCTGCGTCGCGATACAAGATTTGACCGGGGAACCTTGGAGGTTCCTCCGTTTTTTTGTTTTGGGCGTTGCCGTTTGCTGCCAAACTTTCCCTGGCGTGGGTGTTGTTTGGATTCTGGTGTTGGTGTGCCGTCTTTAGCCCGCTACCGCAAATTAAGCTGTTTTACCTGTCATGTGCTTCCGCCGAATTCTTAATACGCTGCGCCGATGGCGAAATTGCCGGAGAGGAAGCCAAGCGAAGCGTCAGGGCTACTGAAATTGCCAGCATTGAGCCAGTTCTGCCCTTCGATTGTAAACCTAGCGAACAGCCGACTATCAGGGCGTGAGCCGACCGCTTGCGACCATTCGACGCCAATTCGGACGTTGGCGTTGGTGATGACGCGATGGGAGCTTTCGTGATAAGTCATGCTTCCGTTTTGCAGAACGTTCCACCGGTCGGAACCAAACAACACACCCATTTGAGCGCCGCCCAACATGGCCAGTTGTGTATGACCAATCGGGCGATGATATTCGATGTCGAAGCTGGGTCCGATGCCGGAAAACCTTCGCCGGCCATCCAACGTTTCACTGGAGGTGGTCGTGGCTAAGTCCGCAAATCGCGAATAACTAACGGATTGACGCAGGACGGTATAGTCGAATCCGAACCCGCCGGAAATCGTGGAGACGGGAAAGTAGACTCGTTTGAAGGCGGTTGGACGGTAAGAAGTCAAATGTTCGCGCGCGGTGGACTCCAACCGTTCCCCTGGGAGGGCCGCAATCGTAAACGGCGTGGTCAAGCCCGGCACGACGGCGCCGCCCTCAACTCCCGATATCGCCCCGATCGCGCCGGCGGACAATCGTTCCGAAATGGCAAACAAGTCGGTGTATTGAAACACACCGCCTGGCCCTTTCTTGCTTTCCCAGCCAATGACTCCGCGATTTCCGATGAAGAGGTTGTAGTCAAAAGGTTCCGCAATTGACAATGTTCCGGACTGGATGGTCAGCCCCTGGTGTCCGTTGGAGTAATAAGGCCAAGCGACCAGCGCCTCGTATCGCCCGAACCATTGACCTCGGCTGCCGAGCGGTTGGGGTGGCTTATCCGATTGGGAATAGGTACCAAACAGATCGTGTTCGCCGTCGGTGGCGGACGAGTCTGGCGAGAAATCATCAGGATGCATGTCCTTGAGCGGAGGCATTTGGCTCCGATAAGACTGGGTATAGGCTTGATGGAGCCGCCCGTCATTGGCACGAGCTCGCAGTCGGGATTGGGTCGCGGCTCGGCGATCATGACCCTGTGTCTGAAAAAAAGGTTCTTGAAAGTCGTGAACGTTGTCCACCGGTTGTGACCAGCCACAATCTTGGTCCGACAAAAGACTTGGCTGATCGCCATCATTCCAAGCCGGATCCCAGTTTGGCAAGGGATCGGACACTGGTTCGAAAATTGGTTCAATAACGGCTTTGGGCTCGGAAATTGTGATTTGGGCTGAGGCAATATCGCCAACCGAAGTCGCCAGAGCTCCCAAAAAAATGAGAACCGCGGACAAGACGCTCGTCGTTCGAGTGTACGTGTTGGCCATGCGGCAGATCTCGTTCGAACAATGTGAAAGCTTGAATCGTCCCCTGGGGAGGTCATCGAATCAGCAACATCGGCATAATCAGTCTGCGTGGCACCCTCGGTAGAAACCGAACATTCAAAAAAGTCGCCGCAAATTACGCTCCCTAACTTTGAATGTGGTTTTCCAGAGACAAAAAAACCCGCCCTCAAACTCGTGAAGGCAGGTCTTCTATTTTTCGATCAACATTCCCAAACTGGCTCAGGATCGGCGACGACGCCCGACCATCATGGCAATTCCACCCAACGCCAGGATCGCAAACGACCCAGGTTCCGGCACCGAGCGAAATGAAAACAAGACGTTTCCGTTGCCCAAAGCCGTTGCCGGACCATTCATTCCCATGTTGACTCCGCCCAAAATAACTTGATCGGCAGTAATCACCAGATCTCCTTGCTCGGCAAACGGATTCGTGCCGGACCAATGTGAAATCGCGACGTAATATTCCTCACCGGCAAACAACCGCGCGGCACCCGCCGTACCCGAATAATATCCGTACGGATTGAGGTCCGGAATGGCCAGCGTACCGCCACGGCCGTTGAAAAATCCAGCGGTACCGGGGGCTCCATATCCGTCCCTCCCGAACTCGGCGGTATCGGCCGATCCAAAGGTCAAACCAGAATGCAAGGTTCCCGGCATATCATCGGTTGAAGCAACGGCAAATAGTCCATTGGCTGTATTACGGAACAAGGATACTCGCGGATCTTGCGGGGTTCCACCAGGAGCGTCACTGGTGAACATATCAAACGCATCGTTAGCCGTCACATCCCGGTCCACTTGGAACCGCAACCACGTGAACCCCGCGTCACCGGTCTCGGTGTTGTTGATTGCAACATCATGTGACGTTGATCCAACCGCGAAAGTGCCGAGATCGGTGTAAGCGCTGGGAATCCCCAATCCATTGCCAAGCAAACCGGTCACGATATTGGGATTAAGAACGACGCGAACGTTTGCGTGAGTTGCAGAGGCACCGCCGGTACCGACCCAGTTTTGCCGACTGGATAGGTAAACTGTTTGAGAGCCGTTTGAAACAATTGGATTGTTCAAATTCGCAACCGACCAATAAATATTGTTGGTAGCGCCGGTTGTGTTTCCTGATCCGGTCGCTGCGGTAGCCGCCGACCAATAGACCGTACCCGAATTGGCAGGGGCCGCTCCGTTGCCAGGTGGGTTAAAAAATGGGTCCCAGGCCTGGGAGTGAAGCGCCGTTTGAGCTTCGCTTGACCATTGTCCCGTGGTACTACCGGTCCAGTCGATTGCCACAAACGCGCTAGTCCAGGTGCCCGTTGGCGCATTGCCTAGAATAAATGGCGAAAACTGGAACTGCCCTTCCCAAGTTGTCCCGAGCGATCCCGTCGGACCAACCGGAGCAAACACGTGCTGCTGTGCGTCGCCGGTCCTTGGAACCGCCAACAACATTAGGCCGACCAATAATAAGCAATACAGTTTCGATCCAATTTGACACTTCACCCGTTACCTCGCTTTCGTTGAACAACCCCTAAGGCGAAACGTCGAGCGTTCGCCGACTTGACAGAGATCCTATTAAATCACACAGGCTCCCAATTCCAATGCCATATTTTAACCAAAATAGAAAAATTCCTTAGCTCCTCGACTTGTGTCTTGGACGCGGCACGGTCAATAAACCGACCTATGTCAACGTTTTCATGAGCCTATCCCCCGAGACCTGGAATCGCCGTCAATCCAGACCCAACGCGGAAAACGGCTCAGATCTCAAAGCCAAAGGTGCTCTTGAGTCAAGACATCTGGTATGATGTTTTGGGGGCAAATTGGCACAAATTTCCCGACAGACATCGGTATTAATATGAAGAGAAATTGGAACCTTAATCGTCGACAACTGTTCACCGCCGCGAGTGCTGCCAGTGCCAGTTTGGCGGCGTCCAGACTTTGGCCCATTCGGGCGAACGATAACGAAGTCAATGAGCCAGCAAGCGGAGCTTCGGGACCAGGGTGTCCGCCCGGGCGCGATTCCAAAGTCCGCTTCTGTTTCAACACCGCGTGTCTGCGTGGACCGCAGATCCCCATCGAACAATTGGCCGCGATGGTCGCGAAAGCCGGCTATGACGGGATCGAAGTTTGGATTGATGAACTGGATCGCTACACGTCAACCGGAAAAAGCTTGAAGGACTTGGGCAAACAGATTGCGGACTCAGGGCTGAAGGTAGAAAGTGCGATTGCCTTCGCGAACTGGTTGGTCGACGACGATCAGGCCGCCGATCAGGAATTCGAAAAAGCCAAACGCGACATGGAAAAGGTGGCCGCGATTGGCGGTTCGGCAATTGCAGCTCCCCCCGTCGGACAAAATGATCGCCCGATCAAGGATTGGAATTTTGCCGCCCAACGCTTGGCGCGATTAGGAGCGATCGGACGCGAAGTGGGCGTCGTTCCCCAGTTGGAACTGTGGGGCTTTAGTCAGGCAATCGGCAATGTCAGCCAACTGCTGCAACTTGCGGCCCTGGTGGAGACTCGTGATTTCGGCGTGTTATTGGACGTGTACCACCTGTATAAAGGTGGATCGCCCGACAATGCCCTGCGTTTGGTCAGTGGCAGCCAGATGGCCCTATTTCATATCAACGATTATCCGGCAACGCCGGACCGAACCAACATCGCGGACAAGGACCGCGTGTTCCCCGGCGATGGAATTGCTCCTTTGAACCAGATCTTTTGTGATTTGGAAAGTAGCGGCTTTCAGGGAGCGCTGAGCTTGGAGTTATTTAATCCCGAGTATTGGCAAAAATCGCCCGAATGGGTTTTGGCGACCGGCTTGGCCAAATCAAAGGCGGCCTGGGAAAGCCGACGCGGGTAGTTGGGAGTGACCAATGGTCCGCCGCCATGATCTTAACGCCAAAGGGCATCTCACTCTTTACAGCGCCGTTTTCGACTGCGGAAACGGGGGACATTCACAGAACTCGCCACGAATGGCTGTGAAATCGGTTAGAATGAACTAGGTCGGGTGGGGCCAGGGTTTTCTTGCTGACTAAAGTTGGCAGACACGATGGAGTGCAGTGACATGCAGATAAAAACTTCGAATCGCGGACAAACGCAGTTCCCGGCCAATGCGATGTCACGGATCATCTTGTTGATGGTGATGGTGGCGATGGCCAGCAACGCACCACGCCATAGCCTAGCGTGCGAAGAACCCGCACTTGATTTAGGTCGTACCCCGTCCCAACCAAACCAATCGAACGATTCGTCGGCCTGGCAGGTTCGAGTCACTTCGCCGGGCCAGGTCGACATCTTGTGGAACTCGCAACAAGTGACGGGTTATCGCGTCGACAACTTGCGGAAACCGGTGATGTACCCGGTGTTTGGTCCGGGCGGGCATTCGATGGTGCGGAACCACCCACTGGTTCCGGGGACGGTTGGCGAAGCGACCGATCATCCGCATCACAAGTCCATTTGGTTCGCTCATGGCAATGTCAATGGTCACAGCTATTGGGACGAGAAAGCGGTCATCCGCGCCGTTGGCGAGCCGCGCTGGCTGCCGGAGGAGGCGGCGTTGTTGGTCGAACATGAATGGCTGGCGACCGACTCCAGCGAGGTGCTGGCGCGCGAATCGACAAGACTGAGCTTTGGTTGCCTTGCTCCCGAAAAATCGCCTTTGGATGGTGGCTGGTGGCTGCAATATCAAGTTCGCGTGACGGCAGTGGCACCTCAATTGACGTTTGGCGATACAAAAGAGGGCTGCTTTGCGATGCGAACGCATCCGAACCTGCAATTGACCAACGACCCACGAGCGGGCGTGACGACCGCCAATGGTCGGGCACTTAATTCCACAGGCCTGCGAGACAAAGAACTTTGGGGGCAACCGGCCCAGTGGGTTGCCTACGGCGGCACGATCGACGACCAACCTGTTACGATTGTGATGATGGATCATCCCACCAATTTGCGGCATCCTACGACGTGGCACGCCCGCGATTACGGATTGGTTGCGGCCAACCCATTTGGATTACACGATTTTCAGAAATTGCCGACGGGTGCTGGCGATTTTGCCTTATCCCAGGGTCAGTGTCTAGAATTTTGTTATCGGATCGCCTTTCTGCCGACACTACTGGACGAATCGGCGATCCGCGAGGCCTACCGCGAATTTTCGGCCGGCCCAAACGGTTGGGGAGATTAGTCCGCTGCCGTTGCTTTTCCTTTTGAATGGTGGGGTTCACGATTGCCGGCCACGATGTCACGCTGGCTGAGTCCCAGACAATTGTCCCCACGCAATAGATTTCCATACCTTAGAAAACGAGGCCGAAGTGTCAACCGGAAAACGCAGCCTGGGCGACGTGATGAAGGAGTTTGCCGATCATCGCTTGGTGATGAAGGAAGAACTGCAAAAGGTCATTGTCGGGCAAGACGAAGTCATCGAGCAGTTGTTTGCCGCCATCTTCACGCGCGGCCATTGCTTGTTGGAAGGCGTCCCGGGCTTGGCCAAGACACTGCTGGTGAGCACCGTGGCGAAGATTTTGGATGTGAACTTCAATCGCATTCAATTCACGCCTGACTTGATGCCGGCGGACATTACCGGGACCAACGTGTTGGAAGAAGATGAATCCGGGAAGCGTTTCTTTCGTTTTGTCGAGGGTCCAATCTTTACCAACATTCTTTTGGCGGACGAAATCAATCGAACGCCGCCCAAAACCCAATCGGCATTGCTCCAAGCCATGCAAGAACGCCAGACGACGGTTGGACGCGAGACCTACGAACTACCCGACCCGTTTTTTGCCATTGCGACGCAAAATCCGATCGAGCAAGAAGGAACGTATCCCTTGCCCGAAGCGCAATTGGACCGCTTTATGTTCAATATTATCGTGGGTTACCCAAGCGCCGAAGAAGAAGAGAAAATTCTGTTGGCAACCACCGTTAATGAAAAGCCAGAAGTTCGCAAAGTGCTCACGGCTAAGGCGATTGTCAACTTACAGAAGTTGGTGGGCAACGTCGCGGTCAGTCCGTTGATCATTAGCTACGTGGCGAAGTTGGTCCGAGCGACTCGGCCAAAGGATGTTTCGGCGCCCGAGTTTGTTCGCGAGTTGGTCGACTGGGGTGCGGGGCCACGCGCGGGCCAATTCTTGATCCAAGGTGGTAAAGCCATGGCGGCCATGGATGGTCGGTTGACCGTTAGCTTGGACGATATTCGCCGCGTCGCGGTACCCGTACTGCGACATCGGATCAGTCTAAACTTCCAAGCGCAAGCGGAAGGCATGGACAACGAAGCGGCCGTTCATCGACTCCTCAAGGAAATACCGGAACCCACCATTGCGAAGTACTCGAAGTAGTCTCGCGTTTCGGGACGTGTTTCCCGCTTTCCTGCATTGCCACCCACGACTTTTCCGCCGAGAGATCCATGACGCACGGCGTTGGCGAATACCTGAAGCCCGAAGTGATCAACCAAATCAAACGGTTGGATCTCCGGGCACAATTTGTCGTAAAGGGCTTTTTGCAGGGTTTGCACTCCAGCCCGCTGCACGGTTTTAGCGTCGAGTTCAGCGAACATCGCGAGTACCGCCGTGGCGATGATCCCCGCGGAATTGATTGGGGAGTGTTTGCCAAAACGGACAAATACTACATTCGCAAGTTCGAAGCCGAAACGAATTTGACCGGATATATCGCGGTCGATCAAAGCCAATCGATGGGCTACACCTATCGCCAAGAGTTGACAAAATTTGATTATTCGGTCTGCCTGGCCGCCAGTTTGGCGTATTTGATGATCGGCCAACAAGACCCGGTTGGGTTGATCACCTTCGACCAGAAGATTCGTGATTGTCTAAAACCCAAGAGCAGTCGCAAGCAATTGACGAACATGTTGGCACTGCTTTCCAAGTTAAAACCGCTTGGGACCACCGACATCGCGCACAGCCTGTTGCAATTGGCCAGCATGCTGCGACATCAGAGCTTGATCATGTTGTTCACGGACCTGTTGGTTGATCCCCTGCCGGTTCGTCAGGCCCTCAGTCGACTCAAACACGGCGGACATGACGTGATTGTGTTCCACGTGTTGGACGAAGCCGAAGTGACGTTCCCGTTTGAGGGAGCGGTCGTGTTGGAAGATCCCGAAACGGGGGATGAAGTCAAGCTGGATGGTCGGTCGATGCGTCATCCCTATCAAGAAGCGGTGCGCGAGTTTCAAGAGGAATATCGACAGTGGTGCCGCCGGATGCGGATCGACTATGTCGCCATGGATACGCACACTCCGTTCGACAAGGCGTTGCTGGAGTACCTCATGAATCGACGAATGAGGATGTAACGCATGTCCGCTCTGCATGTTTGGTTGATGGCCTTGGGAGTCGGTCTGGCGGTCGGCCCCATTGTGCTGCATTTGCTGTTGCAAGAGAAACCGAAGCGATTGCCGTTTCCAGCGCTACGTTTTGTGCTGGCCAAACAACAACACGCTCGGCGGTCTTTTCGTTTGCGGCATTGGGTCCTATTGAGTCTGCGAGTAGCGATGATCGCGCTGGCGGCGTTGGCGCTGAGTCGTCCCGCTGCGGCCACTGCGTTGTTTGGCTCCAGCCTCCTCTTGGGCGGGACAATCGTGTCCGGTGCCTTGTTCCTGTTCCTGACCTTGTATTGGCGAAATAAAGTTCGCTCGACTGCCCCGAGTTCGAACGGGGAAACAACAGCAGCCGCTGCCGTCCGTCGTCAGAGCCAACCCTCGGCAACTTGGCCGCTGGCCTTGCTGACTCTGGTGGTACTGGGGCACGTGGGCACGGCGGTCTGGTTGGCCTATCAAATGTCGCAAAGCGATACAGGACCCGTTCTCACCGGCAAGCAACCCGTGGCGGCCGCGTTGATCATCGACACGAGTCCGCGAATGCTCTATCGCAAAGACAACCAAACCCGATTGGAGCGAGCCCAGGAGTTGGCGGACGCGGTGATCGAATTGCTACCCGCTGGAAGCCAGTTGACGGTGGTTGATACTAGCCCTGATCCGGTTGGACTGAGTTTGGATCTGGCGGCAGCTCGGCAACAGATCAGCTCATTGCGGATCTCGTATCAACCGCAACCGATCCCAAATCGAATCCGAGCGGCCCTGCAGTTGCTGGACGACAGTCCGCTGGACGGTCGAGAATTGTTTGTGATCACTGATCTGAGTCGTCCGGGTTGGACGGCTGCGCCGGGCAGTCCCAGCCAATTGAATATCGATCCCGAGGTCTCGCTGTATGTCGTGGATGTTGGCGCCAAGTCGAACGAAAACTGGTCGGTAGAGCAATGGGACTTGCCCACTCCCGCGATCACACCGGGCGGTTTGATTCAAGTGCGCGGCACGATCGCGCGGAAGGCGATTGTCAGTAACGAAGAAGACTTGGTTCGCGAGGTAGCGGCGGATCGAGCGCAGCTAAAGATGGCGACCAAGCAAACCAGTGAAACGCCTGGGCCAACGGACGCCACACCGGCATCGTCATCTCCGCCAAACGAGGATGCAGGCCAGGCGACCATGGCGATCGACCTACCAGCCGAAGGCCGCACCATTCGCATGCTGGTTGAGAAACCCGAAACGGGCCGCCCCGTTTACCGTAACGGGGAAACCTTGTTGCCCACACAACACTGGGAACGCTTGACGCAAGTGAATCTTGCTCCAGGGCAATCGACGGAAGTGGCGTTCTCCTTGCCTGATTTACCGGAAGGCATTCATCATGGCTGGATCGAGATCGATGGAGGCGACGCGTTGGGCTTCGATAACCGGAGGTTCTTCACGGTCACCGTCCAACCCGCCTGGCAGGCGTTGATCGTCAATGGTCCGGGGGTCAGTGATGCCAATTTTCTCGAAGCAATCGCCCCCGAAGGCGTGCGTGAAAAGGGACAAGCGGTGTTCGATTGCCAGTCCATTCGGGCCGAACAACTCCGAGAGCATAACCTGACGGACTACCGCGTGGTCTTCTTTTTGAATCCCGGGCCACTGAGCGATGAACATTGGCAGCAACTCTATCGCTATGTCTCGGGTGGCGGCAGTGTCGGTTTTTTCATGGGGCACAATTCGCTAACGACCGATGCGAATCGGTCGGTGCCCCACCCTAGTTTCAATCAGCGAGCCGCGCAGCGATTATTGCCGGGCCAACTTGAAGCGCCCTGGCGTCAACCTGACGGATTGATCTTCGAGCCGTCTGCGTGGGACCATCCCGTGTTCAGCCGCATGCAACCGTTGCGTACGGTCCTGATGTGGAGCCGCTTGGAGGTATTCATGCACCTGGGACTAAAGCTGGCGCGAGACGAAGAAGCGTCGGAAGACGTCGCGCCGGGCAATGCCGCCTCTCCTGATGAACCCGGCCCCGTTGCCTCGGAGGCTCCAGCGAAAGACATTGGCGGCTCAACGAATAACGACGCGTCCGCAACCACCGCGAAAGTTGACGACGCAAAAAATCGCGACGCACGAAACGAGGACGCACGAAAAGACGACGAGCTACCCAAGGCCGTCCGAGTGCTGGCGACGTTTTCGAACAACATGCCGGCGATTGTGGAAGCGACCGTTGGGCAAGGACAGGTCCTGTTGATGACGACGCCCGTAACGGATCCGACACGGCCCGACGACGGACGACGCCCCTGGAATTCGTTTGCCATCAGTGACGATCGCTCGTTCACGTATTGGTTGTTAGCCACGGAAATCGCTCGGCATTTGGCGACCGCAAAATCCGCGAACCTCAACGGATTGGTTGGCGATTCGTTTATACTGCCGAATGATCAAGCGAATGCTCCTGCGAAGTACGCGTTGTACCGACCGGAAAATCAGGAACCCGTGGATGTCACGGTGGAACGGGGACGCTTGTATTTGGATTTTAATGATCGTCCGGGCGCGTATCGGCTGCGGGGCCTCGACAATCAACAACAAGTTCACCTGCGTGGCTTCACGGTCAACGTCGCTGGTGGACAAAGCGACTTGAGTCGGATCGGCAAACCGCAACTCGATAGTTGGTTGGGAACTGGCCGTTACGCAGTTGCCGAAAATGAATCGCAGATTCAACGCATTCAAGGGGCGGGGCGAGTGGGCTTGGAGTTTTATCCGAGCCTGATTCGTTTGCTGGCCGTCGCATTTTTGGCGGAGATCCTGTTCTCGAATTGGTTTTACCGTGAACCGCCCCGCAAGAAGTCGGCTCACGAAATCATCGTAGGTCGATCGGAGTCTTCTTAGGTCCATGACGAATGTTTGAAACCCTGAGCTTTGATCCCGTATTCCCCTGGTGGGTGATCGCCGGCTTTGCGCTGGTCGCGATCGTCCTCAGTTGTTTACGTCCCAGCTTTGGGGAACTCGCTCCTGCGAAACAACGGACCCTGACGGCCCTACGATTGTTAGCAGTGGCTTTGCTGTTGTTGGCGATGATTCGTCCGGGCTTTTTATCGGTCGAAAGTCGCAAACAACTCGCGGTAATCCCCGTGATGCTGGACCTGAGCAAGTCCATGCAGTTACCAAATGCCGCTCAAGGCGAGTCTCGCTATATCGTCGCGCAACAAGTCTTGAAGCAACTGGGCAAATTCAATGAGCGTTTGGCTGAGCACGATGTCGAGCTGTTGGTTTATGGCTTTGATCGCGAGATCTACCCATTGAAACTGGACGGTGCGGTGGACTCGGTGGAGCCTGCCGCGCCCGACCAAGCGGACGGAGCGGGAGTCGCCATCGATTTACCGCCCACGCCGACCGGGAAGGAGTCGGATTTGTTGGGAGCAATCGACTCGGTGGTGCGATTGAACCGCAACCGACGGATGGCGGGCTTTTTGATGCTAACCGATGGCGTCCCTAACGTGATCCGTCCCAAGACCACGGCCAGTGAGGTCACGCGAACTTTGTCGGCCCGGGATGTCCCCTTTCATGGCATGATCTTTGGCCCCAGCACCGTCGCTGAAGATTTCTTGGATGCCGCGGTCGAAGCGATGCCCGACAACTTGGCGGGATTTGCCGAAAACGAAATCGAATTCCGGGCTGGGGTGCGGTTGCGGGGGTTCAATAAGCGAACGGTTCCTGTGCAATTGATCGTGCGCAAGCCAGACGGTCAAGAGTTTGTCGCCCAAACGAAACAAGTCACCGCGACATCCGCGGACCATTTGGCTCAGGTGGATTTCAACTATTTGCCTGACGTGCCGGGCAGCTACAAGCTTCAGGTCAAGGTCCCGGATCAGCCCCGGGAAGTCGCTTTGACCAACAACATGCTCTCGGCGTATTTGCAGGCGTTTCCTGGCGGGTTGCGGGTGTTGTACATTACCGGCGATTTGCAATTCGAACATCATTTCTTGGTGCGATCGTTACAGGCCTCGAAAGACATTCAAGTGCGGACGGTTTGGATCGACTCGACGGATCGTACCCGTTGGCCAGTCGATTTGACTCGCGAGTTGAACGACAACAGCTTTGACGTGGTCGTGTTGGACAACATCGATGCCGCCGCGCTGCAAGGTCAACGCGGGAACAATCTTTCGATCTTGGCTCAATCGGTCCTGGACGGTCGTGGCTTGTTGATGATGGGCGGCTACCACAGCTTCGGGCCAGGCGGCTATGCGGAGACTCCCTTGGAAGAGGTCTTGCCCGTTCGGATGGCCCGAAACCAACGACAAGAATTTGAGGCCCCACTCCGAACGGACATGCATTTGGAGGAACCTCTGGCACTGCGACCGGCCATGGATCATTACATCACGCGTTTGGGCGAAGGCGAGGGAGCGGCGTTAGGAGCCGCTTGGGAACAATTACCCAAGCTGCGTGGAGCAAATCGATTTGGCCGGCTCAAAGATAGCGCGATGGTCTTGTTGGAAAGTGAAGATCGCGATCCGCTGTTGGTGGCCGGCAACTACGGCGGGCGGGTCTTGGCCTTTGCGGGAGATTCGACGTACTTATGGATTCGGGCGGGCTTTGAACAACAGCACCAGCAATTTTGGCGGCAATTGATGTTGTGGCTGGCGGCGCGCGATGTGGCGGGAGACGAACGTGTTTGGATGCGGTTAGCCAAACGGCGCATCATGTCGGGCGACGTGTTGCACGCGGCAGCCGGTGTGCGCGGCGAGGGTGGTGACAATGTCGATGGCGTGCGGATTACCGCTTCATTGCAAAGCCCCGATGGGTCCACGCGAGAGATCCCGTTCAGCATGCAGGCCGATCGTTCCCAATTCAACGGCAGCGTGGAAGCGGATTTCATTTCTGCCGGTGGGGTTTATCGCCTGGAAGTCGTCATGAGCAAAGACGGCGCCGAGATTGGCCGCGAATCGCAAGAATTCGATGTCGTGGATATTGATAGCGAAACGGTGATTCCTGTTGCGGACATTAGCCTCGTTCAACAACTCGCAGACGCCACACAAACGGCGGGCGGCCAATTGTGGACGGTTCAACAACTGGAGGGATTGGCGGATTCGTTAGTGAAATCAACAGAGAAACTAGACATTAAGATTCCTCAACTTTGGCGACTTGGTGATACAGCCTGGGACGCTTACGGGTTTGTGATCGCTCTCTTCGTCGTGATGATGCTACAATGGGGGCTTCGGAAGTACTGGGGTTTGATATAAGCCAGGAAGGACCATGGATGACCTCCAATTCGACGTTGACCATCGACGCCGCGCGTGAATTACTGGCGGAATGGACGCCCGGGCTCGCCTTGCGACGGCACGCCCGCGCGGTCGAACTGACCATGCGGAAACTGGCGGCGGAGCTTTCGCCACCTGACGAGGAGTTGTTCGCGGTCGCCGGACTGTTGCACGACGCCGATTATGAACAGTGGCCCGACGAACATCCGCATCGGATTGTGGCGTGGTTGCGGAACCGACAAGAGGACTTACTCGCCGGAGCGATCGCTGCACATTACACTCATTGGGGCGTCCCGGCCGATACTTTGGTGGCCAAGGCCTTGTTGGCAGCCGACGAACTGACGGGGTTTGTCTGTGCCTGCTGCTACGTGCGACCTGGCGGAATTTCGACTTTGGAACCGGCAAGTGTCCTGAAAAAACTGAAGGACAAAAAGTTTGCGGCCAAAGTGGACCGGCAAGAAATCGAGATTGGCTGCGGGCTCTTGGGCGTGGAGACTCGACAATTGGTCCAGTGGATCATTCACGCCCTCGCTCCCCATGCAGTAGAATTGGGGATCGAGGGGACATGACAAGATAGGATTTTGGGACGAGCGCCCGTATAATATTGGATAAGGGACGCTGACGACCCGTGAGCGTCGGCAATTCGTGTGCTTTTTGAAGAGGCTTTTGGATGTCCACTCGACGAACCCTTCGGTATATCGCCATTTTGATGAGCGGATTTGTGGTGGCGATTCCCAATTTGGGTTGCAACATCGGTGTCGAAACAACCCAATCCACGGGCGGTGGGCCGTCGCCGACAAATCCATCGAATCCGAGCAATGCCGCGAGCCCAGCGAAACTTGGCCCCACGGTTACCAAACCTGCAGTCGGCAACATCACTCCGTTGTTGCAAGTTGACAACTGTTATTTGGCAGGACAACCGCAAGTCGCCGATTTGGAGGCCTTCAAAGCGGCCGGCGTCAAAAAGATCATTTCGCTCCGCGACTCCAGCGAAATCAATTGGGATGAACGGGCTGCTGTGGAGGCTGCCGGTTTGGAGTTTGTACAAATCTCGATGCGTTCACCAGATCAAATGACGGCCGAGAAAATCACCGAGGTCTGCAATCTGCTGCAACAGGCGGAAGAAAACGACGAATTGGTTGTGTTGCATTGCGGTGCCGCCGTGCGGGCCTCAGCCGTTTGGCTGGCTTATTACTGTGTTAGCAAAAAAGCGACTTGGCAAGAGGCCGAGGCCGTTGCGGCTTCCTTGGTCAAAGTACCCGCCTCGTGGACCACGCCCGTCAAGTCATACGTCGAACAAAACGTAACGGGGAACTAAAGCGGATGCAACAACCCGAGTGGGAATGGACGATCGAACGCAAACTCTGTAGCAAAGCAGAAGCGGCGGCCCTGATGATCCAAGAGATCTTGGATCGCATGGAATCGTTTGGCTGGTCGCAAAAAGAGCAGCTGGATACCCACTTGTGTTTGGAAGAGGCGTTCATGAACGCCATCAAACATGGCAACCGCAACGACAGCCAACGCTGTGTCGAAACCAAGTGCTGGATCAACACGGAAAATTTTCGTATCCACATCCAAGACGAAGGGGTTGGGTTTCGGATGGAAGAGGTGCCTGACTGTACCAAACCGGAAAATTTGGCGAACTGTAGTGGTCGCGGCTTGATGATGATGCGATATTTCATGGATGTGGTTCAGTACAACCAAACTGGCAATGCCGTCACGATGGAAAAACGTCGAGGTAGCAAACAGTCTTGAGCGACGATTCGCAGCCACCGGAACCTGCAGCAAGTCTCTGGCCTGTCCGGCTGGCATTGGAACCGGCCAAGAGGATTCCCGATATTTCGCGGCCGGTGATGGTAGCCGTGATTTTGTGGAGCCTCTTGATCCTGGCAATCAGTGGCGTTGGTTACGTGACCGGCAACGAGATCATTGTTTGTCACTTGCGACGTTGGACGGGCTGGCCCTGTCCCCTGTGTGGCGGCACACGGATGGTCCTATCGCTGTTGTGCGGCCGGATCAACGACGCCTTCTGGTTCAACCCACTATTGTTTGTGACAGGGGCCGGGGCTGGCGGGTGGTTGGGCTGGCGTGCCTTGACCGGTTATCGGCTACGCCTGCGGGCAACTCGCGTTGGCTGGTGGCTGTTGGGACTTCTTGGATTTGTCGCCATGCTCGCGAACTGGATTTATTTGGTAGCGAAATTGCCCTAATACTTTGTCACGCGTAAAGATGCGGTCGCTGCGTTTACCAAAACGCGGCTACCTCCGACCAGGACCATGCCTCGACAAACTTGGCTATCGCCAAAATTGAGATTGACAAAGCACGAGCTTTGACGCCGCTGCATGTCTTCGTAAACCTCGCGAAGTAACAGCTTCGCAACTTGCTGTTCAAGTCACCAAGGAAAACAACGAAAAGCGAAGTCGGCGGGCTATAATTGGAAGATCACCGGGTCGGTTTCAAGTTGCACGCACGTTTTGGATTCCCCATGAAAAGTTCGTCGCTGCCGCTGCCTTTGTGGGCGGTTGTTATTTGTTTGTTTTTGATCGGTGGTTGCGGAGAACAGGGAACGGGAGTGGACGCGGCCAAGAGTCCCAATCCGGCCGATACCGGCACAGAAGCCAACGACGCGATCGCGTCTCGGGTGAATTCCATGTTCAAGAATTCGCCGGCCACCCAGAGCGAAAAACCTGCGTTTACATTGGGGGACGGTTCCGCCACCCCTACGCCGTCGGATGCCAATTCAAAGTCGAACCCGGTTGCCCAGGAAGTCCCGCCTCCAACCACTTCGGGCACTACTCCAACAAACGACGCCCAAGCGGCCGCCACAACGGACGCTCCGAATACCGGGGACATCAATCGGTTGATGGATCGATTGCAGAACCTGTATTCGATGCAACTGGACGTTCAGTCCATGGAGCAGTTCCAACAAATCCAAGCCGAACGTTTGGAAAAGGCCACCCAAGTCTTGGAGCTTAACCCGTCTTATGAATCGCAGCTCATGGCCATCAAGACCCAGATCGATGCCTTGAGTTGGCAGGACGGGACCAAACAACCGGGTGCGGCGGAGCGATTGACCCAGCGCTGCCAAGAGCTACTTCAAAGTGACAACCTGGATTTTCGTCGCATGGGGATGTTGGGCCAAACGGGCGCGTTCATGCGCCGCTATGCTGAAAATCCAGCGATTGGGGTCGCTCCCTTGGTCACAAGCATCCAAGCAGTGATGGGCAAAGACTTCGACGACTTTGAACTTGCGACCGAGTTGGCCCAGACGGCGTCGGCCATTTTTTCTCAACGCCAACGGGCGGATGCAATTCAAGTCATGACCGCCTTGCGAGATTGTTTGCGAAACAGCCGACAGTTGCCGGTCATGGGGATTGCCGACTCGCTGACCGCCCAGATCGCAATGGCAGAAGTTGAATTCGACAAGTTGATCAAGAACCAAGTCGCTGATGAAGAACTGAACTTGCCGGCTCTGCGCGCCGGAATGGAAAAGATCGTCAGTTCGGGCGTAACCGTTTCGTTGTACAACGAGATGATCCCGTGGATGCAGCTGTTTGAACAACAAGCCTGTTATCGTTCCACCGGAGTTGTCGCCGAAGTGCTGGAAAACGCTTTTCGCCAACTGCCTTCGGACCCCAGCATCGTCGAAGTATTGAATGCCTTGCAACCCGTCCGCGAACGCATGCAATTGATTGGCAATCCACTAAAATGGATTGATTTGGTCGACTATAAAGGCGAAGCCTTTGATGGCACCAGCTTGCAAGGCAAAGTCGTGCTGGTGACCTTCTTTTCTGGCAAGGCGGACAAACCGCTACGAGATCAACTGCAGTTTGAGACCAAGATGTTTGAGGAGTTGCAAAATAGCGGTTTTGCGATGGTTGGCTTCAATGTCGATCCGGATCCGAACTCCTCACGCGACTTCTTCGGTTCCCGGTTGCCCGGGTGGCACTGTTTGCAGTCCAGTGATCCCGCGAAATTGGGCTTCGATTCCGCGTTCGCTCTGCAAACGGTCGCGAACCAAGTGCCGTATCGCTTGCTGCTGGGGCGGGACGGAAACGTGGTCCATCTCGGCATTCCAATCGATCGGTTGGGAAAGTACGTGACCGACGAAATGCAGAAGAAGCCGTAATCCAAACGCGAGCCATGCCGCGGTTCTAATTAACACAAAGCCTAGTGCTTTGTCACCATTTAATTTTGGGGTCGGTCTGGTAAAGGGGTCAGGAGTCAATTGCCGGAACGGCCTTTCGGGTGCTACGCACAATTGACTCCTGACCCCTTTACCAGACCC
>JBGSJV010000095.1:0-107085 GCA_041741535.1 Pirellulaceae bacterium
GCCGATCTGCGGATGAATACATTCGCTGCCTGCGGTTTCGAATTGAAGACCGTCAAAGTATCCGTTCGGAAGTTAGACCATGGCCGTCGGACAAATTGCTGTCGGTCAAGGAAGTGTCCACGGACTGTTCATCCGCAGTTCGGCTTTGCCATCCGTGGGAATTACCAAACGCTCTCGTTTTGCCGCTTTGCGGCTCAACCATTCGGCGGCTCAGGCCTGGTGTCTCGGCAGATTCAACGATCAGGGGTTCTCGGATTAACCAAGGCCGGACTCTCCCAAATCGGGAAGTTATTTCCAGACAATCCCTAAGCGTTTACACTCAGACTCAAAATCCAGCCGAAACCACATGAGTCCAACCTTCGGGTTTACGTCGTCCCGTAGCACTTCCTCTTCTCTGCATCCTCCCAATCTCTCGCGGTGCACTCGTTCCAAAATCATCGATAGTCCGACATTGCCACGGCAAAATACCCATTCCTCAACTTTTTTTACTTTGCGGTTTCAACTTTCAATCGCCCGATTATCCGTGCCAATCCGTGCCCTTTCGTGGCTTCATCTACACGAAGACCAGCCCCCAGGCCTATTCGCTACCAACTATTCAGGATCTCGGTGCACACACGACGCCCACCCCGTTGGGCCGGCTCATTTTTGGCTTTTAATCTGGGTTGGCTGGCGAACTTGTACGGTCGGTCACCCGAACTTCGGGGTACCCTGAGACATTCGGACTATTTATGATATGCTGGTTCTGCCGATTTTTTGGGGTAGCGGCATCGGACATGGACAGTTGGCAGCTACGAATACGCGACTTATCGTATGAAAAAACCTTTTTTGGCTAAACGAATTCCGTTTTTCGGAAGCGTGGCCATGTTTGTATTGTGTTTGGTGTTCTTTCTCGTCCCGTTTTTTGCTCGTTCGGCGCGGTTTGCGGTCGACGACGTACGAAACGACGTCTCGGATTGGCTGCCCAAGCACTTTATTGAGACGCAGCAATTAAATGAATTCCGTGATTATTTCTTGGGCGAGCAGTTTGTACTCGTCAGTTGGGACGGCTGCAACGAAGACGACCGAAATTTCCACGCGCTGGTCAAGATGTTGCGACGCGAGTCGTTGGCCCATTCAGAGGCGGTTACGAACGAAGAAAAAGAGGCCCATCGACTAGGTGACGAATACGCGTGGCACTACGCCGACACGTATCATGAAAATGTCGGTTCGGGTCATGAACGTTGGTTCAAGGGCAAGGACGGCAAATGGTTTTATATCACCCAGGAGGGCAAGGTCTATAAGTGGTTGGGCGAGAGTGATCTGTTGGGGACCGTCGGTCGGTTTTTCGAGCAGCAATTTTCGGGAACCTATAAATTGCAAGGCGAGCATATCGCCACGTTTGGGACACCAACGAATAACGAATTCTATCGAGATCCGCGCAAGTTGTTTGCGCGCCTGTTCAAAGATGTGCAGACCGGACCAGATTTCTTGGAGCAGTTGTCTGGTGAGAACGGTAGTTTGAACATCATGAACACGTCGTCCGAATCGGTGCGGCGTTTGCAAGCTCAAATTGAAGCGAATCAGCGGCTGACAGGCGCGTTCTTTGGTCCAACTCCGTCGAAGGAATTCGCTTGGACTCCCGAAACGATGCGGACCGAATTGTCGGAACAACGATTCAAAATGATGCAACCCGGGTGGGAAGAGGAACTCGCGTTGTTCGTTCAAGAGTTGATCGAGACGGAGCACGGTGGTGACGCCGCCGCATTCCAAAAGGCATCACAAGAACAACGACTAAAATACTGGATTTATTGGTGGGACCGGATCAACCTACCGGTTCCGCCGCGACAAACGGCGATCATGGTCACGCTTAACGTACCTGTGATCGACGACTTCTCCATGGTGGTGGGGCGCGGTCTGTTGGGGAAACCACGGGGTCGCATTTTGGAATTGGCGACGGGTGAGTGCGGAATCAGTCCCGACAGCCTGCATATCGGCGGACCGCCGGTGGACAACGTTTCGATCGACGAAGAAGGTTCGATCACATTGTTACGACTCGCGTCGCTTTCGGGAATTATCGGAATTTCGATTTCTCTCTTGAGTTTTCGCAGCCTAAGAGTCACTTTGATGCTGTTTTTTGTGGGCGGCGTCTCCGCCCTAAGTAGTCTCGGCATCGTTTGGATGTTGGGGGGTGGCTTGGATGCGATCCTGATGACCATGCCTAGTTTGGTCTATGTATTGGCCATTAGCGGCTCGGTCCATTTGATCAATTATTATCGTGACGCCTGTGAAGCCACTGGACGTCGAACCGCCGTTTCGGAAGCGGTAAAGCATGCGATCTTCCCCTCGTTTGTCGCAGCGTTTACGACGGCTATTGGATTGTTTTCGCTATGTACCAGCAATCTCGCTCCGATCTTTAAGTTTGGCTTCTATTCGGGCATTGCGGTCATCGGGACGTTGGCTTTGATGTTCACGTATTTACCAGCATCCTTAGAAGTCTTTCCTCCGAACTTTGCCCGAGCGAACAAGACCGCCAAGGAAAGTTGGCTGATGAGTTGGGTCGAACGATTCTGGTTGGCGGTAGGACGAGTCGTGACCCGACATCATTGGGTTGTGAACGTCACGATCATTACACTCATGGCGTTTGCGGGATATGGAATCTTCTATGTGCAAACGTCGGTCCAGCTTTTGAAGCTGTTTCAACCTCAGGCCAAGATTCTGAAAGATTATCATTGGTTCGAAGATAATCTTGGTAAGTTGGTCCCGATGGAGATCTTGGTTCGATTCCAAGACCATGCCATCGAGCCGTTTACTCCTCGCCGAGCGGAAACGCCAAATACCGAATCCACGATCCAGCAAATTGCGTATCAGGAAGAAGAGGCGATCGAAGCGGTGGCGGGACCGTATGGTCGCTATACCCTGCGTGACCGCTTGGAATTGGTGCGTTTGATTCGACGGAATTTGGAAACGGTTTTCGGCCCCCAAGGACAAGACATCATTGGTTCGGGTATGTCCATTGACGTCTTTACCCCGGATGTAGACAACACCGCGATGGATATGGTCTTGGAGCGAGATTTTGATCGCCTGCCTCGCGACTTTCTATACTCGCCACGGATGTTGCCACGGGCCGGTCAGACCAAAGATCTGGGCGCGAATGAACTGTGGCGGATCAGCTTGCGTTTGGGAGCGTTTTCCGATGTCGATTATGGGCGGTTCGTTAACGAGATCAAGCAAGTTGTCGAACCATCGATGCAAGCCGCGATCGTACGTAACCAATTGTTTCAAGAGCTAGAGAATCGATTCCGCTTTGGTCATGACGATGAGCAAGCGTTCAACATTCTGTGCATTGCGCATGCCCCCCCAGGAGATGCGGGCGCACTCGTGTCACGGCCCACGTCACGATTGGAAAATGAGTCGGGAGCCACGGAAAAGGCTGCCGTGGCCGAACCCTCGAGTGCTCCACTGGATAAATCGACGAGCTCGGCGGCCAATCAAGCGGCCATATTCTCCCAAACGCTCAGTAGTCTGCTCCAACGCAAAGACATTGTCGTGCGACGCCGAATTGCCGCGGATTCGACTCGAGGACAGTTCTGGGTAACTCCCCAATGGTTGGAAGATCAAGGTGCACTGCAGGATCCGACCAAGTTGTCAAATCTGTTGGAGCGATTTGCGGTGGTCGTCGTGGTCGATTCCCACCCAAAACTGGACGTGGCTGCCATAGGGAAGCGCCCAAACACCTTTGTGTTGGATGCAACTAACCAATACCAGTACCAAATCGATCCACTGACCAAAAATCCTCTGCCTGGGGAGCAAACGGCCGAGCAACTGTTGACTGCCGAAACGGAGCCAAGTTCGGAGGCAGTTGCGAAAACGCCGGTGGATATTTCGGCGATTTATACGGGCGTGATTCCGATCGTTTACAAGGCTCAACGAACGTTATTGTCCAGTTTGTTTGAGAGCATTTTTTACTCGTTTGTCATGATCATGGTGGTGATGGGGCTGCTGTTGCGGCCGTGGGGCGACCGATGGGCGATCGGAAATGTACTGAACTTCCGCGGTGGCTTTTTATCCATGTTGCCTAACGTGTTTCCGTTGATCCTGGTGTTTGGGATGATGGGCTATCTTGCTGACTATGGATTTAAAGTTGACATTGGCTCGATGATGACGGCCAGTGTGGCGATGGGCATTGCGGTCGACGACACGATTCACTTTCTGACCTGGTATCGTCAGGCTTTATCGGATGGTGCAACGCGGCAAGAAGCGATTAAGTTGGCCTATGAACGCTGTGCGAAAGCCATGACCCAGACGACGATGATCGCGGGCCTTGGTTTATTTGCCTTTGCGTTTAGTTCGTTTACGCCGACACAGCGATTCGGCACTTTGATGCTGATTCTGTTGGTGGTCGCCTTGATCGGCGATTTGGTTTTCTTGCCAGCGTTGCTCAGTAGTCCATTCGGGAAGTATTTTGGACGAGAACTCTCGGCTGAAGAGCGAGCCCGCTTGGCGGAGAAGAGAATGCGTGAGACAAGAGTCACCAATCCCGACAATATTGTCAAGTCGCTGGAAGCGAATCAGGTGGTCATCCAAACGCCTGGACCGCATGTGCTCACGTCCCGCGGCAGCACCACGGCACCTTCGTAGCCAGTGATCCGCGACGATGGGCAACTGTAGCAATTCCGATGGGAAAGGAACTTGAAAAGATCCATGAGCAAAACAAGACCCCAGGTACCTGCGGATTATGGACTGAGCTATTTGCTATGGTTGTGTGTGGTGATTGTATTCTTGATCACCATCAATGGGGGAATCGTCGACTTGTTCATGTCGGGGTGGATCATGGATCGACCGGTGTGGTTGGAGGATCAACGCGTCTTGATGGCGATTGGAAAAATTGCGCCCTTTCTAATTCTGATTTGTGAGTACTGGGTACTGGATTTTTTTGTTGATCGTTACCGCTCCTGGCGAGCGAAATCCAGTGCCGAGATTTCGTGAGGACTATTTGGATGGACTTGTTGCACAAGCCCTGCCCGCTGTTTCAAGTCGCCGATCTTGATCAAAATACGATTCGCACGGAGGACTTTCGGAGTCGCTGGTTGTGGTTGTTGTTTCACCGGCACTTGGCCTGACTGATGTGCCGCGAGCATGTGTTGCAGTTGCAACCAATCGATTGGGAAACCCGCCGCGTATCGATCGTGATTGTTTCCTTTGAAGAGGAACGGTACGTCCGTCGCTATCGTGACGAAGCTGGGATACAATGGCCGTTGATTTCCGATCCGAGTCGTGCGCTTTATCGCCAATTTGGCATGGAAAAGGCCAAATTGCGGCAAATCATGAATTGGCGGTCGTTGCGGGGCTATCTGGGGTTGGTGTTTGGTTTACGGCGCACGGTGAAGATGCCGACAAACCACGACTATTTACAATTGGGCGGTGATGTACTGGTCGACCCCCACGGAGTCATCCAATTGATTCATCAAAGCCAATCACCTGAAGACCGCCCGAAGTTGGCGGAGATCTTTGCAATATTGGGGCCCGCGGAGAAGGAGCAAACATGAGTTGGGAACCGGTGTTAACTTCGTTCCAACAGCAACGGGCGACGATTGCACTTGGGGGCGGTGCCAAAGCCATTGCCCGGCAACACGAAAAGAACCGGCTGACCGCTCGCGAGCGGATTCAACGTTTGTCCGACCCGGAAACGTTGTTCTTGGACATCGGTCATTGGGCCGGATTTGGGATGTACCAGGAGTACGGCGGATGCGAAGGAGCGGCGGTCGTTTGCGGCGTTGCGTCCATTTGTCAGCGCGCCGTCATGGTGATCGCAAACGATGCCACCATCAAGGCCGGGGCTTTCTTTCCGATGACGTGCAAGAAAGTGCTCCGGGCCCAACGCATGGCGTTGGAGAATCGCTTGCCTTTGGTGTATTTGGTGGATTCTGCAGGCGTATTTTTGCCGCTCCAAGATGAGATCTTTCCGGACGAGGACGACTTTGGCAGGATCTTTCGCAACAACGCTGTAATCAGCGCGTTAGGAATTCCTCAATTGGCGGCAATCATGGGCAACTGTGTCGCCGGTGGTGGCTACTTGCCGGTACTGTGCGACAAGTTGATCATGACGGAGGGGAGCGGCCTTTATTTGGCGGGACCCGCTTTGGTCAAAAGTGCCATCGGGCAGGAAGTCTCTCACGAGGAGCTCGGCGGGGCTCGGATGCATGCCTCCATCAGTGGAACGATTGATTTCCACGAGCCCAATGACGACGCCGCCATTCTCCGATTGCGGCAGTTGATCGATCATCTGCCGCACGACTCGCGTGCCCGTGAGTATCAACGGGGTGAATCAATCGCACCGGCTGCTGGACCATCCTTGACGCATATTGTTCCAGCGATTCCGGGGAAAACATTCGAAGTCCGACAAGTGATTGCTGGTCTTGTCGATCAAGACTCGTTTATTGAGTACAAGGCCGCGTTTGGGCAGACGATTGTATGTGGGTTTGCCCGAATGGGTGGTTTCCCGATTGGCATTGTGGCCAATCAACGGCACCCGGTGCAAAGTCCCAAGGAGGGCATGCAATTTGGCGGAGTTATTTATCACGACAGCGCCGACAAGGCCGCTCGCTTCATTATGGACTGCAATCAGACGTGGACGCCCATCCTGTTTCTGCAGGACGTCATGGGCTTTATGGTTGGACGCGACAGCGAACAGGCCGGCATCATTCGCGCCGGTGCCAAATTGGTCAACGTTATCTCGAACTCGCGAGTTCCCAAGTTGACCGTGATCATTGGCGGCAGTTATGGGGCCGGCAATTATGGCATGTGTGGCAAGGCATTTGATCCCCGCTTTATTTTTGGCTGGCCCAATGCCAAATATGCGGTCATGGGCGGCAAACAAGCGGCGTCGACGATCTTGGATATCAGCGTCGCGGCATTGAAGCGAAATGGTCAAGAGCCGGATCCAACGGAAATGGAGCAACTTCGCGCGGCGATTACCAAGTCGTATGATGAGTCAACGGACATTCGCTATGCGGCTGCCCGATTGTGGGTCGACGACATTATTGAGCCCGACCAAACCCGCGAACGTTTGGTTCGCTGTTTGGAAATCGTCACTCGGCACGCGGCGAGCGAGCCGTTCCGGACTGGAGTGCTGCAAGTCTAGTGCTTTGTCAAATCCCGACTTGGGGTCTGGTAAAGGTGTCAGGAGTCAATTGTGCGAAGCACCCGATGGGCCGTTGCGGCAATTGACTCCTGACACCTTTACCAGACCCAGGAGTCAATTGTGCGAAGCACCCGATGGGCCGTTGCGGCAATTGACTCCTGACACCTTTACCAGACCGACCCCCAAGTTTAAAAGGTGACAAAGCACTATCCGACATCGTTGTGCTGAGGCACGTGTTTTAATCGGTTCGTTAACCAACAAAATTTGGATTCGAAATGCCCACGGATTTAGAAATTGCTCGCCAAGTAACGTTGCAACCGATCGCCAACATTGCTGCCCAATTGGGCATTGATGCGGAACAACTGGAACTGTACGGAAAGTACAAGGCCAAGCTGCCGCTGAGCTTGATCCAGGCAGACCAGGTATCGCAGAGTCGCTTGATTCTTGTGTCCGCCATTTCGCCGACCCCCGCGGGTGAAGGCAAGACGACGATGTCGGTGGGGTTGAGCCAAGGCCTGAACCGGATCGGCAAGCAGACGGTCGTCGTTCTCCGGGAACCGTCCTTAGGCCCAGTCTTTGGGATCAAGGGCGGGGCGACTGGTGGCGGTTGGTCGCAAGTATTGCCGATGGAAGATATCAACTTGCATTTCACTGGTGATTTTTCCGCCATCGAAAAAGCTCACAATCTGTTGGCAGCACTGATTGATAACGAACTGCAAAGTAAGGAACGGCGTTTAGATTTGGATCCGCGCACGGTGACGTGGAAGCGGGTGATGGACATGAACGACCGAGCGCTAAGGAAAATGGTGATCGGGTTGGGTGGGACATCGGAAGGTGTTCCCCGTGAGACCGGATTTGACATCACCGCGGCCTCGGAGATCATGGCGATTTTATGTTTGTCGAACGATCTGATCGACTTGAAACGACGGTTGGGCAATATTTTTATTGGGATGAGCTTCGACAAAGAGCCACGCTACGCGCGCGACCTCAAAGCGCCGGGAGCCATGGCCGCGCTTTTGAAAGATGCGATCAAGCCGAATTTGGTCCAGACGATTGAAGGTTATCCGGCGATTATTCACGGCGGTCCGTTTGCCAACATCGCTCAGGGCACCAACACCGTGCTGGCAACCAAGATGGGCTTGAGTCTGGCTCCGTATGTTGTGACCGAAGCTGGGTTTGGTTCGGATTTGGGTGCAGAAAAATTCATGGACATCAAGTGCGTAAGTGCTGGACTGGCGCCGAGTGTTTTGGTGTTGGTGGCAACCATCCGCGCGCTGAAGTATCACGGCGGCGCTTCGCTCAAGGATTTGACCACGACCAATCTTGCTGCGGTCCAGCAAGGGTTGTGCAACTTGGAAAAACACTTGGAAAATTCGACCAAATACGGGATCCCGGCGGTCGTCGCAATCAACAAGTTTACCTCGGACACGGCGGACGAGATTGCTTGCGTGCAACAGTTTTGTCGTGAACGTGGATTTGTCGCTGAAGTCGCGGATGTTTGGGGCGCCGGTGGCGCCGGTGCGGAAGGACTCGCGCGGCAAGTGATCTCCACGCTCGAAGCTTCCCAGTCCCAGTTTCACTCGCTGTATGACTGGAATCAGCCAATCAAAACCAAGATCGAGACGATTTGTCAGCAGATCTATGGAGCCGATGGTGTCGACTACACTTCGAAAGCCGAAGCGGATATCAAACGCGCCAATAACCTAGGTTTGTCGGGACTGCCGATCTGCATGGCCAAAACCCAGAAGTCACTCTCCGATGATCCCGAAAAAATCGGTCGTCCGCGGGGCTTTCGTGTGACGGTCCGGGAAATGGAAATAGCCGCTGGGGCGGGTTTCCTAGTCCCAATCACGGGACAGATGATGCGGATGCCTGGCTTGCCCGCGACGCCCGCCGCGGAGAGCATCGACATCGATGAGCATGGCCAAATTTCCGGACTGTTCTAAAGCGTCCGTCCGCTTCAGCGGTGCCGCAGCTACGTTTTGCTGTTCGAATTTTTGACTTTTTGGTATCGAGGCCGAGGCGGTTCCACGAGCAGTTGCCCAACCGTTACGTTACGAGTTTCCGGGTTTTTTGCAGGCTGGATAGGTATCTACAACCGGGGCTCATCTCGGTCGCACAGGATTGTGTGTAAGATATCTAGAGTTTCGACGAGAGTAGATTGATGGAGCGAAACGGATTCCGCTAGCATCCGCGAACCTATTCCGGTTCGGCGCCCAACTTGACCTTCGAGAACCCAGCTTATGGAGCGCATTCCGAACACGCGAGCCAGCCTGATCTTGCGGCTGCCAACGGTCAGTGACGCCGCGGCCTGGCGGGAATTTACCGAGATCTACGAACCATTTGTGTATCGGTTTGGGCGGCGCAAAGGTTTGCAGCACGCCGACGCCTGCGAGTTGGTGCAAGAAGTAATGGTTGCTGTGGCGCGGGCGATTGGCCGTTACGAAATTGACGAGGAGCGAGCGCAGTTTCGCACGTGGTTGTTTCGCATCGCGCGGAACTGTCTGCTCAAACAGTGGGCCAAGCAGCGCCGCGCCGCACTGGTTGTGGATTCGGGAGTCTGGGAAAAATTGAGTGATTCGCTCGAAGAGCCGACCGCCCATGCTCAAGAAGAAGACTACCGCGAATACCGTCGCGAAGTATTGAGTTACGCGTTGCAGCGAGTCCGCCGCAGTGTCAAACCGTTGACGTGGGACGCGTTTCGCTTGACTGCCCTGCAACAGAAATCGGTGGACGATGCGGCGGCCGAACTGAAGATCAACCGTGGTATGGTCTATGTCGCGCGATCGCGAGTGATTAGTCGTTTGCGAGACGAAGTGAGTCGTTTGGAACAGGAGCTAACGTGATGCATTTGAATGACGATGCCTTGCGACGCATGTTGCGAGTCGACGATACGGACCTCTTGGTTGCGGAGTCGGCCGATTTGAAACACTTGGACCAGTGTCTGGCCTGCCAGAAACGTTTGGCCGAGCTTTCCGGTGAATTGCAATGGTTTGCTGGTCTGTCGGATGAAATCATGCAAGTTCATCAACAGGCCGGGGAATCGCCATGGGACACGAGTGCCGAGCCCGCAACGGGCGAATGGAAGCCATCCCAGCCACTAGGCAATGAACCGATTTGGAGTCGTGAGCAAATCACCGTCAGTATTCATCCGGGCGAGGGGAACGACACGGACCACGAAGCTTTGGAAAACGACGTTCGCTCGATTCCTACGGACTTCTTACCTCCAGCGTTACACCCCGAATTACTGGGGCGATTGGGGCGTTACGATATCGAGCAGTTGATTGGAGCTGGCGGATTTGGCATTGTTTTCAAAGCGTACGATTCGGAGCTTCGCCGCGTCGTGGCCCTCAAGGTGTTGGCTCCACATCTCATGTCCAGCGGGGCGGCTCGCAAGCGATTTGCGCGCGAAGCTCAGGCCGCCGCTGCGATCATGCACGAGCACGTGATACCGATCTACGATGTCGTTAGTCAACCGGAAGCGTGTTATTTGGTAATGCAGTACATCGCGGGACTGTCATTGCAAGAACGAGTGGATCGTCATGGACCTTTGTCTATCGCGGAAGTTTTGCGAATTGGTTCTCAGATTGCGTCGGGGCTACATGCTGCTCATCAGCAAGGCTTGGTGCATCGTGATGTGAAACCCGCCAATATCCTGTTGGAAGAGTCCGTCGACCGGGTGATGATTTCGGACTTCGGGTTGGCACGGACGGCCGACGATGCCAATTTGACTCGGTCGGGTGCGATCACGGGAACGCCGCACTACATGTCGCCAGAACAAGCCAGTGGAGCACTGGTGGATACTCGCAGTGATCTGTTTTCAATGGGCAGCGTCTTGTATTTCGCGTGTACGGGACGCCCCGCGTTTCGTGCGCCGCAGATCGTGGCGGTCTTGAATCGGATCTGCCACTACCCCCATCGCCGAGTCTCCGAAATTAATCCCGACGTCCCGGGACCCGTTGCCGACTTGATCGACAAATTGCTCGAGAAAGATCCGGAAAAACGTTTTGGCTCGGCGTTGGAAGTCGAGCAGCAATTGCGACAACTGTTGGCCGATTGGCAATCGGGATCGATGGCTGCCTCATTGAACTCGTCGGTTGAAAAATCCCAAGACTCAACGTCGGCAGTCGACTCGCAGAGCATGGCTTTACGACGGCGGATTCCGACTCATTATTGGGCGACAACCGTACTGGTTGCTTTAAGTCTTGGTTCGTTGGGAGTCTGGTCTATCGGAAACCAATTCGGTTCGTCCTGGCTCTTTCAGACGCAGGGGGCAGAATCGCCAGCGGAGCCCGATTCGCAAGCCGCGGCACTCGCGAATTCTGGTCAGAGCTTGAATCCTAACCATCAAAATTTAGATTTAGTCACAAGCCACTATGCCACGCCGCAGATTGGTTACATGTTGAAGCTCCATTGGGATTCGGATTCAGAACCGTTGGAGCAAGAGGTGGACGCGCTCTTGAATCATTGGCAATGGGAAGAAGAGGAATTGGAAATCTGGTTGGAATCATTGAAAGAAAACCAAGCAGTCAAGGCAGTGAAGTAACGGGCAACATTTTTCAAAGGAGTTTCAGGTCGTGTTACGAACATTATTAACGCTATCGACGGGTGGGCTGTGTGCATTGGGTGTTTGGTTCCAACAAGATGAACCGGCCGAAAAAAAAGAGTTCACCGTCGAGTTGCGTGCGACGGCCTCTCAGGATGAAGTTGCCGATGCGACAAAAATCGCCGCCGAGCTGCAGGAGCTGCGCTCGCAGTTGTTGACGGTTCTTGGTCCTAACCATCCTGCGGTTCGTAAGATCGATGTGCAGATTCGCCAAATAACTGCCGAAGGTTCATTGGCTGAAAACTTATTTGCCCCGCAAATCGTCCAGTTCCGTGGCCCCGGTGCGATGCTGCCTGGCCAACGTGGCGCTTGGGTGGGGGACACTTGGATGTTTTCGCAGAATGGTGATGGACCCAACTCCATGATGCAGGGCCCCGAAAACGCACCCGTGGAGTTTGACGTGACCCGCCAAGTCGTCACGGGGCCAGCCACGAGTAGCCTTGCGGGCGTCCAAGTTGGTACGGCTCGCGCTTTTGGCTTTGGAAGTGCCCTCGCCGCCCTGCGACAGAAGTGGGAGACGGCTGACTCTGATGCAGCGCGGCAAACAGTCGTCGAAGAGCTCAAGCACACCATCACGGAGCAGTTCGATGCGGATCTCGCTCGGCGACGACAACAAGTTAATGACTTGGAGAAGAAGCTTGGTGAACTGCGCAAACAAATCGAAAAACGCGAAGCCCGACGCGAGGACTTTGTGCAAGTTTTGACGCAGCATACCGAGATGGAATGGGAAGGCATTAGCCTTCAATCGGAACAACGCACGCGAGTGATTACCGCGCCAAACGCGATGCAGCGAGCTTTGCTAAACCCGGGAATGGAAGCTCCTGCGACGGCGTCGCCCGAGTCGACTCCACCGGCCGATTCACCAAAGTAGATCACGTCAAGATTCAACTTCAAAAGGGATGGCCCTCAAGGAGACATTGCAAGCGTTGCAAGATAGTCTCCGACGGGGCCATTCTTCGTTCGACAAATAGCCAACGCAACCAATGCATTGGGCCAAGCAATCGCGACGAGTCGTCGAACACTTGGATCGCCGCTCGTTCCGATTCGGTCAATGGTCGTACGGCTTCGTATTCTTGCAGAGCATCGCGGTGCTCGTTGATGTTTCGTCCGCAAAGGCTCGACAAGCAGCGCGACAAGTCAGCGGCTGCGGTATCGACCCGCATTGCCCCATAGTCAATGATGGAGGACAAGCGGTCATCGACGAAAAACAAGTGATCACTCCAAACGTCCGCCAAGATCGGACCCACCGGGAATTTCCAGCCATGTCGCTGTTCTAGTTGTGTTCGACAGTTCGTAAGGTTGGCATGCCAATGTTGTTCGATACGATCGATTAACGAGCACCAGGCCTTGTCCGAACCAGAACGCCGCGCGTCCGTTGTCCGCCAGAATTCCTTTGACTGCTGAAAGATTCCGCGGTGATCGACGACCATTTCGTTCAAATGTTGCATGCGATTCTCGAGACCGGGCGAGGGGCCGACACTCGCATACGCACATCCAAAGGCATCTGACGGCTCAAAGAAGACAGACGACGCGTCCGATGGCACCCCCAGCCAGCATTGGTGCAATTGCGCTAAGCGGTGCATCACACTGGCGATGCGAGCCAAGCGGACTTCGTCTGGCTGGTGGTGAAAGTCGTTGTCGCCATTGGCCCAAGGCTCCACATGCCACAGCCGACCTTCGCGTTCGACGAATGTTCCGGACACTTGTTTCAAGAAAACGGGTGCCAGGATAAACGAACATCGTTGGGCAGCCGCCCATGCTTGGCGATGAATCCATCGCAGTCGCTGGCTGCCCGGTTCCGCGATGGGCCAACTGCGCAGGCACCACCTTGAGTTCGCAGCGGGACCAGCGCCAACAAGAGCGGTTGTCTGGGCTGCACAGTTGATCTGCCAAATCCGCGTCTGAGAAAATCCTTGCGACTTGGGATAAGGCCTCACCACCCATGCCGAGTGATCTTGATTGGGCAAGTCAAAACAGCGGAGGATGTCCAGCACTGAATTGAGACGCATTTCAGCGATCCACCTGGGGCCAATCAGGCCGTATGAATTGCCTCGCCGTGAACTGCCAACGCCGCTTCTTTGACAATCTCCGCGAGAGTCGGATGGGCATGGACGCAGCGACCTAGATCTTCCGCACTGGCGGAGAAGCTCATTGCGACGGCCACCTCCGCAATCAGGTCCCCCGCCCGGCTGCCGATCGCGTGAACACCCAGAATGCGATCGGTTTTGGCATCGGCCAGAATCTTGACTCGGCCGTCCGTGTCACCCAACGCCCGCGCTCGTCCGTTAGCACCATACGGACATACACCGCGTTTGTATTCGATCCCTTCGTCTTTGAGCTGTTCTTCTGTTTTTCCAACGCAGCCAATCTCCGGATGGGTGTAGACGATTGCGGGGATCGCGTGATAATCCACTTTGCCAAACCCGTTCACAAGCTTCTCCACACAGGCGACGCCTTCTTCGGACGCTTTGTGCGCCAACATCGCACCGCCGATGCAATCGCCGATCGCAAAAACGGACGGGACGTTCGTGCGGAAATCGGCATCGACGATGATGGCACCGCGCCGATCCATTTGAATCCCGAGGGTTTCAAGTCCTAGGTCTTTTGTGTTTGGCACCCGTCCCGCACAGGCGAGCACGCGATCCGCATGAAGTATCTCGCCGCTCTTCAGTCGCACCACGCACTTGCCGTCCACGACTTTGGCTTCTTCGACAAATGCCTGTGTGCGAAATTCAAGACCTTGCTTTTCGAAAGTGCGAACGGCAATCTTGGCAATCTCGCCATCTAAGCCACTGAGCACGCGGTCCATGGCCTCGAGAATGATCACCTTAGAGCCCAACCGTCGCCACACCGAACCCAACTCCAAGCCGATGTAGCCACCGCCAATCACGATCAATGTCTGCGGCACCGTCGGATAAGACAGCGCGGTTGTAGAGTCACCAATCAAGTCATTGTCCAACGCGATCCCAGGTAGCTGCATGGGCAAAGACCCGGTTGCCAACAAGACGTGTTTGCCAGTAACGATCGTCTTCTCGGCGTCCGTCAGTTGTACTTGGGTTGGCGAAATTAAGCGACCACGCGATTGAAAGCCAGTTACTTTGTTCTTTTTCAGCAGCATTTTAATGCCGCCACACAAGGCATCCACAACGGCGGCCTTGCGTTGAAACATTTTGCCAACATCAAATGTGATGTCAGAAACTTGAATTCCGTGATCACCAAAATGCTTTTGGCTCTCTTCCAACAAGTGAGTTGACTCCAGCAACGCTTTGCTAGGAATACAACCCACTCGCAAGCACGTTCCGCCCCACAAGTCGTTTTCGTCCACGCACGCGACACTCAAACCCAACTGGGCCGCGCGAATCGCCGCGACATACCCACCAGGACCACCACCGAGGACGACCAAATCAAATGAGAGTTCTGCCATGACGATATTGTTCTGCACGAAGGTTGGAGGACAATGTAGTGGATCGCTCCGCGATCCAACTATGGTTCGCGGAGCGAACCACTACCATCTAACTGGACAATGTAGTGGATCGCTCTGCGATCCAACAATGGTTCGCGGAGCGAACCACTACCATCTAACTGGACAATGTAGTGGATCGCTCCGCGATCCAACAATGGTTCGCGGAGCGAACCACTACAATCTGGCTAATTCGGGAAAACGTCGCAGGAATCACCTGCAAGCTCCACCATACCAACTTTTTTGGAAACCAACGAGAGGATACGCCGGAACGAAAAAAGCCAGTCCATTGGACTGGCTTCGTTGCACCATCGATAATCGCTGGAAAGCAATTAACGCTTCGAGAACTGTACACCGCGACGCGCGCCGTGAAGACCAGGCTTTTTGCGTTCCTTCATGCGTGAATCACGAGTCATGAACCCATTATCGCGCAGCGGTTGAAACAATTCCGTGTCGTAACTGCACAATGCCCGGGCCAAGCCCATCTTGCAGGCACCACTTTGGCCAGTTGTTCCGCCACCAAGGACGCGAATGGCCACATCAAAGTCTTTTCGTTTGCCAACAATTTCTAGAGTCGAGAAAATGGCGTTACGGTCTTGGACCAAGGGGAAATACTCAAAAATGTCTTTTCCGTTGATCGTTACTTTGCCACTTCCGGGAGCAATTCGAACTCGAGCAACAGACGACTTTCGTCGACCTGTGCCCAAGGCTTGACCGGTTACTTTGTCTTTTTTGATCGCGACCATTCGTCAGATTCCGATTTCCAAATCTCAGTTAAACAGAAGTCCTCTCGTCCGGCACCGGACGGACCAAACATTTAAGTTGCCGAACCGCCAAACGCTTGTTCAAGTGGCTTGGGTTGTTGGGCTTGGTGGGTATGTTCCGTGCCCGGGTACACCTTCAGCTTCGACAACATGTGGCGTCCCAATTTATTCTTGGGCAACATGCGACGAACGGCTTCCCGCAAGACCATTTCCGGTTGCTTTTCCAAGCGTTGCCCGGCGGTTTCGCTGCGAAGTCGCGTGTAACCCGTGTACCAAGTGTACCGCTTTTGGTCCATTTTCTTGCCCGTCAGAGCGACCTTGCCAGCGTTTGTAACGACGACAAATTCGCCGGTATCAACGTGGGCGGTGTACCCAGGACGATGCTTGCCCATCAGGACGACGGCAATTTTGCTGGCCAAACGACCAACGATTTGATCGGTCGCATCTACGACGTACCAATTTTGCTCGACATCGCCTTTTTTAGCGATAAATGACTGCGTTCCGGCCACCGGACCGTTCTCCTTACAAAACCACAAATTCGTCTACACCGGTAACTGCCCGGTTAGTAGAGCCCCGGATTGTAAAAGCTGACGGCTGAATCCGCAAGGGCTTTGTTGGAAAATCCCCGCAGACGAGCGCGTTCTATTTACCCCATGTACCGCTGGTTACCTAACTGGGCTTTTACCCATTAACCGACGGAGAACGCCAATTTGCCCACAATGCAGCATTTCGTGCTGAGCCGCCATCAGCATCGCGCCATACTTTGTTGGGAAACCGGCGGTCGGAGGATCCAATGGTTCGTCCAGAGCTGAAGGTGGGAAACCGGGGACTTCCAACATGACTTGAGCGTGAATCCTGTCCAGTTGCTGCCGGATTTCCGACGGGGTGGGATAAGCGGTTCGTTCACCGGTCGGCATGGAGGCTTTGGCAAATCGCTTGCGAAAACTCCCGGGCATCAACTCCAGGTCAACTTCGGCCCGCCCCCGCTGTCGGAACAGCATCAAACCGTATTCCGCCATGGCAATGTGCCCGACTTGCCAAGCAATGTGGGTGCGGTACACCGGTTCCGAACCGTCTCCCGAAACCACGTTGGGGACCCAAAACCACTCGTCGTCGGTCAAGCCAGCCAATAACGAATCCAGGTACTCGCGGGCGGAATTCAGGAGATTTAGTGCGACTTCGATCCGGATGTCCATACTCTGATTATCCATGATGGGCGATTGTTTCACCGGTGCGATTAGTTGGACCGTAGGAACGGTCCACTACAAACGGTCCACTACAAACGGTCCACTACAAACCGTCCAGTAGAATGGTCGTGGAGCGGACGATCACACTTTGTCCCCGGCATGCCGCCTTAACGGCTGCGGCCTCGTTTGAGTAGATGATTGATCAAGCGGCAGTAGCCGGCAATCGCGGGTTGAAACTGCTTCTTGGCATCGTAGGTCTTGACTTCGTTGACTTGCGCATCGACGGCTGGCCAGTCCAAGACCCAAACTTCTCGCTGGGCCAGCTCGATTAGTTCGACGACCATTTCTCGCAGTTTGTCAACGACTTCGATAGAGGCGACGCCGGAGCTGTAGGTGTAGGGGGCTTTGCCACGTTGTGGACCAACGGCGGCCTCGCCCGAGTGTCCGTGCCGAACCGTCAACCAAATCGCGACAATCATTGAAATCACTGCGGCCACACCCGGCGCAACGGCGGTCGTCCAATCGGTCACCAGTCCCAAAACAACGGCCAGGACGACGAACAGTCCAAACACCCCCCAGGCGGTCAACATGCGAACGCTTCGACCGGCGGGCGAACGGTTGGAAGAACTGGCAGAGGCTTGTTTGATGCACTTCAAGTACTTGGTGACGATCACCGTGATATTATCGGGGCCACCGCGAAGGTTGGCCAGGTTGATCAATGATTCACTTGCTTCGGCCGGCGGTAACGCCGCCACGATTTGCGCGATTTCTCGATCGGCGACGGGGCCGGTCAAGCCGTCGCTGCAAAGCAAAAAGATATCGCCCGGCTCAATGGCAAACGGACCTTCGATATCGACTTTGACTTCCGGATTGGGGCCCAAGGAACGCATGATGCGGTTCTTGAAGACATCCGCCGAGGCATCATTGATCCCGGCGGCTTTCATTTCCCACGTGTAGCTATGGTCGAATGTCAATTGTTCAAAACGGCTTCCCCGAAGCCGATAGAGTCGACTGTCTCCGACGTGACCGGCCCAGGCACCCTGTGGAGTCATGAGCATGCAAGTGCAGGTGGTGCCCATGTTGTGAAACTCGGGATTCGCGATCCCTCTGCGATGAATCTCCGCATTTGCCCGCTCGATATTTTTTCGCAACTGCTCGTCGATGGGGTCGTCGGATGGCCGCTTATGCAAATGCGAAAGGTGGTCTGCCGCCAGTTTGCTAGCCAATTCCCCCGCCGCGTGCCCGCCCATCCCATCACAGACAACGAACAAATGACCGTGTTTTTCCCATTGTTCGAACGTGCTGGATAAAGAGATGCACAGATTGTCTTGGTTGTTATTGCGACGCATGCCGACATCGCTACGGGATGCGATCTGCAAATATTCGTCCCAATTGACAATGTCGTCGTCCATCACCCGTCAACTTGCTGCAATTTACCTAGCTCAACCAGTCCACCCGTTACCCAAGTTTGACTTCAACCATCTCAGAATCACTAGACAACTGAAAGCCGTGCGGTTGGGTATCGGCATAACTAGACTTTCTCGCCAAATTAGTTTGACGATTGTCAGTTTAGCTCAGAGTAGGGGCATCCGTCTATGAGCAATATGCGGATCAAAATCCCTCTTGGCAGCTTAGGCCGGATTCTCCTACACTCCCAACACCGGTTTTGGGGGGCAGACCGGCCGCGACACACTCCGATACAGGCTCAAAATGCTGGTCACTCGCCACTTGTCGAATCCCATCCACCGACTAGCTCTGCTCGGTTTGGTTGGATTGCTGGTTCAAGCGGGATGTGCCCGGCGGCAAATGCAGATCAACAGTTTTCCCGAAGGAGCTGCCGTATCGGTCGATCATCAGCCGGTTGGCTACACGCCCGTCGCCGTCCCGTTTCATTACAACGGGACGCGAGAAATCCTCATCGAGAAGGATGGATTCAAATCCGTTCGTGTCAAACAGCCCATTTCCGGCCCGTGGTATTTTTACCCTCCGTTCAGTCTGTTTACGGATAACTTTGCGACCCGGGAAGTTCGCGATTCGCAGCGGTTCAATTTCCAACTCGAGCCGCTGGACCAAGTCAACGACCAACATCTCACCGATCGAGCTGAGAATTTGCGGGGCCAAGTCTTGCAGGGCGCGATCACCCCTTCGATGCAACGCGACCAGTACATTTGGGAAAATCGCTAAGGATTTGTCGCGAAATGAGTTCCAGATTTCGAACGTCGAATGCTTCGAAATGACCTTCGCGGGCTCTGGCGTGTGAATGTTTAATGATTATTGAAGAATGAAAAATTCAAAAGGTACCAAACGTCTAGTTTCAGGCATTCCGCGAGCAAACGATGGCTGTCAGCATTTTGCATTTTCCATTTTTCAGTCCTCATTTCTTAGCCGCGTGTGAACCAAAGACGATCATTTGCCTGGCTGGCGGACTTCCCACGGATGGCAACGCCGATCTGCGGATGAATACATTCGCTGCTTGCGGTTTCGAATTGAAGACCGTCAACGTATAAGCGCGGAAGTTAGACCATGGCAGTCCGACAAATTGCTATCGGTCAAGGAAGTGTCCTCTGACCGTGCATCCGCAGTTCGGCTTTGCCATCCGCGGGAATTACCAAACGCTCGCATTTTGCCGCTTTGCGGCTCAGGCCATTCGGCGGCTCAGGCCTGGTGTCTCGGCACATTCAACGATCAGGTGTTCTCGGATTAACCAAGGTCGGACTCGCCCAAATCGGGAAGTTATTTCCAGACAATTCCTAAGGCGTAGCGCCGGTCCGCACCGCAAGTTCAAGGTCCTCTAGGCTCTATCCCCAAAGGGGCCTGACCCTCTCCGGTCATGCTTTTTTGTCCGAAATGATTACATGCCCTCCAACGGGTCAGACCCGGGTCACAACCCTTTGGGGACAGAGCCTTGGACTCTGGCTCCCTCGCTCCGCGACTGTGATATAGTGAACGGTTCCGCATGGATTCGAGCCGTTTGCTTTGGGAGACGCGTGAAATGGCCAAAAGTCTGGTCAAGTATTTGGTGTTCGATATTGAAAGTGTTGCCGATGGCGATTTGATCGCCAAGGTCGTGTACGGCGGCGAGCCTGGACTGACCGGTGATGAAGCGCTGCAGCGATACCGCGCGGAATTGGTTGCCAAACAAGGCAATGATTTTGTTCCTCATACGTTTCATGTGCCCGTCTCGGTGGTTGTTGGCAAGCTGGACAAAGACTTGAATCTGCTGGACATCGTTGCATTGGACGAGCCTCAGTTTCGCCCGCATGTCATCACGGACCATTTTTGGCGCGGATGGTTGGGATATCAAAAGCCAACCCTGGTGAGCTTCAACGGGCGGTCGTTTGACTTGCCGGTCTTGGAACTTGCTTCATTTCGATACGGGCTGAGCTTGCCTGCTTGGTTCAATCTTGGGGACAAAACTTACCAACAACATCGCAATCGGTACAACATGGAATCGCACCTCGATTTGCATGATGTCCTCACCAATTATTCGGCGTGTCGCTTCAATGGAGGTCTCAATTTGGTGGCCCAATTGTTGGGCAAGCCGGGGAAGATGGACGTGTCCGGCTTTATGGTGCAGGACTTGTTCATTGAAAATCGGTTAGACGAAATCAATAACTATTGCCGTTGCGATGTACTGGACACGTATTTTGTGTTCCTGCGCACCGCCCTGCTGATGGGATGGGTTGATCTGAAACGGGAACAGGAGTTGGTGCGGAACACAAAACAGTGGCTGGAGCAACGGTCCGAGTCAGTTCCTGCATTTGCTTCTTATCTAAAACAGTGGCAAGATTGGGTCGATCCATGGTGAAGTTGATTTGCCGGTGCAGGTCGTCTCATGCTAAGCCTCCCAGCGGCATTCGCCCCACTGACCTTGGTTCTCGTCAATTCGAACCGTGAGGCTCGTGTGTTCCGGGCGCCAATGTTCCCCAAGCGATTGCAAGAGTTCATCGACAAAATAGCTGGCGATTTCCTCGGCAGTTGTGTTTGACACGGGCAGCAACACACAATCTTCGGCCGGAAAAACCCACCGGCGTTTTTCAAACGTGGCGATCACTTCGTTGGGACCTTGATCGTGAAAAACATGAATTTGTGGATGGAGAGTCGGCAACAACACGTGATGATCAAGCCGAAGTGAGATGCGTTGGAGTTGGTCGCGTAAGGCGATAAAGTCGATCACATAACGATTCACATCCAAGGGGCCTTCAATGCGACAACTGACGCCATAGTTGTGCCCATGCAATCGTTCGCAAATCGAGCCCGCAAAGGTAATGAAGTGAGCCGCGCTGAATGTTAGTTGCTGTTTGCAAAGATCCACGGCAAATTTTTTAGCAGGCACAGAAATCTCTTTCGTTGCTATTCGCTTATCCCGAAAATAGGTCGCCAGACTTTGCTGATCGGAGGCGGCCGTCATTTTCCTCGTTAAGCCTTGGGGGTTAATCTCGCGGTTGCAGGTGTTGTCCTGCCTCGACAATCGAGTTCGCCAATGGAACGTTGTCAAAGTCGCCATAAATTTCCAGCTGTCGACTTTCAGCCATGTTGCGGAACCATGTTTCTTGGGCGCGGGCAAAGCGACGAGTCCGAATCTTGACCTGTTCCATAGTTTGCGGCACCGTGCCCTGACCTTGAAGGTGGGCGATCACTTCTTTGTAGCCCACGGCTTGAGTGGCCGTGTGACTCAGTTGCCCATATCGTTCCAAGAGTCCCGCAACTTCCGCGATCAGGCCATCCCGGAACATCGCTTCCACGCGCTGCTCGATTCGTTGATGAAGCTCCGGTCGCGGGCGATGCAACCAAAAGACGCGGCATTGTTCTGGTCTCAAGCTATGTTCAAATTCGCGTTGCTGATGGCTGATTGGTTTGCCGGTCAGATGGAGGACCTCCAACGCGCGAACGATACGTTTGGTATCATTCGGATGGAGTTTTTCGGCAGATAAGGGATCAACCAACTTCAGTCGTTCGTGCAATCGTTCTAGTCCTACTTGTTGGACTTCTTCATCGATAGCTTGACGAAACGCCCAGTCGGCGGGTGGGCCATCAAAGATTCCTTTCAGCAATGCCTGCAAGTACAGCGCGGTCCCGCCCACAAAAAGAACTTGTTTCGCTCGGCTATGGATGTCCTGAATCTTTTCGATGGCCGCGTCCCGGTATTGCGAAACACTGTAGGATTCATGGGGTGCCAAAATATCGATCAGATGATGGGGAACCAATTCTCGAGCTGTACGGGAGGGTTTGGCGGTCCCTAAGTCCATCTCCCGGTAAATTGCCATGGAGTCCAATGAAATAATTTCCGCATTCAATTGGCGAGCCAGGGCCAAACTGAGTTCCGATTTGCCGCTGGCAGTGGCTCCGGTAAGGAACCAACAGTGGCGGATCATTTCAATTTGTTGGGCTCGCAAGTCGGTGTTCATGGGTGCGGAAGATTCCTAAGCGAGTTGGGGTTGCCCTGGTAAAGGGTTCAGGAGTCCATTGCCGAAATGGCCCTGCGGGTGCCTCGCACAATGGACTCCTGCCCCCTTTACCAGACCCTAAGTTTTGATGGTGACCAAGCCCTAGCTTAGTTCATGGATGCAAAATCGTAACCGGAGGGTCCCGGCCAGCAACCGGGACCGTTGCCAGTATTCAAGTTCTTGCCTACCATACGACAATCCCACAGCCGAACATGTTCGCGGGACCTCGATTGCTGCCCGCCCTTCCTTGGAAGCCGAAAACGTGACCACGTCCCCATTACCGACTGGAGATGCCTTCGATCGATTGATGCAAACGATCATCGACCGACGGGATGGCTCGGCAGACCGGTCTTACACGCAGCGGCTGCTGACCGGCGGCGTTGAGGCGATTGCTCGCAAAATCATGGAAGAAGCGGGCGAGGTGGTCGAATCGGCCCAACATTTGGATGCCCGCCGGAGTACCCTGCCATCCGAGGCGATCAAGGCGATGTCCCAATCCCCGGAGGAATCGGCTCGCAAGGAACTGGGCACCACGGCTCACTTCGTGCATGAAACGGCGGACTTGTTGTATCACTTGTGGGTCATGTTGGCCAAACATCATGTCCCGCTGGAGTGGGTTCGACAAGAATTGGATCGCCGCGCTGGCGTTTCGGGTCTGGATGAAAAGTCGAATCGACCGCGCGCCTAACTTACATACCGGAGCACCGCATCGCCCATGAGTCATTTGAGATTAGGGATCCCGAGCAAGGGACGATTGAGCGAACTTTCCGACCGGTTGTTGAACGACGCTGGTATCAAGTTTCGTCGTACGAACCGAAGTTTGTTCGCCAAGGCCAAGGATCTTCCACTTGAAATCGCGTTTTTGCGTTCGGACGATATTCCGGTATTGTGTGCCGAGGGTGCGATCGACATGGGAATTACCGGCAGCGATTTGGTCGAAGAAGCCGGTGTCGAAGTCCATAAGAAGTTGGCGTTGGGCGAAGGTGTCTGCCGGTTGTCCATTTGTATTCCGGACGACAGCCCCATTCAGTCGCCGCAAGAGATGGCCGGTTGTCGGATTGCGACTAGTTTCCCGCATGTCACTCGGAAATTTTTTGAGCGTTTGAAGTGTCCGGTCACGTGTGTTCGATTGTCCGGCAGTGTCGAAGTTATGGTGTCGTTGGGAGTCGCTGACGCCATTGTTGACTTGGTCGAGACCGGGAGCACATTGGCGGCAAATCGCTTGCGAGTCTTGGCCGACATTGGGCAATACGAAACGATTTTGATCGCAAATCAGCGCAACGGAACAAGCGAACTGGCCGAGCGGATCACGCGTCGATTGGAAGGTGTCGTGATTGCACGCGGTTACTCCTTGGTCGAATTCAACATCGAACGTAGCCAAGTCCCGGCCGCGCATGAAATTGCACCCGGCTTTCATTCGCCGACAATCAATCCTCTGGAAGATCCCGAGTGGTGCGCGGTCCGCGTGATGGTCAAACGATCATTGGTGATCGATGTCATGGAAAGATTGGAAGCCATTGGAGCAACCGCCATCCTGGAAACTCAGATCGCAAATTGCCGCTTGTAGCTCCGAGAACAGAAACGGCTTGGGCAGCAGCACGGTTTTCTGTTCGACCGACAAGGCCTGATTCAGATCCTGTATCGTTTGGGTGTCAGGATGGGCGTCGTTCGCGCCCAAAATTTCCGCGAAACCCAACAAGATAATTCCAGGCCCAGACAATTGCCGGCGCTGACGAACGATCTCTGGCAATGAAACTTGGGGCACGTCCGGCTCCCAGATCCAAAGCGGAGCACGCTCGGACTCCGGGGCCCGTGTCAATTCCAAGACACTAAGCCATACTTTTGGACTCCAGTCCAAATCGGTGCAAGCCTCGTGAAGTGCGAGTCCCATGCCGGTTCGTGATGGAATGAGGTCCAATCGATTTGCGGATGTCGAACCGTCTTGCCGAATGGAGCCGACTGGTTTTCTTGCTACTCCAGAAGACGCTGCCACCGCCAATCGGTCTGTTGACGAACGGGTTGCCGGCAAGTCCCATAACGTCGGCTTTTTTTCCGAAAGCTGTCGCAGAAAAATCTGAATTTGCCACGGCCACGACAACCAGGAAACGTACGAAGTTCCCGGATCGGGATACCCGTTCCGCACGCCGCCGGTACACCATGGACCCCAGATGGTAACTTGACGAGCCAACGGAAATTGCCGTCGCCAACCCGTTCGAACCGCGGGCGGAATTTCCGCTGGGGTAAGTTGCGAAACGACGATCAAATCCAAGTCCCGAATTGCACTAAGGTCCGAGTTGATCCACAACTGAACCGGTTCGCGCGTACCCACAACCGCCGCCGCCCGCTGCAGCGGGAGCGCAAGCGAAGCGTCAGAGTCCGTTGCCGTTTCGAAGATCGCAATTCGTATTGGGGTTGGACCTTGATTCACACAACCTCTTCTATGAGCAACCGAGCGTTCTTGGGCGGATGAAGCAACTCATCAACGTCGACAGCGGGTCCCTGCAGCAGCTCCGGCAAACTTTGCGAATTTGGTTGCTTGAAATCGTTACTGGGTTGACCCATGCCTCCTATATTACCTGTTTGCCTTGATGGCGTCAGTCGTGGGCCAGTATCGTTGCTCGCATAATCCGGAGAATCGTCAAACTTTACCTAGTCCGACTCCGATAACAGACGATAGAGCCCTGGGTCCGAGGGTTTGGGCGGTGTTACGTGACGGTGGGCTCTTTTGCGGTGGACTCGTGTTTTGGCACGCCAACAATTGTTGAAAAGTGAATGGTAGTATGACAATTCTGGTAAAGATCGTACGAGCGACATTCCCAGCCGCGATGATTGTCGTATGTTCATCGGCTTATTTTATTTACTTTGACGTCGATCATTCGGCTGAAGATCCCAGGTCCGCGGCGCAACCTCGTCACTCGGATGTGACGACCAACGAGACCATGAATTTAGCGTCTCCAACATCGTCTGCCCAGCAACTGGCCCCGACGGGAACCCTCGACATCAAGCCAGCGGAGTCGGCAGTCACTCAGGAACCGCTGCCGCAACCAATTCCTACTTTGCCGAGTCTGGTGGCGGACGTGCCCATCCCAGAGCTTCCCACGCCAGTTCTTCGTTTGGAAGATCCAGTGACGTCGGCAACGCCGGAGGCATCGTCCGTATATTCTCCAACCCTTGCGACAGCAACAACAGAACAAGCCGAACAAGTAGCAAGCCTTGTCGTTTCTCCTCCGGTGGGGAATGCCGTGGTCGTTGATCTTCCGTCAGAACAACAAAACGTCGTGACCAACACTCACTTCGAAAGCACGCCCGTCAATGACTATTGGGTTGGCTTGGAACGAGCCCGCAGTTCGACTTCCAATCAGCCGAGTGGAAATCAAGGAGTGATTATCAATCCTTACCATCGCGCGGATGCCGTTTCCGAAGATGTCCGTCCCGCCGCCGCAACGATCGTTGATTCGAACGCCGCCCATTCGTCGGTTGTGATCCAGCAACCGGACTATGAGCAACCCGAGCCAATGTTCGAGACACCATGGACGGACGCCGAAACCCGAGTCGCCACCGAAGTTGCGTCGGCACAACACTCAAGCCCAGCTCCAATTGCCCCGGCAATCCGCGCTCCAATTGCCCCGCCAATTGCCGACCCAATCGCCGCGTCCGCGCCCGCGATTTCCGCGTTCCAGATGCCACCACAAGTGTTGCACGAAGTTCCGTCACCAAGCCCGCGAAGCCTACCGCCAATCAGCGATCATGTTCGACAGCGGGTGATCGAGCATTGGGAATATGGCGGCAGCTTGGCTCGACGTCACGCGATTCAATTAGCAAAACAGGAGTTCTTTAGTGGCTTGAGTCTGTTGTCGGAACATGCGGATCAACACGATCCAGCGACGCGGCACACTCTAGCCTTGCGAGAGGGATTTCTGGCCTTGGAAGAAGTTTGTGATTTTCAAGCAAGTAATGAACTGCGGCAATCGGATCTCTCCATCATTGTCCACAAGCATGAAACACCGCTGATTCGGGACGGATACTTCACGACCGACAGTCACTCGCAGGCTCGCCAAGCCTACCTGTTGTATGCCAAGGAGCGAATTCGAACGGCCGTGGGTCAGCAACCGATGGCAGCCGAGTTGTTGTACTCCTTGGGCAAACTTTATTTGGCAACCTTCGAACATACGCGGAACACTGACAATTTGGATATGAGTCGAGCGACGGCTCTGTTTGAATGTGCCCTGGTTTCGGACCCGAATCACGAGAAAACATGCAATGAATTGGCGGTGATCCAGGCCAAGAACAATGACTGGACGACAGCCAAGCATTTGTTGCAAAAGGCGGTTGGTAGCCAGCCCCAATTCCTAGAGGCATGGCAGAATCTTGCCAAGGTCCATCAACGCTTGGGTGAACCACAGTTAGCAAGCTTGGCAGTGGCGCAAGTCGAGTTCTTAAGTCAGCAAGACCCCGAAGAGCGCACGGTTCGCATGGTGAGCAATGCCGAATTTATGTCCACGGCTGCCGCCATGGACGGTAATACGGAAATGAGTCTGCCGTCGACCGGGGACGCCGTGCCCAGTGAGCCACCGAGTCGGTTCGGAGCTCCCGCACGCCAGTAAGTACAAGATTGGTCAGTTCAACGCCGCGTCTGTCGAATCGTTGTTTGTTTCGCGAAAGAACGTCGTCATGAAGTACCCACTAAATGAATGTCGAATCTCGTCTCGTCGGCCTTTCGTCCGACTGAGAGGCTGGGTATTTGTTTGGGCCATGATCGTTGGCGTTTGCTGGAGTGGGGGAAGCTCGGATTCTAGCGGGCAAGATTTTTTTGGCAGACCACAGGGTGGACCACAGGAACGGGGAAATTCAACCGAGTCCGTTGGAATCGCGCGCCGAACATTTGCACCCATTTACCAGTCGAGAGACGCGGAGCTCCCTGCGAGCCAGAACCGGCCGTTCGGTCTGGGAGCCGCAATACAAGTCCAGCCAACACAAGCAAATTTCTCTCGGCCCCAACATCCGGTGCAGTTAGCGGGCCACGCGGACGAGACCTTTGAATCGGGCATCGTCGAAGAATACGATGACTGGAGTACCTGGGGGCAGATGTCGACTTCTTCGGACTGTGAAATGCCCGACCGTTGGATCATGGGTGTCGACGGCTGTCGCATTTCTCCAAACCGTGAACCAAGGTGGCGCGACGCTCGCCCCATACCTTGGGAGTCCATGGCGTACGGCGAGTATCTCGGTCCGCCGCGCACTCCCCATTTACCCGAATACCGCGTCTTGATTGGCGATCAAATTGACTTTGTTTTCCGTCGCAAACGAAATCTTGCCAACGACGCTTACCGCTTTGGCATTGGAGACGTTTTGGCGGTTTCGTCGGAACAGTACGAAGCCTTGAACGACTCCGAGCAAACGATCCAGTTGGATGGGACCATTCAGGTTCGTGGCATTGGTGGAGTTGTCGCAGCGAACAAAACCGTCCTCGAGTTACAAAACGAAATCAATGACAAAGCGCAAGCCACAGCAGGTTTCAAAATCAATCCCGAGGTCCTCATCAAGCCCGTTAACACGGAAACCAAGCTGCAAGACCTGATCAAAACCGTCGATGCAACAGCTGGGTTAGGTGGCTTGTCACGCTCCGTCAATGTCTCGCCGGATGGAACCGTGCAGCTTCCAGGGATCGGTTCGATTCCGGCTCTCGGCTTGTCGCTAACGGAATTGAGCGCGGAAGCCAACTCTCGCTATGCCAATGAAGTCGAAGGATTGGAAGTGACCGCCATTCTGACCGCTCGTGCGCCGCGGTTTGTATACGTGATGGGCGAAGTGCGTCAACCAGGTCAGATTGCGTTAAGTGGGCCGACAACCGTGATGCAAGCCATCGCTCAAGCCAGTGGAACCGGTTCCGGCGCCAACTTGCGACACATTGTCGTGATGCGACGCGACAAAAATTGGCAACTCATTGCAACCAAAGTCGATTTGTCGGGAGCTCTCTGGGGCCACAGTCCCAATCCATCGGACGATTTGTGGCTGCGACATTCCGATATCATCCTGGTACCAAAAAATGCGGGGCAGCGCGTGGCGGATTTTGTCGAGGTTTATCTGGGTCGCGGCCTCTATGGAATCTTCCCAACTCAAGGCTTTTCGGTGTCTTTCGACGGCGTTTCCCGGCTCTAAGGTCGTGCATTCCGACTGTGACATTTTCTCGAATCGGCCAGGGCTGGAACAAGTCGACATTCCGATGCATACTCCCATCGATTGGACGGTCCCGAAGTAATGCCGTTTGATCGGCCTCGTTTGGGACCGTTCGCGTTGTCGCAGACTCTTGGAATGTATCAAACCTGAAATGGACTATTTGTTCTTTCTGTTGACGCTCGTGCATGTCTTGGCAGGCATGCTCTTTGTCGGCTTGCCAGTGGTGGTTTCCGCCGGAGTTTTGTTCAGGAGCAAGCCGGCGTGGTCAATTTATCACTTGGCCTTGCAACATTCTTTGCTGACGGGATTGTTTGCTTTGGCGGGCGGTCTGTTGTTGGCCGGGTTTCAATGGGATGGAAGCTTCGAGCAAGCGTGGAAAGTGGTTGGAAATCGCTGGATCTTTGGGTTTGTCGAATTTGCTTTTTCAGCTGGTTTGATTGCCCTCGTTGTCCAGTTCTGTCCCACATGGCCCCAGCAACGCTGGCGCCAGATTGCGATGATTGCCGCCGTGTTCTTGGCCGCGACCAATTCCTGGTACCATTTTCCAGCATTGATGGTGGTGAGTCGCGAGATTCGTTTGCACCCCGAATTGGTTGCAAATCTGGAGGGTTCCGTGGTGCGACAACTCTTGTTTTCGCCAGAGATCTTGGCGAGGTGGTTGCATATTGCGATCGCCAGCGTGATGTTAGGCGGCGTCTGGTTGCGGTTCTTGATCGGCTTTTCCGTTGACCAAGAAGCTTCGCAGGCTGGAAAACCGACCACGCAAGAAGCCGAAGTCTGGCGACCAACCGATCGCTTTCTCAGGCAAGTTATTTGGCTGGCTCTGGCAGGGCTCTGGTTAAGCGGGTTGATCCTGGCCTTGCACATACCGGCCTCTCGATTGAACGAATCCTTGGCACTCGGGTCGGGAAATTCGAACAATTTGATGGTGGGAATTCTCGCAGCCAACGCTGCCGCGATCAAGACATTAATGTCCGAAACTCGACCGACAGGGCTAGGGCGATTTGTTGAATTTGGTTTGATGATCCTGGCAATGACGGCGATGCTGGGTCGCTAGACACGGCAAACCAATCGTTCCGTTTGCCAATCTCGATCTGTTAATGTTGGTAACGGAAAGAAGGTACAGCAACCGTGGCCGCTTCGTCACTTCGGTTTTGCTGGGTAAAGTTGGACCGTCGGAACGGTCCACTACAAAATTGTTGGACCGTCGGAACGGTCCACTACAAAATAGTTGGACCGTCGGAACGGTCCACTACACAGGTGCTGCTCGGACAAAAAAACGGTGCGTACGATCGAAGAATCCAACCGCACGCACCGTAAAAGTTTCAGTCAATCGTCGCCCTGGATCAGTCCAGTTTTACTTCAATGGGCGAGGCATCGACGATTTCGATTTTCCGGTCCATGGCTCCACTTTGGAACGCTTCCGGAATGCCAGCCAGAGTGGCCTCGTTGGATCCGGCGGTCACGTAATAAGTATACGTACCTGGGAAAACATGGATGGTGGCCACACCATTCTTGATATCCCCAACCGCGCCCGCACCTTTGACGATCGCTTGCAAATTTAGCTTCAAATCGTCGACGGCTTTGCCACCGCGGGTGACATTAAATTTCACGTCAACGGCAGCAGCGTTTGGTTCGACGGTCACACCACCACACCCGGGCAACAGCAACAACACACCAGCCAACATGGTTAGCAATAATCGGTTCACGTACATCCTCCTAGATTCAATCACAAAATAAGGAAATGAGATCGGGGGAAGTCACTTCCACCGATCTCATTCCGCGTTAACTAGCTGCAATCATTCGGAAATGATTAGAACGCATCAGCCGAAACAACCAAACCGTCTTGCGAAGCGGCCAAGCTCTTCAGAATGCGCCAATCCAATTCGTCCGATACAAATCGAACCGAACCGTCACCCATAACAGCGTTCACGCCGCCATTGTGGAAACTAAATGGTTCGTCGTTTGGACCGCAGTTGTTGTTGGTCCAAAGGCATTCAGCTGGTCCACCGATTGGAACCTTGTTTTGATTGATCTTCATTTCCCGCGACCCGAGTGAATTGCTTGGACCAGACAATCCGTTGGTCACGGAATCTGGATCAGCCCAAGCATACATACGGCGCCCACCGGATGCTCCACCAGACCATTGAACCGTGTCATCGGTAATCACCGCTGGTCGAGTTGAGAGCGAAGCAAATTGACCGGAGGTTGGATGAGCCCGACCCGAGTCTTCAATGCACAAGAAGGTATTGGTGGTACCGTCGGTGATGCTTTGAATTCCCCAACCTTTGGTGCACGACAAGCAACCTTGTCGAGTCATTTGATTACGGCGTGCGGTCACGGTCGGACGAGTGCCTGGAGGTGTGGCTTGTCCCGATTCCTCTTCCACGTCGCTCACCGAAATGAACATGTAGTCCCAAGCACCGTAGCCGTCTGGCGATCGAGTCGCACCGGAAATCGGGGTGCTGGCGCAAACAAACGATGAAATATTTGTCTTGGCAGCGCGGACCGTGTTTGGATAAAGTGGGTCGTGATAAACCGCACCTTTGGATAGCGGGTGCATTGCGGAAACGTTGTAACGACCTTGAGCAACAATTTGGGCGTAGGTCAACGACTGATCCATCAAGTCATAGACGTTGCCTTGTTCGAGGAACGGCAACAATACGGTTGCGGTTGATTGAGTCATGTAAACAGTTGCCGCGCCACCGGTGCTGTCGCATTGACCCGGATGAGGCAATCGGCTGCGATTGCTTTCATAATTTAGTACGGCCAAGCCCAATTGCTTCAAATTGTTTTGGCAGCTGGTTCGACGAGCGGCTTCCCGTGCCATTTGAACGGCGGGTAACAACAACCCCATCAGAACCCCAATGATCGCAATCACGACCAACAATTCAACCAACGTGAACCCGCGTTTTGTCGAGTAAAGTCTCACGAAAAAAAACCTCCAGTAGTGGTGCTCGCATTCGGTCTTCAGCTGCTACATGCACCGAAACTCTAGTCGCCGAATGTTTCCATGCGGTGACAATCGTATCGAGGTTTTGTTAAGATTAGTGGTGGTGAAATGTTAATTCAGCGTTATCATTTAATGAAGTTTTGTTAACAAACAGCAAAGGCCAGGTATTTTGATTTCATTTTTCAACTGCGATACCGATTTTTTTCAGGTCCACTAGGAGTTGTCGGAATTATTCATCAATTTCGAGTGGCCGGCAAGCGGACGCGAAAGGTCGAACCTTTGCCGAGTTCGCTCTCCAGTTCAACCGACCCACCAAAAGACTGCGTTAGGTGCTTGACAATCGAAAGTCCTAATCCGGTCCCACCCAAGTCTCGTGAGCGAGCCCGATCCACACGGTAGAACCGCTCAAAAATTCGTTCGTGATGTTCCCGGTCGATGCCGATTCCGGTGTCTTTGACCTCGATGGTAACCCAACCGCGAGCCTGCGTGCATTTCAAACGAACCTGTCCTTGGGCGGGCGTGTAACGAACGGCATTGATCAAGAGGTTGTCAATAATGGCTCGCAAGGCTTCTCTGTCGGCAGGCAGAACGACCTTGGCTGGCATGTCGGTTATCAATAGCTGAACTTGTCGACGAGTGGCCTCTTCCGACAAGAGCTGGATACACTCCTGGCATAGTTCTGTCAGATTGACCTCTTGTATTTCGTAACTGATCGCTCCCGATTCGACGCGAGACAAGTGCAATAAGTCCAAGATAAGTTGATGCAGTCGATCGGCCTGAGTTTCAATCTGTTCCAAGAACTGGCCACAGTGAGCCGCGTCTTGAATCGCTCCCAACCGCAAGGTTTCCGCATAAGCCTTGATCGCGGTCAATGGTGTCTTTAGTTCATGCGACACGTTGGCAACAAAATCGCGACGCATCGTTTCCAGTTGTCGTCGCTCGGTGATGTCTTCCAAAACGATGGTCAGACCATCCGCTAACTCGCTCGGTAACGGGGTCACACGAATGCTGAGGACGCGACGAGGAGAGCGGGCAGTGACAAACTCACCGACCACCGGTTGCTGATTCTGACTCGATTTTGTCACGGCCTGGATCAGCTCTGGATGCCGAACGACTTCTCGGAGCGGCCGCCCCAAAATATCGACTTGATCAACCGCCAGCATCCGTTTGGCTTCGCGATTCAGCAAAATGATGTTCTCGTGGCCGTCCACTGCTAAGACGCCCTCGAACATGCTGCCCAAGACACTTTCCATCCGCTGGTTGGAATCCAAGAGTCGCTGTTCGCGCTCCCAAACCGCCTCGCGCATGGTCTGAAAAGACTCGGCAACTGCGGGCCAAGGAGAGCCGAAGCCATGCATGCCACAGAGACTGTCGTACTTGCCAACCGTCACTTCGTGAAGGTGCTTCTGCAAGCGGTCGATGGGTTGGAACCACCACACGAGTTGCCGATATTGGGCCAAGACCATCAGCGCACAGGCAACCAGCCAAATCCCCCAGAGCCAAGGGTTAATTCCCAACAATAGGCCCAAAATCGCTAGTAACCCACCGACAACGAGGCTCCATCTTAAGATATTTGAGGCCATGTTAAGACAGTCACCACTGGGGTTTCTCCGGCTCGACGTCGCGTCGGTCCAGAATTCTCGGGGAGTATAACGGAGCAAAGTGGCGATTGGGTAGCGTGGCGTCCTTCGCCAATTGGCCCGCGCCGTATCGATCACGCATTGCAATGAGGCGAACCGTCGCATTTTTAGCCATCTCTTCATGTTGAATTCATCGAATCTTAACAATTCGTTAACAGGGAGGTGATACAATCGCCGCCAAATGAAGAACCTAGTGAGTTTCTTCATATCCTGGCTTTCCGAACGAGAGACGAGAGATGGCATTTTCCGGCGGTTGTATCCGATTTTCAGCGCAGTTCCGTTACTTTCCGATCATGGGCGTATTGTGCTTTTTCACGTTGGTCGGGTGTGGCGGACAGCCATCTGCCGAAACCAAGAAGGGCAATGGGGCGGCTGACAAAGCACCAGTCCCAGCGTTGCGAGGAAATATCCAGGTGGACGGCAGCAGTACGGTTCGGCCAATCGGCGAAGCCGTGGCCAAACGTTACGCCGAAGTCCAATCACAAGTTCAAGTCGATGTGGGAGGTCGAGGGACCGGCAATGGGTTCAAACGTCTGATTGCCAAGGAAATCGACTTTTCCCAAGCCTCGCGACCAGTGACCCCCAACGAAGCCAAGCTGCTTAAGGAAGCGGGCGTTGAATTTCTTGAAGTACCCGTTGCCTACGATGGGTTGACCATTGTGGTGCATTCCGCAAACGATTGGGTGAAGGAGCTCACCGTTGAACAATTGAAGAAGATTTATGCCGAGGACGCCACGGCCCAGAACTGGAGCGATATCGACCCAAGTTGGCCCAATGAACCGATGAAGTTATTCGCTCCGGGCACCGGGAGTGGAACTTACGATTATTTCTGCGAAGTGATCGGCGGAAAACTGCGGACGGGGATCAGCTTAAACGAAGACGATAACGCGCTGGTGACGGGCGTTAGCGGAAACCAATATTCGATTGGTTTTTTTGGAGTGGCGTATTTCGAAGAAAATCGCAGCAAATTGCGAGCAATTCCAATTGTCAACCCAAAGACGGGCGTTGCGGTATTGCCGGAACGAGAAGCGATCGAGAAGAACGATTACAGCCCATTCAGTCGCCCGCTGTTTGTTTATGTGAATCGGCAGTCGCTTGACCGCGCTGAAGTGCGAAGTTTCTTGAAGTATTACATCGAATCGGCACCTGAGTTGGTGCAAAACGTTGGTTATGTCAAACTGCCAAGCGACGTTTGGACCAAGGTGAACGAAATCGTCGCCAATCCTCAAGCGAACCTGGGAAGCCGATTCCTCAACGCCAACGGCGAGAAAAAGGAAGGTAGTTTTCTGGAGTTGTTCTTGGGACAATCAGATGCCGCAAAGTCAGAAGCTCCGGCTGGCGCGGCGACTGGTCAAGAAGGACAGTAATTGTGAACCGAGGCTTGCCCATTCCGAGTGCGTTAGAACAAAAGCGCTATCGACCAACAGGCTCCGCTCGTCGTAGCGAGCGGGTCGTTGTCGCGCTTTTGATGGCTTGCGCGCTGGGGACGATCGCGTTGTCGGTGTTGATTGTGCTGATGTTGTTGCGCGAGAGCTGGAGTTTTTTCTCCAGCCCCAATGTGTCGCTGACGCAGTTCTTGTTCGGAACTCGGTGGACCGCATTGGAAGTCCGCGATTTGGAAAAAGTCGAATTCGGGATCTGGCCGTTGTTGTCGGGCACTCTGCGAGTGACCGGAATCGCCATGTTGATTGCTTGGCCGATGGGGTTGATCACGGCGATTTATCTTAGCGAGTTTGCTTCGAATCGTGTGCGAAAGATCCTCAAGCCATCGCTGGAAATCTTGGCGGGAATTCCAACGGTTGTCTTTGGCTATTTCGCCGTCTTGTTGATCAGCCCTGGCTTGCAGTGGTTCAGTCCGAGCTTCGACACCTTCAACGCCACAAGTGCCGGAATCGCGGTCGGGATTCTATGCCTGCCGTTGGTGTGCTCGTTGGCCGAAGATGCGTTGTCGGCTGTGCCGACATCGCTCCGGGAGGCGGTTTATAGCTTGGGTGGTACCCGCATGAATACGGCCTTGAACGTGGTTCTGCCCTCCGCACTTTCGGGCGTCATTTCCGCAATGTTGCTGGCGTTTTCACGAGCCCTTGGAGAAACGATGGTCGTGGCGTTAGCGGCAGGCACGTTGGCGACGTTTACCTTAGATCCGCGACAGCAATCACAAACGATGACGGGCTTCATCGTCGAGATGCTCAAGAGCGACTTGGAGTATGGCACCGTCCAATATTATAGTTTGTTTGGGGTGGCCTTGGCGTTGTTTGTTATTACCTTCGTGATGACACTTTTGGGTCAGTTGATTCGCCGCCGCTATCGCGAGGTTTATCAATGACCGAAATACCGAAGGCATTGCAAGAATTCAAGCCTAACGAGGCAAGTGAACGTACCGAACTGCAACGGCGCCGGGATCGATGGTTCCGAGCCTTGTGTTTGGCGGTGGGCTGTTCCAGCATTGCGATCTTGTTCTTGTTGCTGGTTTCTATCGCCTATCAAGGTAGCAGTAGTTTGAATGCGACGTTTCTCTCGGCTTCGCACGATCCGGAAAACCCGGAGCGGGCCGGGATGTATCCGTCGATTGTCGGCTCGGTGATTCTTTGCACTTTGTGTGCGATCATATCATTGCCAATTGGCGTTGCGGCGGCCGTTTATTTGGAGGAGTTCCAACCGAAGAATCGCTGGCTGCTTCGCTTGCATGGTCTCGTGCAATTGAATATCGCGAACCTAGCGGGTGTCCCGTCGGTGGTGTACGGATTACTCGGTCTGACCTTGTTCGTCTACATGTTTCAATTGTTTGGCAAACTGGAGCAGAACCAAGTATCGGGGATCGATTTTTGGGGAATCCAACGCTACTACCAGTTTGTGACCGCCGATGATTTGGCGGTGATTTTTGTGCCGATGGACGAATCGAAGGAGTCCACTCTGAGGATTGAATCGCCACGTCCGGCGTTCGATACGAATTTTAATCCGATCGATTTGCAGATTTGGGATCCGGCGACGCCCCAACCAACCGATCCGGACGTATTGAGCCGGACCGTACGAAAGGGAGATGTCGGGGCGTTAGTCGAGATCTATCGTTGGTATTACTTTCGGCTTCCCTTTGGTCCAAGTCTGCTGGCGGCGGCACTGACGTTGTCGCTAGTGATTCTGCCGATCATTGTGATTGCTTCGCAAGAAGCCTTGCGAGCAGTCCCGAGTTCGATGCGTGAAGCATCCGCTGGCATGGGCGCAACGCGGTGGCAGACAACGCAGCAGGTAACGCTACCGGCGGCCTTGCCAGGTGTTTTGACGGGAGCGATTTTGGCCATGGGCCGAGCCATTGGGGAAGCGGCTCCAATTTTTGTGGTCTTGGGGGGGAATATTGCCAAGCGAACAGGTCCTGAGCATCTGATGGATAGCTGTGTGACCATGCCCATCTTGATTTTCGCGTGGGCCGACAACCCGGTCGAACAATATCGCCAATTGGCGGCCGCCGCGATTATTGTCTTGGTGGCCCTGCTGCTGGTTATGAACTCAGTAGCCATTTACCTGCGTGGAAGATCCTAATAACTCCTAGAAGTACTCGACTTGCATGAGCGAACCGAACACAAACGCAGTGAATTCAAAAAACGCCCTCGAGGCGCCACGCATTCTCATCGAGAATTTTGATGCTTGGTACGGCGATTTTCATGCCTTGCAAAACGTCGGAGCGAGAATTGCGGCCAATCAAGTCACGGCGCTGATTGGTCCGAGCGGTTGTGGAAAGAGCACTCTGCTCAAGTGGATGAATCGAATGAATGACCTCGTCCCGAGCGCGCGGAGCGGAGGAACGATGCGCATTGGTGATCTCGATATTTTAGCGCCGACGACCGACGTCGTGGCCTTGCGCCGGGTCGTGGGTATGGTCTTTCAAAAGCCCAATCCCTTCCCCAAGTCAATTTACGATAACGTCGCTTTTGGTCCGCGCTTGCATTTCAAAATTTCACAAGCGGATATGGATGAATTGGTGGAATGGTCCTTGCGTAAAGCCGCGCTGTGGGACGAAGTCAAGGATCGTTTGCGCAAGCCAGCCCTGAGCTTGAGCGGAGGTCAACAACAACGCTTGTGTATCGCTCGGACCATTGCGATTGGTCCTGAAGTCTTGCTAATGGACGAGCCATGCTCCGCGCTTGATCCGGCAAGCACCGCCAAGATCGAAGATTTGATCTACGAATTGCGGGCCAATTACACCATTGTGATTGTCACGCATAACATGCAGCAGGCTTCGCGTTGCAGTGATACGACGCTCTTTTTCTTGCAAGGGAAAGTAGTCGAGTCGGGGCCCACTCAAGAACTGTTCACTCGTCCCAAACTGAAACAAACCGAGGACTACGTCACGGGCAAATACGGCTAATTTTCGCACGCCTCAACTTCCTGACCTCGGACCGATTGAATAGCAAGGTATCCCGCGCATGTCCAAACATTTCGCCCGTGACTACAGTCTTATCCATCAGCAATTGCTGGATCTGTTCGCCATCGTTGAGAAGATGGTCAACGAATCCGTGATGGCCGTGTGTGAAAAGCGACATCACTTGGTGGACTCGATCCGGCAATCGAATGTGACCGTCGATCAAATGGAAGTAGCCATTGAGGAAAGCTGTTTGAAGTCCTTGGCGTTGTTTCAGCCGGTGGCCGTCGAACTACGACGGTTGGCCACCATGATGAAAATCAACGGCGAGTTGGAGCGGATTGCCCATCTCGCGCGGCAGATCGCCGGAGTGGCTTATTCGTTTCGCGACTCCAGTCTGTTTCCTGTGCCGGCTCAGCTCCCGGAAATGTCCGCCAATGCCGTGCGGATGGTTGGACGGAGCTTGGACTCGTTCGTGAATCTGGACACACGCTTGGCCCGCGAGGTCATTCGACACGATAACATCGTCGATGAAATGCATCGAGTTATCGAACAAGAACTGGTTCAGAAAATGAAGCAAGAACCAAACAATATCGAACCAGCGTTGAGCTGCTTTTCCGTTTCCAAGCATTTGGAACGGATTGCGGATCACGCCGTCAAGATTGCTGAAGATGTCATTTACTTGGTCGATGGCGATATCATTCGTCATCGGAATCAACAGTTCGGCGAGCCGCCTTTGAACCATTGACCCATTCTGGGAGACCCATTTCATGAGTCGCTACAAAGTATTGGTCGTCGAGGACGATCGGTCCTTGGCAGACATTGTTCGTTATAATCTGCAGCAAGCGGGTTACGAAGTTCTTTGGGCCTTCGACGGTCCCGACGGACTGACGCAAGCGCAAATGCACGCGCCCGATTTGATCGTCTTGGATTTGATGTTGCCTGGCTTGGATGGCTTGGAGGTCTGTCGACGTTTGCGGGCCAGTCCGCAGACGAAAGATATTTTGATTCTAATGCTGACGGCCAAAGGGGAAGAAGCGGACCATTTGATCGGCTTTTCCGTTGGCTGCGATGATTACGTCGTGAAACCCTACAGCGTCAAGATTTTATTGGAGCGCATCAAGGCGTTGATTCGACGCCGTGAACGCCAAAGCGTGACCCAGGAGACATTAAACGGTGGAGGCGTCGTCATTGATCGACGCAAACACTCTGTGGCTCTCAACGGGCAGCCAATGGATCTTACGCCCAGTGAATTTCGGCTGTTGGAAACCCTGATGAGGCAATCGGGTCGCGCCTTTGATCGCTCCGAATTAATCGATTCGGCATTGGGGGCCGATACGTTGGTGCTAGAACGGACAATTGATGTTCACATCCGTTCGTTGCGAAAAAAATTAGGTGACTCGGCGGAACTCATTCAGACCGTACGCGGAATTGGTTATCGCTTCCGCGAAGATCCAAATGATGGGTTCGACGATTGAGCTCCATCGGACCGGTACTTTGACACCGCCGATTATCAGGGGTAACGACGCGCGTCAAAGTGTGAGGGGTAACGGACGCGCGTCGAAGTGTGAGGGGTCATGTCGGATAGCAGCGACGCTACGATGGCAATCCTACCGTGGCTCTCGCGCGATCGTTGCCCCGCGTTGGGTCTTTTGTTCCAACGCTGCGATCTTGATAATTTTGTTGGCGCGATCAAAACAGACGATCTTCAAGTGTTCCGGATACGCTGCTTCGCTGCCGTGAACTTTGATTAGTTTGTCGCCTTCGCGCTCCAGATCCGCTAGTTCACGTCGCTTCTGATTATTGAGGTACGACGCCACGTGAATGTTGACTTCGATATCCACAACCGCGGCCTGGGGCGTTTGCACCGCTAACATCGTCATTCGGAGCACCTCGATGGCCATGCTCTCCGGGGTCTTCACGACGCCGCGACCCTGACAACACGGGCAATCTTGGAAGCTGTGACGTTTGACGCTGACGCCCATTCGTTGCCGAGTCATTTCGACCAATCCGAAGGGACTCGTGCGTAGAATCCGCGTACGAGCACGATCGCGCTGAACCGCTTCGTGCAACGTCTTCTCCAACTTGATTCGATGACGCTCGTGTCGCATGTCGATAAAATCGTTGACAATTACGCCGCCCAAATCGCGAAGTCGCAACTGTCTCGCGATTTCTTTGGCGGCAATCAAGTTCAAACGAAACGCCGTTTCTTCGGCATCCCCATCGCTGCGGAAGTTACCTGTGTTGACGTCAATCGCAACCAAAGCTTCCGTTTGATCGATAACGATGGAACCGCCGCTGTGTAGTGGCACTTCGCGTTTGTAGATGTTGGCGATCTCTTCTTCTAAATTGTACTTGTGGAACAACGGCTCCTTGGCGTCATAGAGCTTGAGCAGGTCGACATATTTCGGCATGACCAACGATAAGAAGGATTTTGCCCGTTCATAGGCCTCCGGTTGATCCACAATAATCGAGTCCACGTCTCCGGTAACGACATCGCGGATCGTTCGGATGATCAAGTCGCTTTCTTCAAAGATGGCCACGGGGGCTGGCTCTTGGACAACCTTCTTCGAGATCGAACGCCACAACCGCAGCAGGTAGGCCATGTCCCGCGACAACTCGCGGCGGTTTCGCCCCGCTCCAGCTGTGCGAACGATAAAACCCAGACCGCGTGGCGGGCGCATGTCGTGCAAAATATCTTTTAAACGGCGACGATCTTTCTCATCTTCAATTTTGCGAGAAACACCAACGCGGGCCAACGCCGGCATGAGCACCAAGTAACGACCTGGGATGCTGATATACGTCGTTAAGGTTGGTCCTTTATTGCCAATCCCCTCTTTAATGACCTGGACCACCACTTCGTCGCCGCGTTGGAAAACGGTTTGAATCGGTGGCTTATTACGCGGGCGATCACTCGTAAATTGGGGGCGATGACCGCGGGCTCGGGCTTCGGCCTGGCGGCGTCGCTCTTCCCGCATGACTTCATCGGGGTCCAGTCCCGCTTGCCGATAATAACTGGGCTCCACGTCGCTAATGTGCAGAAAGCCGTTCTTGCCCACACCAAAATCAACAAAAACCGCTTGGATACTCGGTTCCAAATTGACGACTTTGCCCTTGTAGATATTCCCTACCAAGTTGTCTTGACTGGCGCGCTCGACATACAAGTCTTCCAACCGCCCATCTTCGACAAACGCAATGCGGCACTCCTCTTGCTGTGCCACGTTGATCAGAATCTCTCGCTTCATAATCCACTAATTCTTGTTGAGAAAGGTTGCTCGTAGAGCCAAGTCTAGGGATCGGTTGTCGTTTCCTCGGTTTCGATGATTTCAGCGATCGCCAACGCCGCGTCATTTGCATCCGCACCTCGAGCGATCACCATCAATGAGGTGCCGCTTTTCGCAAATAACGTCATCAGCTGCAAAACACTTTTGCCATCAACGGCTGTGTCGTCCTTCACGATCTGTATCGTGCTGGCGAACCGCTGGGCTGTCTCCGCCAACTGAATAGCCGGCCGAGCATGCAAACCGTTCTTGCAGGCGACCACGGCCGCCAGACGAACTTCAGGCTGAACCATTAGAATTCGAGGCCATCAACTTCCTCAAGAACCAAAATGGTTCTCGTCCGCTTCATTAAGTAATTGAACCACATCTTCGACCGATTTCGCTTGCTTGAGAAAACTACAGAACGATTCGTTCTGCAATTGCTTCGCAATGTTCTCCAAGGCACGCAAATGGTCACTTGGCCGATCTGGCGGCGAGATCAGCATAAAAAACAAATTAACTTTGTCGCCGTCCAAGCTGCGAAAGTCGATTCCCGACTTGCTCACTCCGACGGTCCCTACAATTTCTTTGACACTGCTATGTTTCGTGTGTGGAACTGCCACACCACGACCAATGCCAGTGCTGCCCAGTTCTTCGCGATTCATGACCGCTTGGATGATGCCATCTTTTTGCGCAGCGTCCAAACTCCCTGCATCAACCAATCCTTGAACCAACTCGGCCACCGCTTCGGTTTTGCCTTCCGAAGCCATGTTGACCTTGATCGACTTCAAGCTGATAAACTCAGAAAATTTCATTGAGTTCTCTTTCTGAAAATTTGCATAAAATGGGAGTTGGTCCAATCAGGCATGACCGTCCCACTCGGTTCCTGGAATCGAATATTCATCCGACCCGTCGAGCAACCAAACATGCCAGCGAACTATCCCCGCGCCCGCCAACCGTCCCCACGACCGTGCCCATCATCAACTGCCCACAATCACTTGCCCACCATGAATCGCCCACCAAACATGTCTGAACCGCCCCAATTCAACCAAGCCACCCCGCCCTGCAATATACGTTTGTCCGCCCACTGCCACCGTTCCCCGCCCCCGCGGGAATTGATCTAACCAACGTCCGCCTCGCCGCCAACGCCCCCACAGGTGGAACGCGACACTCGACGGGGTCGCAGGATTATCATGGTGTGTCGCCAGCCTTGCAAGTGCGGAATCACAAAAAAACAGGCGACGAACCAAGTTCGACGCCTGTGAAGACCTAATATTCCAGTTTGGCAACGGCCAACTTTCGGTTGAGAAAGTCGGCGGTTTCGCCAATGTTAACACGTTCAAGCCGCGGGCAATTCGCGAAAGCGCGAACGGTTCAACAACCGCTCTTTGTATTTTCGCAGTTGTTGCTCAAGCTTTTGAACCACGCTTTCCACAGCAGCCAAGATGTTGTGGCCACTGCCGCGCGCGAAAAAGTCGTTCGCGTGGTCCGCACAAACCTTCATTTCTACTCCCGATTCACCCTTTCGTGGCAAATCGATCATGATTTCGATGGAACTCACTCGGTCGTAAAACCGCGCGAGCTTTTCTACCTTTTGTTGGATCATCAAAAATGCGTCATCCGAAATCGACCCGTGCCGTGCCGTGATGCAGATTTCCACGCCAATTCTCCTCGGAAAAAAGGAACCTCGAATCCCCGTCAACCATTCGCCCCAACCGGTCAACTGATATCTGAATATTATCATTGAAAATCATTCGAGGCAATGAAAATCCATTAAAATGCTTTCAAAGGCAATTAAGTTCACCTTAGAACCGACTAAATTGTAAAACTTTATCAAAATCTCTTTAGGTGACCGTGCGGATTGCCGCGATGGATTGCTGATCTCGCGGGTACCGACTAAGATACGAAGGCTTTCGGCGTCCGTTTCCCCGTGGTTCAGCTCATTAATTAGGTGGCCGTTCATCGTGCAATGGAATGCTCGGACCCAATATGCGTGTTTGGCGGCCGTGGAGCTGGCCCGACACTACCGGGCTGGTTTGCCAATTCAAATCAAAACTATCTCCGAACGTTTGGCCATTCCTTCCAGGTTTCTTGTCCAAATTCTCTTGCAATTAAAATCCACCGGCTGGGTGAGCAGCACGCGCGGGGCTGCGGGTGGCTATCAGCTGACCCGACCACCCAACGAAATTAGCATTTGGGATATCATGCAGTCGGTCGACTCCAGTTCGGACTTGTCGTGGGACGCGACGACCTCGGTCGAGCGAATTGCCCTGAAGCGACTCTTTCAACAGGCTCAAACCGCCTACCAGAAGGTGCTCCAAGAAACGTCCTTGGCACAACTACTTGAACGTATCGATCAACAGCGCGATCCCATGTACTTCATCTAAACGTTTGATTGAATGACTATGTCCGCAATCGTTTCTTCCGAACATCGAGAGCGCCGTGATCTGGAGCAGACGCCCAGAATCGTTCTGCTAGATGCGGTCGGAACGGTGCTCACCTTACGTCGCTCGGTTGCCGATATCTATCACGAAATTGCCAAAAACGTCGGGATCGATTTGCCGAAGGAAGTCATCAAAAACCGATTTGTCACGGCCTTCGTGCGATACTTTACCCCATGGCAATCGCGACTCCCCGCCGATTGGGCGAAGCAGGAGCGTTTCTGGCTTCGTGAGCACTCGTCCCTAGAAACTTGGTTGACGTCTAAGAACTTGCACCGAGATTTTCAGGCGTTTTTTTCGCTGCCTATTGACGAATCACGAGAGATGAAAGCTTGGGAATCTTTGGTTGCCGAAGTTTTGGCTCCACTCGAGCCAACCGAAGAATCGAACGCCACCTCCTCCGCGTTTCATAGGCTCTGGGAATTGTTTGCCCAACCAAGTACCTGGCAACCCATCGAGGGTGCGGGCGAATTGATCGCTCGATTGCATGCCGCAGGAGTCCAGGTGGGATTGGCATCAAATTTTGATCGTCGGCTCCACCAGATTTTAATGGGGTTCGCCGGCGAATTAGACTTTGATCATGTCTTTGTCAGTTCCGACCTGGGGTACCGCAAGCCGGACCCGCGATTCTTTAACGCTATTATCGAACGATTGGCCGCGTCACCTAGGGATGTTGTAATGGTGGGTGATCGCTGGTGGGAGGATGTTGCAGCCCCGACGGTTGCGGGTATACCCGCGTTTTTGTATCGCACAGAACAGGTGGTTCCCCAGATCGGCAGCGAATCACGACATCCAAATTGTCTGCGGAGATTGCTTGACTTGGTCCAATAAACCAAACGAACTGGAAACCAACAGAAAAGGGCGGCCGAAGGGGCCGCCCTTTTCTTTATTCCAATTGACTCGAGGAATTCTAACCAATCCGTTGCAACATCCGATCGACGGCAACTTCCAATTTCTCCGAAGTCTCATAGGTTCCGGCGGCTAATTGAGCCCGAATATCTGCGATCTTGCTTGCCCGGGCCTCCGTCGTTGCCGCCGTCGCGGATTCCAACTTGGCCACGGATTCCGGTGACAGGGTCAATTGATCGTTGGTTTCCACAACTCGGTTCGCAGCCATTTTGTAAAAATGGGCGGGTTTGACTGGCCCACGCAACGGCTGAACCTGGTTGTACGAATTACTGGATGATGGTCCGTTTACTTGCATTTATTTCTCTCCCCAACTGGGATGGCGCTGAAAACAAAGTTCACAGACGCGTGTTTCAATGATTCGGTACGTTGAGCTGGTCGCCTAGGCAATCCTGATGTCTGCCCGAGACATCTCCTAATACGCTTCAGCTTTGCGTCTTGTTCTGTTGATGCAGAGCAATTGCCATCCATGTTGAATCTACGGTTTGATGTCCGCTTCTTCATACGGAAGGGTATCGTCCTGCTGTGACTCCGTTCCCAACAAAATCTGCTAGCGTTTCTAGTGTGCCGATTGTGCTGACTTTGGGGTCGTTACTCCGCCAATTCAGCCGGTTGGACCTGCCCAAGATTTCAAAAGTCCAGGCGACTCTTGTTTTCCAGCGAGTATCCAGGCCTAACCCAATGATTATTCCAAATCTGACGATTCTGCAAAAGTCGAATCTGGAAAACACTAGCAGCTAGCGTCACAACGATCGCCCAAAGACCTCGGCGATTAACTCGTGACGGACGGGCTCAGTTTAGCTCATTGGTAGGCGGCGGAGAAAATTTTGGCGCCGATCCGCGAGAAAAATCTTCCTCACCCGGATCGGTCGTGTCGATTCTGCCAGTCCGAGCTTGGCTGGAGCTTGAAGATCCGATTCTCGCTGCCGCGCGATTCCCGTGGCCCGGCGGATCCGGATCCTCCAACGTGTACTGAAATTCAGACAATCCCTTGCGAAACTGCGCATAGGCTCGCCCGACCTGGCGCAGCACGTCTGGCAAGCGACTGCCGAACAACACCACCGCAACGACCAGAACGATCATTATCTGGGAGTAGGAGAAACCCATAACGAGATAACTTCACAAGATTTTGGGGCGCCGAACATAGGCTTTGCCCAAAAAGGGGTCTGACCCTTTCTGGTCGTGTCTTTTTGTGCGGGATTTTGCCTGCCCACCAAAGGGTCAGACCCCTTTTTGGACAAAGCCTAGCTAAAACTACTCGTCGTCGCTATCTGTTTTCGTCGAATCTTTCATGCCGCGTTTGAACTCGTTCAAGCTACGGCCCATATCCCGCATCAACGTTGGCAATCGAGCGCTACCAAACAGCAAGAGAGCGACCAACGCGACGATTAGAACCTGTTGCCAACCAATACCCATCGGAAACTCCCGTCAGCCCGCAAATAATTTGTAGTTTAAGCGACGGAAGGTTCGTCCCCCGTCACTATCTATCATTCTAAAAAAGGACGCCCTGCTGTCAAACCTTCCAGTACGTAACGGCCCGATTTAGAGCCCTTCGACTTCCCAACCGTTCCGGTAAGACCGTCGAATGAGGGCTTCGGCTGCTTCATTTCCCCGAGCCATCATCAGGCGTGCGTCCCAAATGACCTCCCGTTTGGTACGAAAGGCGACGTTTCCTAAGAGAACGGCTTCGGTCAGTGGACCTGCGAATTCGAATGGACAACAGGTCTCTCCCTCGCCCAAAATCGCTTGTGTCCATTGAGTGTAATGGTTGTCTTCTTCGTGGTTTGGCAGACGGTAGTCGGCAAAATCCCCTGCGGGAAACAGTTGTGGTGGCTCCGGGAACCCGACAAACAGATTCCCTTTCTCGCCCACAAACAAGATGCCGTTTTCACTCCCAGCCCAATCGTCCGGGGCTTGGAACAGGGCGCGGTCGGGTTTTCGCCCGGCCTCGTACCACGTCACATTCAGGCTTTCGGCAGTACGTGAAGTGCCCTCAAACGTGTATTTTACTTCGCACCATTCGGGCCCGCTATCGGAATCTGGTTCGGACCCAGTCGCCTGGACCAAGGTCGGTGCTTCCAACTGTAGTGCAGTAAACACGGGGTCCAATATATGGCAGGCCATGTCTCCGCCGGCCCCGGTGCCAAAGTCCCACCAACCACGCCAATGGAATGGATGATACAAACCCGGCAGGTAAGGACGTTCCGGGGCGACACCCAGCCACAAATCCCAATGCACTTCCGCCGGTACGGGCTGAGAACCCGCCGGACGCTTTAGGCCTTGTTTCCAGAAGTTTCCTGGGCGATCCGTCCAAGCATGAACCGCGGTGACCTTTCCAATCACGCCATCGGCGATAATCTGAACGGCGTTCTTGATCCGAGCAGCGGAATGATGTTGGGTGCCCATTTGGGTAACCAACTTGCTGGTTTCCGCCGCGTGAGTGAGTTGCCGAGCCTCATAAATGCTATGAGTCAAGGGCTTTTGAGTGAAAACATGTTTTCCCAGCTTCATGGCGGTCATTGTGGCTGGCGCGTGCATATGGTCCGGAGTCGAGATCGTGACCGCGTCGATGTCGGCCTGCTCCATCATCTTCCGCCAATCGACGTAACGCTTCGCGTTGGGGAAACGCTCGCCAGCCCGCGCCAATCGGCCTTCGTCGATATCGCAGAGTGCCACGATGTTGTGCCCTGCCGACGTCTCGATCATGTCGGACTCGCCTTTGCCACCCACGCCAATGCAGGCGATACCAATTTGCTGATTCGCACTGCGGGCGGTCACCGCGGCGGCTGTCTGCTGGCGAAACGCGAGCCAAGACGCTGCGGATGTCACACCTAAGGTGGCCAAAAACCGACGTCGATCAGTAGATGCCATTGCGGACATGCGGAACTCTTTCTCGGAAGGCGGGGGAGGGCGTTTGAAAGATGCACACACGGACTATTGTAGCCGGGCTTGGCTCGCCATACTACCACGAACAATGGCCATGTTGGAATCGACGGGCCCAGGATCAAATGTAGGTACAGGGAGTTGGCGTTTGATGACTTTTCGGTACGAGTGCTTGCACCAAGACAAACATTGCCAAGCGCGTTTGGGGCGATTACATACCTCACGCGGGGTTGTGGATCTGCCGACCTTTATGCCCGTTGGAACGCGCGGCAGCGTCAAAGGTCTGACGATCGAAATGGTGCAGCAGACCGGAGCCCAGATCATTTTGGGGAACACGTATCACTTGACGTTGCGACCCGGCGAAGAGACCGTAGCTGCCCTGGGAGGGCTCCACGAGTTTACGGGTTGGGCGGGACCGATCCTAACCGACAGCGGCGGGTTTCAAGTTTTCAGCTTGGAAAAGCTCAACAAGATCGATGAACAAGGCGTCGTGTTCCGATCCGCGATCGACGGGCGGTTGGTCCATTTGACACCGGAACGTTCGATGGAGATTCAACAACAACTGGGAAGCGACATTGCCATGGTCTTGGATCATGTGCCTCCTTTGCCGTCAACACCCGCGGTCATTGCCGATGCCTGTCAACGCTCGCTGCGTTGGGCCGCGCGATGTTTGCAAGTTCCCCCGAAGAGCGAGCAAGTCTTATTCGGTATCGTGCAAGGTGGTCTCGATGTCGGCCTGCGAAAGATGTGTGCCCAAGAGTTGGTCGCGATGGATTTCCCTGGGTACGCAATCGGTGGATTGAGCGTGGGAGAAGCTCCGACGGATATGTATCGGACGATCGCCGCGACAACGCCACACTTGCCCCTCGACAAGCCTCGGTATTTGATGGGCGTAGGGACACCGACCGATTTGCTAGAGTCAATTGGACTGGGTATCGACATGTTCGACTGCGTGATGCCAACCCGCAACGGACGCAACGCAATGGTCTTCACGCATCAAGGTTCTCTACGGCTAAAGAACCAAAAACACAGTCGTGATCGTCGTCCACTCGACGAACAATTGCCGTCGCCTTACTCGCACTACAGCCGAGGCTACCTGCGCCATTTGTTTTTGGCTGGCGAGATGCTTGGCCCAATCTTGGCCTCGTTTCACAACTTGGCGTATTACGCCGATCTGATGCGTTTGGCCCGCGAGGCGATCGCGGCCGATTGTTACCTGGATTTTGTCGCCCAACAGAAATCCAATTGGAGTCAACCAATTGCAGACCTTGGCTAATCGACCGTTGGGCGACGGTAGCGAGACGTTCGCAACAACGCGGCCGGTTCACGGCAATACCATTCAACGAAGGACTTATTTCGCTTCCAAATCGCTCGGCGGCGCAATACTGGGCGATAGGCTTAAACAATTGGGCAAAGTGGATCCCCGCCCAGCATTGCTCTGCGTCGCGGTTAACCGAAAATTGAACAGTAAAGCGGGTAACCGTAACTGCGTTCGCCAGAACGTGGATGGAACCTTTGTTCGATCCTTGAGCTATACTGAAGAGCGTCGCTGGGATGACGAAGATATAAAGATGAGGAGTTGTTGACTTGAGACACATGATGAACAGGAAGTTGTATTGGTTCGTTGCTCTCGTTTTGACCGGGCTAATCACGTCGGAGCCTGTTGTGGTTTTGGCTCAAGACGGACCCATCGAGCGCTTTGGCGAAATTGTTCCCTCGGGGCGCTTTGTGCTCCGGTGGGGCATGCAAAAGGGGCAAAAGTTCTCCGTGGAGGCAGTCCAAGAAACCGTGACCGAAGTAGAAGGTCCGTTGGGCAAGTCGGGAAAGATGCCGTCGGCATTGACCGTTCGGCAAGATTGGGAAGTGACCGAAAGCGATGATACGACGCTAACATTGCTCCAGACCTTTCAGAGTCTTAAAATGGAGACCACGATCCCGAACGCTGGCAAAATCAGCGTCGAAGTTCCTGGACCGGAACCCGAGAACATCATCGCGAAGCAAATACACGCCAACCTGAGCGAATTGATTGGTCGCCAACTCCGTCTGCAAATGGATCGCCTGGGGAATGTCAAGAAGTTTGAGTTCATCGAACGTCCAAGCACCGACGAGACGCCCGTCGCCAACCAGTTTCTTACCAAAGAGAGTCTAAAAAATGCCGTTGGCCAAATGGTGCAGTTTCCCAAGACCACGCGCGCGCTGGGCGAAACATGGGGAACCACAACCAAAGCGCCACAGGCCAACGGAACCGCGGAAGTGAATACCGAGTTTAGCCTATTGGAAATGGTGCCCGATCATCCTCGTTGGATCAAGATTGGCGTCGCACCGAAGCTAACTTTGGCGATCAAAGACGACGCCATGACGGTTGACGAACAAAATAGTGAAGGGCATATCATTTACGACGATGAACTGGCGTTGGTACGCGAGACATCGCTCAAACAAAACTTTACCTTTACGTTCAAGGGCGAAGGTGGCGGCAAACGCACGATCGAGTCCAACATGCGTATGAAGATCGAACCTCAAGAAGTATCGATGCCTAACGAGCCCACGACCGACCCGACCAAGGCCGCGCCACGGAGCCTGGAGTCGGATAAGTAGTTGGTAGAGTCATCTTCACGTTCGAATCAATCATCTGCTTCTATCAGGTACCACTCGAGATGACTCAGCAAATCGAGCACCATTGTTCCTGCTTGTTGACTTCGTTTGGGCCTTGGTCGCGTCGGAGGATTGGTTGGTGGTGCTTCGTCGGCTTGTGTCTCGGTTGGCTGGTTGGCGACGCCCACGCACAGACGACCGACTTCGAAGTGAAGGTTGCGCCGTTTTTGGTCCAGTACTGTGGCGATTGCCATCGCGGTGCCGATGCGGAAGGCAATCTCGACCTCGCCAAACTTCGGGGCGACTTCAGCAACTTGCGCGAGGAGGAATCCTGGGGCGAAATCGTCAACTCGCTCCATAGTCATCAAATGCCTCCGCAAGATGCTCCGCAGCCAATGGTGGCTGATGTGAACCAAGTGGTGGATTGGATCTCGCAACAGATGCTCGCTCAAAGACTGCGGCGGGCGAGTTCGGTTCGTGTGCTTCGGCGTTTGAATCGCGCCGAATATCGCAACACGATTCGCGATTTGTTAGGTGTGGAAATCGACGTCAGTGGCTTTCCCCAAGACGCCGCGGCCGGTGGTTTTGATAATAACGGTTCCGCGTTGTCGTTATCACCGCTTCTGGTGGAACTCTATTATCAGGCGGCCGAACGAGCCCTGGATCAAGTTTTTGTAGTTGGCTCACAACCACCTATGGTGAAGTGGCGGTTTCAACCGGAGAGTGGTCGAGACGATGGCAATCGCGTGACCTACGACGGCCAACGCTTGATCGTTAACGGCGGCCAGAACCGCGTCGAAGGCGATTTTGTCGTTATGCATCACGATAGTTGGGATCGAACGATCAACATTCGAGACTTCCGGTTGCCCCATGCGGGTCGTTACAAGATTCGCATTTGCGCGGGTGGAACCACTCCGGATCGGAACACGATCGTGGCAGCGGCCGAGCCATTCTTGCAACATCGTATGGAGAACGAACTGCGAGACCATCCACAAGGCGAGCAGTGGCATCGACGCGCGTTCCAGGAAACGTTGGAGCACTTTCGTAACCACCCGATCTACAATTACGGGCCGCCCCGGTTCAAGTTGACTCAAACCCTAGGAGGCCAACCCCGGGTCTTGTTCCGGCACGATGTGGCGGCCTCGCCTAACAACCCCGAAGTCATCGAATGGGAAGCAGACTTTTCAACGCAGTCCGCCGGTATCGAATTGGTCTACGACTATTCCGTCCCTAAGTTGTTGGAGAACTTCTGGTGCCAAGGACACGATGACTTTCCTCGGCCGGAGTTGTGGGTCGATTGGCTCGAGATAGAAGGTCCAATTTACGAGTCGTGGCCGCCGCCAGCCCAACGCCGTCTGTTGTTGTCGGACCAAGTTGCTGTCGAACCCAAGAACGACACCGAGGCGATGGCCAAAGCGACCGCGATCCTTCAATCCTTCATGCAACGAGCCTATCGTCGAAAAGTGACCGAAGCTGAATTCCAAGAAAAATTGGCTCTCTTTGCCCAAGCGTATCGTGACTCGGGTGAGTTCGTACCCGCCCTAAGATATTCCCTGCTGAGCATTCTCGTTTCGCCGCATTTTCTTTACTTCCCAGAGGGCCACGCTGTTTCGTCCGCCGACGTTGCCGGCAAACGACTGGATCATTATGCGGTCGCCAATCGCTTGTCGTATTTTTTATGGAGCAGCATGCCGGACGATACGCTGTTTGCATTGGCGACTCAAGAACGTCTGCACGATCCGGACGTGTTGGACGCTCAAGTCGATCGGATGTTGGCCGATCCCAAAGCGCAGGCATTCGTTGAAGACTTTGCCGGACAATGGCTCGGATTGCGACAAGTAGGTGCCAATCCTCCTGCGGAAGATTTGTTTCCCGAGTACGATCGACACTTGGAGGAATCGATGGTCGGCGAATCGCGGCAGTTCTTCGCAGAAATCTTGCGGCGCGATCTGGATATCAAGAACTTTATCGAATCGGACTTCTTGGTCATCAATGAAAGAATGGCCCGCTATTACGGACTGGCGGGGGTCAAGGGCGATCATTTTCGGCCGGTAAAACTGCCGGCGGACGTCCCACGCGGCGGCCTAGTGACTCAAGCATCCATCTTGTGCATTACCTCCAACGGAACACGAACTTCGCCGGTGGTCCGAGGCACTTGGATCCTCAAGACGATGCTGGGGTTGGACCCAGGTTTACCGGTCGCCAATGCCGGCGAGATCGCTCCCACGGTACCTGGCATCGACAAGGCGACGGTCCGGCAACGCCTGGAGATTCACCGCCAATTGCCGCAGTGTGCGCGGTGTCATGATCGTATCGATCCTTTGGGGTTTGCCCTCGAAAACTACGATGCCGCTGGAGCCTATCGAACACAAGCCGGCTTTGGCTACAAGGGACGAATCGAGCCGGATGATCCCCTGATCGATGCATCGGCTCGGATGATCGATGGTCGCGAATTTGTGGGCGCTAAGGGATTGAAGCAAGTGTTGTTGGATAGTGAGCCGCTTGTTAGACAGAGCTTGTGTCACAAATTGTTGACCTATGCCTTGGGTCGCGAAATGGGTGTCGCGGATTTGCCGATGGTCAAAGCAGCTGCGGACGAACTCGGTCACGAGCGCACGCTTCGCAGCTTGATCAAATGGATCGTGAAGACAGATGGCGTCCTTAGATTTGAGCATTGATCATGATACGCGTCAACTCTTTTGAACTGCCCCGCATAATCGTCAAGGTCGCGGAAAGTGCAGCGAATTGGTTGAGTTTTTTTCCTGGGCAATTTGATTGCGTCGGGTAAAGTTTGGTGCCGTTTCAGAACGACATCTACCCCCAGTTGATCATGCAGGAAGCAACCTATGTTCGACGATAACCGACAAATTTTGCTGGTTCAAACCCACAATCGATGTTGGCATCCCGCCGGAGGTTCTTGGCGGTTCGTGATCCAGTCAGCGGCTGGCGAGATCTTGCTGGACGCTGGCGATATCGAGCCCGGGGTGACTGGCGAGCGACTGGATCTGTTGACCGTCGTGCGAGGCTTGGAAGCCTTGGAACAAGAATCTTCCGTCACGCTGGTCACGGACCAACGTTACGTCATCCGCGGCATGCGTTATGGCTTGGACGAATGGCGCGACCAGGATTGGAAGTGGCAACGGTTTGGTGATCTGGTGGAAATCAACCATGCCGATCTATGGAAGAGATTGGATCATGCGTTGTCATTTCACCAGGTCCAATGCCGCCAATTCCGCATCGATCCCGCTCACGCACAACGTCATGTTCCCAAGCCCCACTTTGCTCGTCGCCGACGAGGTCGAATCTTGACGACCGAAGAGGGTGGAGACGTCGCCGTCCCGGACTCGGCTGCTCCTCATCTACGAGGGTTGGACCCAAATTGGTTGACGGCGGCGACGGCCGTTGGAATGGAACTTTGCCAGCGGTGGGACCACCAATTGGTCGGCTCGAGTGCCAACTGAGGCCGAAGTTGAGCCCGCACGACGCTGGATTTTCTCGTCCGGTGCGAGCGATTATTTTCGCAAATTACTCATGCCCCTTGTGAATGGAAGCGCATCGATGACCACAGGATGTACGGTGGCGAGCACGGTTTCGTTATTGGATTTGCAACGCCTGTTTGATGGACAGTTGGAAGACCCCACCACATTGTTAGGGCCCCAACCATGTGCCCAAGCCCCGCAGCAGTGGACGCATGTTCGCTCCTTTTTGCCCGAAGCCAGCTCTGCGTGGTTGCAACATTCCACCGATCCGATTCAAATTCCGATGAAACGCATTCATCCTTCAGGGCTCTTCGAGGGTTTGTGCCCTGTCGAGTGGCGCGGTCATGGACGCGAGTCAACGTCCTCTTATAGAATTGGGTCCTCGAACGTGTCGGGAGAAACGAAGGTCTCTATGGATAGCTACGCAGTCGCACCGTTGTCGACCGATTTCGATCAGTATTTGATCGGCGAAGGAAAACATCGAAGAATCTACGATGTGCTTGGAGCGCATGGTCGAACGGTTGATGGAGTCGTGGGCGTCAACTTCGCCGTTTGGGCACCAAACGCGCGAGGAATCTCGGTCATCGGCGACTTTAACGGCTGGGACCATCGCCGAAATCCGCTTCAGAAAATGCCTGGTGGTGCTGGGATATGGGAAGTCTTTATTCCGGGCATCGCGACCGGTTCGCTCTACAAGTTTCGTGTGACCGGCGCTGATCGGCAGGTCACGGATCGTACCGATCCGATGGGCTACTCGGCCGAACTGCCGCCGCGGACCGCTTCGGTTGTCGTCGATCTGGACTCATATACTTGGAACGACCAAGACTGGATCGCTCGTCGCGCTGGTAGCAACGCTTTGCATCAACCGATGAGCGTGTACGAGGTTCATTTGGGTTCGTGGCAAACGGACCCGACCATGCCGAATGGCTGGCTGAACTATCGTGAGTTGGCGCATCGATTGGTGCAATACTGCCAAGAAATGAACTACACACATTTGGAATTGTTGCCAATAAGCGAACACCCCTACACCGGTAGTTGGGGCTATCAAACGACAGGATACTTTTCCGTCACGAGCCGCTATGGCAGCCCGGCCGACTTTATGTACTTTGTCGACTACTGTCACCAACATGGCATTGGAGTGATCATCGACTGGGTGCCTGCACATTTTCCGAAAGATCGGCACGGCTTGGCTCGCTTTGATGGCACGGCTCTCTACGAGCATTTGGATCCACGCCAGGGCGAACATCCCGATTGGGGAACGTTGATTTTCAATTACGGACGCAACGAAGTCCGCAACTTCCTGATTGCGAACGCCCTATTTTGGTTGGACAAGTATCACATTGATGGGCTTCGCGTCGACGCTGTCGCCTCGATGTTGTATTTGGACTATAGTCGCCAACCCAACCAGTGGATTCCCAATCGTCATGGGGGCCGCGAAAACTTGGAGGCCATCTCGTTACTCCGTGAGTTTAATGAGGTCGTGCATGCCGAGTACCCCGGTGTGGTAACCATCGCCGAAGAAAGTACAGCTTGGGAAGGTGTCTCGCGGCCGGTTCACTCGGGCGGCTTGGGCTTCAGTCTCAAGTGGAACATGGGTTGGATGAACGACACGACCAAGTACTTTCGCCACAATCCTATTCATCGCAAATACCATCACAACGAACTCACGTTTTCATTGATCTATGCGTTCCATGAAAACTTTACGCTGCCACTTTCCCATGACGAAGTTGTGCATGGCAAGCGCTCCTTGTTGGATCAAATGCCCGGCGACTTGTGGCAGAAGTTTGCGAATCTGCGACTCTTGTACACGTACATGTGGATGCATCCCGGGAAGAAGTTGTTGTTCATGGGCAGTGACTTTGGCCAGTGGACGGAATGGAACCACAATCGCGAACTCGATTGGGGATTGTTGAAGTTCGACACACACGGTGGGCTGAAACAATTGGTGTCCGATTTGAATCGACTGCACGTGGCCGAGCCAGCACTTCACGAATTGGATTTCGATGCTGCCGGATTTCAATGGATCGATTGTTTGAATGCCGAAAATAGCATCTTGGCGTTCCTGCGCCGAAACCAGGCTGGTGATCAAACGGTCTTTGCGGCGTTTAATATGACACCGGTGGTGCGACGAGACTATCGGCTAGGCATGGATGCCCCTGGAACCTACCGCGAGATCCTCAACTCGGATTCGAAGTTTTACGGTGGTTCCAATGTTGGCACGCTCCAATCGATTGCCGAGCCAATTCCTGCCCAAGGCCGACCCTATTCGATCCTACTGAATTTGCCGCCGTTGGCTGGGATTGTCATGAAACAGGTACCGGATGAACCCCAATAACGACTTGACCCACTTCGACCCTAACGGCAACGCCAGAATGGTCGACGTTGGCTCCAAATCGAACACCGAACGGCTCGCCGTCGCACGAGCCCAGGTTCGGATGAATCGCGAAACGGCGGACCTGATCCAACAGAAAGCCGTACACAAAGGCGATGTGTTGCAAGTCGCCAGGGTCGCTGGAATCATGGCCGCCAAGCGGACCGATGAACTGATTCCGCTGTGTCATTCACTAAATCTGAGTAGCACAGAAATCGAATTTGAGTTCGTGGATTCAAACCTGCTTCAGATTACGACTCGGGTCAAAACGACGGGGCCAACCGGTGTTGAAATGGAAGCTTTAGTCGCCGCCAGTGCCACGGCGCTGACCGTCTACGACATGTGCAAAGCCGTCGATCGTGGGATGACCATCAGCGAAATTGTCCTGTTGGAAAAACGCGGGGGAAAGTCTGGGACGTGGCTCCGCGAATCTGTAACGTAGCAAGTGTTTCGCACCGCAGTGGTGAACAGTGCTTATTGTTCATCCAATGAGATCGAATTGATGACCGCGCGACGCAACAGAATGTAGTTTCGGCCTTGATGTTCGGTAATCAATCCCTCAACTTCCCACGTCGCTGACTCGTCGTGGCGAGTCATGATTTCATAGACGCGCTCCAGCGTGAGGTTCTCGACGACGGTGACCGTGGTTTCGAGACTGGGCAGAACACAATTCATTCGCTCACCCACGGGCGAGAAAGTCGCATTTGGATCGCGGACCTCTCGACCTTCACGCAACCGATTGCTGGGAGCCACGCTTTGCGGCGAGTCTTGGGTGTTGGTGGTGATCCGCGAGGTTCCCGAAGCCAGAAAGTAACGACTTGGTTGATCGCTGGTTCGTGACGTATCGATCTTGAAAGAAAGAGGATTGGTCGTGGTAGCGATTGGAGCGGCGACCGCCAGGTTCTGAGGTGAGGAGCGAAATTCACGCCACACCAGCCCCACCAGTACCGCGACCAACAAAACCCCAGAAACTCGTTGTAACACGGTGAGACCTCGCTGAAAACTGAATCTAGTGCTTTGTCACCATTTAATTTTGGGGTCGGTCTGGTAAAGGGGTCAGGAGTCAATTGCCGGAACGGCCCTTCGGGTGCTTCGCACAATTGACTCCTGTCCCCTTTACCCGACCCCAAGTTTTGGTTGAGACAAAGCTCTAGGCAGGCTTGTTCATGGTAATACCGAACAATGCAAGTACGGCGCCGATGTAAATCATGGGCCATCCCATCCAATTCGGTGGTGTGATGACTTTCTTCGTATCGTCCGTGACCGTCTCGGATCGAGTGTATCCGGCGGTGGTAAGTCCCGGACGACCGCTTTGCGATACCGTTTGATATTGGGGGAGGAACATCCCGCCAGTTCCCTGGTTGGCGACCTTTTCGCCATTTTCCTTATAGACACTGCCGGTTAATTCCAATCCATCGTGTTGCTCGTGGAGGAACTTGGTGGCCTGCGGCGTCAAAACGAACGACTCGACGACCCGGAAATGAAATCCAGCAAAGATCATCAAGAAGCCGACGGTCATGTAATGATTACGGTTCCAGTTCATCGATTTTCGCTCGCTAGCAAACTAGGCCCCCGTTTTCTATATCGTTCGGTGCAGGAATCGAGAGTTGTGATCACGGCGGGATTCCCTTGGCACCGATTGTGATCAATGCACGGAATTTGCAAATTCGATGGCCCAGGATTAGCCAAGTAGCCGCTTTCCACCCAAAATGCTCTAATAACCGGCGATTAAATCGACACAGCAACGCCAAATTGTTGCGGTTGCGGTAGACCTCCTAGATTGAAAGCCTTCATGTCCCGTTTTAGGAAGAACAACAAACCGCCCGTTTCGAAATGGGTTGTGATCTTGCTCGTGGCGGCAGTGATCTATCTTTTGGTACAGCCATTGGCGAATCGCCAACTGGGTTGGAATTTGCCCTCGCTCGATTCGTTGTTGCCCGATCCGTCCAATAACGGCGCAAACAAGTCGGAACCGGAACCCGAACCGGAAATCGAGCTCGCCGAATCGAAGGCAACGAAGAAAGCTCCCGGAGCCGCCAACGCAAAACCCCGGACGCAGGCCACAAACACATCTCCACCCAAAGCGCAGACGCCGTCAAAATCGCCGGCAGAATCGGATTCAAAGGCCCAGCCCCCGCTACCAGACGTTGATTTGACATCCCAACGGCCAAGAGCCCCGCCGACAGGCTCGGATGAAAACGTGGCGGCAGAACCTTTGTTGCACGGCGTGTTGCGCCCGTTGGGACGCGAGGTATACGTCTCCCCGGCCGGTCTGCGGTATACGCCCGGCAGTGCCGATGGTCATCGTCTCGAGCACTTGGCGCGGCATTTAGAAGATCAACCGAATCGAAGCGGTCGCCACGGTGTGTTCAGCGGAGACATGGAGCAAGTTCTCAAACGAATTGATCTGGGATATACCCGAGCCAAACAACACAGTCCCATGACGTCGATGCGAGTGGAAGAAGAACGAACGGTATACGAAGTGATCTTTGAGGAACCTATCGGCTACGTCGGAGGACGGGAAGGCGCCCGGCTTCGACGTCCCGCGACCAACAAATTGCGCCTCGTTACCGAACAAGACCGGGTCATCACGGCGTTCCCATTCTGACGCCGACGTCTCAACCTTCCAATCGCCCGGGTCCTAATTGAACCCGAGCGATTTGAACGACAGAGCCATTGACCTCACGTTGTCTCACGACTTGAGAAAGCAACGCGTTCCAAACGAAGAAGCGTCTCCAAAAACTACTTCGTTTCGTACTCTAGCATCAAACGATCCGCAAAAAACTCGAACATTCTTTGCGTGACATAAGGTTGGTAGGCTCCGAATCCATGCCGAGTCCCCGGCAGGTACAGCATGTCGAACTTCTTGTTGGCCTTGATCAATGCGTCCACCAATCGCAACGTGTTGGCGGGATGAACGTTGTTGTCCAATTCGCCGTGCACCAAGAACAAGTGATGTTTTAGGTTAGCGGCCAACTCCGCATTGGTGGGAACCTTGATTTCAAACCGAGTTTTCTGCTCGGTTTTTGATTCTTGGTTCTCTTGCTTGCCTTGTTCGTCTTGTTGCTGGCCATCAACTTGTTCTTCTTGCTGCTTCTGGTCGTCCTGTTGGTTTTGTGTTTGCTCTTGTTGTTGCTCGCCTTGCCGACCACCTCGGCCGCGGCCGCGCCGTCGTTGTTGGTCGCGGCCCGATTGTTGTTCGGTTTGCTCCTGTTGGACTTGTTGCTGCTGTTGCTCTTGTTGTTCTTGTTCTTGCTCTTGCTTTTGTTGTTCTTGCTTTTGTTGTTCTTCTTGCAACCACAGCGGCAAAGGTTCGTGGTCGCCCCACAGTCGTTGTTCGAAGGACCATGGATCTTCGTCGGCGGCCATTTCGTAATCGAAAAAGAAGTCCTCGGGCTGCACGTCGAGAATAGCCTGCAGGTCCGAAGGTCCACTTTGGGATTGGCCACGGTCGGTTTGGCGGTTGGTTGCGGAATCCGCGGTCTGTTCGACTGGAACTTCGCGCAGGCCGTGCCATCGCTCGGACCACGAGTTGTTGTAAATGTTGTTGTCGTGATTACCGGCTGTTGAAAATCCGGCCTTGAAAAAGTCGTTGTAGGGTGGAACCATCAATGCAGCCGCCGTCATAAAACCACCACCGGAATGCCCGTACATGCCAACTCGTTCGACGTCGATATACGGAAATCGTTGCGCCAATTGTTCAATCGCGGCCTTCTTGTCGGCCAACGCATAATCACGCAAATTAAAATAGCCGTAACTGGCATAAGCCTTGGACCGACCGGGCGTCCCACCGCGATGTCCGACCTGGACCACAATAAATCCAATTTGGGCCAATTGCTGTTCTCCCGCAGTGGCCGTAAAGGCATGTCGCGTTCCCTCTTGCTGTGGACCTGGGTAAACATACGTAATGATCGGATACTTCTTGTTCGGATCAAAATTGAACGGTTTGTACATGTTGCCAAACAAATCGGTGATCCCGTCCGAGGCTTTGACAACAAAGGTCTCGGGCATGCGGAACCCAACTTGTTCCAACCGACTCAAGTCACATTCCTCTAGCTTCAAAACCTCACCGCCATCACTGTTGCGAAGTACGGAGCAAGGCGCCAAATCAACTCGGGAAAAGTTGTCCACCAAGTACTTTTTGCTCGGAGAGAGTACGGCCGTGTGGTTGGCATCACCCGGGTTCAGCAACTTGAGATCGCCTCCGTCCAAACGGATGGAGTACAGATGAGAATAGTTCAAGTTCTCACCCGGTTCACGACCCATGGCCGTAAAATACAAGATCCGATTCTCTTCGTCCAAATCAACCAAACGGTCCGCAAAAAAAGTTCCCGACGTAATCGCGTTCTTCAACTGACCCTGATTGTCATACAAATAGAAGTGCCCCCATCCACTGCGTTCGGACCACCAAATCATCTCTTCATTGTTTTTTAAGAAGCGAATCGCTTTCGGAGCAATCGTCGACTTTTCAAAGCCTTCTTCAAATATGGATTTGATCTGGCTATTTGCCAGGTCCAACGCGCAGTATTCGACATTGCGCAACAATCGATCTCGGCGCAAAAAACGAATCGAATCGTGCGTCTCACTGAACCGGATGTCGCTGTAAAACTCGTCTTTCCAGCGAGGTGCAATCCGACTGAGTGCCGTTTGACCGAGTTGGAACCAGTACAATTCCGACTTGCGGACGGCGTCTTCACCAGGCATCGGGTAACTGTAAGTTTCCAGCGCTGGTCGTGGTGAGGCCAAAGAATTGATCACCCACAAGTCGTTGACACCCCGCGAGTCCGAACGCGAAACATAAAACTTCTGCGAGTCTTTTGACCATGTAATGTTGGGACGTGATAGAGCGTCCTCTTTGATCTCTTGTGGGGCACCACGACGGCCGGCGCGACCAGCGAAACTGTATTTGTCGACACCGTCGGTCGTGATTTGCACCGCCAATTCATCCCACTTCGGATCGACCTTTGGCCCAGCGGTCGCTTCATCCGCGGGCTTTTCCGATTCCTGAGTCTTTTGTTCCGTAGTCTCCGTGGTCTGCTGTTGACCGTCCTGCTTGATTTCGTCCTGTTTGACTTCCTCTTGCTTAATTTCGTCCTGCTTGACTTCGTCTTGCTTGACTTCCTGTTGTTTGTCTTGCTCTTGCTTGACTTCGTCCTGTTTGACTTCCTCTTGTTGGCCCTGCTCTTGCTTCGTTTCTTCTTGTTTGTCCTGTTCTTGCTGCGTTTCTTCTTGCTTGACACCCTCCTGGTTCCCTTGCTCCTGGTTCCCTTGCTCCTGGTTCCCTTGCTGTGTTTGCGTTTCTTGAGTCTGAGACTCCTGAGCGGAGGCCTGCAATAGATTCCAGAACCCAGGTGATGAAGTATCCATTAGCTCCAATCGCGGCTCGTTTCGCTCGATCTCTTCTTTGATCTCTTCTTTGATCTCTTCTTTGATCTCTTCTTTGATCTCTTCTTTGATCTCTTCTTTGATCTCTTCCTTAGTCTCTTCCTTAGTGACTTCCTTAGTGACTTCCTTAGTGACTTCGTTCGTTTGTTCCGTTAGGGCTGGCGATGGGTCAGCTTTGGGCGGCTCCGTCGTGGGAGCGGGTTCTTCAGGGACTCGCACCAAATACAGATTATGGCCCTTGGCAAAAACATAAGACTTGCGATCGGGTGAAAAGTTTCGATGGGCGTCGTTGGGCCCTGGCGGGTTCGCGTCCCCAGGTCGCTCCCCGCGTTCTTGTTGGCCACGCTCCCGCCGCTGCTCGTTGTCACGCTGTTCCTCCTGTTGGCGTTCCTCTTGTTGCCGCTCCTCCTGTTGGCGATCTTCTTGTTGCCGATCTTGCTGTTGGTCCTGCTGGCGTTGATCTTGTTGGCGCTGATCTTGTTGTTGTTCTTGCTGTTGTTGATCCTGTTGGTCTCGTTGACCCGGAGGTCGGCGGCCACCACCGAACGGGGCTGGAGGCGCGGGGCCAAGTTTCTTCAGCTCTTGCGACTTAAGCGAGTATTCGTATTGAATTTGCTCCACAACGAATTTCAGATTGTCGTCTTTCCCGCTGACTTCCAACCGAGTTAACGATAGCTGGTTTGGTTCAACGGCCTGACGAGACAAGATCGACAGTTGCCCAGCCAACTTCACGTGATCGAACAGTGGCAACCGAGTCCCATTCTCTGGATTCACTCGCCAATATTTCGTCCCAGCGGCGGTCTTGTACGAGTACCAGAACTCGTCGGTATTATCGATCCAAGTCGGTGTCACCGAGGTGCTGTAGACAAATTGACGCAAATACGTCGAGCTATATTGCTCTGCTTGCCGGAAGTTGGGCGTCGTCACCCGCGGGCGATCGTCATCCGACTGGGGAACTCTAGCGTTCCCGACAACCCCCAGACCAGCCGCTGCCACGAGACTTACCAGCCCAATACCGACCGTTCTAACGACTTTGGCCACCATTGGCCGCCGAGCGACGGTCGGGAATGTCCGACGGGCTACGAGAAGATTCCGCAATTCGTTCGTCATCATGGCTTTCAAGTTCCATTCGTTCGGTGATTGGCCGCGCCCCGCGATCTCATTAGGTTACCTAGAACCCGACTTTCCCGAGGCGGGTTTCGCTAAGAATTTGGAACATCGCCCAGATTTTGCAAATTTTTGGCGTCACAGAAATCAAAGATCCGCGTATGGGATTTGTCCAAGGCAGACTTTGGCCCCAAAAAGCCACACCGAGCCCGCCGCCGACGCCCACCAAAACTTCGGACACGAACCTGCTGGAACGAACCAGCTTCCACGGAGAAGAGCGACCATGCCAGACGGACGACGCAAACGCCGGTTTTCCTCGAATCAGATCAAACGCCAATGGTACGCCAACCATCGAGCCCGCCGCTTCGCGCAGCGTTTCTTCGGCCTGAGCTACCCATTTGCCGGGTCCCAGGCGGCTATTTGAATGACCTAATGTAGGGCCTCGGAAGGATAGCCTTAAGAATGCCGCCCGCGAATCTTACCCAACCCTCTGTTTCTCACTTCGGCATATGAACTCCCCAACGGCTATTCCGTACTCCCCAGCTCGACAATGTCTTGACCTTCGATCTGCCAGGCATCAAGTTCCGACAGCCGAACCCGGCAGGGCAAACCCGAAGTTACCTTGGGAGCAAACAACAAGTCGTTCACCAGGACCACGAGGAAATCGATGTCGTTCGGTCGCTTGGTAAACGATTCAACGGTGAACCAAACCGGTTCCGCGAGGAGACCAACCCGATGTGTCATTCGGACTCTTAATTTCGCCAACTCGACGGTCGAAAGAACCGCCCTCAAGTCTTTTCGAAATCGTCGCTGCTGATCCCGTGAAATCGTCGGTCCCTCTTCAAACCTGGGACCAAAAATCCCCTGCCGTCGAAAAACGGAACTCGCACGATCGGTGGTTTGAAATTTCCAAGCAGAAGATGGCAACACGAGTTTCCAATCGTCGGCGGCGTACCAAACCGAAACACGATCATCAACCAACGCTTCCATCAATCGTAACATCTTGTTGATGTCGTTATTCAGATCATCCAAGGGCGATTGAATGTGGTCAAATACGTCCCGCAGCTCTCGACCCACTACGATCGTCGCTCTGGCATTATCTGCAGCGACTTGCTCGGGAATAAACTCGCTGCGTTCCAATGCGGGAACCGGTGCCCTTGATTGCAACTGCAAGAACCATCTGGCATGTGGCGTTGATGTTGACTCGAACACAAACGTGGGACACGAAGCAATACCGTTCGGATCAAGTGGCGCCTGCGCGACGGTGAAGTCATCTCCCAGAACCTCGCGAGCCGTCACGGCCACCTGGGGCAATTCCAAAATGAACGGTTCTCGCAAGTAGCCGACCCATTGCACATGCGATTTAAGCGAGTCGATCCCAAACGGATTGGATCGTTGCAGCTCGCGATATTCAGAGCGGAAGACCTCCCATCTCAAATTCTCTGGTTTCGTCAACTCGTACATGGACCCCAAGTCAGCGGCCCTCAATTTTGCGGCGGCCGAGGCGTGGTTCTGTTGATGCGCGTCGATCAGTGCCTCGATCAGGACTCGGTCGTTGGGATCACTGCCTGCCTCCTGTCGAGCCAATTCGTAGTTCCCAGTACGAACATGTAATTTCGGCAGTTTCTCCGCCAAGAATTTCACTTCATAGTCCGTCTCCTTTGAAGCATCGCTCAAAGAAACTGCCTGATCCAACCACTTCTCAAAATCCATGACGTTGTTTTGTTGCTCCGCGCGACCGGCCATCCAAATTGCGAAGTCACGGTCGACGGACGCCTTTGCCAAATGTTCGGCGACCAAGAGCTCGAGCTGCTCGGGTGATTCTTTTTCGAGAATTTCTGCGAGTTCCTGAAACAATACTGATTTTTCGGCAGAGGCTCGGTAGTAGTCCAACCACAATCCACCATCACAGATCGTGCGGTAGAGACGACGCTGCGAATAGACTCTTGTAAATCCATCGTCCGGAGCCGTACGCATCGCCTGTTCGTACCATTCAATGGCTTTGGAGAATTGGCTTTGATGGACCGCAAGGTCGCCACGATACATCGCCAGATTAGGGTCGGCGGGTCGCTGGAGTTGGTGCTGTTCAACGATCGCCTCCAAGGCTTCCCATTGTTTCAGATCGACCAACACGTCCGCCAGTTCCGCAAAAAACTCGTCGATCACTGCGACTTGCTTCCCGGCTCGCTGAACCGTTTCTTCGTAGGCAGTTCCCGATCGGCCGGTCAGTGCCATCACTTCCGCGATTCGGCTGGGAAGTGAACTGGCGAGGCTGATGTGGCTTTCGTAGAGAGGTTCCTCAGCTTCGCTCATTTCGTCCGCAACTTGGTCCTCCACTTCATTGGCGGAGTCTATCGGGACGTCCGCCTCAGATGTTACCTCCGGTGCAACGGGCCAATGGTTGAAACGCGTGCGAATCTCCCGTTCCGCGCGTTCCAACTCCCCATTTGCGATCAGATATTCCAGTAGTTTGTCGACGGCCAATGGGTCGTCGGGGAAGTGTTTGCCGTGTTGCAGCAACAATTCCGTCCACTCGGCATCGCTCAGGACCGAATCGCCGTTGCGTTGGGCCCAATATTCGGACACGATCATTTCCGACTTCGCAGTCTCGAGATCGTAGACCTCGAGCACTTCTCCGAGACGCTGCATCGCGTCGTATTCAGCATGTTTGAACTTTTCTAGCTGATCCGAATCACTAGTCTTTGCCTTGGCTAACCGATACTCGGCCAACGCCGTTTCATAATCGTCATTCCAGGCGGCGAGTTCGCCCTTCAACCAATGTCCTTCCGCTGATTCCGGCGATTCCGTTGCCACAAACGCAATCAACGACTCAAGTATCGTGTCGCCGTCATCACGGATCAACAACTGATTCGCCAACTCGGTCGCGGACTGCAACGGACTGCCATCTTGTTTGAGCCAGGCGTCGACAACCGGCATTGCCAACGGTCCGAATCTTGCGGTTAGCCCAGCCATCTGCTCCGACCTCCACGGACTACTTCGGAATAAGTTATCCAAGGCCTCGTTACCGTCCGCTGGTTTGCCAATGGCATGGAACGCCATCCCCAATAGCAAACAAACTTCAGGTGACTTGCCAACCAATGCTGCGTAAGCCTGCCCTTGTTCGATAGATGTTTCGAAGTCCTTTAACTGAAAATGGGCCCGCTGCTGGATCCGGTGAGCCCCCGGAAACTTCTCCGTGTCGGTCACTTGGCAACTGCACTTCAACGCGGCAGCGTGTTCGTTCATTGATTGATAGGCGACCGCCATTCTCAGCCAGTCGCAGTCACGTAAGTTTGACGGAGCATTGGATTCAAGTGATTCCAGAATAGCTTTCGCCTTAGGAAAATCCAATTCCTTGACGAGTTGTCGCACATGTTCGAGCTCCGCTTCGATCTTGGTTACCTTAGGTGAAACAGGGATCTTGGTTTGACTCAGCCACTCGGAATGACTCATCCCCAGATCGATCCTTTGCCAATCAAATATTCGCGCACCCGTCTCATGCCAGGAAAACCAAAAACGCCACTCACGCGATTCCAGTCCATCGTCCGAAAATCCAATGGCATAAACGACGTACGTCTCCGGATCCGTGGCCGGTGAATCGACTTGGACAATGACCAACGAGTCAAGAAACGAGTCTCCGGAAAATGGTTGGAGCGCAGATTTCGTCAAATTTCTTCGTTCCAGCATCGATAGCTCCTGCAGTCGCCCCGTCGATCCCAATCTTCGAAGCATTCGTTGTTCATCGACAGGCAGGAGAGTACTGGCGAAGTGCCAAGTCATGAACAGTTCCAATCGCCCAAGAAAGCCGGCGAACTCGGGCGGCAGAACGGCCTCGGGCCGATCCAACGGGCTGTTTCCAATATCGAAAGAGCCAAACGCTTCCCGCGCCAGACGATTGGATTCGGCCGCTGTCAAATGCGGCACCGTCGAACTGGAGGTCCCCGTCGGGTCGTTGATTCTCCAGAGAACAACGAGTGGAGCAATCACGGTCAGCGAAACGCACAACAAAACGACGACGCCCACAATCACGAGACTAACAAAAGGGCTTTGCGACGCCTTCATCCGTTACTCCAAAATGGCAATTAAAAAATGACATGATGAAACAATCAACCAACAGAACCATGCTGGTCGGTCGCAGTGCAACCGCAGTGCCCCGTTCAGACAACGTGAAGCCTACTGTCTGTAGGGATCTCCGTTCCCGCATGGGCTGAACCAATTGGTTGCCATTTGATAAAAACAACCACGACGTGATGGGCAAGTAATGCCATGAGATTCGACGCAAGCCAGCCAGGCAAAAAGCAACTGCAACAAACGAGTAACCAGCAACCCACAGCCAAAATTCGTTTGATTTGCGAGAAATATCTGGCGATGAAGGCAGTGTAGGCGAATTGGACATCTTGAAGCCGTTTTATCCCCGAGCGTGCCGGCCAGAAAACCTGTGTTTGGATTGTAGCGGCATTTCGGTTACAATAAAAGCGTCGCTTGCGGAGAAGAGTCTCGGCAAGGCCCATTGCAGCGGACCGCAAAGTTTGCTTGACCCACTTGCCCCCACCAATGTTGCGAGGAGAACGAATCATGAAGTCGACCCACCAACCCCAACGCGAATCCTCTCCCGTTGACGCAACGGAAATGGTCGTGGAAACATCGACGGCTCCGATTGCGGATTCGCATTTACCAAATCGACGCCGCTTGCTCGGGCTGGGCATGGTTGCTGGCGTTTCGCTGTGCTCGCTTCGCCTCTTTGGGCAGGAGAAGTCCGACACCAAAGAAGCCCTCCCCACTCAAGACGACGCCAAGTCCACCACCGAAAAGCCCGTGGCTGGAACCAAAGAATCCGCAGTTGACGAAAAGACCAAGGACGTGAGTGAAATGACTGAAGAAGAAGTGATGAACTACGAGCCCAAGTACAACAAGCTGAACAATAGCGAAAAACATGTGATTCAAAACAAGGGAACCGAACGAGCGTTCACGGGCAAGTACACCGATACCAAGGCCGAGGGCACTTACATTTGCCGACAATGCAACTTGCCTCTCTATCTTTCCAATGACAAGTTCCACAGCAATTGCGGTTGGCCTTCGTTTGATGACGAAATTCCGGGAGCGGTGAAGCGAGTTGTGGACGCCGACGGCTATCGCGTCGAAATCCTCTGTTCGAATTGTGGTGGCCACTTGGGTCACGTTTTTGAAGGAGAGCAATTCACGGTGAAGAATACTCGGCACTGCGTGAACAGTATCTCAATGAAACTCATCAACAAGAATAAAGAAATTCCCGAAGTCATCAAATCGCGCGAGACTCTCTTACGCGAGTGGACCGAAGCTCAGGAGAAGAAACGTCAAGAAGCCGCCAAGGCGGACGGCGGATCAGCGGGAGAAGGTGGCGGACGGTAAGTCGCGCGGGAACAAAATCTGAAAGCGAAGAGACCGGATAAGTTCCAGGTTTTTTTGGAACGATCGAGTGGCGAATTGCGAATTGGCCGTTGATGTAGGACTGGGCCGTGACGTGCGTACTTGATCGGTGTTTCCGCGACTTGAAAGTGCGTGTCACCAATCGCTTAATGACTTTCCTTCACTTTGCCCTCTCCCCGTAGCGGATTTCTACGGGGAGAAGGTGCAAAGGGAACTTGCCCAGTTTTCCGCAGTGGCATTCCGTGGGACTATCGATTCGACGTTGACGGGTCGCTTTCGGCCAGTGTCTCCATCAGATTAACAGCAGCTTCCATGTGCTTGTTGTTGGTTACCAAAGTTGACTTGATCCACTCTTGCAACTTACCAGTGCTGTGTCGTTGCAGGACGGTTAACGTGGAGCGACAACTTGCATGCTTGGCAATTTGCATCCCAATAAAACACTGATCAAACTCGACGCCCTTCTTCGAATTCAGCCATTCCTTGCTGTCTTTCAAACATTGGGTCGATATCTCTTGATGTAGTTGCAAAAAATTCACTGGCATGGTGTTATCGGCAACTTGCTTCAGACTCGTTTCAGTCACTTGGGCAGTATCCGCTTGCTTGGCATCCGCTTGCTTGGCATCTGCTTGCTTGGCATCTGCCTGTTTCGCATCTGCCTGTTTCGCGTCATTCCGTTTGCTTTGATCGCTCACGGTACCGATTGCCGTGGTCGTTGGTGATAGTGCCTGGAGTTGTTCCACGGCAGTTTGATGGGACTTCTCTAATGCAGCAGCAAACGCCTTGACGTCGGCGTGAGTTGCCTTGTCTTTCGCGAAGTTTGAAAGAAGGACTTGCTCTTGATCGGCGATCGCCAAACAAATTGCAAAGATCTGATCTTTCGTTGGCGTGTCGCTAGTTGACTGAACGGGGGTCGTTCGAGTCGCAAGATTCTGATCGCGGGGAGGCTTTGTTTCCTGCGCCAAGAGCGGACTTCCGACGAGGAGAGTTGCCAGTGTTGCGACAGCAAATGATTGGATGTTCATAGTTATGAATCTTTCGTGTGATGAAACGATGGACGAATGGGGTTCGCACGGACATTCCGTTTAATAACCCGTTGGAAAGGATGGCGATTACTTGATGTGATATGAACCGGCTTTCGCCCGCTCAAGCACAACACGATCGCCAGAAAATCGCGTGGACTAATGGGTGGCCAATTCACGGATGTGTCGGCCACAATCGATGGCCAGGACTTTGTCCTTGTCATCTTGGCACATCGTCATTCGGATGGTCGAACCTTCCGCGAGGTCTGCCAAACTACCTGGTTTGCCATTGCAGGTGATTTTGGCGTCTTTCGTTACGGTGTGTTGATGTTCTTCACCTTTGCTACACGTGGAAGTGAGTTGGTCGCCCGACACCTTCACGACTCGGCATTTGCTGCTTCCTTCTTCTGGCAGCTTGTCTGATTTGGCTTTCATGTGCACTCCTTTGGTTCCCGGCTAATACTGCCCGCATGTTTCCCCGCCCAGGTAAGGCGTTCGAGAAACTCGGGTCAACCTAGCCGACGATGAACTATCGCGGTTCGAGTGGCGAAGACCTATCGAAGGAACTGTGAAAGTGTTGTGGCGGTTGTTGCCACCCGCACATGCTCACGAGACCATCTGTTCGTAGGTAACCGTAAGACCAATCTCACTTTGTAAATGTGAAGTTCCGACGCTCGCCAATTCCATGTTTTCCAGCAAGTCGCGAAGCCGGAACAATCCTTGTGATTGCAGGGGATGACCAAGTTGCACGATGATGTGTGGGCATAGTTTTTCCGGAAGTCGTTTGTGCACATCCGTAAAAAACACGACGGGAATTTTTTCCGTGCGGGAACTGTTGGTCAGCGTTCTCATTACTCCGTCATATCCACGCCAAAAGATGTCCAATTCCAGCACAATTAAATCGGGGACAAATCGGTTCAGGACGGCCCGACATTCCACGTCATTCCGTACCGAGACCGTGTCGTGTCCCAGATTCGTCAAATACGAATCCAGTCGACTCAAGTTGGTGTAATCAGCTCCTGCAATCATGACTCGCATATAGTTGTCCTTCACGCATGCCTGTTCGACGACCTCCAAACCGTGTCGTCCCGAAGTAACGATTGTGCCAAGCTAATCCCGAAACTTGAATCGAATATCGAGCCATTCTGAGCTTGGCGGTTTCCGCCAGATAGCATCGTGGAGAGCAAGGGCTATCGACAACGAACGATTGTTGATAGGCTAAGTGGATAGTGAAAGACCATGCCGACTGTTGAAAGCGCGAATCATGTCGGAGAATCTAGCCCGCTCAAACATTGTCGGTTTCCCGGTCGTTGGGATCGTGGCTTCAGCGGGTGGTCTAGACGCGTTCAAGCGTTTCTTTAGTGCGATGTCGTCCAATAGCGGGATGGCCTTTGTGTTGATTCCCCATCTTGATCCGACCCACGAAAGTTTAATCGTCGGTTTGCTTGGCAATTTGACGCCGATGCCCGTTGTCGAAGCACAACAAGGTATGGCGGTGGAAATCAACACTGTCTACATCATTCCTCCCAACAAATTTATGGCGATCCGCGATGGACAATTGCAACTCAGTGTCCCTCCGTTTCAACGTGGTTGGCAAACTTCTATCGACTTCTTCTTGCGCTCGTTGGCTCAAGACCAAACGGAACGTGCGATCGGGATTGTGTTGTCGGGCACTGGCAGTCACGGGGCTTTGGGAGTTCGTGAAATCAAACTGGTCGGTGGCATGACAATGGCCCAACAGCCGGATACGGCTGAATACGATCAAATGCCACTTAACGCTATCGCAACTGGTCAGGTCGACTGCATTTTACCTCCGGAGCAGATGCCGGCGGCGTTAGTCAAATACATCGAGCAGCCTTACCTGAGCAGCGCGGGAAAAACGATCTCGCCAACGGCCGAGTCGACAGATCTGTTGAATCAAGTTCTGTCGTTTGTTCAAGCGAGAACCAAGTACGACTTTCGCTCGTACCGCAAAGCCATGGTCCTTCGTCGGATCCAAAGAAGGATGGGGTTGGCGCAAATCGATAACATGACGAGCTACCTCACGTTGCTGCACGAGCGACCGGAAGAAGCGACGGCACTTTATCAGGACTTGTTGATCAGTGTCACCGCTTTCTTTCGTGACCCAGAAGCATTCCACCTATTGGAGCAGGAGATCGTACCGAATCTGCTGGCCCGCCACGCGGACGGTTCGCCGATCCGAGTTTGGGTGCCCGGTTGCGCAACAGGCGAAGAAGCCTATTCGATTGCCATGTTGTTGTTGGAAGGTGTTGCTGCGCCGACGGGCGAAGCGGCGGATCGTTCGGAACCGGCGGAAACACACGGTCCTGCATCTGAAACAAGTCGTGCGGAACGAAGTACTGCGTCGCCCGTGCTGCAAGTGTTCGCGAGCGACATTGATATTGCCGCGATCGAATTTGCCCGCGCTGGCATCTACTCAGCCAGTGTTGTCGGCGATGTTTCACCCGAACGATTGAAGCGATTCTTTGTGCCAGTGGACGACAATCACTATCGGATCAACAAACAACTTCGCGAGTCGATTGTGTTCTCACATCAGAACGTGATTGCAGATTCACCCTTCTCCAAGCTTGACCTGATCTCCTGCCGAAATCTCCTGATCTATTTGGAGCCGGAATTGCAGCAAAAGGTCATCGCGGTGTTCCACTTCGCGCTGGCAACCGATGGTTATTTGCTCTTAGGACCTTCTGAGTCGATCGGCCGGACGACTGACCTATTCGCGACCGTTTCTAAAAAGTGGCGTCTGTATCACCGAATTGGACCGGGGGCTCGCGAAGTCATTGGCATTCCTCTGAACAAATCCGATGAGCAGCGGAAGTCGCTGCCCCACCACACGTCGGCCGGAACGCGGTCCAAGAGTCTCAAGGACTTGGCCGAGCGGTTGGTGCTTAACGAATATGCTCCTGCGGCAGTACTGATCAGTCGCAAACATGAAATCCTGTACATGACGGGGCGTGTCATCGAATACTTGGAATTCCCGATGGGGGAACTAACCAAAGATCTGTTGGTGCTGGCCCGCCCCGGTCTGCGAACAAAACTGCAAATTGCCTGTAACAATGCGATTCGCGAAGGACGCACGATCGTTGACCATGAAGCGCGAGTGAAACGCAACGGACACTATGTACGATGTTCGATTTCCGTCCGGCCGTTGACCGAACCTAAAGAGGCTGACGGATTGACCTTGGTAACCTTTCAGGATCGTGATCTCGGACCGATGCAGGTCTCGGCGGCCAATCATGTCGGCGAGAGTAGCCAACACGGCTCCCTTCAGGGTGACGATTCCGAGTTGGTGCAGCAGCTTGAATTTGAGCTGAAGTCGTTGAATGAAGAATTGCATAGCACCATCGAAGAAATGGAAAGTTCGACGGAAGAGCTTAAAACCTCCAACGAAGAAATCATGTCGGTGAACGAGGAGCTGCAGTCCGCGAACGAGGAACTCGAGACGTCCAAAGAAGAGTTGCAGTCGCTCAACGAAGAACTTAGCACCATCAATAGTCAATTGCAAGAAAAAGTCGCCGAATTGGATCAAGCGAAAGATGACTTGATCAACTTGATGGCCAGTAGCGACATTGCCATGATCTTTCTTGATAGAGAACTGAATATCAAACGGTTCACTCCGCAAGCCACATCGTTCTTGAATCTTCGACCGGCCGACATTGGTCGGCCGCTTAGTGACATTGCTCCCAAGTTCCCCAACGACCAGATGTTGGTCGAATGTCGGGAAGTGTTGGAGACGCTAACGCCCATCGAGCGAGAGATTCGCACGGATAAAGCGAGATACTATTTGCGGCGAATCTTGCCCTACCAAACGACGGATCACCATTTGGGCGGCGCGGTTGTGGCATTTGTCGATTTGACCCGGCAAAAGTTGTTGGAATTGAAGCAGCGGGAAAAGGATGCTGCGGCGGTGGCTGCGTTGCACGAAAGCACAGAACGGCTTGCGGCAATCTTGGATACAGCGGCCGATGCGATCGTTACCTTCGATCAAGGGGGCACAATTGACAGTATCAATCGAGCAACGGAATCGTTGTTTGGTTATTCGCGAAAAGAACTTCTGGGGCAACTTATTTCGCGATTAATCCCGTCGATCAATAGCGGCCAACTAAAATCGAGCATTGCAGACTATTTTGAACACCAACGGGTTCAGGGCCTAGGCAGCGTTCGCGAAACCGTCGCCCTGCGGAAGGATGGTTCGACATTTCCTGTTGATTTGGCGTTGGGTAAGGTGGATCATCTTGGACTGTTTACCGGTATTGTCCGAGACATTACTGCTCGGAAGAAATTGCAAGCACATTTGCTGGAAATCGTCTCTGAGGAACAACGCCGGATTGGTCATGAATTGCACGATGGAACCCAACAAGAATTGACGGGATTGACCCTGTTCGCGGGCGGACTATGCGAATTGTTGGAGACCGCAGTTCCCAGCGACACGGGAGATTACGAGGTTGATCGCTCGCCAGAAAACCAAAATTGGACGCTTGCCGGGCATCGTTTTCACAAGCTGAAACAGACCGCCAGCAAGCTGTTGCAAGGCTTGAAGACGGCGAATCAACATGTCCACGAACTTTCACATGGGATCATGCCCGTCCAAATTGATGCCGAAGGTTTGCGATCGGCCCTGGCGGAACTTGCGGAGATGACCAATGGTGTGAATCAAGTCTCCTGTCGCTTCGAGTCGTCGGAGGTTAGTTCGATTTCCAACAACTTGATTGCCACGCAACTCTACCGCATTACACAGGAGTCGCTCAACAATGCGCTGCAACATGGCCAGGCGGACGAGATCCGGATTCGCCTATCACAGCAAGATGATCAAGTCACCTTAGAAGTTTGTGATAACGGATTGGGATTTGATTCGCCGCAGTCAACGGACTCGGCTACTGCGGGGCGAGGCATGGGCCTGAGGATTATGGAGTACCGCGCAAGTTTACTGGGCGGTGTCTTGCAAATTGAGCAGAACAAAGGGCCAGGGGTCACGATTCGTTGTGTCATACCAACCAGGAAAGTTTGAACATGAAGAGATCATTGGCATCATCGCGAATTGTTATCGTGGACGACCATCCATTGATGCGCGACGGACTAGCATTACGGATTTCCTCGCAATCTGATTTGGAAGTTTGCGGCGAAGCGGCCGCCGAGGACGAGGCCTTTGACTTAATAACAAGTCTAAGTCCCGATGCGGTGATTATTGACATTGCCCTTAAATCGGGCAACGGAATCGAGCTTGTCAAACGTATCAGAGCACTTAATCCTGTGGTCAAAATGTTGGTCGTTTCGGTGTTTCAGGAATCGTTGTACGCGGAACGTGCCCTGCGGGCTGGCGCGCATGGCTATCTCAATAAACAAGACACAAACGATAAAGTGATCGATGCCATTCGCAAAGTGATCAAAGGCGAGCGGTATATGAGCGACGAAATGACACAACGCATGGTCTCGCAGGCGTTGGGCAAACGTAGCGATACACAAGACCCGATGGAATTGCTCACCGACCGCGAATTGGAGATCTTTCGCCTCATCGGCGCCGGAGTCACCACGGGTGCCATCGCGGAGCAATTGTTTCTCAGCACACACACCATCGACACGCATCGCGAAAACATCAAACGCAAACTTAACGCCAAAACCGGCTCGGAATTGAGTCGTCTGGCCATCCAGTCGATGCTGGAAAACGTGTAGTCGTGTGGCGGAATCCACCATGTCGATTTCATGGCGTGCACCATGCTTTCGGATACTTAGGTTTCCGACAATGACATGGTGGGCAGATTCGTACTAGCTAGGCTCTATCCCGTACGCCGGAAACACTCGGAAAACACGTGGTGCCGCATAAGGATTTCCCTCCCTATGGCGACGCGATCGAGAGGAACCCACTTATGACTCGAATGTCCGTAGAGCCAAAGTCCGAAATGCCAATGTCTGAGGTGACCTCCAATTCTGTGGCGCCGGTGACGGTGACGCCGGGAGATGTTTTTGCGAACGCACCCTCCGTCGAAGAACTGCGTCGTACTTCCATGCCGATTTCCGGCCCAGGCCGCATCATCTGGCCTTACGCGGTCGTCGTGTTCGGACTCCATGCCTTGTCGCTTTTAGCGTTGTGGCCCTGGCTGTTTAGCTGGACAGGTGTCATCACGATGTTCGTTGGTCTCTATTTCTTTGGCGGTGTTGGCATCAACATGTGTTACCACCGGCTATTGGCCCACCGCAGCTTTGAATGCGCACCATGGTTCGAGCGAGTTCTGGTCTACATCGGTCTCTGTTGCATGCAAGATGCACCAGGAAGATGGGTGGCGGCCCATCGCATCCATCATTGCTTCTCCGATGAAGAACCCGATCCGCACAGCCCAATTGGGAATTTCATCTGGGGGCATGTCGGTTGGATGTTGGTTGACAAACATGGCCTGAACAAGATCGCAAATTACGAACGATACGCTCGGGACTTATTGCGGCAACCGTTTTACCTCAAACTCGAGCGAAAGGGCGTGCCGATTCTGGTGTACCTGGCGCACGCACTGTTATTTTTTCTGATTGGCCTGGCAATTGGATTTGTGCTGGAGGGCACCGTAATCGGCGGTTTACAACTTGGACTCAGTCTGTTGGTCTGGGGAGTGATCGTTCGGACGGTGCTTGTGTGGCACGTTACCTGGAGTGTGAACTCCCTGTCTCACTTGTTTGGCTATCGCAATTACGAGACCGGTGAACATAGTCGCAACAATTGGCTTGTCGCTTTAATCACCAGCGGCGAGGGCTGGCACAATAACCACCACGCCGACCCGGCCAGTGCTTCCAACCAGAGAAAGTGGTGGGAGTTTGATTTAGTCTATTACAATATTCTGGCACTGGAAAAGATTGGATTGGTTTGGAACATCGTTGAGCCGCGGCAGAAACGGATCGCAACTCGAACGAAGATCGACTAGGGCAAAATATCCAAGCGAGCTTCCCCGGGAGGCTTCTCCGTCATATGAGTGACGAACTGCCGTTACAGGCAGTTCGTCGTTCTGGTCTGTTTTCACGGAGCTCGTGAGTAAGCACTTATGCGAATAACGGATCACGTTCATGCCTTTGCCCAAGACTCGTTTACAAACAATACCGTTCACGGGGCTCCACTTTGCCTGACCGTTTTTGTGCCGATCACCCAAAATTACGTCGCCGAGCGATTTGGAAACGAAACAAGTCCTTCGTTGAACGTTATTGCGGTTACACATCTAGCGTAGGTAAACACCGAATCCAGTATTTCCGACCCGAAAACGGGTTGGATAACTTTGACGATAGCCGTTGTAGTTTCCGTAATAGTTCCCGTAGCTGTAACTGCTTGGATATTGGTAGCCTCGGTTGATACCGTTTCCATAGCGATAGTTGTTCGGGTAACCGTAGGAACTGTAGGTTCGGTAGTTTGGCGAGTAGTAGTTTGGCGAGTAGTAGTTCGGAGTGTAACTTTGATAGTTGCGCGAACTGTTTGGGTAAACGTAGCCACGGTTCATGGTGGGACTATAAACACGAGTGCTGATGCCCCGGTTTTGCATGCCGCGATCGTAACTTCGAACGCCTTGTGCCTGGGCCTCGCCGGTTTCGAGAAACAGTCCGGAGGTCGCGACAATCGCGGCCATTAGTAATAACTTGGTAGTCATTTTCGAGTTCTTTCCAAAAGAGATGTTTTGAAAACGATGACAAAATGAGAGTATCGTTTTCGACACCTCGCATCATCACCTGACCAAGCAATCATACGCAGCACCAAGCTGAATAATTATCGAGGGAAGATCGTAATCCGCTTGGTGGTTTGGACCACGGCACGATCTCTTGACGTTGATTCATGCTTTTGCAAGATCCGATGGTGGCGCAGTCGTCGTTTCGGCGACCGTCCGTTGGTTAATTCGATGACTCCAAATTCACGAGTTTCAGGACCGTTCTGGATAGCGTCAACCGCCATTGGCAATTGGCGGGAACGCTGATGTTTTTCATCGGTCGTCAATTCGAGACTAACGATGTTGTTTGGTCCGGAATCGTCGAAGGAGTTTAATTTGTCGCCTCAATCTTATTGGAAACAGGTTACGTTGCCGCAATTCTCGCCCGTGCGTGAATCGATCAAGGTCGACATTCTGATTGTGGGCGGTGGCAACACAGGAATTGTCACTGCCTATTTGTTGAAACAAGCGGGGCATCGAGTGGCACTCATCGAACGAGGTCGTTGTGCCCATGGAAGTACCGGAAACACCACGGCTCATCTGACGTCCGTGACGGATTTGGGGCTGACGAAATTGGTCAGGAGTCACGGACTCGCCGGCGCGCGGGCGGTTTGGGATGCCGGTGTCGCGGCGATCGACAAAATTCAAGAGATCATTACAACAGAGAAAATCGAATGTGAATTCGAACGAATTCCCGGGTACATTCATACGAGCATTCGTGGCGAGCATGATGAGACTTTCCAGTTGCAACGCGAAGCGGAGTTGGCGCAGGAGCTCGGCGTCAGCGCTAAATTTGTCAACCGAGTGCCCATTTTTGGGCGGGAAGGAATCCGCGTTCCCGACCAAGCGAAGTTTCACCCGTTGAAGTATCTCGCTGCCCTTGTCGCTTGCATTCCTGGCGACGGCAGTCATGTCTTCGAACAATCCGAAGCCCGAGTGTTTGATGGGGCAAACCGAGATTTCGTTCGAGTTCAGGTTAATGGGCACATGATCACCTGCCAGCAGGTCGTGATCGCGACCGATGTGCCACTTAGTGGCATAAACAACTTGGCCAGTGCCACATTGCTGCAAACCAAATTCGCGCCGTACACGAGTTACGTGATCGGCGCCAAACTGCCGCCTAACACGGCACCCGCCGCCCTGTTTTGGGACACGAGCCGACCCTATTACTACCTACGTGTCGATCATCATCTCCATGAAGATTATGTCGTCTTCGGTGGCAATGATCATAAGACCGGCCAGGCCGAACGGACAAATGATAACTTTGTCGACCTCGAAACGACACTGCATCGGTTTTTGCCCACAGCCTGCGTCGATCGGCGTTGGTCCGGACAGGTTCTCGAGAGTCACGATGGCCTGCCTTTGATTGGGCAAGTTGTCCAACGTCAGTTCGTCGCGACGGGATTTTCTGGCAATGGTTTAACACTTGGTACGTTGGCCGGCATGATGATTCGTGATTCCCTGATGGGACGTAAAAATCAATGGCATGACTTGTTCGACCCCCATCGCTTGCAACTGCGCGGCGGAATTTGGAACTACTTGTCGGAGAATCTTGACTATCCCTACTATTTGCTCAAGGATCGACTAATGCCCAGTGAGAATCGTGGACTTGAAAGCGTCAATCCCGGCCAGGGAGCTGTGCTGAAACTAAACGGCCAGCGCGTCGCTGTCTATCGCAACGAAGATGGTCATGCGACGAAGTTGTCCGCGGTCTGCACCCATATGGGGTGTATCGTCCATTGGAATGAAGCAGAATCAAGTTGGGATTGCCCTTGCCATGGTGCTCGGTTTGACGTGACTGGGAAAGTCATCGCGGGTCCAGCTGAGACGCCGCTTAAACCCGTCGAGCAAATTCAAGGACAAAATTTGGATGCTCAAAGTTCCGATCGATGAATGATCGAAGCAGTGGACGTAGCCTACGCCAAATGCTCACGCCAATTCCGCTAAGCGTGCCGATAAACGATCCGTATTGGATAGGCTTGTTGACGGACATCAAAACCAAAACGGAGTGAGATCGAAAGCCGATCTCACTCCGCGAGGGTTTTAGCTGACGGCTCGAAGTGAGTCAGCCAACACACACCAGTCACTGGCTCTGGGCACCTACTGTCGGATGCCTGGAATTGGAGTTGGAGTTGGCGGGATCACTTCACTCGCACCCTGAGCGACTTGGGGCCGCGGATTGGGATTGGTAATGATCGTACCGTTTTGGTTGCTTCGCACTTCAGATTCGACTCGGTTTCTCGGAATATCTAGCTGTGATTGGTTATTCAACCGGCTACCGGCATCGACGCGATTTCCTTGGGCGTCAACTTGAGAATCGGTGTTCAGTTGGTTGCCAACATCGACGCGATTTCCCTGATCGTCAAATCGTTGTTGGTTGTTCAATTGGTTGCCAACATCGACACGATTTCCCTGCGCGTCAAATCGTTGTTGGTTGTTCAGTTGGTTGCCAATATCAACGCGATTTCCCTGCGCGTCAAATTGTTCTTGGTTGTTCAATTGACTATTCATATCGATGCGATTTCCTTGCGCGTCAAATCGTTGTTGGTTGTTCATTCGGTTGCCGACTTCGACGCGGCTTCCTTGGGCGTCGAAAAGCGGCTGGCCGTTGAATTGGTTGGAACTGACGCGGTTTCCTTGAGCATCGAAGAGTGGCTGGTTGTTCCATTCGTTCTCCATAAGATTCCCTTGGGCGTCATAGCTGCCTTGTTGATGCTGCCCATAGGCATCATCAAATTGTCCACCAAAATGGTTCGAGCCGATCGTGCTTTCACAACAAGCGACCGTTCGATGGTTGCCATAAGATGAAGACGTACCGTACTGGCCGTATCCATCGTGGATCCCGTGACGATATGCTGGGGTGCACGATACGGGTGGACACGAGTTCCGAAAGGCGCCACGCCACCGAAACAATTGAGCCGTGGCTTCATTGGGGATCAGTGTCGAGATTCCCACGATAGTCGCGCCGACCACCAAAACACTTTTCAAAATGCGATTCATGTTAAGTCTCCTAGACAAAACGCTTACGGGTACGAAAGGCGACCGGCAGGTGTCAGACCCGAATCACTCGACGAGCTGCTCAAAAAGTGGTTGCCTTCTACTCCAACATTCTTGGAGTCATGAGACGGATAGGCCATCGAGAAGGCTGCTGTTTGGCCGTGGCGGATTCAGGCAGGCGACTGGCCGCTAAATCGATTGGTTGTTCAACGGGTTCTGGAGTGTTGGAACTCGTTGCATCGCCTCCAACCGGTTCGGCGTGATCGCCTGGGAACCGCGGGGGATATGGCAACATCCGCTAGGATACTTTCATGCCTGATTCGATTTTCTTGGCCTAGCTTTACGCCATAATTCTGTCGTCGGCGAAGTGTTGGCATGTTTTTGTCAACGTTCATAAGGGCGTGGAAACTTGCTTGTGACGACTTGATGTTCGATTGTATGTTTGCAACGAGCCGAGTTTGGCATCGCTCCGCCTGATCTTACTTTGGGAACACAAACATGTCATTGGAAAACCTGGCAGATGCCTTTTACGACGGTCTTTGCGATATCTACCACGCCGAGCGGCAGTTGCTCAAAGCGTTGCCAAAAATGATCAAAAAGGCCACCGATGAGAAACTTGTCACCGCGTTAACAACGCACCTGGAAGAAACCAAACAACAGGTTGAACGGGTGGAGACCGCATTTGAAGAGACGGAAAAGAGTCCCAAGGCCAAGAAGTGCGCGGCGATGGCTGGATTGATCGAGGAAGCTCAATCGATGATGGAAAAAGCCGCCTCCCCGGATTTGATGGATGCCATCCTCATCGGTCTCGTACAGAAAATCGAGCATTATGAGATTGCCTCCTACGGGACGTTATGCTCGTGGGCCAATTCACTTGGCTACGCGAACGCGGCGGAACACCTAGGAGAAAACCTCGCCGAGGAAGTTAATGCGGACAAGGTTCTGACAAAAGTCAGCAAAAGCGTCAATCGAGCGGCTGAAACCGTAGGTCGATAATTTGAGCGCTGGCCAAGCCGGTGCCCAAATGGGGCCGGCCAAGGCTCGCCCATAGGCTCTGTCCCGACAGAGGCCCGACCCTCTCTGGTCATACCATTTTGTCCGAAAGTTTACATGCCCTGCAAAGGGTCGTCCCCCTGTTGGGACACAGTCTATCTCCGTCCTTGGCGAGTTCCCAACAAGACCAACGCGATACCGACTGAAATAACGATGACTCCCGCAATTGGATTAAGGACAACGGTATGTGGTTGTGAAATGTCGATCTGAAACAGCCCAACGTCGGCAACGCGTTCCGTTGTGAAGTACTTGAAACTTGGGATGACCAGGGCAATAACGCCAAGCACAACAAGAATCCGGCCGACGACGACGATGATATTCATGAGAGGTCTCTTTTCGATTGTTTGGGCATGTGGTAAAGAACCGATTGGATCACGAGTTGGCCTCTTCCCCCTCGGGGGACTCTGCGATGAGCTTCTGAATGACCGGGACTTTTGACCCGATGAACAACACATTTCGTACATTGATCTGTTGACGGCTCGCGCCGGAAGTATGGATCTCCAAATCGCCAGAACCCAGTCCGATCAACCAATGTCGAAACAGATCGTCGTGTTGTTTGTCCAGGGCCATTCCTTGCGTGTTGTAACTCTGGGACCCACTGCCAAAGAGAGTGTGCAGCGTCAATTGACCAGGTTTGATTTCCCAGTAACTCATACGGTCCAGTCCAAATACGCTGGCCAACCACACGATCATCATCAGGGTCGAGAACCAAAAGTAGGCACCCAGATTGAGGCTGATTTCCAGTCCCCCAAACCAGCTCAAGACATGGTCCCACCACCCAAAATAAGCCAACAGGACGGTGACGAACGCGAGCCCCAAAATAATCATTCCTGAAGCCAGTCCTCGAACCGAAACGCTGGTAATCAAAATTACCAGGAACAATACAAAAAAGAATATCAAGCCAAGATTACTGCTCGAGTGGATCCAAGTTCGAGTCTGGCCGATCAGATGCTCTTGGCCAAACGCATACGTGATAATGGCCATCGTGTAACCAACGACCCAAACCGGCCACCAGTAAAACAGAGGAGAATGACTATAGAAACGTAAGTGCCGAACGCTATTCGGGGCCGTGTGCGCCGCAGGTCGTCGAGGAACGCCATCGGACAAGAATTCGTGATCGGGTTGTATGGTTGCGGGTTCGAGCACGTGGCAATCTCCTAATGAGTCAGATTCCTAGGGAACGTCTCCAGACGTGAGGACCTCTTGCGGGCGACCGTCACTGAAAGATCGCGAAGTTCCCTAACAACCACCATAAAACGATAAAGATAAGAATGGTTGTGAAACAACCGCCTCCTAGTTTCCAGGCACCGACACCGGCTACCGCGCCGCGTAATAGTTTGCTCATTTTATTGAACTCGCACACAGGTTAAAGGCTCGAACGGAACAGTTCGCCCGCGCGAATTGCTCGCGGAGCGGATCGATCAATTTCAAAAGCTGTTGTATGCTTTGCGGTCACGTCAATATGTAGCGGGAAGCATGAAAGCCGCTTGGTGGAATCCACCACAGTGCGATCTAGGTTCTGTCCAAAGAAGGGGCTGCCCCTCTCCGGCGCTGTCTCTTTATCCGAGATGGTTCCAGCGCTCCGAAGGGTCAGACTCCTATTGTGATAAAGCCCAGATTCTTGTGGCCTGAATCGAGGCCCGTTTGAATCGAGCCAATATCGGTTGGGCAACGAATCTGATATCGTGCTGGCTCGTACGGCAACCGTTTGATGCGAAGAGTATATGATAACTTGCAGAGCTTTTCGCGGTTGGTTGCAAGTCGTTTGAGAATCAAGTGTTGCTGTCACAGATCAAGTGGCTTGAAATGACCAAAAAGACAAAAATAAAGCTCGCTCTTGTACTGCCAGCAGTGCCCAATGCTCACGATGCTTGTGTCCGACGTTTGAACGACTCGTTGAAAAGCCAAGAGGGAATCGTCTCGGCGCATCTTGTGAGCGACACGGAGAAGGAGTTCGGAGAAGTCTGCATCCATTTTGATCCCGACCGACTGTCGATCGCTCAAGTTCGCGAGATCGCTCGTCGGGCCGGCGCGGAACTCGAATTGCGGTATGGTCACCTCTTGATCAACGCGGAGACCATGTACGCGAAGCAGGCGTCGATGATTGAGGCGCGAGCCAAACACGTGACAGGAGTCTTGGAGGCGGCTGTATCTCCGGCCGGGGTGATCTGTATCGAGTACGACCGGAAGCAATCCGACGAGTTGGCGATCCTGGCAGAACTGAGCAAACTCGGGGTGAAAATAGTCGACGCAAAGCCCAAGTCAACTCGTCGCGAACCTAGCACCGTTGGTGGTCCATCGCACGTCAATGAACACGCGCGTCATGGCCTATTCGGTGAGCGAACCGAATTGATGTTTGCGGCGTGTTGTGGCACGTTACTGCTTGGTGGTTTTCTGCTCTCGTTTGCTTTCAGCAGTCCGTGGGTGCCCATCAGCCTCTATTTGGGATCGTACGGTTTTGGCGGATTCTACACGTTGCGCGAAGCCATGAAGAGTTTGCGTGTCGGTCGGTTTGAAATTGATTTCCTGATGTTGGTGGCAGCCGTCGGCGCGGCGACGCTAGGGGAGTGGGCGGAAGGGGCTCTGCTCCTTTTCTTATTTAGTCTTGGTCATGCGTTGGAGCATTATGCGATGGGCCGCGCCAAACGAGCGATCGAAGCGTTGGCCGAACTTGCCCCACAAACGGCATTGGTCCGACGAAACGGCCAGGTAGAAGAATTACCCGTCGAGCAGCTACGCATCGCCGATGTGGTGGTGATCAAGCCCAACGAGAGAATACCAGCAGATGGGTTCGTGATCAGTGGAGAAGGTAGTGTCAATCAAGCTCCAATCACCGGCGAGAGTTTGCCCGTGGAAAAACGTCCCGTTACCGACAGACTCCGAGCCGCCACTGATCCCGACCGGCTCGAGGCGGAGTATCGCGTTTTTGCCGGCACGATCAACAACAGTGGTTCACTTGAAATTCAGGTCACCAAACTGGCCAGTGATTCGACCTTGGCGCGTGTCGTGCAAATGGTAAAGGTCGCGGAGACACAAAAATCTCCAACCCAGCGTTTCACGGATAAGTTTGAACGATATTTTGTACCGGTTGTGTTGGGTTCGGTCTTTGTGCTTTTATTTACCTGGGTTGTGATCGCCGAACCGTTCAGTGCGTCGTTTTATCGCGCGATGGCCGTGTTGGTCGCAGCCAGTCCTTGTGCCTTAGCGATTTCGACACCGAGCGCCGTGCTGAGCGGGGTGGCTCGCGCTGCTCGAGGAGGAGTGTTGATCAAAGGCGGCGCGCCGTTGGAAAACTTGGGCCGCTTGGGCGCAATCGCGTTTGACAAGACGGGCACGTTGACCGTCGGCAAGCCTAGTCTGACGGATGTCATTTGCTCCGAGGGTGTCACGGAAGAAGAGTTACTTCAAGTTGCCATCGCGGTCGAACGTCTCAGCGATCATCCTCTTGCCGCTGCCGTGGTGCGGGGTGGCGAAGAGCGATTGTCGAGCGATGTAGTTCGTCAAGCACAAGACGTGCAAAGCATCACGGGCCGTGGCGTCAAAGCGATCGTGGACGGTCAGGAAGTTTACATTGGGAAAGACAGCTTGTTCGTCGAGATCGCTGGCCAGCCGCTACCAAAGCAGTTGCAAGACGCCGTCGCGAAGTTGAAAGAGAACGGACGATCGACCATGGTGGTTCGCCAAGGAGCGACTTACCTGGGAGCGTTGGGATTGATGGACACGCCACGCGATGCGGCCAAAGATGTCATTCGCCGTTTGCGGGAAGTGGGGATTCAACGAATGGTCATGCTGTCCGGTGACAACCAACAAGTTGCGAATGCGGTAGGCCGAGCCGTCGGAATCGACGAGGCCATCGGTGACCTCATGCCCGAAGACAAAGTCGAGGCGATCAAGAAACTCAGTAGTCAGGGAGGAGTCGCGATGGTGGGGGATGGTGTCAACGACGCGCCGGCGATGGCCAACGCGACCGTTGGGATCGCGATGGGAGCCGCAGGGTCCGATGTGGCATTGGAAACGGCCGATGTCGCCCTGATGTCCGACGATTTGAGTCACCTGCCATTTGCGGTGGGACTGAGTCGTCAAACCAGCCGCATTATTCGCCAGAACTTGTGGATCAGTCTCGGAATGGTTGCGTTCCTTGTCCCAGCAACGATCCTAGGACTTCGGCTAGGTCCGGCCGTGTTATTGCATGAGGGGTCCACACTCGTTGTGGTACTCAACGCCTTGAGACTCTTGGCCTACCAAGATCACTCCAAAGGCAAGAACTAATCCCGCCCCCGATTACACCAGTCAAAGAATGAGTTCGTTCGACACGCAGGGGTTTAAACCGGCATGAAGCCAATGGCGGCGGATTCACCGCGTCACAATTTACTCGCGGTCGAGGGACAGACTGGGCCCCCGCCGAGCTTGTCTCGGTTGAGCCACGGATTCACCATTGGAAAGTCGCGGAGCGACGACAGCGTGTAGCTGCGGGTGTCAACCCGCAGTTTCGTGCACCCGACGTGAGCCAAGTCGCGAAGCGACGACAGTTGGGCACGACATGGTTCGACAAGTGGTTGTATCAAGCGATCTATTGGTACTTGGTCGAACAGATTGCTGAGCGATTGAAGTCGGGCGAACTTCGCAACGCATCGATCTACGAATTCAATCCCGACGCGGTGTACGATTCCAAACGACACCACAAGAAAAGTTGTGACCAAACACGGCGAACAAAGAACCAAGCACGACGAACCAATCATCAAGATCAAGTTCCAACCGGAATTCCGCCACCAAGGGAAAAGACATCGAGAAAAACAGCCTAACCAAACTGTCGCACCTTCAGCGACGGACAAGATGCAACTTTCCGCGGCCATCAAAACCGCATGCCTTGCTACCGTTCTGCACCGACTTCAAGATCAACAACACCAAATCAACTTCGTCGCCCGAATCTATCCTCGACGTCGGCACTCAATCGCACCAACATTCAAATCAAACATTGACGCGAAGCTCAAGAATCGCCCAATCTTTCGGTTAGCGAACACCATGCCAACAAAGCCAGCCTCGCGGCAACTCCATGCCTATTTATCTAAATCAGGCTTACTCATGGTTCTTTCTTCAAATGCGCCATAACTCGACACAGAATCAGCGTCGAAAAACCAGCTTATCGCTCCTATCGCCCAGATCAAATCAATCGACCCCCAGGCCCGCATCCAAAAATTGTGTGTCCCCAACTTTCCCCCGCCATGTAAAGGTGATTGCTCGGAAAACTGGTATAGCAAATTCTTCGAGCGACGCGAGTCCGCGTCTTTTGGTGGTTGCAACCAGATACTTACTGAATGGCCCAAAGATAAAACACAGCAACTCCAGCGAGAAAACCGAAAACATTAATAGTCACAAAGGCAAAATCTTTGACAAGAACGCATCTAATAATTTGCCAGAAGCAAATTAAGATCAATGATAGCGTCAAAGCTACGTTGGCTGACTCAATACATAGCAGAATTGTCCTATGAGAAAGACTGGGCATTGCTCTGGAAATATGGCGTCGATACCCATCATGAGACAAGAGCATCAATGGGATGTACAAAAAACCAGCCAACCCAAACCATCGCATTTTGATACCTCCAGGTTTATCCAAAAAACGGCCGCTAAACTCGCACATCAATTCATCGAAACTCCAGCTTCTGTCGCTTGTTGAATCATCCAATCTGCCGGAAACTGATTTCTTCCCGCTTGGCCATGAGTGGTTAATACATTGCTTCCAATTCCGCCTAAATAGTAAATCGTGGCGTGCTGTCAATCCTTTGTACCAAACTCGTTGAAACGGCCAGTCGCGAACTCCGTTTCCCGTCCGATAAAGTGCTGCAGCGTATCGTACGTTACTTGGAATCAAATCGTTTTTCAAATGGAAAAGGGCTTTTACTGAGTTGCATACTAACTGGATCAAACAGCCCTAAAAACCGAACCGGAATTCGCTTGAACTGCTTCCACTCCCATTGATATCCAATACCGTTCCAATTCCGATCTTGAGTTGGAAAACAGCACCAACATCCCTCATTGTTTCATCGTTTAGCAACTTGCACAGCTTCAACAGCACCGCGACTCCACCCAACAAGATCGATGTCGATTCCTCCATAACCGGGTGTGTAGTAGTAAGGCTTGCAAGTTGTTGTGAAATCATCACGACACTCGCTGCGACCTCCCGTGCTTATGCAATAGTCCCGGCAAATTTTATTTTTTACCTCACCTATCATGGAATTCATCGTCACACCTCCAACCGTGTCCCTGACTTCAGGAAACCAGTCAACGGTCCAGGAATTTCCAATGTAACGAGGATTCACTCCTCCCCAATAGCCGCCCCTATCAACCGAGCGGCGAAAAAACTGGTATGTGGCTTATTCGGTAGAAGTGTATCCATATTCCAGGAAGTTTCCAAGTTTGCCGTGATCTGCGCCAGTGCCATCAATTGCATACCTCCTGGTCCCTTCCGGATCCACCCCCCTCACCCCAAAATACCCCCGGTACAAACTCATTCCGTCCACATACCCAAGCGGATCTCTGGAAACGAACCCACCTATGCTTGGGTCGTACCAGCGGGCTCGGAAGTGGTAGAGGTTGAGGTCGGGGTCGTACTCGCGGCCGGAGTACGCGTAGCGGTTGGCGTAAGTGCTTGTGGTACGAACCGTGCCACTGACGTCGTAGATGCCTAGCGTGCCGTAAGCGGTGTAGGAGTAACGTTCAACCAATGTTCCGGCGGCGTTGGTGAGGCCGATGATGGAGTATTGTTGGTTGCGAAGGTTGCACGGATTTGAGGTTTGGAGTCTCGCACTGCGATGAGAAAAACACGACGAAGAGAGCGGTGGCGGTGATGGGGTTCTTTGATGTCGAGATAAGTGCGGAGGATCGGCTAACACGATGGCGCCCTCGATGCGTTGGCTGCCTTGGTCGGAACTCGGACTTATTTTAATCGAGCACTTATGCTCGCAGCAAGCTAAATCAACTGCGGCCGACTGGGATTTTTTCAGGCATGGCTCAGGTGTTCAAAGGTCGGACGATTCAATTCGACCAACCGAGACCGGAATGATTTACCACCCCAAGTCCCCAAGTCCAGAGACTCTGTACCCAAGATGAAACTCGATTGGCCTACCTGCAAGCGTGTCTGAAGCAAAGTCGGTTCTACGGCCTTCCTAACCCGAGTCGTCACATGTAGCGTGAAACGTAACATACCGCCGAGTAAGTCGGGCGGGATTCGACTACCAAATGCAAGGCGAAGTAATATTGGCCCGAGTATTACTACTAGAGACAAGACGGCAGCCGGAAGTAAACAACAAAAATCAGCAGCGGGAAGGCCGCAACCGAGCTCGTCTCGGTTGGGCCAAGGATTCACCACTAAGGCAACACGACCATCGCAGGAGGAGCGGTCGAGGGACCGACTTGTTTGGCAAACAAACTCCCACCGAGACCGCAACGGTTCACGCTCGCAATTCCGGTCGGTCCGTACCCAAGATAAAACTCGATCGGCCTACTTGCGGACATGACCGAAGCAGAGTCGGTTCTACGGCCTTCAAAACCTTGGAGCCAATTCTGTAGCTGGCCAGTCATCGCCCCAATTGGCGTAAAGCCAATGGTGGCGGTCTTGTACTCGAGATCAAATACGATCGGCCTACTTGCGGACGTGCCTGAAGCAAAGTCGGTCCTACGGCCTTCAAAACTGTGGAGCCTGTTCTGTAGCTGGCCAGTCATCGCCCCTATTGGCGTAAAGCCAATGGTGGCGGTCTTGTACTCGAGATCAAATACGATCGGCCTACTTGCGGACGTGACTGAAGCTAAGTCGATTCTACGGCCTTCAAAATTGTGGAGCCTGTTCCGTAGCTGGCCAGTCATCGCCCCAATTGGCATAAAGCCAATGGTGGCGGTCTTGTACCCGAGATCAAATAGATCCGCCTACGTGCGGACGTGCCTGAAGCAAAGTCGATTCTACTGCCTTCAAAACCTTGGAACCAATTCTGAAGCTGGCCAGTCATCGCCCCAATTGGCGTAAAGCCAATGGTGGCGGTCTTGTACCCGAGATCATATACGATCGGCGTGCTTGTAGACTTGCCTGAAACAGAGTCGGTCCTACGGCCTATAGAAACCCTGGGGTGGTCGTTGCTAGTTGGGAGCGGCTCCACTATTCGCTAGTGGGAATATTCGTCACTACCGACCGGCGTGATGCATCGCGTCAAGATGGCTGTTCAGCCAGCGGCGGGTTTGTTGCACGATGTAGCTGGCCAAGCTTTGGCGTTGGGCCGGTAAGAAGACGGACCCGGTATGTCCCACAGGCAACTGTTGCTGCAATTCGGAGGAGAGTTCGACAACGCCAGTTACCCGCGGCACCAGGAGCTTCAAGTCGGCGGTCGATTGATCCGTCACCGAATGGGACTGAACAAATTGGGGTTTCGACTGTTCGCTGGATGAGATCGGCTGGACCAACAAGGGCCCACCGAATTGACGAGCCAACGCGGGCGCAGGCACCGCGAGACTAGCGTGCGGCTGAATTCGCACCAACTTGCCTTGGCCAATCGGCAAATTCGGAAACACAATTTGAACTTCGGCGTTTGCCCAAGCCTCAACACCGGCCAGATCATCTTGCGAAATCGAAATGGCCAACTCCTTCTGTCCGTCATCGACCGACAGCACGACCATACCACGCTTGATGTATTGACCGAGTAGTTGATCCAAGTCCGGATGCCAGACCCGACCCGCACAAGGGGCACGCAAATCCAGATTGGCAACTTCGATTTTCCTCTCGGCCAACTGGGTGCGCAATCCTTCGGCCAATCGTCGCTGGTTATCGAACTCACTCCAATTCGCCTCTTCGCGAGCCAACCGTGCTTCGTGTTCTGCCTGCTCCAACTGGACTTGCAAGGCTTGCATTTGCAGACGCAATTCAGGATTATGCAACACCGCCAACCGCTGGCCGGTAACAACCGTCTGGCCATGTTGAACCTCAATCGAATGGACAAACCCATCGGAACCCGCACGCACCAACTTCTCGGTGGGATATCGGACGACCGCTAGAGCATTCAAGTAAACGGGGCCGGTGAGAATGGTTGTGAGCAGCCAAGCCGTTGCACCGAGGACTCCCGCGGAAACGACAACATTGACCGGATTCCACTTTGTCCAAGGTCGATCGTGGCGGACAAACCTTACCAACTGCCAAATCGGCTCCATGGCGTAGTGCAATATTGCTAAGATCGCAACCAACACACCCAGTCCATAAAACAGAGCGGCCGCCGCAATCACCAACGTGACCTGCAACATGATCTTCCAAAGCAACGCGGCCAGACCATAGGTCGCCACCAAGATCCGCTTGTATCCGGGCAACAACAACGGCGGGGTTGGAATTCCCAAACACCAACGCTTGGCCGTTCCCCAGATCCATTGTTTTCCGCGTGAACTCAAGTTTGGGATCCCGACGAGATCCGCCAAAATATAGTAACCGTCGAATCGCATGAGTGGATTGGCGTTGAACACAATCGTGCTGACGCCCGCACTGATCACAATCGCGTGCATCCAAGATGCCAGGGTTACATTGGTAGTCCAGGCCCAGACGATCGTCGCGATGGCGGCCAACACGACTTCCACGTACATCCCGGCCGCCGCGATGTGGATTCGTTTCCAACGATTGGGCAGACGAGCGGAATTGCTGACATCGACATACGCCAACGGCAGAAACAGAATCAGGAAAATCCCCGCGTCGCGAACTTGGGCTCCATAACGCCGGGCCACAATGCCGTGCGAAAGTTCGTGAATCCCTTTAATGAGTAACCAAACCACAACCAAAGGCAACCACTGTTGATCCGCCCAAATGGCAATCATTTGATGCGAAAATTTTTCGCCGTGCTCGTACAAACAAAACAGGGCATAAAGTACGGTCAAGCCAGCCAGCGGAAGGTAGCGGACATCAAACAGCCAGTTCAACTTGGGAGTCAACACGTTCAGCAATCGTGCGGGACTTCCCAAGCTGATCGAAATGCTGATCGGGTTTGTCCACTTGATCCAATTGGTCCGCGACTGGGCTCGGTAGGTTGCCTGTTGTCGCCCAATTGCTTGATCCGAATGATCGATCAAAAGTTGTTTGGTCAAGGCCCACGTAATTAGATTTTGGAAGTCGGTACTTGTAAGTGGCGGCAAGCCAATCACCTGCGGTTGGCTGGCTAAGATTTCACCAATCGTGCGCCGACCATCACAGGCCAACAAACAGTGTGCTTCCCGAGCCCCAAGTTCGAAACACTTACCCGCGACACTATCTTCCAAGACGTGAAACGCGGTCGTCCCTGCGGCTTGGCTGATCCGAAGGTCTGTCCTCAGGCGCGGGCTAGGGCTTTGGTCGAAATTGGGAGGTGTTGGCAGCATCGTTGATTAGAACCATCCCAACAAAGAACGTGTTTTTTCATACGGATAGTGCATCCACTTCCAAGCCAACGGATACGCGTCGCCCAGGATCCTGGCTTGCCCTTTCATACCCGGCCGAAGTTGGCCAACGAGATTCGGGATACGAATCTCGGCGAGAAAGATATTGCGATCTTCACGTGTCGTGGCTCGCGGATGCAGTCGTTCAATCACTCCCGTGAATGTCTCGTAAGGAAAGGCTTCCAAACTCAGCCGAACTTCTTGCCCAATGGTCGAATAGCGATACTGGTACTCCGGAATCTCGATTTGCACCATCAACTCGTCCAACCCGGCAACTTCGAACAAGTTGCTACCGACCTCGACCGGTGCTCCAGACAACTCCGTCAAATCTCCTTGCACAATGGTGCCGGCGATTGGCGAACGAATTTCGCGATTGCCCAAGTGATGGTTCAACAGCGCGACTTCGCTATCGATCCGAGCAGCCTCCAATTCCGCGATCCGGGCTTTGGCAAAATCGCCTGCAGCCCGCGAAATCCGGATTTGATTTTGCTCGCGTTCGAAGGCCGCTTTTTTGCCGGCCAATTCGATCCGTAGTTCTCGATCATCCATCGTGGCCAACAGATGACCGGGTGTGACAACCTCGCCCGGCGTCACAAAAACTTCTTTTAATGTCCCTTTGTACGGTGCCACGGCGTAGCGGCGGTCGGTCGTCACCAACTCGCAATCGCAGTACATCGTGTACGGCATCGGCCAGGCAGCGACAGCCCCCAGTAGCATTACGGCAGCCGCCAACCACCACCGCCAACGACGGACAAAACTTGCGGGCGAGTCAATCCAACGCTGCCACGCCGTTTGATGCACGCGCGTCGCCAAAGCGGCTTGGATCTGGATTTGGTCCAACAACCCGCGCCGCGTTTCTTCCCACGCAGGACTGGCAATCTCTTTGTCACCGCACAAAAACAGGTACGCCACAATTTGACCCGCCGAACGAACGGGAATCGCCACGACGGCTGGTATCATCAGTTCGCTAACGATACTTTGCAGGCATCTTTCGGCCGGGGCATGGACGGATGACGTTTCACCCGACTGCCGTTGCAGGAACTTGGGGGGGCAGGTTGCCCGGTGACACATCGGCCGATGGTCCCGCCCGAATGCAACAACGTTTGTGTCGCTTGGATCAATTCAAAATAGATCCTGCTGGCCGGGTCAATCTCGGTTGCACCGGAAATCGCCGCCACTCGCGTTGCTCGGCTGTGACGCACGATCACCCAAGCCACATGATTGGCTTGCAGTTGTTCGGCCCAGCGGGTCGTCAAATGGGTCGCTGCCTGCGAGAGATTCTGGGCGGACTCCAAATCCGAATTCGTTTTCGCCAACGACTGCAACTGACGTGTGACCCGTTGTCCTTGTTCGACCTGGCGATCCAGTTGCAAGGTGCCTAGACACGCGACCAACGTCGTCAATAGCGGTAATGCGGAGGCTGCCATCTCGGCGCGAATGACGATACTGAGCGCCTGAGGCTTGTGGCCTGGGATCACCAAGGGAGCCGCTAAAATCTGAAAAACGCCGATGATCGGCGACCATTGGCATTGCCGGGTTTCGACGCATTGCTGCGACAACTCGACGGCCGTCGACGACAATTCGGCCGGTAGGACAACTCCCGAACCGGAAGGCAACTGGAGTTTCTCCAACCAGTCATCGATTTGAACTGGGGGAAGCACATTCGCGGGAGTTTCAGGGAGCCGATAGGCATGCCACAACGCCGCCGGCTGCAATAATTGGACAAAGCTCTGAGTCACGGCATGTACTGCCGCATCCCCGCGCTGCTGAGTGATGATCGCGGCGATGGCTTGAGTAAATTGCAGCAATAGTGCCGGCGCGGTTCTTCCCTGCGAACCCAACCGGTCCGATGTCGATGGCGGGACAGGCAGCGGCAACTGGGCGACCGTCTCCGTACCCCAGCCGGACGCATGTTCGCGCGCAAAATTCGGGCGATGATCTTGATGCATACCAGGAATCCTCTTCATCCTTGGAGCGGATTGGACACCCGGCGAAGTGCCACGATCCGAACATGGTTCGTGTCTTACGGTTGGCTAGGACCGCTTGTCTGCAGAAACATCGGGCTGCGATGCGGGGCAATCAACAAACAGTCCGTCCCCGGTTTGATGGCATGTTGCGTGTTATCGATCTGGACTCGCACGTTGACCGTTTGCGAACTGCGATCCACAATCAGACCCACCAACGAAACTTGGCCTTGAATCATGCGGCCATCCACTTGAAGTTCGACCGACTGGGGGACGTGGAAGGACTTGCTGACCGAAAACGGAACTGCAAAGTCGGCCTGCAGAGTCGTGGTGTCAATCAGCGTGGCCACGTCCGAGCTGTTCATGGAGATGTATTCGCCGACTTGGCGAGGCAACTTGGCAACGTACCCGGCAAAGGGAGCGCGAATGGTCCTCTTTTCAACTTCGATTCGCAATCGCTCCAAGTGCAACTGTTTGGTTTGGTATTCGTGCCGCTTCTGTTCGAGTGTGGCCTTGGCCATGGCCAATTCCGCTTCCTCACGTTCCAATTCCAAGGGACGCGCGCTGCCCGAAGCAACGAGTTCCTGCAACTTGCCAACTGCAAAACCTAACAAGCGAACGCGCGCCTCTTGCACGCGAATTTCGGTCGTGTTCTGGGCCTCATGTTGAGCAATCGCTAATTGGGCGAGATGGACGGCATCATCCAAGCGCAGCAATGGCTGGCCTTGTTCGACAAAGTCCCCCTCTTGCACCAGAACTTCGGCCACGGTTCCGCTTTCCGTGGTCGCCACGTCGGCTCGGCGTACGGAGTCGGCGTACCCCGGATACTGTTCGGTTTGCCCGAATACTGGCGGGACCATTCCAATGACAATCAAGGCAAGAAGTGCGGTAGCTTTCATGGTGGAACTCGATCTGAACGGAATTCAATCTCGATGGACCGACCCGGTGGGGGTCGAAGTCGGGCATTACCCAGGGTACCCTAGCTGACCGCTTAAGTTTGGCTAAATCATTCCATCCCGAGAGTCTGAAAATTCGTTCAGGTCACCGCTACAATTAGAACAACCGTTGGCGGTGACCGAAACCGATCACCGCGAAGAGCATTTTTATTTGACAATCGCAATTTTTGCCAGAGCGGCCTCCGATCCGGCCACAAAGAGAGCATCCGAGTCGCGGAGCACCGAATCGGGATCGGGCGAAGGAATGATCCGGTCTTGTAGCACGTCATGTAACGCGACGACCGTAATGTCAAACTCTTGCCGCAGTTTCAGTTGACGCAGCGTTTTTCCTTCCCATTTTTGTGGCACGGCCATTTCTTGAATACTGAATCCGGTACCCAACTTAACGTAGTTCAAGAGCGCGGAGCCCGTCAATCGCTTGGCCAAAGAAGCCGCTGAATCGCGTTCGGGAAAAATCGTCTCCCGCGCTCCGACTTTTTTCATCACGCGACTGTGATCGTTGGAAATGACCTTGACGTAGATGTCGCGCACTTTCAGGTCTTGCAGCGCCATCGTCGTCAAAATACTTGCCGCGATATCATCGCCCGTCGATACCACCGCGAGATCGGCTTGGGCAACTCCCAGTCGTTGGAGGACATGGACGTCCGTTCCATCTCCCACGGCGGCTTTTGCGACAAACGGCGCAATTCGATCAACGACGTCGCCATCAACATCGATCACAATCACGTCATTGCCAGCCGCAGCCAACGCTTCGGCGATTCCAAATCCAAAATTGCCCAGTCCAACTACTACAGCGCGTTTCATCAGCATTTCCTCTCGTAACGTCGGTCTCGTGATGGAGAGGGGCAACCTCTTCCGGTACTAAACTTAGCCTATGTCAACATCCTCGTAGGCCAATCGAAACCCACGTAACGTTGGTCGTTGAATAATAAACGCGGCCACCACGGTGAGCGGACCCACTCGTCCAAAAAACATCAAAAACGCCAACAAGACTTTGGAAAACGAATTCAAATCCGCAGTCACTCCCAGCGACAAGCCAACGGTGTTGACGGCACTGACGGCTTCAAATGAGTACTTCAGAAATCCATTCGGGATCGTTTTTTGACTCTCGCTGAATAACAGGAGCATGGTCCCAACGGCGATGACCGCTCCGGAAATGGCCAACAAACCAACCGCGCGGTAGATCGTATCTTCCCGAATGGAACGATTGGCCCAAACCGTCGTCTCACTACCTCTGAATTTTGACCAAGCGACCAAGCCGATCAACGCGAACGTGGTCGTTTTCAAACCGCCAGCGGTAGATCCTGGTGAACCACCAATCATCATGAAGATCATGGTCACAAAGTTGGTACTGTCGCAAGCAGCGGCATAGTCGATGGAATTAAACCCGGCCGTTCGCGCCGTCACACTCATGAACCAAGCATTTGCCAAACGGTCGTACCACGGCATATGAGCCAAGACCCCGCGCCACTCCAAGATCGTAAAGACAATAAATCCAGCCAACACCAAGATCACGGTGACGCCCAATACCAATTGACCGTGGATGGACAAACGCCGGTGCTTTCCGCTGCGTTTTGTCCACCATTTGTGATAACATTCCTCCATCGTCAAAAATCCAAGACCACCGACGATAATCAAACTGCCGATGACCAAAAGGCTCAATGGAGAATCCTGCACGCCGATTAATGAATCGCTATGGGTCGAGAAACCTGCGTTGCAAAAGGCACTGATCGAATGAAAGACCGCCGGCCAAATCGCTTCGCGATACCCCATTTCTGGCGACCAGATTAGCCACAAGCAGATTGCTCCTAGTCCTTCAAAAACCATGGTGAACCGGACCACATCCAGAATCAAAGATCGAACGTCTAGCTCAGGTAGTCCGTCGCGGGTTCCACCGGTAGCCAGCGACTCGGAACGCAGCGAGAGTTTTCGCCCCAAGGCCACAATGATCAGGCTGGTTAGTGACAACATCCCCAACCCACCCAATTGAATCAGCACCAACAAAAACAATTGTCCGGAAAATGTAAAACACGTCGCGGTATCCACAACGATCAAACCCGTGACGCAAACGGCACTTGTGGCGGTAAATCCCGCATCGATCAATGACAACGGTTGACCGGTATGGTAAAAACTCGGGATTTGGTTCAACCCGAGTGTTCCCAAGATAATCAAAAGCAGGAAGGAACCAATAAACATTTGAGGTGGAGTGAGTTTCTGCCACCACGCAATCGAACGACCCGCCGGTACATCCCAACGATGACGAGGTATGATCTGACGTCTTTTAACCATTTTGCGCGAGCCGAGGTACCAGCGGAGGAGCAGCGTCATTCGCGCTCTACGGAACCCAATACCCTAGTTCTTCTCATTACAACCGGCAATACCACGCCGGAGACCCCACGGCGAATCTGTTACTCGCCTCTCTATCTAGAATGCGCCACGCGCAGGCTTGGATCCACAACACGCACATCAACGGGTTCAGTCCCGCCACTCCGAGTTATGGTTGTTCCGCCAGGTAAACTCGTTTGACAATGAACCTGGGCGACCACAGCACCAAATCCGCGACTTTGCCAACTTCGATGCTCCCGTAATCAGCGGCAATCCCCACTCGTTCGGCCGGCGTCAGACTCGCCATGCGAATGACCTCCGGCAGTGGAGCCTTGGTCGCACGCTGCATCGTTCGCACCATATGGTCCATCCCCACCACCGAACTTGCCAAGCTGTGACGATCCAAAGTCCAACCGACACGACCATCACTAAAGAAGGTTGGCCCGTCTAGCGCGGAGCCAAAGCGGTACTCGCCTGGAGGTTGGTCCAGCGCCCGACTGGCGTCCGTTACCAAACACAAACGCTCCGAACCTTTGAACCTATAGGCAAAGCGCAACAAATCATCCGACAAATGACAGCCATCCGCAATAACTTCCGTGCTCATTTCGGGTTCCATGAGCACAAACTGTTCCATCCCCGCTTGCATTGGCGTGCCGCACCGAGCTCGCAAGGATGTCACCGAACTCATGGCGCACCAGAAGTGATCGACGTGCCTCATTCCCGCCCGGAACGCGGCCTGCATTTCCGCATAGGTGCTGTTGGAATGTCCACATGTCACCAAACAGCCGCGCTGACTGGCGAAGCGATAGAACTCGGTCGCTCCGGGCAACTCGGCGGCACACGTGGCAATTCGCACCACGTTGGTCGAAAAATAACGGCGATACTCTTGTTTGTCCGGTTGGCGTTGATGATTTGCCAAGTGGCACCCGACTTTGTCTTTTGCAAAGTAAGGACCGTACAAATGGACGCCTCCAATCCGAGCACTCGCGTCTGTGCGACTGCGCGCAATCGATGGTTGGTCCGTAGGTCGTGGACCACTCCGCGATCCGACATTGGATTGCGGCGCGATCAACGACGAGGAACGGTCTGCCTCCTGCACATGCGCACACGCGGCAATCATCTGTTCCAATTGCTCCACCGTCGCGGTGGTCGTGGTGGGAAACAGAGTGGTGGTTCCATGTTTGAGATGGGTTTGACACACCGTTCGCACGGCGTCGATGGTCCCGTCCATGAAGTCCGCTCCACCGCCACCGTGCACATGAATATCGACCAGACCCGGCGTCAAATAACCACCGCCCAATGAAACGATCTTGGCCTCTTGGGGTCTCTTTCTCGTATTCGGGCGAATCGACTCAATACGTCCGTCGCGAACTAGCACATCATGGTCGAACCACAATCGATTCGGGCCGACAATCTGACCATTTGTGTAAAGTACAAGTTGAGAAGTCAATCTGCCGCTCCGCGCTCGATGACCTCTTTTGCCTCACACAAGGGAATCACGCGATCCGTCGAATCAAGAACGTCTTGCATGGTCACTCCGGCAAAGGCCTGCTCGGTTGCCGCATAAGCCTTGTCCAATTCCGCGTGTAGCGGACAAAGCGTTGTGTGGGTCTTGAGACCTAACGGGCAATGACGAATCCGTTCCAACGGAGAAACTGCATTGACGACTTGCAGGATGGAAACATCCTTTGCTGTCCGAGTCAATTCGTAACCGCCGCCAGGTCCCGGGCGCGATGTCAGCAAGTTGGCAGCGACGAGGTCTTGCAGCACTCGCTGCAAATACCGACGCGGGATTTTCGTCTTTTCCGCCATCAGTTCAGCAGCGGCCGGGTGCCCGGGTTGAGACGCGAGCAATGCGACCGCTCGCAATGCGTATTCGGCGGTCTTTGATAACATGCGGAGCTGCCTTGTGACGCGTGGCCTCTACTTGGGCCCGTTAAAAATACTTTTGCCGCTGCGAGACTACTGGGCCGTTATTTGACGCCAGTCGAATCCAGTTTAAAGCCCGTCGCTTCAAACGCAATGTGGCCACCCACAACGGTGCCCAACACTTTGGTCGATGGGATTTGTTCCTCGGGGCAATGGAGCAAGTCCTGCGACCAGATCGTGAAATCGGCATATTTCCCGGGGGTTAGCGATCCCTTGAGATCTTCCTCAAAGCTCCCCTCCGCCGCCCAAAGGGTATAGCTTTGCAAGGCCTCGGGTCGAGTCATGGCCTGCTCCAAGAAGAACTCGGGGCCACCCGGCAATCGCCGTGCTACAGACGCGTAAAAGCTGGCCACAGGACTGATCCGTTCGACCGGCGCATCGGTCCCGTTGACGATCTTTGCGCCACTATCAATCAACGAACGCCATACGTAGGCTCCTTCTGCGGCACGCCGATACCCCAATCGCTGCAAAACGTAAACCGCATCGGACGGACAGTGAATCCCCTGCATCGCCGGGATGACGCCAAGTTCTGCGAAACGTGGAATATCGCTAGGGGAGAGGTGCTGCGCATGCTCGATTCGCCAACGCAGCGGCTTGGCTTTGGTTCGCCATTCTCCAGCGCTTTGTTCTGATTCGTCAAAGGTCTCTTGAAAAATCCGTTGGTACAAATCCAACACTTCTCGGTTCGCGCGGTCACCAATCGCATGAACACACAACTGATAGTTCTCGCGAATCGCCAATCGGGCCGCTTCCTCAATCGATGGGATGGTGGAAGTATTGAGCCCGACACTGGTGCTGAGATCTTCGTACGGACTTAACAGCCAAGCCCCATGGGGCCCCAATGCTCCGTCGATTGAACATTTGATCGCGCGGACCGCCAGAAACGGAGAGTCCTGGCTCTCCGTTCGGACGCGAGCCAAATGTCGCTCGAGTTGTTCGTTCGAATCACGCGCCATGACCCACAGACGCACGGATAACTGATCCTCGCGCGCCAACGCTTGTAGTTCGTCGATCGTTCCGATGGTGCTGCCTGCATCGTGGAATGTCGTGATCCCATGTTCGAGGCAAGCTTGCGAGGCTCGGTGGATCGCATCTAGCCATTGCTCTCGCTTGGCTTCTGGAGATAGTCGTTGCTGTGCCTGGTTGTAAACACGCTGCACCAGCGCCGCGGCGGTCTCGCGAAAAACGCCGATTGGTTCTATTTCCCCCGTTGCAGGATCAACCGCCTTGAGTAATTCTCCGCCGGGCGGATTCGGAGTTTCCCCGGTGACTCCCGCCAGCTTCATTGCGTAGTCGTTCGCAAAACTCGCGTGGCCGCTGGCGTGGGTCAACAGCACCGGGTTCTGAGGGGAAATTTCACTCAACCGATGATGACGCGGATAGCCCTCCACATGATCGCTCGGCGGTGCCGCCCACTTTTCTTGATGCCAACCTCGGCCAACGATCCATTGTCCGGGTTCCAGTTCGGCTGCCGCAGCTTGGACTTGGGCAATGATCTCGTCCCAGGATTTGGCGGTTGATAGGTCCAACATTTGGAGCGACTGGCCCAACCCGAGAAAGTGGCCGTGTCCTTCGATGAAGCCGGGCGTAACGCAACGACCACCGGCCGACCAGATCTTCGTTTCCGGGCCGATCAGTGGCTGCAACTCCTCACGCGTGCCGACTGCCAAAATGCGATCGGCTTGAATTGCCAATGCCGTTGCCAAGGGCTTTGCCACATCAACCGTGTGGATCTGTGCGTCAACCAAAATCACGTCAGCCAATTGCCTCGGCGAGTTGGGTTTAACTTCCTGTGCCGCAATCGCCGCACACCACCAACTCACCCCAATCAAACCAGTAAGAAATATACCACGCATTTATCCACTCCCAGCCAAATTGGCTTGACTTGCACCTTGCACGAACCGGACATCCCGCAGTATACGCAGTAAGACAAACACCGGCTAGGCAAACGCCCAGCCGGTCGCATCAATCCGCATTTGCTCAACGTCGGTGCTCAGAGCTTGCCTCGTTGTGTTTTTCGCAGCTTTGAATAGATTGTCCATCATTCGAGCCCGGTTCTGCCGCTGAAGGATTTCCCGGGCTTTCGCGGTCTCGAACGCTTCGGGAACGATTGGAACCTACCGTATTGCTGGAGGAGCCCGCGGATGGCTGGCGACGAAATCGACAACTCGCTCCAACATGTACGCCACAAGCCACCGACCGTATTGGACCAACCTCGGGAGTTGATCCTGGCGTGTCCGCAATTCAACAGCAATGTCAATGTTTCGCGGATTGTTCGGTTGCTAGGCTGTTGTGGGGTGACCCGCATGATCATCAGCGGTCGCAATAAGATTGACCCGGATATCGCGCGCGATGCGATCCAAGCGGTGCAGTTGGAGACGCGAAGTTCGTTACCGCCCGTCCTGAAACGGCTGGCCGCCGAGGGCTACCGAATTGTCGGCCTGGAACAGACAAATCGTTCGCATGACTTGATGCAATACAAGTTCGAACGGCGCACGGTGTTGGTGCTGGGCAGCGAACGTCAGGGAATCACACCTGATGTACTGGCTTGCTTGCACGAATCGGTCGAAATTCCGGTTTGGGGCATGCCCTATAGCTACAATGTCGCCACCGCCGCGACCATGGCGGTCTACGAATATTGCCGCCAATATCCCAAGGGTTAGCAGCACGCCCAACCAACGCGGCGCGAAATCCTTACCTCCAACCAGCGCGTTGTCACGCTTGAGAAATGGGGTAGCGGGGTATAGCAAAGCGCGCCCCTATCCGAGTTGCACCAGGCTTTGGGACGCCATACGACCCGCAGAATCAGAGATTGTCAAAGCACGAGACCGTTTTTTTTGCCGCCGAATCTCGCCATAACCTATGTTGGAGTGCGGTCGATGACCGCTGGGTTTTCGACCGTTTGACGTAAACTGAGGTTCTGGCGTATGTCCCCATTTTCGTTTGTTCCCCTGGCCCAACAACCGATTCCCGGTGCGGACGTTGCATCGTCCTCGCTTCCGACGCAGGGGGAAGTGCCAATTCCGTCTCCCCAGAGCCACCTCCACCTAACCGGCAAGCACTCCGGGATTCCCTGCCCCAAATGCACCACGGAAACGCAATTCGCGGACGCGCTGGGCGTTTCCGTCCTGGCCTGTCCGGCATGCCTTGGTTTCTTGTCGCAAGGTAAAGACTTCTCGAAGATCGTCACGGTGGCGCGCAGTCACTATCGAGGTCAGGATACAATTCGCCCGTTGGATCACTCCCAACTCCGAGTCGCGCGGACGTGTCCAACTTGTCATCAACCATTCGAGACCCACGCTTACGCCGGACCAGGGACAACGGTGTTGGACTCGTGCCAACGATGCGGCACGGTTTGGCTAGACGGTGGCGAATTGGAGCGAATCAAACAAGCTCCAGGAAGACGTTGAACATCGGATCTTTTCGTATGCACAACAAAAAAGCCACCATCAAACGATGGCGGCTTTTGTTATTCTTCATCGAAAATTGCGACGCGGGCTAGCCTCACGGAGCGGTGGGAGCTGCGGAGTCCGAAGCAGGCTGGTCGCGGAAATGATGAACCGTAAGGACAACATCATCTCCGGTTTCCGCTTGACGATCCGGTCCGAAACTTCGCAGAACCAAACGGTCATTCATTTCGTCGTACCGCAATGAATTCCCCCATGGATCTTTGGTTGTGGCGACCAACATATTTCCTTCGATGCCGTCCGGCCACGACTTGTTATTGCCTTCGAAGTGAGCCAGCACTTGAGCTTCCGCTTGAGCCAACACGGTATTCACCATCTGCAATTGCTTTTGAAGTTCCACCCGTGCGATACGTTCGGCCCGCCGATCCGCCCGAGCCAGCGAATGGCCTTCGAACATATCGATGACGGCGGGATTGGCCAAAGCCATGACCAAACCGGTCAATGCCAAGAAACGTCCCCGGCGGAACAATCCCAGCGACGACAAGGCGCCACCGGCAATCGCAACTGGAAGGGCGGCCGTCGCCAATCCACACAAACTCACAACAAAACCGATCAGGCCCAAAGTGTTCGACGACTTCTTGGGCTTTTCTGTCGCGGCGGTCGTGGTTGCAGCAGCGGTTCGCCGACCCCAACCCCATCCGTTTTGCGGCGTATGGTAACCCGAATGCTGTGGAGTCCCGTAAGCTCCACCCGCCGAATAAGCAGCTTGCGGGTGCGGGGCAACATGCACCGGTTGGTCGAATCCAATGTAAATGGTGCCTTGCGGTTGAGGCCCAGCAGAATGCGGTTGTTGGTAGGGTCCGTGATACATTTGGTTTGGTCCAGTCACAGGTCGATCCTCGCTCTTTTTGTACTTGGGAGACGTGTCCTGAGAACTACTTCGCCGACTCATCCAGTCTCTTGGCGAAAAAAACGGAAATTAGTTCACGGCCAGCCAGTCGTGAGCCGACTGCCGCAAGCGACTCACGGCAGGATGCTGAAACATTCGTTCCGCGGTCAGCGCATAGAACTTCGTGCGGACGTCTTCGACGTTTCCCAAAACACTCAACTGGTGTGTTTGAGTCAAAAATTGGGTTAATACCGCGGGGACAAAACACAAGCCCAAACCCTGACCTGCAAACACCTTCAACAAACCACTATCCTCAAATTCGCCAGCCACCTGAGGGGCAAGCCGGTGGCGGTCAAACCAACGGTCGATCAACCGCCGCAAACCTGTATTCGCGGTCGGTAGCAAAACGGGTAGTGATTGAACCTGTTCCGGTACCGTTGGTCCGGCGGCCCGTGTCAACAATTCAGTCGTCCCCATGACCGCCAGACCACATTCGCCCAACTTGTGCGACTGTAGCTCCACCGGCAGGTCCTCATACACGGGCGAATCACTCAACACGACGTCCAAGCGATGATTGGCCAAGTCCGACAGCAAAGCGCCCAGTTTGCCTTCGTAACAACGCAAGCGTATCGTCACATCACCTGTGAATGCTGGCATCAAGAATTGGTACACCAAGTGTTTTGGCATGACATCGGTGACCCCGACTGTCAAATCCAGTATTGAATTGGCACCTTGGCCTTGGACCGAACGATAAAGCTCTTGCCCCAAGCCAAAAATCTGATTTGCATAGTCCAAGGCCACTCGACCCTGCGGAGTTAGTGTCAACTTTTTCCCTTGGCGAAGAAACAGCGGCACGCCCAGTGATCCTTCCAAACACTTGATCTGGGCGCTGATCGTCGGTTGTGTAAGGTGCAATTCGCGGCTCGCCGGGGAAATCCCGCCGTGTTTCGCTACGACCCAAAAATAGTACAGGTGATTGAAATTTAACGGGCTCACAAAACAATCCTCCTGTAAAAGAATCGACCATTTCCGCACAATCTTACCACCAGTATATAGATATTTTCTATATGCCGCACGAATATTTCGGAATAGACGTAGCAGTTTTCTCAAGCGATTATTTCCGGGTAAACGCCTCGGTTGCGTGTTCGGGAGGTTAATGGCCATTCGAGCAGGTGGCCGATTGGATCCTGTTCCGCCTCGTGGGTTTCCGGCGGTCCCTTCTTTAATTCGACAAACGATGGCAAACGCCGAAAACTACGAACACTTGGTCTGGGCCCTGCGGTCCGTGGCGACGCATTTCGGCGGCACGATCGACTTGCAGCGATTGCGTCATTTGGCGGCCGAGATTGAAGCTTTATCAGCGGTGGACTCTCTCAGCGAGAATATCGGTCCAATCGCACGACATTTTGGTTATCGGATCAGTCAACTTCACGCGAATCGGGACGACATTCGGGATTTGTTGGCCGAGGGGCTGCCGGTCGTGTTGTTTCAGGACGCGACAACGACTCCTGTGCCGATTGTGCTGCTCAAGTACGCCAACGGTCGATACTTGGTAGACAGCTATCGCCTAGGGCGATCGACGTGGCTGCCCGCCTCCCAAGTCGAAGCGAATCTGGCGGAGGCCGATCGCGACCTGGAGCGGCGATTGCAAATTCACGTGGCTCAGCAAGTGGCTTCGGTCGGTCAGGCTTCGGTCGTCGGCGAGTTTCCGATGTTGTGGCTGTGGCGTTTTCTGAAACATGAACGTCCGGACTTTCGCGTTCTATTGTTGTTCGCGGCCGCCGTTTCACTGTTGGCTTTGGCGACTCCGATTACGGTTGAGGCGTTGGTCAATACGGTGGCATTTGGGCGATATTTTCAGCCGGTCTTGGTCTTATCTTTGGTGCTGTTTGTTTTGTTGAGTTTTCGGGCGGCGTTGATTGCCACAAGCACATGGGTCGTTGAGATCATCCAACGACGTTTATTTGTTCGAGTGGTTTCCGACCTCACGTTTCGTTTGCCCAAGTTACAGTCGTCGGTCCACGATCAAAACTATGTTCCAGAGCTTGTGAATCGATTTTTTGATGTGGTCAATGTTCAGAAAGCCGTCGCGGTTTTCTTATTGGATGGGATCAACGTTACCTTGCAGGTCGTGATCGGGATGGCCGTGTTGGCGTTTTATCACCCCGCACTATTGGGTTACGACTTGGTCTTGTTGTTCTTCCTGACGTTTTACCTGTACTTCATCGGACGGGGGGCAATTCAAACCAGCATCGTTGAATCAAAATACAAATACAAGACGGCTGCGTGGCTGGAGGAAATCGTGCGGTCGCCAAATGCGTTTCGGCGCAACTCGGGCAGTAATCTCGCCGAACATCGAGCCGACGAATTTGCTCAGGGATACATCGCCGCACGTGTGGCTCACTTTCGCATCCTGATCCGTCAAATCGCGTCGACTTTGGGCATTCAAGCGATTGCTGCCACGGCCTTACTAGCATTGGGCGGATGGTTGGTTATTCAGGGCGGCTTGACCTTGGGTCAGTTGGTGGCGGCAGAGTTGATCGTGACGGGAATTTTGGGGTCGGTGGCGAAGTTTGGCAAGCACATCGAATTGTACTACGACACGATGGCTTCTGCCGACAAACTGAGGCAGCTATTGGAATTGCCAGTTACGGACGACGGCTTTTATCCACCGACCGACTATAGCCGTTTGGGCGAAGTTCAAGCCGAAGAACTAAAGTTCGTCCACGGTTCACACGAGTTGTGTTTCCCAAATTTCAGCGTCCGCAGCGGCGAATCACTGGCCGTGATTGGCGGCGAAGGCAGTGGCAAATCGACTCTTTTGCAAATGATGGTGGGTTTGCGAATGCCAAGTTCCGGTCAGATTCGATTTGCCGGGGTTGGCACGCACGAGCTGAACTTCTCGCTGATCGAACGCGAGATTGGGTACGCGGCTGGGATCGAAATCGTCAAAGGCACCGTGGCTGAAAACGTGCATTTGGATCGCGCGAACGTGCGTTCGGCCGATGTCCGCCAAGCCTTGGAAACGGTGGGATTGTTGTCGGACGTGGACAAATTACCCAACGGGATCGATACGGAATTGGAGTGTTTGGGACAACCACTAACGGAATCGCAGTGCCTGCGCCTGATGTTGGCTCGCGCGATTGTGGAACGGCCTCGTTTGCTACTCATTGATCGGACATTGGACCGGCTCTCGGACGCGGCTCTGCCCAAGTTGATAAAAGATCTATGGGGCCCGGGGAACTCGTCACCTTGGACCACGATCATCGCCACGGGACGAAGCTCGGTGATGGCGGCGTGTGAACATGTGGTTGACTTGGACAATGGCGAATGGAAAGTCTCGAATCGGGAGATTTGTTAATCGATGGGTGGAACACCTTCAGCTTCAGCGACACCTGGCGGAACGTTGGCTCGTAATCGGTCGAAACCATTGCCGGTGCTAAATTTGGTTCAATCGTCGGTCTGGGCAAAGCGATTGGCCAAGACGCTGTGGTGGTGCATGTTGCTGGCAGTCGCTGCTTTGGTTTGGCTGCCGTGGCAACAAACTTCACGAACTAGTGGCCGCGTTGTCGCGTTTGTTCCGCAACAGAGACAGCAAACCGTCACGGCACAAGCAGAAGGCGTGGTGGGTCGGATTGCTCCCGGCTTGGTCGAAGGCTCCGTCGTGAAGGCTGGGGATTTCATCATGGCCATCGAACCATTGGCTGCGGGGTTGAAACAGCAATTGGAATCCCAGGTTCAACAACTGAAGAACAAACTGGAGTTTGCGAACAAGACGACCGGCGCGTTTGAAGAGCAAAAGCGAGCGTACGAATCGGCTCGAGACTTTGCCGTGGAGGCCGCCGACCAACTCGTGCTCGCCGCCCAGAATAAGTACGCCGCCAAAGAACAGGAATTGGCCGCCTATCAAGCCAAGGAACGACAAACCAAGTTGGATTTTGATCGTCAATCGAAGTTGGTTGAAGAAGGTATTCGGGCGAATCGTGACTTCGAGAAAATTCGCGCGGAATACGAAACTGCGGTGGCTTTACGTCAATCGGTCGAAAAAGATTTGGAAGCCGCTGGAAATGAAGTGACGGCGAAACAAAAGGAACGGGAGCAGAAGCGGTTGGAGGCCCAATCCAAAGTCGACTATGCCGAAGCGACACTGCAAAAAGCAGGTGGAGAAGCCGCAACGGTGGAAAAGGAAATGCTGGACTTGCAGATCAAGCTTTCGGAACTTGATCGCATGGAAGTCACCGCCCCGCAGGATGGCACGATATTTCGCTTGCCAATCTTTGAGCAGGGCCAACAGATCAAGAAAGGCGACGAACTGTTTACCATTGTGCCGGACACAACCGACCACGCCGTGGAATTGTTCATGTCGGGTAACGACCTCCCGTTGGTCCAAATTGGCGCCGAAGTCCGTTTGCAGTTCGAAGGTTGGCCAGCGGTCCAGTTTGTTGGCTGGCCCTCGGTTGCGATCGGATCGTTTGGTGGCGTGGTTTCGGCGATTGACGCGACGGATGACGGGCAAGGTCAGTTTCGAGTCCTGGTTCGACCGACGGCCGAAGAACCATGGCCCGCGGGAATCTACTTGCGACAAGGTGTTCGCGCCAACGGTTGGGTCATGCTGGGGCAGGTTCCACTATGGTTCGAATTGTGGAGGCAGCTCAATGGATTTCCGCCCACCATCTCGGAAAATCCGAAAGAAGCAAAACCCGTAAAGGTCCCCAAGATCAAAGGCTAATGCTTTGTCAACGTCTAAATTTCGGGTCGGGTCTGGTAAAGGTGTCAGCGTCTGGTAAAGGTGTCAGCGTCTGGTAAAGGTGTCAGCGTCTGGTAAAGGTGTCAGCGTCTGGTAAAGGTGTCAGCGTCTGGTAAAGGTGTCAGCGTCTGGTAAAGGT
>JBGSJV010000096.1:0-6902 GCA_041741535.1 Pirellulaceae bacterium
AAGGAGGGCATTCCATAATCGCCATCGAGGGCGAAAAACTTAACTTCTTCGCCTGGCTCGAGAAGATTTTCAAAATTTTCGGCTCGTGTCAATAGACAAACTGCGCGCACAAGTCCCCCAGGGGCTCGGCAGTGCCATTCACTCCTGACACCTTTACCGGACCTGACACCTTTACCAGACCGGCACCAAGATTAAGTCGTGACCAAGCGCTAGCTAGTATCCACCCGCAAAGCGCCCGCGATCTCCAGCGGCCTGCTTTAGCCCCGTCTCCGGATCGATCGTCAGGATCACTGCCGACGAGGCCGGCCGACCAAGTTGCAAATCATGCCCCCGTTCGCGCAGTTTGTCCAGGTCCGTGTTCCCTTCACGCGGCACAGTCAAACTCCCAAGTTTGGCGGGTTCATGCCCGAACCAGTTGATGTGGTGATCGGTACCAAACCGTGGGGTCCGAACGGCCGTCAATGGATCCATTCCAAAAACCAATCGATTCAGCAAGACTTGGATAGACGTTTGGTCCTGTTGATCACCACCCGCAACGCTGATTGCCAACACGGGTTTGCCGTCTTTCATAACCAACGTGGGAGTCAAAGTAATTCGAGGCCGTTTGCCCGGCGCCACCAAACTCGGATGCCCTTCCCACGTATGGAGGCCAATCATGCGGCTGCCCAGTTCCAAGCCCAGGTCTTCGGCGATCACCCCACCCCAACCACTCGGCGTGGCCGATACGACATTCCCCCATTGATCCGCCACCAAGCAGTTGGTGGTATCGTCACTGTGACCACTGTGAATTTTGTAATCCTGCGGCGGCAAACCGAGCACCGGTTGCATCTTCCACGGGTCGCCCGGCACTTGCTCCAAAGATGCTCGTTCCATGTTGATCAACGATCGTCGCATCGCAACATATTCGTCAGAGAGCATTTGTTTGATCGGCACTTCGACAAAATGAGGATCACCGTAATAAGCATCTCGGTCCGCCATCGCCAACTTGATGGCTTCGATCACCAGATGCACGTAGTCGGCCGAGTTATGTCCCATCGCGGACAGATCCCGATCCTCCAACATCCGCAGTGTCTGCAAGGCATATGGCCCTTGAGTCCAAACCCCGCACTTGTAAACCGTGTAGCCATGAAACGAAATGGTCAACGGATCATCAATCCGTGTGACATGTTGTGCCATGTCGACATAACGCAGGAGCCCGCCTTTTTCGCGCGACCAAGTCTCCAATTCTCGCGCTATTGGGCCCCGATAAAAGTAGTCGGACACGTGCCTTAAGCCCGTGGCTCGATCCCCACCACTGGATTTTTCGGCGTCGACCAAACGCTCCATCAAGCGAAGGAAATTCTGATGATGCTTCACGAATTTTTCGCCATCAGCGGCGTTGTTGCGGCGCTCTTGGCCACCGTCGGCACCACTTTCCGGCGCCGGTGTCGCTCGTTCGCGCAGCACCGCCAACATCGGTTGAGCACATTCGGTAAACGTGCGAGTGCCGTAACGCTCCAGGGCTGTCAGACAAGCGTCCAAGAATCCGGGCACCACGACATTGGCAATATCGTCTCGACCTTGGATCTTGCCCCCTCGATTTTCACGAAACCATTCGGGAGTCGCCAGACGGGGAGCCGCACCCAATCCTGCAATGACCTCCACGACGTTGCGTTTCGCATCGTAAACGATGATGGGCACTTCGCTGCCAAAACAAAACAAGCGGTTCTCGACCACCGATTGGACCAACATGCTGGTCACGGCCGCATCGATGGCATTGCCACCGTCCTGCAACATGGCCAAACCCGCGTCGCGCGATTGCCGACTACCGGTCACGATGGCACCCTGTTGTCCCGCGGCCAAGTCCCGTGTAGCACGTGCCGCTTCGGCCTCCGGGTCTTGTCCATGGACAGTGCCAACAAAGGCCGGAATCAACACGAGACACAACCACGCGAAGGTAGGCAACCGTCGCGTTCGGAAGCGAAATGGCATCGCGGGCAATTGGTTCGACATGAAGTGGCTCATCACGGGGCTCCGGCAACCAGGTATAGGGGAACCGCCCAAGTCTAACACGGCAACACGACGAATTGAACGACTGGCACGAGTCCAGGATTTGCGTAAACCCCGGGGGCATGGCTTGGCACCTTGGAATATACTCTCGTCACCAGTGAAGCGACGCCACGCCACCGTGTCCAAACTCTTCGAAATAAAGCGGAATCCTCAGCATGACGAACCAAATTTCGGGAACGACGACCAGTCCGTTGTCTGATGCGAATTTGCCGGCCGAATATCGCCGAAACTTTGATCTGCTCAAGAAACTGGATGAACCGATTCCCCACACGGCTGTGACGTTCCGTTATCGACTGGGGATCGTGGTGGTTTCTGTCTTGATGGTGCTGCTGCCGCTCGTCTACGTCGCGATCATTGGCCTGGTGGCTTTTGCGGTGTACTACCATGCGGTGCACCATATCGGGATGGTGGGAGCCGTCCAAGGGCGAGGCGTCATCTTCGCGGCGTTGGCGTATGCAACACCGATCATTGCGGGCACGACCATTGTGTTGTTCATGCTCAAGCCGTTGTTTGCCACGACGAGCAAAGGAGAGCCGGAGCTGGTGCTGCAACCGGCCGAAGATCCGCTGTTGTTCGAATTTGTCGCCCGGATCTGCCGTGCGGTCCGAGCCCCCATGCCTCGAGAGATTGTCTTGGACAACTCGCCCAATGCTTCCGCGGGTTTTCGACGTGGCTTTTGGAGTTTGTTTTCACACGACATGCGATTAACGATCGGCGCTCCCTTGGTTGCTGGATTGACAACCCAACAATTCGCAGGAGTCTTGGCGCATGAATTCGGACATTTCGCGCAAGGCGCGGGCATGCGACTGTCGTATTTGATTCGCTCGATTAGTTTGTGGTTGACTCGCGCGGTTTATCAACGGGACGGTTGGGACGAGTGGTTGGAAAAATCAAGTCAAGGTGACCTGCAAATTACTTGGGTAGTTTATATCACTCGAGCTTTGGTTTGGCTGACTCGCCGCGTCTTGTGGGGCCTGATGTATCTCGGGCATTTGGTCAGCAGTTATCTGCTGCGTCAAATGGAATTTGATGCCGATCGATACCAGGCCCATGTGATCGGAACCGAAAGCTTCATTCAAGTTTTTGACCGATTGAAACTGCTGGGCTTTGCACACGAAATGGCCTTGCATGATCTCAACGATTTTTATCGCGAGGGTCGCCTTGGGAACGATTTGGCGAAACTCATTCAGCTCAACATTAGTCAGATGAGTGATGACGTCCGGAAGAAGATTCGCGAATTGACGGCGGAGGAGAAGACGGAAACATTCGACACACACCCGAGTCTGTCGGAACGCATCGCCAGTGCACGCCGTACCAACGCGCGCGGCACCTTTCACGATGGTCGGCCCGCGTCGTGTTTGTTTCGGGATTTCGACGCGACCTCGGAATACTCGACGATGCTGTTCTATCGACAGATCTTTGGGAACCAGTTGGACTTGAACTTGATTCACGATGTCAACGACTTGGTGGAGAAACAGAAGGTCGCAAATTTGGCGTTCGAATCACTCAATCGGGTCACGCAAGGGAGTTATAGTTTTCGTCGCCCGTTGGTCCTGGGACACCAAGAGTTCATGGACGAATTACCGCGGACGACGTCAACACAGGAGCTGAGACGATTGCGATTGGCGATCGAAACATCCGCTGGGCCCTACGAAACACTGCGCGGGAAATGGGGCACCACAGAAGAATTGCGGATGTTGGTGGCCCAGTCCAGTCTCTTGCAGCAAGCTGGATTCAAGGTGCCGAAGAACTTGTTTGATCCACCGTTGGTCAATCCCCAACAATGTGATGCGCTGTGGGAGTCGACCAACCAGACTCGAGCCCAATTGGATTCCCAGATGAAGGCTCACGAGGAAGCACTGGCCAAACGCATCAACTTGACGTTGGCGATTTTGGATCGAGCAACCGAAGACGAGTTTCCCGGTCGAGACTTGCTGGACGGCATTGCGGATCGCATGTGCCACAGCTACGCAGCCATGCGGGAGCAAGTGGAGATGGTGCTATCCTTTCGGGAGCGATTTACCGCTTTATCGGCATTGGTCAACAGCGGTTCCAGCAAGGGGGGAAACCCACCCGAGTTCCCAGGAACGCTGCAACGAGTGCTCGCCGAAACAGCCGCCATGTTGGGTCAGCTCCGACGGGCGTTGGTGCATCATTCTTATCCCTTTGATCATGCCACCGCCAATCTATCCATTGGCGAATTCTTGATCAAACAAGTGCCTACCAGCGACGACTTGCCGGGCGTCGCCGCAACCATCGAAAAATTGTTGGAAGAGTTCCCGCGGTTGTATGTTCGAATCTTCGGACAAATCTGCTGGGTCTGTGAGCAGGTCGAAACCTGGCTAGATTTACCCTTGGCCGCAGATCCCAAACGTGAATAGGATACTTTCATGTTCGTGACGTTTGTGTCTTTCGTGGTAAACGTTTGGAACCAAGGATGTGCATCTGGTTCATTGACACCTGCATGTTCGTGACTTTTGTGTTTTTCGTGGTAAACGTTTGGAACCACGAAAGGCACTAAAGGCACGAAAAATCGGGATGATCATGAACGCTCTACGCGTACAGCTTTCGCCACAAGAATGGGAAAACCCAGGGGATACACAACTTTCGCGGACTGACCCGCGGGTCACACCGGACACCCATTGTTCCGACATACGCAGTTCGGGAGTTGGCCGGAGTCAAACCAGTCAAACCCAAACAGACCAAACGGAAACCGTTGGCGTTCCAGCGGGCTAAATTTCCCGTTTGGGACCTCTACTTACAAGGATATGCAACTGGTTCATTGACACCTGCATGTTCGTGACTTTTGTGTTTTTCGTGGTAAACGTTTGGAACCACGAAAGGCACCAAAGGCACGAAAAATCGGGAAGATCATGAACGTTCTACGCGCGCAGCTTTCCCACCAAGAATGTGTGTCTCCAGCTTTCCAGAAAAACCCTGGGGACACACGTGTGTGACCCCAGCTGATGCCATTTCCCCAGCTGATGCCATCTCGTCCGTAAAATTCATCGGCCGTCCAGGCCATGACTCGGATGCCATTGGCCTTAGCTTGATCAATCAAACGCAACGCGATCTGTGGCTTAGTTCTAAAGACTACTTCGTCCGGAACTAACGTTTTTTTCGGAGTTCCGAATCGTTCACCCGCTCTTCAGGCAGGTACAACTGTGCTCCGTGCAAGCAACTGAAACCCGGCTTGGTATACGCGATCGCGACGCTGTTGACGCAGTTATCGATTTTTCCACGATTGCCGTTGTATTGTCGCTTTACTCCACATGTATGGCATCCGCTCTTGGTTCCGGTTTCATCAATGGTGCCAATGGCTTCGGGATGGCCATGCTCGGATGCAATCAGCCTCTGGCATTGATCGCGTAGCATCTCATGATCCCACATTACATTGGATAAAAATCGTTGAAGCGTCCGTGGGGGGATTTTCTGATCCAATGCCATCGCCTCGGCGTTCTTCCGCTGCACGTTGGATAGAAGCCCCCGGACATAGAGACAAAGCAGCCGCCGTCCTTCTGAGCGCGCGAAGCAGCCTGCGAAATATTGCAGAAATTGCCCAAGCAATTTTCCGAGTTTTGCGATATCTTGAATCGTCATGGGAGCGACCTTCCGTGGTTTCCATGTGAAACGAATTAGCACACGGAGGGTCGCTTCTTTTTGCTATGCCTATCAATAGCAATAAATTCCCATAATTCAAGCACTTAAGAACAAGTCAAATTCCTTAGTTGGCGCTGTCCAACTAAGATCATTTCACTGGCGAAAAATCAGCGATGGTGAGTTGGAGACAATTCGACTTGGGCAAAACACGTTTAAAGGCAAGTGGAATCCGGATGACTTGGACGCCGTCGTCGCCTAATCATCATTAGTCCGATGCCCAACATCACCAAACCCACCGATCCGGGTTCAGGAACTGCCGAAAAATTGTTGTATAGGACGACGTCGTTGCCATCGCCACCGAGGTACGTGATGAACAGATCCGCACCACCAAAATTGCCAACAATGCCACCTTCGTCGAGTGAGTCGAATTGACCGGTGAGAGTACCACCGATGTTGATAATCTTAAAAGAATACAGATTATTGAGTGTGAAGCCATTGATGAATTGAACGTCGAGGGATCCCACCAAATCCAGGTTGCCGGTGATATCCAGCCAGTCAAATTCCGTCAAGGACTTGTCCCCACCACCATCGAAGACTCCGCCCAACTCAATCTGAAGCGAACCGCCAGTTTTTACAACGTCTCCGTCCACAGTCAGAACGCCGGCGGAATTACCCGGAGCCAGAATTCCAGCATCAGCCAAGTTTCCGAACACGGTTCCGTGACCATTTAGCGCACCATTGTTGGTCAGAACACTGAAACCCAACAGCGTCACTGAGCCATTGTTCGTCAGCGTGCCATAGTTTGTCAGCGTGCCATCGTTCAATATGGTGTCTGTATTCGTTAGTGTTCCGAAGTTATCCAGTGTGCCGTAGTTTTCGATAAAGCCCTCGTTTATCAACGTGTTATGGTTTTGTACTTGGTCGTAGTTAATCAGCAAGCTTTGGTTTTCCACTCGGTCTTGGTTATTCAGTGTGCCGTTGTTTTCCACGTATCCGACGTTATACAGCGTACCATTGTTCGTCAGCGTGCCATTGTTTTGCAGCCAGTTACCGTTATCCAGCGTGCCGTTATTATCCAGCTGGTTGTGGTTTTGCAGCGTGCCGTCGTTATTCTGTATTGGTCAAGCCGGACTTGTAATCGACGGTATGTCTAGCAGTTTAGGGTTGGTGAAAAAATTGACTTTCGACAGTTTTGTTTTTGTGGGGGCCAGCCCCCAAGCCCCCGGGATTTGTCGCTTTGGAGTTAAACGTAA
>JBGSJV010000097.1:0-86938 GCA_041741535.1 Pirellulaceae bacterium
GCGAGTTGGGACAACAAACCAGCGCCAGTGAAATCGTGGGACGTCGACCTGATCGGGTCGAGCCCCGAGCCAACAAACGCAGGCCGAAACTACTCGCCTTGTTGACAAAGCCCCGCGCGCAGGCGAAGCTACTTCTCATCGCCGCCGTCTGACCTAAGTCCCCTGATACCAGGCGGCAGTGCCATTCGTACCTGACACCTTTTTTTCTTTATTCGGGATAGGCTCCTTAGCGTTTAACAACCGTGATCGTCTGCGGGGGACTGGCGACCCACTGCGAGCCGAATTGGGCCTCAGCTTGGATCACGACTGGGCCGGCTCCGACTCGATCGATTGGAATACTGAATTCAAATTCGCCTCCCGATTTTTCGTCCACGATTTCGTAAAACGCCAACACTTGCACCTTATCGGCTCCGGTGGCTTTGACTTTGACCACAACGTTTTTCCCCAGGACCTTGGCTTCGATACTCGTGGAATGTCCGTGATTGTTGAAATTCAGCGGGACGACGACTCGTGACGTCGCTTGAGGAGAGTCCGCTCCAACTGGGACGAATCGCACCTCGTGATAGCCATCGGAGTGTTTCGTCGTATCGATTCGAATCTGTCCAGGTTCGCCGACGGAACCCACGCGGAGCCCATCCAAGAATAGATCAAATCTTTGGGCGGCTGGTGACTTGTCTTTTAAGGTCAATTGGATGGGAACAATTCCTTTGACCGAATCTTGTTCGGAGCCCAGTTTCACTTCGACCAAGGGTGGTCTAGCGAAAGGTTGGCACATCGCGTCGCCGACGACCAAGAGTTGGTAGGGGCCGTTCACCGATAGGTAGAACGACTCGGCCAGCGAAAAACCGCGAGCGTAGTAGGCATGGATCAACGGGTATGGGAATTTGTTTTGAATGGCGTAAGGTTCGACGATCGTTCCACTGGCTCCGGCTGCTCCGGCTCGCAGAAACTCGGCGACGGTGGTTTGGCTGTTGCCTTTGTCAAAAATTGCTCCGTAACTGGTCAAGTTGTCACCAATAGCACCCGGTTGCAGGGTGGAGCCAGACGCCTTCCAGTCGAAGGTCGAGATACCGATGGTTGCACCAAGCACGGCCTTGGATTTTTCTGGTAAGGCCGTCGTGATCACTTCGGACGTGTAACCGAGCGCGGTCAGTGCTTTGATCGCGGCAGGAAAGTTTGGTAAGCGTGTGGTGGCTCGAACGTCTTTTGTTCCGGCGAAGTAGAATTTGCCTTTGGGTAGCGAATGATCGGCCGCCACGCTTTTTCGCAAATATCCGATGATTTCGTCCACGGTATTGGCCTTGGCGTGATCACCGACAACGCCAAGCGACGTGGACAAAATATAACGATGTGGTGATTGTTCGGCCTTCTCCGGGAACCCGCTGATGCTCCAGTCGGTTTGAGCCGAGAAGGCCAGCGGGATGGCAAACTCCCAGTACGCGTCGCCCATTGCTTTTAAGGTCGCCTGAAATGGCGGGCTTTTGACCAAGTCTCCTAATTCTTTGTCCTCTTCGGTAAAGTTCTTGAACCGCCAACCCCGCCGGGCGGCTTCGACAAAGGCTTGGGCGGCTTGGGTTGCGTCTCCGGCCTTGGCGTGGCAACGACATTGCCAGTAAGCCAAGCCACATTGGAACGGCTGTTCTTTCAACAGTTCCGCAAACGCCGTTTGGGCTTCCGCCCATTTGCCGTCGGTGTACAGTTGTTTCGCGGCGAGAAACCGTTCGTAGCCTTCGTTGGAACTTAAGGGGTAGTCCAAGACGGCGGACGGACCTCTGCGCGCATAGTGGTTTGTTTCGAACCCGACAATTTCCGTTGTTTGCGACAACGTCCAGCGATACAGGTACGTCATGCTGGTCAATGACCCGGTCGGTGTTTGGTGTTTTTCCAACGGAGGCTGGCGATCTTTCGCCCACGCGCTGAAGTCGATCTGTGTTGGAAACCCGGACGAATAAATAATGCAATGGACCTGTCCGTCGAGTTTCCGTTCGGTGATTTGCAGAAGTATTGGTTTCAGGATTTTGTCGGTGAAGTCGGCAACCGAACACTTGGCCCCAGAGGGCACGCCGCGTAGGACGATCACGTTTCGGGGATGAATCTTGCGCAATTCGGCGTAATGAGCTGCGATCTCTCGCGAGTCCCCATCGTCTCCGTTGACGACCAGGACACAGTTTTCCGGACCGACTCCGGCGACGACCAGCGCCAGTCCGGGGCCTGACGCAAAACACGATATCAGCAAAATGAGAGTCGCGACCGAGCGATTCGCGAGGGGTCGATGGAAAACGTGAGCCAACAATGGAGTCATGGATCCTGTCCTAAGCGTGGCTTGGTGGGAGACTTGAACGGGGCCGGCGAACCAAGTTCGCTCGGGATTCATTCGGAATTTCGCAGGAAACCAGATGGAAATCTTGGCTTCGGACAAAATCCTGTCTCGTAGCGGTGGGACAATTATAGCGAAGTTTCGTGGAGCACGGGGCCGGTAAAGGGGCCGGGGACGTCTGGTTAGCAGAATTCTGTGGATCGACTACAATTTTCCCCACGCAGTTCGAACGATTCCTTCCACCAGAGCGATCATACTTCGATGGGTTTGTTCTCCGATATAAAAGTGTTGTACCACTTGGTCTTCAAGCGAGTTCGCGGAAATACACACGCCCAGCGGATGGACAGTTTTTACGGGGGCCAGGCGGACGACTACGATTCGTTTCGCAAACGATTGCTCCAAGGTCGGCAGGAATTGTGGGAGAAAGTCCCAACACCGGTTGGCGGAGTGTGGGTCGATATGGGTGGTGGAACCGGGAATAACCTCGAGTATTTTGGGCCGCGAATCAAAGAGATTGGCAAGGTCTACGTCGTCGATTTGGCAACCAGTCTCTTGGGCGTTTGTCAAAAGCGGGCGGATCAAAATGGATGGTCAAACGTGAAGCCGGTCGAGTTCGACGCGACGAAGTTTGAGCCCGAGGAAGGAATGGCCGATGTCGTGACGTTTTCCTATTCGTTGACGATGATTCCGGATTGGTTCGCCGCGATTGAAAACGCCTTGAAGATCCTGAAACCGGGTGGTTTGATTGCGGTCGTTGATTTTTACGTCGCTCGTAAGTACCCGGCGGAAGGTCATGCCAAACACGGTTGGTTCACACGACATTATTGGCCAACTCACTTCGCCAGCGACAACGTCTTTCCTTCGCCCGACCATTTGCCGTTTTTGGAACGGCACTTTGAAACGGTGCTGTTAAACGAATCGAAGGGCAAGATCCCGTATATCCCCTTTAGTCGGATGCCGTATTACCAATTTATTGGCCGAAAACCAAACCCCGGTCAAACTCGGATCTCGTGAAGACTCTCGGATTCGATCCACATTACGGCAAACTTGGTCCCGTTCGTCCGCTGTGGAGTTTTATCTAAGGCTTGGCTTTTCGACAGAGCACGTAAATGCTGGGCGCCGCAAACCAGCAAGTGGCTGGATTGGTGACTAAAGGGAGCAAAGCGGACAAACGGCTGGACGCGTATTTGAACGCGATGTATTCACGAGTCAACCAAGTACGTTCGGTAAAATGTTGTGCCAACAGTTTGTCTAGTTCTTGGTGACTAAATCCGGCGTGCGCACCGAATCGGTTTTCAAACCGGCCGGTCAACCGATCTTTCCAGTCGCGCAGGTTGTCGCCGAGTTTGTTGGCCAGTGTCGGTTTCCACTCCGACTGTTCATGGGCACCAATCGAGCTGATCAGGCGATGGCGATTGGGGGTGCCGACAAACAGCCAACCACCGGGCTTCAAGACACGGTCCAATTCCCGCAGACTGCCGACGGGGTCATCAACGTGCTCGATGACGTGATGATAGAAGACCGCGTCGAACGAATTGGATTCAAACGGCAATTGGCAGACGCTGGCGACTTGGAAACGAACGCCGGTCAGGTTCTTTAGTTCGGCCGGGACAAAATCTTCGACGTCCACGGCATCAATTTCGGCTCGCAATTCTTGACCGACCGCGACCGCTTCGTGACCCGCGCCGCAGCCAGCGATCAGAACTTGGGGATGATCAACTTGTTGCCAGCCGTGGTGGTACAGTTCTCGGCAAAAAAAGGCGGCTCCGGCGTGACTGTCGATCGAGGTCTCCGCTGGCGCGGTGGTCGTGGTTTGGATCACAAGAGGTTTCCTTCCGAAGGATTCAAGCAGGGCAATTCCACGAAACCATACGCCAAAAAACAAAAATGATCGTCCGAAAATTGACGCGGCCGAGAAAATTGGCCCGACAAGATCACGGGCCGGCGACGGATCAAATGGGCGATGATGCGTTTCTGGTGCGGTGAACGGCGGCAACTGCTGGGCGTGGCGTCTTGGATGGGCTGACTATGTCAAGTGTTTATTTTTTATTTGCCTGTTTTTGCGTGGCCCGAGATGCGAATTGGGCTTGAAATTGGATTTTGGCCTGACATAATGGGCGGCCCCTCGTGGTGAGGAAGTTCAAATTTCATAGGTACAAAGCGTTGCGGAACCCCGTCGAAGGAACCTTCGGTTGGGGTTTTGTTGCCTGGGTGTTCATCTCGTGTGAGAGAACAAACGGGCCTTGCTCGGTAGTCGCCGGTGCATTGTCGAGCGCTTTTTCCCTGCCCTTGAGACTCGGAAGGTTTTGAAACATGGCTCGGTATACCGGACCAAAAGGACGCATCAATCGCCGGATTGGTGTGATGTTGTATGAAGACAACGGCGCCGTAAAGGCCCTGGACAAGCGGAAGAATCCGCCGGGGATGCATACGCGTTCGCGCCGCCCATCGAATTACGGGATGGGTTTGCGTGAGAAGCAAAAGATCAAGTATTACTACGGTGTAAGTGAAAAGCAGCTGCGACGCTACTTCGATATTGCGAAGCATTCGAAGGGAAATACGGGCGAAAGTCTGTTGTTGATGTGCGAACGTCGATTGGACAATGTCGTTCGTCGGGTTGGTTTGACGAAGACGCGGCCGCAAGCTCGGCAGGGAGTTGCGCACGGTCACTTCACGGTCAATGGACGCAAAGTGGACGTACCTTCGTTCCAGGTTCGTCCTGGCGATGTGATCATGGTTCGCGGCAGCGAGGCGTTGCGTAACTACTACCGCGGCAACTTGGTCAACAGCAGCACTCAAGGGTTGGAGTGGGCTGGGTTTGACAGCGACACGATGACGATCACTGTTCATTCGAAGCCGGGTGCGACCGACATTAGTTTGGCCGTGGACGGAAACGTTGTGGTCGAATTTATGTCGCGTTAATATCAGGCATTGTTTAGAGCCTGATTGGAAAATACAGACGACCATTGGTTCATTGAAGGCAGGTTGGCTCAGCGCCGACCTGCCTTTTTTCGTGCGCAAATCGGGTGTGATTTGTCAGCGGAAGAGCCAAGAACGGACGGAAAATGGCGAATATGATCCGGCGCACGTGTGGTTTTCTAAATGCGAGATGGCTGTCGGCAGCGTGGATTGTTGGTAGAATCGGGGCGCGCGTTCAATGCCCAACCGCCCCGGCAGTGCGGAACGGGGACTAGGTCAACTTTTTCGGAGAATTGAAAATGTCATTAGGCTGGCTTATTGCGATTGGAGCAGTGGTAGGATTGGGGGGAATTGCCCTGTTGTTGTTTATGTATGGGGTGGGAGTATTCAACCAACTGGTGACGCTCCGCAATCGCGTGGACAATGCGTTTGCTCAGATCGAAGTTCAATTGAAGCGTCGCCATGACTTGATTCCGAACTTGGTGGAGATTGCCAAGGGATATATGGCTCACGAACGTGACACTTTGGAGGCCGTGATCAAGGCTCGAAATGCTGCGGTCACGGGTTTACAAGGTGCGGCTGGAAATCCGGGTGATGAAGGAGCGATGACCGCGATGATGACCGCCGAAAAAGGGTTGTCGGGTGCGATGGGCCGCTTGTTCGCATTAGCCGAAGCTTATCCTGATTTGAAAGCGAATCAAAACATGATTCAGTTGACGGAAGAGCTGACATCGACGGAGAACAAGATCAGCTTTGCCCGGCAAGGTTACAACGATTCCGTGACGAGTTACAACACTTACAAGCAAACGTTTCCGCCGGTGTTGGTCGCCAACTTTACCGGGCACGGGCAGGACCGTAAGCACTTGGAGTTTGACAGTCAAGCAATTGCTGAAGCCCCCAAAGTGTCGTTCAACAAATGACCACGCAGTTCTTCGAACGACAGGATTCAGCCCGCAGCCAAACCACCCGGTTACTGTTCTTGTTCGTCCTGGCGGTGCTGGCGATTGTGATGGCGCTGAGCGTGTTCGGCTATCTCGTTGGCAACATGGTCAACGAAGCGGCCGCTCAGCAGCGAGATCTTCGGTCGGCGACCGGCGGCAAAGTCAGTCCTTGGCTGTTTGCTGCGTTGTTTGGCGGCGGATCGCTGATTGTGATTGCGTTAGGCAGTCTCTACCAGATCAGCCAGCTAAAGTTTGGCGGTGGCACGCGCGTGGCCGAAAGCGTCGGTGGTCGGCAGTTGGCCCATCACACATCCGATCCGTTGGAACGTCGGTTGTTGAATGTTGTCGAAGAAATGGCGATCGCCTCGGGGACGCCAGTTCCGCCGGTTTACATGATGGACGAAACGGGCATCAACGCTTTTGCGGCGGGTTACATGCCCGGTGATGCGGTGGTTGGTGTGACCCGCGGCGCGATTGAAAACCTGAGTCGCGACGAACTGCAGGGGGTCATTGCCCACGAGTTTTCACATATTTTCAATGGCGACATGCGGACCAATATTCGCATGATTGGCATCCTGCACGGGATCTTGGTTCTGAGTTTGATTGGACACATGTTGTTGCGATCACTCCGATTTGTGAGCACGGGTTCGGACAACAAAAATAGTGGCGGAATCGTCATCGTCTTGTTGGTCTTGGGGTTGGTGTTGGTAGTGTTGGGTTCGTTGGGTTCGTTCTTGGGCGGCTTGATCAAAGCGGCTGTGTCGCGACAACGGGAGTTTCTGGCGGATGCTTCGGCGGTCCAATTCACACGAAATCCGTTGGGGATTTCGGGGGCGTTAAAAAGAATTGGCGGCGCGATCTACGGTAGCAAGTTGCAGCATCCCAATGCTGCGATGGCCAGCCACATGTACTTCGCTCAAGGGGTGTATGAAGGTTTGTCGGGCTTGATGGCGACTCATCCGCCGTTGCCCAAACGGATCGCGGCGATCGAGCCGACTTGGGATGGCAGCTTTTATGCAACGGCCGCCGAGAGTTCGCTGCGAGCGGGCCAGGCATTGTCGGGGTCGACCTCGGCTGCTTCGTCTGCGATGTCTGGCTTGGCTCCTACCGAGCGTATGCGTGAATTGGATCCACCGCGTTCCGCAGGTGGCCGGTCGACGAATGCTGGCGGAAACGTCGCCGGGCATACCATTTCAGTTCCGGAAATGATGGCGGCCACGGATCGCGTGGGTGACCCGCAGGACGAACATCGGGTCTACGCAAATCGACTATTGGAGCAGTTGGATCCGGTCTTGCTGCAAGCAGCTCACGAGCCGTATTCCGCGCGGGCGCTTGTGATGGCCTTGTTGATCGATCCCGATCCAGCTTTGGCGAATCAACAGTTGGCGATCTTGCAACGCATGGTTCCCGTCGACTTGTTGAATGCTGTGGTGACGCTGTTGCCACGCGTGAAAGCGATGGCCAATGCGGCGCGCTTGCCATTGGTGGACATGTCCCTGCCGATGTTGCGGATGATGAGTTTGCCACAATATCAAGCATTTATTCCCGCGTTTCAGGCTTTGGTACAAGCAGATCAACGACTATCGGTTTTCGAGTGGACGCTGTCACAAGTTTTGTATCGCCATTTGCATGCCAACTTTATGGCGCGTCCCGTTGTGCCGACCCAATATCACAGTTTGGCTGGGCTGAAGCCAGAAATCTCGGTGCTCTTGACAACGTTGGCCCGCACGGGCAATTCGGAACCGGAAGTGGCGCGAGCATTTGCGGCGGCCGCAGGCCAGTTGCCAGGATTGGCGTTGACGATCGTACCTGCCGAACAGTGCACGTTTGCCGAATTGGAAAAAGTCATTCAGAAGTTGGCTCAAGCTTCGGCCAAGCTGCGGCGTCAGGTGCTGATGGCCTGTGCGGCCTGCGTGTCCTCGGATAACGTAGTAAGAATCCGGGAAGTCGAGTTGGTTCGCGGAATCGCGGACTTGTTGGATTGTCCGATGCCGCCTCTGGTGGGTCGGCAAGAATGAGTGTGATCGCTGAGAAAGAGTGAAACGATGTCGGTGGGACTGGCACAGGAACCGAGCGAGTTGGGCAATCGTTCCCAAACGAATCTATGGCAAATTGAAATTCGTCCGCAAGTCGCGGCCCGCGATCATCTGGCCGCGGCGATCCGCAGTGCCGTCGCGGACTTGCGGTTGGGCGATCCCGTGCAAGTTGAAGCGGCTTACGGTTATCTGATTGAAGGCGAGTTGGACTTGCCGGCGATTGAATGGATTGCTCGGCGCCTATTAATCGATGGTGTTACCGAAATTGGCGAAATTGGTCGTGTTGGTGCCGACCATCTCAATCAGCAGGTTGGTACGCAAGATTGTCGCTATGTGCTATTCAAGCCAGGTGTAACGGATGCCATTGCGTTGACGGCGTTGCATACGATGCAGGCCAGTGGTTTTGCGGTAGGCGCGGTCCGTACCTATCGAAAGTACTGGGTTTCTGGGGCTTCCCCAACGACCATGCAATTGTTGGAACGCAAGGCATTGGCCAATGCGTCGATCGAAGAGGTTGTCAACGCTCCGCTACAACTCCGTTCTTTGGCTTCGGACGTTCGGTATGATTTTGAATTGGTGACGGTGCCACTGTTAGACGCGATGGAGCAAGACTTGTTGCAAATTAGTCGGCAGGGCGGCTTGAGTTTGAACTTGTTAGAAATGCAAACGATTCAAGCCCATTATCGCGGGTTGAACCGCAACCCTTCCGACATCGAACTGGAGACAATCGCGCAGACTTGGAGTGAACACTGCAGCCACAAAACACTGGCGGGGCGGATTGATTACGAAGATCCCAGTGGACGAAGGCAGTTTCAGAACATGTTGAAGGAAACTATCTTCAAAGCAACCACTCAATTGCGAGAAAAGTGGGGAGCTGACGATTGGTGTGTTAGCGTCTTCAAAGACAATGCAGGCGTGGTCAAGTTCGATGACCAATTTCACATTTGTTTCAAAGTAGAAACCCACAACCGTCCCAGCGCTTTAGAACCGTACGGTGGTGCGAACACGGGCGTGGGTGGCGTCATCCGAGATACATTGGGGACGGGTTTGGGGGCCAAACCGATTTGCAGTACGGATGTTTTTTGTTTTGCTCCACCGGACATGGCGCCTTCCGAGCTGCCGGAGGGCGTTCTGCACCCTGCTCGAATCATGCGCGGTGTTGTCGCCGGTGTGCGCGACTATGGCAATCGCATGGGTATTCCAACCGTCAATGGTGCGATTTATTTTGACAAAAGATACGTCGGCAATCCGTTGGTCTTTTGTGGCAACGTTGGATTGATTCCGGTCGACAAAAGTTTCAAGCAACCGCAGGTGGGAGACTTGATCGTCGCCTTGGGCGGCAGAACCGGACGCGATGGAATTCATGGAGCAACGTTTTCCTCCGTCGAATTGACGGACAAGAGCGAGAAGCTCAGTGGCGGCGCGGTTCAGATTGGCAATGCGATCACGGAGAAAATGCTGCAGGATGTCTTGTTGCAAGCTCGTGATCGCAACCTCTATTCCGCGGTGACCGATTGTGGAGCGGGTGGATTTTCCAGTGCGATTGGCGAAATGGCGGAGGGGTTGGGCGCGGTCGTCGATTTGGATTTGGCCCCGCTCAAGTATCAAGGCTTGTCGTACACGGAGATTTGGATCTCGGAAGCACAGGAACGGATGGTGCTGAGTGTTCCGCCCGAGAATTGGCCGGCGCTCCGCACACTCTGTCAAAGCGAGTCCGTTGAAGCGACGGTGTTAGGGCACTTTACCGGCGACCAGCAATTGCAGTTGCGCTATCATGGACAAAACGTAGGACATTTGGACTTGGCCTTCATGCATGATGGTCGACCGCCGGTCGTACGGCAAGCGAAGTACGAACCCGTTCCGGCTTCCCCACTCCGCGTTGTGGATGCGAAAGCCGCATCGGATGCCTGGGATACAAGCCCTGCAGCGATCCAGGACACCATGTTGCGATTGATGGGCGAGCTGAACATCGCGAGTAAGCAGTGGGTCATTCAGCAGTATGACCACGAAGTTCAAGGTGGTTCGGTCGTCAAACCATTGGTGGGTGCCGCTGCGGATGGCCCAAGTGACGCGGCGGCCATTCGCCCGCGATTGGATAGTTCGCGAACCATTATCGTTTCCAATGGCATGGCGCCTCGGTTTAGTGACTACGATACGTACCATGCGGCAACCAGCGCGATGGACGAGGCAATTCGAAACTGTGTTGCCACAGGAGCGATTCCGAATCGTATCGCGGTCTTGGACAATTTCTCTTGGGGTTACACAGATCGGCCGGAAACGTTGGGCGCGTTGGTTCGGGCGGCGATTGCGTGTCATGATCTTGCGCTGGAATGGCAAGTGCCGTTTATCAGTGGTAAAGATAGCCTCAACAATGAATTCAGTTATCAGGACTCGGATGGCCAGCGACAGACCATTCGAATTCCTCACACGTTGCTGATCAGTGCGTTGGGACAAGCGGCGGAGGCCTCGCGGTGCGTGACAACAGATTTAAAGCAGGCTGGCAATCACTTGTTGCAAGTTGGGGCCACTTATTGTGAGTTCGCGGGGTCCCATTTTTCGCTGGTCCGCAACCTTGAAGGTGGCCAAGTCCCCGTGGTGCGACCGCGTCAAGCTTGGGCTATTTTTGAAGCGGTCCATTGTTGCATGCAGGCCGGTTGGATCGTGGCCTGCCATGATTTGTCCGAAGGTGGTTTGGCAGTCGCGATCAGCGAAATGGCGTTTGCCGGGCGACTCGGCGCGGTGTTGGACATCGCCTCGATCAACATCCTGCCGGCGAACGACAAAACCGACCAGTTGTCGGAAGCGATTCCACACGATTTGATTCGCTTGTTCTCGGAATCAAACTCACGATTTGTCATCGAAGTCCCGCCTGCGTTTATGGGAAACGTGCAGCGAGAATTCGAAGGCCATCCGGTGGCAGAAATTGGAGTTGTGACCGAAGCACCGCAGCTCGTTATCCACAGTGCTAATCAGAGCTTGGCCAGCTTGGATATTGATTCATTGCGCCAGCGTTGGCAGCAGCCGTTAAGTTGGTGAGGTCGATTCTTATTCGCTGGGTAACAGTAGAACGTCGACCAGTGCATCGACCGGTGTGGATGGCCGTGCCGGTGGGAAATAGATCAGGCAGTTCGCATCCGTTGGCGAGCGTAAGTCGGGGGAACCTTGCCATTCTAAGGGCCTAACGTACGGCTCGGATGGTTGCGGTTCTTGTGCTGTTCGTTCGGGATCGTTGAGGTTGACTTCCCAGGGTGGCAATTTCCATTGGAGTTGACCCGGCCAAAACGTCAATCGAGTGTCTTGATAGCTTCCAGACCTTGAGAGTCGCGCTCGGAGCCACCTTGGCCGAATTTGGTGGCCCGATAACCCTTCAAGTAGCGGCCTTCCAAACAGGTGAAACGTTACCCAAACACTAATCGGGTTTCCTGGCAAACCTAAAACCATGGTATCGGATCTGGTACCGTGATCACTCGCCGCCGAAGACGCATCGAATCGACCGGCGTAGATAGGCTTGCCTGGTTTGAGGTGCACGCCATGAAATAACGTCTTGACGCCAAAGCGCTGAAAGAGACCGGGTAGTTGATCCTTCTGTCCGGCGGATACCGCTCCAGTGGTCAGGATTAGATCGACGCTGCCTAGTTTTTGTTCCAACCACGCGGCGATCGTTGGTTCGGAATCCCGAGCGTGATCGATTGCTATATCGCACAATCCGGCTTGGCCCAATAGTGCTTGCAGCAATGGCCCGTTTGAATTGTAGATTTGCCCGGGACGCAGCGAATGACTGTCGGCGGCTAATTCATCCCCCGTCGTCAACACGGCAACTCGTGGTTGCCGAAAGCACCGAATCAAATCGCGACCGGTACTGGCCAATAGTCCAATGTGGACCGGATTGAGCCGAGTGCCCTGCCGAACCAATTCATCGCCGCGGGCATAGATCGAGGCTTGTGGCAGAACATGCAACGACGTGCGGCTACTCGGCAAGCGCACGTGACTGGCCGCGTGCGATGAGCCCCACACTGTACCCGAGTGGGACGGTTGCGATTGTTGCGGGAGGCCTGTGAGCCATTCAACTTCTTCGACCATGGCGACGCCGCAAGTACCTGCTGGTAACGCAGCGCCGGTCATGACTCGAACGGCTTGCCCCGGCCCCAAGGGCGGCGGCGAAGGTTCACCAGGAAACACTTCACCGACAAGTTCCCGAATATGTTCTGGAGTGGACCAGCAAAATTGGCTCGACCATAGTTGAAGGATGTCGGTCGCTGGTGGAATCGCGTAGGCGACACCATCGCGTAGCGACTGGGCTGCCGGCGGGTGGTCGACCAACGCCGTCACCTTTTCAGCTGCAACGAAACCGCGGGCTTCGAGAATCGGTCGCAACTCGCTGCGGAGTGTCGTTGGTGCGGGCATTGCCTTTTGAAGAATCGTCAGTGCCTGAGCCAAATCAATTGCGGGCATATCTTCAGGAAATTCGCTCGCGAGTAGGGCTTTAGGCTTCGAAGCTAAAAGAACTGGGAACTTGAGACGTTGGTAGGCTACCCGCCGGGAAGTGCGGAATGGGCACGATCGGATCATACGGAGCAGCGACATTAGCGCGAATTTGATCGCAAACCAGGGACCACGTTTCTTGTTCAACGGTCAAGACACGAATGATCTGATTTAGTCTTTGTTCGGATCGCTCGAACGAAGCCAAGTTGATTTCCCGATTGAGAAATCGATACAAATCCATGATCGGTTTATTTGCTGGAATGTCCTGAATCGTGACCAATAGCTCGATCAAGATATCGCGAGCTCGATTGGTGCTTTCCAATCCCGACTCGAAGTCGGCGGCGCGCCAATGGTTGATCGTCTCGTTGGCAAAGCGGATGGCCCCATCGAGCAAGAGCTTGCGCAACTTCTGCGGGCTAGCGCTTAACACCTCATTGGCCAAGTATTGCTGCCGGGCTCGGTCGATCATGCAGAACTAACCATTTCTTTAAGTAGAGGGTAGCGACTGAATGGAATTCACTGCCGTTTGGCTGCGCTGCATCCGGGACAACGTTTCTTCCATTCGGTAGAACTGGTTTAACAGACGATTCTGGTACGCTTCCAGGCGTTGTGTCTGGGCATCGATTCGATCGTTGATCGTTTCGATTTGCCGTTGCAAGGTCGTGTTGCGGTTTAGCAGGACCGAATTATCGACACCCGCCAATCGATCGGTCACGGCCGTGAATCGAGCGGCAACGCCGGTATTTTCAGATTCAAAGAACTGCACCACAGCGGTCGGGTTTTGTTCGAGGACTTGGTTGAATTTTGTTTTGTCCAGCGTTAGGGTTCGAGTTTCCGCATTGAATTCGATGCCAACCTCGCGGAGGCTGCGAATGGTGCCTGCGCCGGTGAAGGTCGCGGAAGCAAGTCGATTCAGGTCTTGTTCGACGCGTAAGGCTTCCGAAGTGCCGAACAACACTCCGGTCTTGATCTGAACGCCCGCAGCGGTCGTGTTCGATTCGAAGCTGGTTAGTTCTTTTACCTTATTGGCAACGCCGTTGAACTGATCGACGAACAATTGGACGGCATTGGCAATGGCGTCCCGATCCGTCTCGACGCTAACGGTGACCGGAGTTTGACTGGACTGATTCACCGTGAAGTCGACATTTGGGACTAGGCCGGTAAACGTGTTCGAACTGGAAGACAGGAGCAACGCAGCAGAACTATCCGGGGGACCAAATTGCACCAAGGCATCCCGCCCACGCGCCACCTGACTGAATCCTAAGTTCAATGAAGTGTCCAGCCAAACGTTGCTTTTTTGACCCGCTTGTTGACTGGTCAGGTTGAGTCGATAGCCAACCCCATCAAAGAAACGGCTGGCGCGCACGTTGGCGCCCGACTCATTGATCTTCGTAATCAGGTCGTCCAACGTATCGGTGCCGGTGACATCGATCGTTGTTCGTTGAGTACCTTCCAGTGTCAGGCTGCCGTTTTGGTCGGTCCCCGTCCCCGCAATTCCTAATTGCGTTGCTGCTTGGCCATTTCCGACGTCGGTGATCGTAAATGTTCCAGTTCCCCCGGCGGTATCGACCAGTCGAATCCCGTTCCCTTCATCATTGATCGATGCCTGAACACCGATGCCGAGACTGTTGATCGCGTCAAGGACATCGCCAATCGAGGAGGCTCCCAAGACCGACAAGTTAACCGCGGCCGACGTGCCTTGCGAATTCTTGATCAAAAATGAACTGTTGGTGACTCCGCCGCGAAAGTCCGAGAGCTTTGTATTCCGGTTGACACTTTGTAGGTCCAAAGCCTCGGACTTGGCTACGTTCGAAGATGTTGCTTGTGCGATACGGAGTTTCGTCGCGGTTTGGAGACCGTCGACGCCATCGGCAATCGTCAACGAACCACTGCCGCCACTTTCGTCGCGGATTTCGAATCCCGTTTTGTTCTGGTTTAAGACCGCCTGGACCGAAATCCCAACGGCACTGTTGATGGCGGTCAACACCTCGTCCAAAGTCGTAGCCGAAGACAGATCGACGTTGGCGGAACCACCGTTGCGATCGGTAATCGCTAAGACGCCCAACGTTCCCAAGCCTTGACCACCGCCCAGTCGTGATAACAGGACTGTGTCCAGCCCCGCTTGAATTCTCTTTCCGTTTAACGTGCCGCCCGAGCCATTTCCATTGATACCCAAATCGGTCGCCGCCGTGCTGCCAATGCCGTTGCTGACGTTGAAGGTGCCACTCCCCGACGTCAAGTCCAAGATTTCGAGTCGATCACCCGAAGCGCTAATTTGGGCCTGGACGCGTGTCGGTGCCGCTGCGTTGATCAAGTCCACAACCTGGCCCAAGGTTGTCGAATTGCCAAAGTCCACGTCAACGTTCGCCCCGCCATCAGCCAAACTGATCGAGATCGCTGCATTTCCACTCTTGAAGGCGACGCCATTCCCATTGTTTAGGATCGAGAGCAAAGTGTCGTCCGATAGGGAGACAATATCGGCGCCGCTCGCGGAACTGGCAGCGACGTTGATCCCCGATAAGCCTAGGTCAAATGCCGTCGATCCACCGCCCACTTCCTGAACCCGAAGGTTTGCGGTCGTCTGTCCAGTTTGATCCACCAACTCGAATCCATCTCCATTGGCGCGAATTTCGACGCTGATATCGGAGTTGTTGTTGATGGCCTCGACCACATCGTCCACCGTCTTCGCTTGGCGAAGATCGATCACCGTAGTGGCGCCACTGCGGTCTGTGATCCGGATCTGACCTCGTTCCATTCCCGTACCACCATTGAGGTGGTCCAAATCCAAGGACTGATTGAACAGACCGCCTTTTTGGAACGACAGAGTTCCCGCTCCAATCGGTGTGGTGAGCGACGCAACCGAGGAACTCAGTAGCTGGTTTGTCTCAGCCCGACGAATCGGTGTTAGATTGAAACTGCCAACCGCCGGCGTTCCGTTCTTTACCGCCGTAACCGATTCACTGGAGGAATTGACCTTCACCGATTTGAAAATCGAGTTCTCGCCGGATAAACGCTTCGCGGACAGCTCAAGGGACACCACGAGCTTGGTCAGATCGGTAATGGCCGTCTGTTGGCTGGCAAAGTTCTGAGCTCGGACGGCTAACCGAGCCCGAGGACGTCCGGCAATATCCATCAACTGGGCTACGGTTCCGCCAATGTCGATTCCGGAGATCAGTCCAACAGAGGATTGAATACCTGACATGGCGGAATCTCAACAAGTTTGCGAAGGAACGCTCGACCCACATCCAAGCGAAAGTGAGCGCGTTATGTTGAGATCGGTCTAGCTTTGAAAACGAATCACAAAGTTTTACTTGATCCGTTCAAGCCGGAAAGTTTGCCTAATCGATACAACCGTCGCGTTGGGAACCTTAGGCCGTTTTCGTGCGACGAATAATGAGCCGTGGAGGAGTCTCTTGGACATGGTTGGCGAACCAGAGATTGCCCAGCCAGTCCATTTGAGGAGTCGTCAACATGGCGAGGTGCAACGCAGACGGCAAGTAGATGGCTCGCCATGGGATTTGGTCGGCGTGCGGGATCTCGGCGGTTGTACTGATGATCACGTCCAACTGGCCGGTGCCTAACTTCCCTAAGACACTGGTCCAATTGGAAAATGGCGATGCGAGGTGAGTCCGCAGTTTCACGGCCGACAAGCAGCGGTCGATTTCGACAGCTTCTTGATAGTCCGTGACATAGATCAAGATGGGTGTCGCGAATTCCAAACGACCAGGACGCCCGGACAGACTGTCGTGGTTTGCTCCGGGTACCAATGCTGGATCGCTGAGCGATCCCCGACTATGACCGGTCGCGGGGCGACCGGAGGCTCCCAAGCCATCGTTGGCCTCTTGATGCAAGCGATAGACATGATCCAGCAAATCGAACACATGTCGCTCACTCAAACATTCGCACTTCATATGCCAAGAACCGGATCGAGAGCTTGGACGCGAGTCACCAAAGCTGATGGACGAATCCGTCGCCACAATTCGTTCGGCAACCGCTCCATGGTGTTGATTCACAAGCGAGTCTGCTTCGCCGGAGTCGTGATCCGTCGCCGAAAAGTTATGGTCGATCAGCTCAACGGTGGCAGCGGCCGCGAATGGGTCGGCCGCGAATGGGCTAGTGGCGAATGGGCTAGTGGCAAATTGGTTGTACGTGGCGATCATGTTCGAAGTCCCTTTTGTAGCAGGTGTTGCGTGATACCCCCAACGAAATCGTAGTGATTTGTCGGTTTCCCCTTGGGTCTGTAGTTATCTTCGGGGCCGTGCGGACACATCTGGTCCCGTCCGAAAAAAGCTGGGACCTGCGGTGTATTTCTCGTCGTTTGGGACACGGGAGGTCATGGCCCCAAGTGGAAAGGTTGATTTGGTTGGGCGCGGAGGAGACATAGTTCTGCCCTGCCTAATACGTAAGCGACAGCAATTGGGTTCGAGAAAACTGGGGGCAATGACCAGATTCGGGCGTATGCGAGCCATCCGGTTGGTTTACAATGCAGAGTCACGGCAACTTCTCCTGGCTTCGTCGGTAATCACTTATGACTGGCAAATCACCAAGTTCGCGGATGCAATCGAGTTGGCGTATACATCGAGTTGGAGCGCGCGAGTGGGACATTTTATTTGTCGCCGCCAGGATCTGGGCGGGGTCGGCGCGTTTCATGGCTGTCTTCGTTCTGCTGCTGTTAACCAGCGTCCCATGCCGCCTCGCAATTTCTCAGGACGCTCAGGAAAAATCCTCAGTCGTTCCGTTGCCGCAAGTCAGCATTGCACAAGTCGAGGATATCTTTGAGAAAATTGGCCAAGCGAACGATAGCATGATCACGATTTCCCGCGAGGACGGAGTTCTGAAAAGTGGCATTCCGTTGCACTACCAAGAGGCCAACAACATTCGCAACCAAATTGGCCAGGCAATTCAGGGGTACGGCGGGCATTCCTCGGTGTCCGGAAACAATCATTACGAGTGCCATTTGATTTCGCCGAACCTGACTGGAATCATTCAGCGAAACGAATCGGCCCGACTCATGCTCCAAGAGGGGCAAGGACAAAAGCGTCGACTCGAAATCAACGATAGTGATGCTGGGCTGCGGATTTCGATCGCCAATAACGAAGATTATTTTCTGTTATTCCACGATCGCCGCGAGCAGGGCTTGATCGTGCAAGAGTCCGACGGAGACTTTATGTTTAACGGACAATTCTCCGATTTCAATGATTTTTGTTTGCGAAACTCGGAGTATTGTCAGCAGCGATTGTTTCCATTGTTTCGTCGATTTGGCGTCAAGTTTCCGGAGACCGCTTACGAATCGTCGATTCGGCAACTAATTCTGGACGTTATGGTTGGCGATCCTCAGGATGTCCAACAGCTTCTTAGTCGCGTGCACGATCAAGTTTCGTCACCGGAATATCAGCAACGTCAGGATGGGTTCAAACAGCTTCTCGCCGAGTACCCTGCCAATCGCCTACCGTTGGTCCGTCTAATCTTGGACACCCAACAGCCGGCGGACGTAAGGCACCACTTGTTGGAGGCGTTAGCAACCCACGACAAAGATCTGCATCAGACGCTTAAGAACATTGTTCTGCCGCAGGACTTGTTGAACAATGTTCCGTTTCTCGTGTGGATTCTAAAAACGGAGGAGATGCCCGCGTCGAACGATCCCAAGGCGGCGGGTGACGGTCCGCAACCGGAAGAAACGTCGCAGGCGACGCCGCCGCAAGTGACACCGCCGCAAGAGTCTCCGGTTCGAGATCCGCGGTTCCAGGGCGTTGTGCGGCAGCGGTTGGCCCAACTCACGCAACAATCGGCCGATACTCCGCTAGACCAATGGCTAGAAATGGCACTCGGACGTGAAGACCAGGCCCGGACCGCGACATCTTTGGAACTACCGGCCGATTTTTTTGAGAACTCGGAAGGATTCGGTTTGATTGCTGGCAAATGTCAAGCGTTCGTTCAGTTGGTCAGCGATGGGGTGGCCCTGCGTTCGGATCGGGACCATTGGAAGGCGTCGTTCAACCATCGCACGCCACGTGAACATTTCGACGAAACGCGAGAGTTTGCGAAATCTCGCTCACTCCCGATCCAATGGTTGGTCGAGCCTTCAGGTTACAAATTGGACGAGGACGTGCATGCGTTAGTATTGTTCGAACGATTGCGACCGGAAATTAAAGAGCGGCCCGCCAACCCGAACTATGCCTACTATCAAAGCCAGCAGGCCCAGAATCCGACCAACGCGTGCCAAATCGATGGCGAGTCATTGCTGCTGTCGATGGACATGGGGCCGTCGCCCGTGAAGATGGATGAATCACCATGTCGATTACAGTTTGCCGAACATGCGGGCAAAAAGCGAGCCATCCAGATTGTCGACCGACCCGGCCAAGACTTTTCGTTAACCCTTCATAGCGAAGAATTAGGCGTTTACACGCGTCTCCAAGTCAAAGCGAATGGCGAAACCACGATTCGCCAGTTCCACGGTAGTCAGACATTTCAGTCGCGATCAACCACGTTCCAGCAATTTCAATCCGACCATCCAACCGTGGTCGACACAGTGCTACTACCAGCGATGAAACTCCTCGGAGCGGAAATTCGGCGTGTGGAAGCCGCTTCGGCGACCGAATTGCCCTAGTCGCATTCCAGGACTTTTGGTACGACCGCTCGCGAGAGTCCGCCCCGGCGCGGCTCGGCTTTGCGGGTGTCCCAATTTTTTTGAGTCCAGTCGCTGTGATGAAGACGTCTGTTAAACCTAAATCCTGCACTTATTCGGATCGGCCGAGTCGATCCAAGGCGTCGCGTCCGGGCTCTATTTGGCGAAGCGTTTTGCTGGGGCCGACGTTTTTTTGCCTCGTCCCGAATATTATTTTGGCGCAGGGTGTTTTGGCGCAGGGTGTTTTGGCGCAAGGGACACCGTCTCGACCCGTGGTACCACAAACGCAAATTTCTCGACCCGCGATCGAAGAACTACTGGGAATTGATCCTAACGAACTCGAATTAGGACCGCCCTTATGGGCTGCCACGTCGCCATCCGCGTCGCGAGATTCGGCTCGCGATCGACAATCGGAAACCGAATCTTCGTTGCCCAGCCGCGGCCGGTCCGTCCGGCCAAACGCAAATCAGTCCAACGCAGATTCGTCGGCAAGCAGAATCGGTAGTTTGGACGAGTTCTTTTCCGAGGAAATGAAGTCATTGCTGGAGGGCAGCGCTCGACAGCGCGCTACAGATCCGCGGATCGCAAAACTTCCACCAGGTATTCCGGCGACACCACGCGGAAATCGACTGGGAGAATCAAGCGATGGAACGGACAGTTCGTCGTACTACCGGAGTCAGACTGACGCTTCGCGCGACGCCGGCAACGGAAACAACAGGAATCCATTGCGGGCTAACGATCAGCAATATTCGTTGCCCGATTCCCGGCTAGAAGATCCGAGAAACTCGGCTCCGCGACTCGTGCCAGGTAGCCCAGATTCGACTGCCAACCTATCTTCGAACGGCGGGCGGCCGCGCGGAACTCCGCCGCGGTCATTGGTCGACTCTGGCGACGCTCGCCCATTAATGAGTTCCAACCCGCGGTCTCAGAGCCTGTTGACGGATACGGGAAGTATTGGGCTACTCTCCAACGAAAGCGAAGACACCATTGAGCTTTCTCCCCCCGACACGTCTGGCAATGAGGGAGTCCCGACAAATCCCGCAGAAGTTCGCAGATCAGGGCAAAACCGAACTCCAACAACAAGTTCGTCGCCGCTGAATCGTTCGTTGTCGGAGGCGATCACTTCACCGAATCTACCCATCCAGATGGGATTTCATGCCGACGAATTGGATGCCAACGAAGCGAATGCCAGCGAACGCAGTCAATCACCAATCAGGAACCGATTGAATCCAGCTGATTTCGAAGCACTTGTCCAGCAACAGTCACAACCTGGACTGCAACGCAACAATGGGACCGCTCCGAACCAGCCCGCCGGGTTTTCCTCGCCCGGAAATGCAGCCAACGACGAGCCGACGGTTCCTGTCCCCAATCGACTGAAAACCGTCGCTCGTGAAACACGTTCATTGGTTAACGATCGGCCCACTGCCCCGGAAACCATACAACTCAACCGAGACGTAGAGGCTCGGTTGTTCGAGTTTGAAAAACTCCGGCAGCGTTTCAACAGCTCTTTTTCTGACGACCATACGCCGGTTGCAGATTCCGAATGGTCTGCCGAAGTGAACTATCGGATTTGGCGTGGCGAGTATGGACCAGCGCACGCGCTTATTGCCGCGTTGAATACCGGAGAGAACCTGGGCTCCGATCGCTGGGAAGTCGCATGGTTGACTGCGGAGGCGGCGATTGGTTTACACGACCCAACTCTCTTGGCGGACGCGGACCGGCAGATGCGACAGTTACGCTCGTCGACCGACGCAGCTCCCGCCACGCAAGGCTTGGAATCGATCTACATGGATTACGTTTCCGCCCATCGGTCGTTGTTGAAGGCCGATCCAGATTACATTGCGGCGGTCGCGAGCTTGCGTCGTGTATTGGAACAAATTGCGACGAACGTCCCGGAAGCAACACCCTGGGCTCGGCAACGCCTGAGTTGGATCTTGCTGCAGAGCCAGTTGGAAATGGCTCGTTGTATCGCTTTGGGACCGTATCGGTCCGCTCCAACTTCGGCCGACGAATGGTTCAAACAAGCGAACACCACGGCCGAACAAATGATTCAAGCTCAGATCGCGGTACCCTTGGTACGGCTGGCCGTGGTCCGCACACAAATCGAGTGTTATGCCGATACAGGTCGATTTCGCGAGATCCCACCGTTGGCAAACTATCTCGCCACTTGGGAGCACCAGCTTCAAGGTCAAGGACATTCCGATGATGCACTTTGGATCGGGCAAGAAACGACTGCAATTCTGCTGCATTGTGGGCTGCTCGCATACAATCATCAGCAAATGGAGCTAGCCACCAACTGGGTTCAACAAGTTGTCCCCCGGCTGGAACGTTTGGTTCAGCAATCGCCCGCCGGAAACTCGTCGTCGGACGTCGCTGCTGCGTACTGGCTCGAAGGGGCAATACACATGCACGGTGGGAACTCTGTTCCGGCGGTCCGATCCTTCGAACTGGCGCTGCAATACTGGCCGTTGGAATTAGAACAACGTCCCACATTTCGTGGGCTCGAATGGGGCGATAGACTCGCCATCATGGCAGTCGCGTACTGGAATCAAGACAAATCGCAGCGAGCGTTGCAGTTGAATCAAGACGCCGTCATGTTGATTCAGACCGCGATCGACGCGGGGCTTGCAGCGCCCGAGCGGCTGGATACCCCTCTGGCAAATTTGGCGGTGATGACCCAATCCAATCCAGCAGTCATTGGCACCGAAACACGGGATGAACACTCCACAAACACCATGGTCCGATTCGAATCGACAGAACCGGAATCCGACAAGTCGCTTGACCCACAATCGGGATCGGCATTGGGAGAAATTCGCGAACAACTCGAGAACCCCATCGTCGTTGCCGCTGAGCGTGAGCGATCGGTGTCTCCGAACTCGACACCACCTGAGACGGCGACACCAGCACGCCCATCCACATCATCACAAACCAAACGCGCTGAAGGAAACACTTCACCACGTACCTCGACGCCAATCCGGCATCGATTGCCCGCCCGAGCTCGGCTGCGGTAAGGCTTTCTGCCTTAGTGCTTTGTCACCATTTAATTTTGGGGTAGGCCCGGTAAAGGTGTCAGGAATCCATGGCCCGAACGGCCACTGCGGCTTAACTGCAATTCGGAAATCGTGACCGAGGGAAGCCAAAAAAAACAGGCGTTGCAGCAATGCAACGCCTGTTTCTATTTCACTTGCTCGAGTCCCGCAAAACTACTCGCGAGGACGAACGGCCCCAGTCAATCCCGAGTAATCGCGACGATCTTCGCCGTGCCACAGTGGCATGCCCATCTCCACACGTCGGCGCAGGACGTCAATCTTCTCATCCGAGCCCGCCGGTGCATCGGTTGCCATGAATTCTTCACCACCCACTGGGACAAAGTCTTCATCGTGGCCATACTTCAAAATGGCTTCGAAGACATTCATTACTTTTCGCTTGGTCGTCATTTCGCAATTCTCTTTTCGTGAGCTGTTGGGAAAATTTGTCAGGTAGGCGTGTGATCACCGCGATCCGCAACCTACCAATGTTTGACTACAAGGCCATCCGTGACGACATGCAACCGACTCCGTCCGCTGCGTTACACCGGTTTAACGTTCGAAACCGGCCATCAAATATCTCTTGCCCTGCTCCAATTTTTTCTTCGCCCGATTTTGCCCTGCCAATGTTCGTCTACCCAATCTTATACTTTCCCCAACGGGTTGGGGCCGTAAGATTTGTCCGACTTTTTCCGGCTGAACCGTTTATTTCGGATCGTTCCTAACACGGCCTTCACATTATTTCCAGTAAAAAATCAAAGTCAAGAAAAACTTTGGGTGTGAAGGCTATATTTCGCACTTTTGTCGCACCGGAATTTGAGCCAAACGATCAGCTAAACTCCGTAAGAAATACCGATTTTGCCCGTGTCGATTTTAAAACTGAATAAAATATTGTTTTAAAAATGAATCGTGCAGAGAATGTTGCTCCGTGGGGAGTTTTGCGCTCCATTCCCGGTGGCGGTCGGGGGTCCGCAATCGTTCCTTAATGGCGCCAACCCTGCCGTAAACGCTACTTGGTTTGGATTTCGCTTGTGAATCAACCGTCTTCGTGGGGCGAGCGCTCGCTAAGGGATCTCCCGAGTCAAACCTTGACGGTTGAGTAGAACTCTCCAATTAATCCGATCCTAGCTGTTTTTACGGTCATAGGTCGTAAAACGATTCCAGCGAACGTATCGTTCGTAGCGCGTCGATACAGCTCGGGAGCCGTGCCCGCCGAGACGGAGTGCGGACGCCCGTCAATATCCATAGGATGGACCAGGAGCAACGCATGTTGTCGCTAATCCCCGCATTTCACGCCTTTCGAAGTCACACGCGGTCAAAGCATGGCAACATGTTGCAAAACACTGCCAATGGTAAACCTAGTCGTGTGGCCGGTGGTGGGCTTCTAGCGTTGGGTTTGGTTTGTCTACCATTGGGAATCGGTTGCCGATCTGGCTCGCCAAATGACTGGGTTGGCGAAAGAGTCGCGATGACGGCTGCCTGGCAAGGACAATCCTCGCAAGTGCGTGGTGAAGACGCGAGTTTCCAAGAAGGGTGGCGAAATGGTTTCCAAGACGGTCGGGCTCAGGCAGACATGCCTGAATCCGAACGTCAGCCGGCTGAATTTGAAGCGTTCATGAACGGCAAGCGCGAAGAAGCGATGACGAATTGGCGTCGTGGCTATGATTCTGGTTTCTTAGCCGCTGGCACCCCAGTCGAACGGCAGCCGGGGCTGGCCGACGTCTCGCCATCGGACTCTGGACCTCAAGATGACGCAGCTCGACAGGGCTCCACGTCAAATGCCACTCGAGACGATCAGCACCGTTCATTGTTTGGCATTCCACAAAATCAAAACGTGAAACTCAGCCCGCCAAGTTCTCACGAAGGCAACGAGCGCCTCCTGGCACCGCCATTCCCATCCGACCTAACATCGCTTCCAACGTTACCTGAACTTCCAACGACCCCCGCACTTCCAACGACCCCCGCACTTCCAACGTCGCCCGTACTTCCAACTCTGCCGTCACTTCCAATGCCGTCGGCGATTTCGGAATCCGCTGGGACTCCCTCGACTCCTGAAGTGAGTGCGGAAGTGCAATCTCAAGCTCCCAGCAGTTTTGACAACGCCAACGAATTGTTGGAATCTGCGATTCGAAAGAACATGGCACCCGTTAGTCCGTCAGAAGCTCCCGCAGCGATTGACCCTTCCTCACCCGAATTATCGGCGCCAACCGCACCCGAAGGGTCCGAATCCGATGTGGCTCCCGAGGCAACGCGGTCAATCATCGAATTGCCCCTCGATGATGACGATGTGGCGAACTCGCTTGAATCGCAACTTCCTGCAAGTGTCGTTTCCGCATTAGAAAACGGGGCGCATGCCGCCACCTCACAGGCTGGCGTTACGACTGCTTTGGTTACGGAACCGAGTTCCCACTTGAAGTTTGGCCAAGTTCCACAGGCTTATCAAGGTCGCGTCCAACTTGGGCACGTGGTCAATAATCCTCATGTTGCGCCGAGCGATTCGGCAGTGAAGGCGCCCGAAGTCGCCGAGCAGTCGCCAGGGAACGTGCCAGTGCCGGTTTCGCTCAACTCGGTTGCGCCGTTCCGCGAGACGAGCAGTGGTGAGTTCCGCGCGACCGCCCCGATCGCTTCAGCGGCCCCTGACTTACCATCGCGCCAAGTCAAGCATGAAGCCTCGCCGGTCCTTTCGCCCTCAACGTCCGGACTTCATCATTTGCCGAAGGGATTACCGTTGCAGAAGCGGCGATAATTCGGTCTCCCACTCCAAGATTCGTTGAATCGACGGATTCGAATGGAAGCCTCGCCGTGAAGTTCCCGCCGAAGCGATTGCCAGGATCGACTTGATTTAGCGGGAGTGGGTCGAATGGTTGGTTGGGAGTTGTTTGAAAGTGGCCCAACCGCAACCGTTCGACGGTTGTGGTAGATCGTCTTCTTGCGGCGGGTGTTTATGAAGGTAGGCTTTGGCCATGAAGTGTGCCGATACGGGAGCCGTCAGAAATAAGAAGAAGATGATCAATAAGTCCTGAGCCGGGAAAACGCGATAGGGCTCGTCGACCACTTGATAAAAGTAAATGATCGAGGCGACCAAAACTCCACCGATCCCGACGGTCGTGGCTTTGGACGGGGCGTGCATGCGAGCCATGGTATTGTTCAGCCGCAACAAACCCAGCGAACCGATGAAGACAAAAATTCCACCAATCAGAAGTTGAATGATAACGATCCATTCCCAAACGTTCGCAGGTATTTCCGGCATGGTCGTAGCTCCGTCAGTTGAAGTTCTGAATCGATTCCTAGACTACTCGATAATGTCGCCGCGCATCAGGAACCGGCAATAAGCTACGGTTGAGATGAAGCTGAACATTGCTAGTAGCAAAGCGGACTCGAAGTAGATCGTGGTCTTGGTCTGGATCCCATACAGGATCAGCAACACGATCGAATTGATCACCAGCGTGTCGGCTGCCATAACTCGATCCACCACATTGGGTCCAATATACAATCGCCAAATGTTCATCAGCAATGACAAACAAACCGAGATGTAACAGAAATAAACGGCTATGTGGATCATGGGAAAATCGCCTTTAACCGCCGCTCGTAGCGATGTTTGATCTTTTGAACTTCCGCGTCCGGGTCATCCACGTGTAAGCAGTGGACCAACAAGTATCGACCGTCGGCCGAAAGATCACTGCTAATAGTGCCCGGTGTCAACGAAACGGTACCGGCCAACATGGCAATCGCTTCGGGTTGTCGCAATTCCAGTGGAACACAAAGCCATTGACTGTTGAGCTTGGCGGGTGAATGAAATAAGACCAAGACGGCAACCTGGATGTTCGCGACGACCACGTCCCATAAGAACACGAGCCCAAAAACAAGAAACGTGAACGGAGCTCGCAGTTTGGGGCGGTTAGGCCAAAAGTTGGCTGTGTATATTGGAATAAAGCCTGCCAACAGCACTGCCACCACGATATGACCTGGGGCTAGGCTATTGTTTAGTCCCAACCACTGGCCAATTAGCACAAGGCTAAGAATGGGGTGCGGAAACCACTTGCGCAGCAACGACCGCTCCGCCACAATGACATGACCATGACCGTGCACATGTTCGGACGGAGTTGTCATAGTTCGGATGCTCCTGCCGGCTTCAATACCGCGCTGATATAACGCTGAGGATCGAACAATTGTTCGGTCGTTGCCTCCAGATAACTCATCACTGGCCCGGGAAACACCATCAAGAGGATCAAGAGACTCCACGCGACTCCGATGGCGACCGATGGCATCGCCAACGGCAACGCTTTGGCTGATGAATCAGGGACGGGCAACTCGTTGTGGGGGTTTTCTCCCGGGGAGTGGGGATCGGTCTTTGACGCAGCCGAAGACTTCCAGAACACCAGACTGCCGGTTTGAGCGAAACCCAAGAGGGTGACAAAGGACGCGACCAAAATGGTCCCCCAGAGCATCGGCCATTCACTTGTTGAGCGGAGACTATGGAGGATCTGCAGTTTGCCCAAAAAGCCGGAAGATGGCGGCAAGCCAATTACAAACAACGCTCCGACGAAGAATAATGCGGACAGGTAACCTTGTTGGGGAAACGGTTGAGGGTCAAATCCATCACCGGCCCCGGGGCGTCGGACGATCACCAAGTCGATGAGCAGAAACAGGGTTGCCACCGCCAGGGTCGAATGCAACATGTAATACAGTCCAGCCGCCTGAGACTCTGGTGTAAACATTCCAAACGAAATCAAGATCGTGCCGATCGATGCCAATCCCACAAAGCTTGCTTGTTGGGACAGGCTTCTCGCCGCTAAAACGCCGATGGATCCAATAATCAAAGTCAAAACAGCACAAGGCACCAACAACTGAGTTCCCAATGCCGAGAAAGGACCGCCTTGTTGCAACAGCGATAGATCGCTGAATCGGATCATGGCATACACACCCACCTTGGACATGATCGAAAACAATGCCGCTACGGGTGGCGGAGCATTCGAATACGTGGCTGGCATCCAAAAGTGGAGGGGAACCAAAGCTGCCTTCAGGCTAAAGACGACCAACAATAGACTGGCTCCAACCGCCATCAAAGCCTGATCCGATTCGGGGACTTGAGAAATTCGTTCGGCAAAATGTGCCATGTTCAACGTGCCGGTCACGCTATAAATTGTGCCGAGTCCCATCAAGAAAATGACTGAACCGACCAAGTTGATTGAAATGTACTGCAAGCCAGCCTTGAATCTCGTTGGACCACCGCCGTGGACCATCAAGCCGTAAGACGCGATTAATAGCAATTCAAAAAACACAAACAGATTAAACAAATCGCCGGTCAGAAAAGCGCCATTAACACCCATCAGTAGTACGTGAAACAACGAGTAGAAGTGATTGCCTCGGGTGTCCCAACCGGCCATCGAGTACAGTTGGACGACCGTTGCCAAACAGGCCGTCAAGAGAACCATGATTGCCGAGAGTCGGTCCAGCACCAGGACAATGCCGTATGGGGCTTTCCATGCCCCCAGTTCATAAATTCGAATCTGTCCGTCACTTGCGGTCCAGACCATCATACAACCAATGATGACCAAGCCGAAAGTTGCGGCCGATGAGAACACGCGCGCCAATACGATGTCGTTACGTACGGCCATTGCCAACAACGGTGCAATGACGGCGGGCAACAATATTGGCAATATCAACAAGTGGTTCATTCGCGGCTCCTGGCAATCATCTCTTCCGTCGCCGTGATATTGACGTGGTCACTATCATTCTCGAAATAGCCTCGGACGCCCATAACGACCATGATGGCCGTCATGCCAAACGAAATCACAATCGACGTTAAGACCAACGCGGGTGGCACGGGGTCCGCATAGTCCCCAAGTTCTTTGCCTTTCGCCAAAATGTCGGGCATGTTGACCGCCAGTCGACCTGCCGAAACCAAAAAGAAGTTGATGGCGTATGTCAGAAAACTCAAGCCCATGACCACGGAGAAAGTCCGTGGGCGCAGAACCAAGTACACACCTGCTGCGGTGAAGACACCAATCGCGGATGCCAGGAGTAATTCCATAGGTTCACTCTATTTCAATGTGGTTTGGCACCAGTGGATGGAGATTGGTGATTCAACGGATCACAATCCATGGGGTTCGCGTTGACCTGTGCATCCACGGCAATAATCCCGAGTTTGGAATACTGGGCGAGAGCCAACATGACCGCGCCAATCACGGTTAAGAACACGCCCAGATCGAAAGCCATGGCGCTGGCCGCTTCAATGTCGCCAAAGTCAATGCCCAAGAACTTCGGTGGATGCCAATGATCGTGCCAACTCGTAAGAAACGGACGGTCGGCAACCATGGCACCGACGCCCGTGGCGGCCGCAACCAAAATTCCACCACCAATTAGCCCGTGGTATTTGAACCGAACTTGATTGGCGGCCCACGCAAATCCGCTGGCCATGTACTGCATGATCAAGGCGACCGACACAACCAACGCCGCAATGAAGCCGCCACCCGGCAGATTGTGCCCGCGGAGGAAAATGAACATACCCACCAAAATCGCCATGGGCAGCATGACTCGGGTCACCACCACCATCAGGATTGGATGCCGGTCGGCAGTGCGAGTTACATCGGGTTCCCAACTCTGTACACGTTGGCGAAGCTTCCCGCGGACCAACCCTTCCAGCATCGCGAAAATAGCTAAACCGGCACAACCCAAAACGGTAATTTCACCAAACGTATCGAAGCCCCGAAAATCGACCAAGATCACGTTGACCACATTCGTTCCGCCGCCGCCCGACTTGGCATTGGCTAGAAAATAACTTTGAATGCTCTCCATCGACCACTGCCGAGTCATCATCAACCAACTCATGCCGCCCATTCCGAGTCCCGCGACGATCGCGAGACCGCCGTCACGACATCGGTGCCAGTTTCTGGACTCGGGTTGTGAGTGCTTGGGTAAGAAGAACAGTGTGAGCAACATCAGGATGATTGTGACGACCTCGACGGAGACTTGGGTCAACGCCAAGTCAATGCCAGATACGTAGACAAAGCCGATGGAACTAAATAATCCGACGACACCCAAGGCAACCAAAGCGTACAGTCGGTTGTGGTAGTTGAGCACCACCAAAATTGTCGAGGCCACAACGAGGATCCACCCGACCACCAACGGTGTGGATATGGGTTGGAGTGGTCGGCCACCATGAGCCCACGGATAGCTTAAGAAGTTCCAGCCCGCAAAGCTTAGGGTGGCAGTGATGATCAGAAACAAATAACGCTGCTGCGAACCGTTATGCACGCCATCGCTAATCAATTGACAACCGCGAGTCAAACCGTGGACCACCGCATCAAAGATCACCTTCGCGTCCGGACGGGGCAGTTTGTCCCAAGCCATCCGCAACACAAACGTCAATAGACAGACGATCAAACCACCTCCGACGGCAATTCCAGACATGGTCACGGCCGGGGTCCATCCATGCCAAAGCTTGAGGTGGATATCCGGAGGAGAATCTTGAATGACCGCCGCAGTTACGGATTTCACCAGTGACTCGGCCAATAAATCTGGACGCAATCCAATGGCAACGACCAACATGATCAATAACGTCGGAGGCCACCACAGGCCCGCCGGCGGATCATGCGGGTGATGCGGATAATCGTGGCGGACTCGGCCTGCAAACACTCCAAAAAAGTACCGAAACGAATACGCCACCGAAAAGACAGCCGCGATCGTGACGAGCGTTGGAATGACTTCCTTGAGTCCCATCCATTTCGTGTGCGAGGCTTCTTCCAACATCATCTCTTTTGAGAGGTACCCATTAAGTGGTGGCAGGCCGGCCATGGAGAAAGTCGCAATCAAGGCAATGATGCCCGTTACGGGCATCAACCACATTAGCCCTCCCAAGCGTTTGAGATCTCGCGTCCCGGCTTCATGATCGACAATTCCGGCATTCATGAACAAAGCCGCTTTGAACGTGGCATGATTGATGATATGAAACACCGCGGCTGCGGCGGCGACTGGCGTTGCGAATCCTAATAACATCGTGATCAGGCCCAAATGACTGATGGTCGAATAGGCCAACAGTCCTTTCAAGTCATCTTGAAATAACGCGATGACTGCCCCGATGAGCATTGTCAACAGTCCGATCGACGCCACGCTATAAAACCACAGTCCATCGTTTTGCAGGACGGGCCATAGTCTCGCCAGCAAAAACAAACCCGCCTTGACCATCGTCGCCGAATGCAGATAAGCCGATACGGGGGTCGGAGCGGCCATCGCTCTGGGCAACCAGAAATGAAACGGGAATTGAGCGCTCTTGGTGAAACAACCCAACAAAATCAGCACCAATATCGTGGGGAACCACTCGGAGTTTTGGATCAAATCCCGCCGTGTTAAAATCTCGCTTATGCGATACGTGTCAGCCACTTGTGCCAGGAGTAAGACGCCTGCCAATAGAGCCAGCCCACCGCCTCCTGTCACCGCCAACGCCATCCGAGCTCCCTGACGACCGGCCGGCAAATGGCTCCAAAAACCAATCAGCAAGAAGGAGCTAAGGCTGGTCAATTCCCAAAACATCATCAACAGGATGACGTTGTCCGATAGGACGATCCCCACCATCGCGGCTTGGAAGATCAGCAAGTAACAATAGAAATTCCCCATCGGGTCGGCCGAAGACAGATACGACCGAGCGTAGATGAGAATGAGTAGTCCTATTCCCAAAATCAACGTTGCAAACATCAATCCTAGGCCATCGACCCAGAACTCGATGTTTAATCCGATCGAGGCCAACCAAGGCCAACTAATCTTGGGAGTCGTATGATAAAAAAAGACCGCCGGCACATGGGTCAGTAGCAATGCAAAAGCCAAAAAATTCACGACCGTCGCCGAGGCCACACAAGCGTTTCGCCCGGATCGAATCATGAGTGCTGGGAGAATGGATCCCAGCAAAGGCAAGAGCACGATCAGGGCGATGTTCATGGCGAGACCTATGCGACTTGGCGTTGAGGCTCGTGGTTCGTAAACTGATCAATGGAAACCAGTGGCCCGCGAGGCCCAAATGAGTTTTCCGTCCAGGCGTGCGCACGAATCGCCGCCAAAATCTGATTCGCCACGACCACAGCGCGATGTCCATCGACCGCCGGGACTTGATTCAAGCTGCCGTTCGCGACCGAGCAAAAGAAATCGGTTTGTTCATCGAGCAATGGATTTGATCCTGGCACTTCAAACGTTCTTTGCGGCAAGACCCGTTCAAATAATTGATCGGTCAAGTGGCGTTTGGCTTCCGGTGACAGCCGATTGTAAAGAAGTCGTTTGGCTTGGACTTCTTCGGGAGCGATAACCGTCGTTACCTGACGAGTTGTTAGATCTGCATGGGCAAAACCATTGGTTCCCATGAGCTTCACAGTTCGTTGCGGCGTGTAGCTGCAGCGCGATGCCCATAAGTTGGCAACGGCGCCGTTCGAAAAAGTAATTCTGGCTTGAGCCATATCTTCATGATCGCCAAATACACTGACGCCAATGGCTTCAACGCGATGGACCTCAGAATCGACAAGGTGCAGCATCAAGTCAATATCATGAATCATTAGATCCATGACGACACCCACGTCGGTCGAACGGCCAGTGAAACGACTGGCGCGGTGCAATTCGACGTAACGAGGTCGTTCGATGCAATCACGGGCCGCCTGAAACACGGGATTAAAACGTTCGACGTGACCTACTTGGATCACCAGGCTGCGATCTTTGGCCAAGTCGATCAACTGTTGGCTGTCGCGCGCCGTAAAGGTGATGGGCTTCTCAATCAAGAGATGCTTGCCTTCGAGAAGTAAACTGCGAGCCACTTCAAAATGGGTTCGGGTGGGCGTCGCAATGATCGCCGCGTCGAAGGGGAGGTGGCATTCTTCGCACGATGGGAATGTCGGCAAGTTCCATTGCTGGCTCAACGCTTCCCGGGTCGTGGCCACGGGATCCACCAATCCCACCGGAATGATCTCCGGCGATCCAGCCGAGGCGACGTGATCGTGTAATAACTTCAAATGAATTTTGCCTAAGTGACCGCCCCCAACCACCAAGACCCGCAAGGCTTTCATGCCACTTTGCTCCTCTGATCGCGACCGCGACCTTTCATTCCATTGAGTTTATGTTCGAGAAATTGAAACAGGTGGTCCAGCGCCGGACACCACAGTCCTTGTTCGTTAAGGATTCGTTTGGCGTTTTCAGTCCCAACAGGGTCGTGATACAACAATCGGTAGGCCTCCGTCAGTGACGCGATTTCGGCACTGGGGAATTGATTGCGGCGCAGGGCTACTAGGTTGACTTTTCTGGGGCGTGAGGGAATGCCATCACACAACATGAACGGCGGTGCATCCTGAATGACGCGCGACAATCCCGCGACAAAACAATACGAGCCGATCGAAACAAAATGGTGACACGCAACAACCCCACTAAAGGTTACGTAATCGTGGACGTGCACATGGCCACCCAACATGCAACCATTGGCCATCGTGATGTGACTACCCACATGACAATCATGAGCAATATGGCAGCCCGTCATGAAATAGTTGTGACTGCCGACATAAGTTAGCCCAGCTTCTTTCTCGGTACCTCGGTTGATGGTCACCCCCTCACGGAAGGTGTTGTCATCGCCAACTTCAACCCGAGTTGGCGTCCCACGATACGAGTGATCCTGTGGTTCTCCGCCGATCACGCAATTCGCGAAAATCTTGTTGCGGCAACCGATTTTCGTATGTCCAATGAGGGAGACGTTGTTGTGCAGAATCGTCCCAGCCCCGATCGAGACATCCGGGCCAACCAGACAAAATGGACCGATCTCAACGCCCGGCTCGATGATGGCTCGAGGGTCAACGACCGCCAAAGGCGAGATCTTCGGTGCTTCCCAGCGGTCCTCGGAATCGTCGCGAACGACCTTAAATGGTATCGTCGGTTTCATGTTTTAGCGGTCCCTCGCTAACGAAAAAGGAGCTAAGCAGCTTGTCTTCTGTAATTGGTTTGAGAGTGGAACAGTTGGGTTAACTGTTGAGCCATCTCAGCATTCAAGTGGTGCCCGCTGCGATAGGCGACAATCGTGCCAACCACATCGAACGGAGCCAACATCAGATCCCCAAGTACATCCAGGGTTTTGTGGCGGACACACTCGTCCGGAAACCGCAAACGGTTGCCGATCGGTCCGTCTTCGCCGAACACCAGGACTTCTCGATTGGTTACCTTCAATCCCACGCCCATCTGACGCAGTAATTCCGCTTCCTGCTGCAATAAGAACGTTCGCGCACTGGCCAGTTCGCGGGCGAACGCGATGGGCGAATGAACGTAGTTCAATTGTTGGGCCCCGATACTTGGGTGCGGATATTCCAACGAGTAGCGAATCTCTAATTGTCCTAGTGGATTTGGCATGGCCCGAATCCAACTGCCCTCATTCCCTACTTGAAATTCCGATTGGATCACAAGCTGGTCCCGATGAGCCTTCTGCTTGACAGTTCCTACAGATTGCAGCAAATGAATGAGTTCCAAACAGGAACCATCAAATGCTGGTACTTCCCCACGGTCCAACTGAATCAAGCAGTTGTCGATCTGCATTCCGGATAACGCCGCCAATACATGTTCAACCATGTCCACCGAATCCGTTCCTGCGACCAATACGGTTCGCCGAGGAACCTCGACTCTTTGGCTCACGGTGGCCGGAATCATCGTCTGTCCGGGCAAGTCCACTCGTTGGAAGACAATGCCCGAATTAGCCGGCGCCGGTTGCAGTCGCATGCGTACGTCCAAGCCGCTCCAATAGCTTCGACCGCATACTTCGAATGGCGTCTTGATAGTTTGCTGGTTTCTCAGGGAAGGATTCAAGCGTTGGTCCATTCTCTACAAAAGCCTGAGTTGTCAGTTTGCGGGCACGGGAATTGGATCGGAAGATCCACAAAGCTCTGTCTCTAACGATTGAGAGACGGCTGAACATTGCTGGGATTTCTAGCTGCTTGAGCCGGTCCAGCGCAAAGCTGCTTGATCGCGGCCGTGATCTCCCAATCCGGGCGAGCGTAAACCACATTCGAGCCGATCCGCTCCATAATTGTGGCAGGATTGTTCAGGTCCATCGGGCGAGAGTTGTAGTGAATGACCGTCGTGAGGCCGTGATGCTGACAATAGGCCGTTACTTTGGACGAGACATCTGTATAGATGTCGTAGTAGATCTTCGCTTCTTTCTGAGCATATTCTTTCGAACGCAAACGCTTCTGGACGTCGAGGTTTGCTACTTGCCCAGCGACATCGGCTTCCGTTTGCCGAAAGGACTCGCTACTTGCGTCTTGGCCGCGGAGTGTTTCAAACTTGGCCTGCAAGGCTTCACGTTGGCGGTTCTGATCTTCTTCAAATTGCCGGATCTCTTGTTTCAACGCCTCTAGTTGGCTCACAAACAGTGGATGAGATTCGAAAACCGCCCCCATGTCGATGGCCACGATTGGGGTTTGTCCCATGGTCGCACCAAGGCTACCAACGACGACAACACACCATCCGATGCAACCCGCCAAAATTCGCATGTTTCGCACTCCTTTGCGCTATTTCTATCGTGAACTGGCAGTCACTCGTCCAACTGCCATTGCCTCCATCCAGGATCCTTCCCGGACGGGGATTCTGACCGGATTTCAAAAATCCGTAAATAGCAAATTCTTACCCTTCTCGAAAGAATCGCGATTGCAACTCATCTGCCAAATTAAGGTACTTGGCCCGCGAATCGTACAAGAAGTAGAACAAGATCAAATTGGCCATCACCGAACACATCATGAGCCACCACGACAGAGCATCCATCGAAGCTTTCGGCGGGGTGCCCTGATTCCCGTTCGAAACCGTCTCTCGCTGAGGATCGCTCTCGGTGTTCGTTACTTGTCTTGCTTTAGGAATCAACGGTTCTTCCGTCAAGTTTGGATTGCCCTGCGAGGGGAACATGAAATCGCCCAAGCCGTCTTGACCGGTCGTTGTCGCACGGCCCCGTCGCAACCCAGGCCCAGTATTAAACTGTAAGTCGAGGCGAGGATCCCAGTTGTTGGCAATCTCTGCCTGACGCTGCGCTACGGATGGACTATTTCGTTGCGGATTTGGCTGATCTGTGGATAAGAATCGGTTTCCAGGTGCCGTCAGTTCGCCACCGGGCTGTTGAAGTAGTGGAATTGACGTTTGCTGATTGCCGCCGTTCTGGCCCGACCAATTGCTTCCAATGGTGCCGTTTCCAGGAACCAGCGGATTCAAACCTGATTGTCCAACCGTCGGCGACCCGTTGTTTTGATTTGATTGTGGGCTCAGACTACTTTGCCAATTGCTTTGCCATTGGTCCTGAGGTGCCCCAGTCCGGCCGGGAAGCGCTGGAAGTCCGGGACTTTGTTGTAATTCCGTCGTCCCGGAGGTCGGTATCGATGTGGGATAATTGCCAGGATTTTGAGCGCTCAAACCTGAGTTGGTTGGCAAATTAATTAGAGGCCGCACGCCCGTGATCGTGCTGTCGCTACGCGAACCGTCCTGATTCCCAACCGGCAAACCCGCGGAACCGAGATTGGAGTTTCCTGAGGCAAACGGAGTGGGTTGAAACGGATTGGGAACGGTAGGTGCCAACGGGCCGTTGGTGCCAGGTTGGGTTTGGTGAAACTGGGCCTGCCCATCAGCACACAGGCTGAACCAGGCAACCATACACGCGGCGAACCCGCACCAACGGTTGAATCTGACAGTTCTCAGTCGAAACACACCAACACCTCCATCGGAAGAAGCTTCCCTTCACCTGACATACTAGGCGAAAACCTAAATTCGAGTAAATAGAGAAGGCACAGGGTTTGCGAAATTTCCCGACGTTCGACCCACCGTCGGAGCATCATGATAACTTGGCTGCAAGGCCGCGGCTTGTACCGTTTGTGAATCGGGCGATTGGAAACCGGTTTCACCTTAACCGCTAAAAATGCGATGAAATTAATAATTTAGGGTATTGATCACGCCGTTGAGTCCCGTATGCTTATAGAGTGGGCTCCACGATGCCGCGTTTCTGAAAGTTGAACCATGCGATATTCGTTCCGTTTGGCTGAATTATTGGGACACAATCCCGATCCACGTCGTCGCCCGGGCACGATCAAAGCGATTGTCGACTACACCGGCTTGGATCGCCACCAAGTGGCAGCGCTCCTAAAGAACGAGGTGAAATATATCCCACTCAAGGCGCTGTCACGCTTGTGCGATTACCTGGTTGAACACGGACATACGACCGCGGATCGCCTGCCCGGAGCTCTGTTTGCCATCGAACCGGAGAGTTTTTGGGAAGTTTTGGCTCGGCGGAATCGTCTGGAGTTTTGTTTGGGTGTTCGGAAAGAGGTCGATGCCGACTCGCCCGAGGTTTCGTACGTGGTGGCCTCCGATGCGGTTCTGATGGGCGAACTGCTTAACGGGGTCACGACGTTGGGAGGGACCGCCAAGTTGCGCGGCGTCGGTGCGACCGAAAGTCCGGATATTCCGCACCCCGAGCATTTGAAACAATCGTTAGTTTGGTCGCCCGGGCAAGCACCGCAAAACGAAGTCGTCGAACGCGCCTGCGAAATTTATGATGGATTTTTAGCCTCGAGTGGCGACAAGGGCCTTGTCGGTCTGGGCAGCACGAAGAGCAATCCAGTTGTGGAACTTATCTTGGCAAACGCCTTTGGCGCGGAGAGTTTTGTTTCGCAAGACAAGGTCAAATCGGCTCAAGATCGCGCGTGTCCCTTCTTCTTGCGTTATCGGGCCCAGGACCCGAATGCAACATCGTGTTTTGGTGGCATGAATCTCTCGGCCGAAGAAAAGTCGACGGAACCAGGGATCTATTACGAGGATGCCAAGGGTCGTTGGGTTTCCGTGCCCTGTGGTTCAAATCGGCAGGACGCCGCGTTTTTGTTCTTCATCCATCGGGAGTCGCAAGGCCAATTGGAGCTGGCTTTAGGCGGGTTCTCTGGCCGGGCCACTCGGCTGTTGGCCAGGGCGCTTTCCACACGGTCGGAAGATTTTTGGCCGCCGCAGTACGAGGGCCAAGGATTGCAGATCGGTGCTTATGTGATTCAATTCAGTTGGAGCGAAAGCGATCGACCCGTCGACATATTGCGTACCGATTTGAATGCCAACATCCGCGTGATTCCCATTCCTCCCGAAGCCATTGCGCGCCGTGTGGAAGGGAAGCACTAACGCCATTGGACTCAAGCCACTTTAGGGCCAATTCGCCAGCGATCAATCGACGGATCCGATGGTACCATGTACTTTGAAATCGTTCATTCGGATCGAATCGGCGCTTGTGGTTCAGGAACTCGGGTAGCTCGGGATAGGCGGCGAGCAGCTGTTCGCGAGTTGCGTACGTATGGTAGGTCAAATAGAACGACCCGCCCAAAGCGAGCGCCACGTCGAACAGCGCACGAAATGTGGTTGCTGTTCGCTGGCAACCGGCCGCGGTCTCCGGGGTCAATAGATTAAAGATCACGCAGGCATAGTCCTCCTTCGCCCACCTCAGAAACGACTCTTCATCGCGACGAATCAATCGCACGGTGCCGTAAGTGAGCGGTGCGTGGTGGCTTCGGAGGACGCTGGCCGCTTGAACGAGGAACAAGCCGAGACGTTCGCGCGGGACGTATAGTTCCGAGATTACTTCAGTTCCCTGAGATTCTAATGGCAGGTCGGTAAGTGTGTCGTGGTAACGCGGCACATACGTACTTAATTGGTGCGTATCGGAGTCATAAAATTGGCCATTGGTCGACATGTAAAAGTCGATATAACGGTGGTACGCTTCCGTTCGGCGAGTACGAGCCAAGCGGAGGAGGCCCAACCATTTCTCGGGCGTGAAATAGATTTGGTTGTCAGGGATTTCGACTTCCGTCGCAACCCTCCGATAGTGAGAGAAGATACCGCGATAGAGAAAGTCCGCCGACTCGTGATCGATGGCAAACTGAAAGTCGCCATAACAGCTACCGCTTTCGATCGCAGATTCAAACTTGCCGAGAATCTGATCCGCTGTTTCGATACTAACACAGCGTTGGACACGGGTTCGCCGCGCGAGCCGAAGTGTGACGTCGGCGATGACGCCGAACAATCCGTAGCCGCCAATCACCAGGCGAAATAGTTCGTTATTCTCGTGTCGCGAACAATGAAGTAGTTCACCGCGATGGTCCAGTAACCTAAACGATTCGACATCGCTGATGAACGGTTGCATTTCCAGTCCGCGTCCATGAACGTTTGCCGATAAAGACCCGCCCAGTGTTACGTCGGAGGCGCCCGTCTGTTTTTGTCGAATGCCCCACTGGGGCTGAACCGATGAGTTGCGATCGCGGATGGCTTGGATCAGCATCGGCCACTGAATCCCTGCTTCTGCTCGCACAAGACCGTGAACCGCATCGAAGCTAATTACTTGGCACAGAGACCGAGTATCGATATTCAAACAATCCTGACCAAATTGCTGACCACCCATCGCATGGCGTCCACCCGCGATCGAAACAGGCAAAGCTGGATCAGCGAAGAGGGCCGCGCGACATTCGGCAATGGAGTTGGGTGTGATAACTTGGCTCACCCTCGTGGGATTCAGCCGGCTGTGAACATCATTGAGTATGACGGACATCGACATATTCCTAAGGAGTCGTTCGGGAGGTCAATCGCCAAAGTCAACAACTTACACCCGAATGGGACGGCCGCGAAATACCACGGTCCCAATTTGTTGGCTCCGAGGTGACGATACGAATCGCACATTTTTCAATTCTGCTGACGTCGCGAAGTTGTTTTGTGCGTGGAACAAAAAAACAAATGCCGGACGAGCAACTCGGCCGGCATTTGAAGCTTCTTGTTTTCCGATCGTAGCCCGTCGTTACGCGGACTTGCTCTCGGGCATCTTGGGGAACAGACTGCGTTCGCCTCGCACGATCGATTCGTCAATCATGAATTTGCTACCGCGGGGTTGGTCGGGAAGTTCGAACATTGCTTCCAACATCACGTTTTCGATGATCGAACGCAGGCCGCGTGCTCCGGTGCCTTTCGACAAGGCCTGGCGGGCAATCTCTTGTAACCCGGACTCGGTAAAGGCGATCTCGCAATTCTCCATCTGAAACAGGCTCTGGTATTGCTTGACAATCGCATTTCGCGGCTCGGTCAAAACCTGCATCAGCCCAGCTTCGTCCAACGGAGTCAACGCGGTGATTAGCGGAAGTCGGCCAATCAATTCTGGGATTAGTCCGAACTCCAAAATGTCATCGCTGATGACCTGCGGAATCAGCGTCCGCATGTCGTCACTTGCGTGAGTGGTTAGCGATTGAGTGAAGCCAATCGAGCGTTTCCCCAACCGGCGGCGAATAATATTGTCGATCCCCGAGAAAGTACCACCACAGATGAACAAGATGTTCGTTGTGTCGATGGGGATGTACTGCTGTTCCGGGTGTTTCCGCCCACCTTGCGGTGGTACGTTGGCAATGGTGCCTTCCAGCATTTTTAACAACGATTGCTGAACACCTTCGCCCGAAACGTCACGTGTGATCGAGACATTATTGCTAGTCCGACCAATCTTGTCGATTTCATCGATGTAGATGATCCCTCGTTGGGCCGACTCGACATCAAAGTCCGCTGCATGCAGCAGTTTCAATAACAAGTTTTCGACGTCTTCACCGACATAACCCGCTTCGGTCAACGTTGTCGCATCGCCAATCGCAAATGGCACATTGAGCATCCGAGCCAACGACCGCGCCAACAAAGTCTTTCCAGATCCCGTCGGTCCAACCAACAGGATATTGGATTTGTCGATCTCGACGTCCGAGCCTTCCCAGCCCAAAGTCAGGCGTTTGTAATGGTTGTGAACCGCCACAGCCATGACTCGCTTTGCCTCGGTCTGACCGATCACGTATTGATCCAAATGCGAGACAATCTCACGCGGGGAGGCGATTCGCTTGAACAGCGGTTTATTAGAACCACGACGGCGCTGTTCCTGATCCAAAATCGATTGGCACAACTCGATGCATTCCCCGCAGATGTACACGTCTCCGGGGCCCTCGACCAACGGGCCGACCTCACGATAGCTCTTTCGACAAAAAGAGCACGAGGCGTTCTTTTTGGTTGCACTCGAACGACGACCACCAATATCGTTACCTGCGGGCATTACCACTCCTTTGTAGCACTTTCGCTTGAACCGGGAACGCCTTGATACCTCACCAAGGCCGATTGTGGTCATCCTTGCCCGCATCGGTTCAAGCAGTCAGAACTGTATTTCAGACATTTCGATGCTGTCACTGTACGAATACAGAACAGCCAAGCTTTATCCGCGTAAGTGCGATAATTCGCACAACACGCATGATCGGATTATTCGGAACTTTGGCGCCCCCTTTGGCCAACTTACCCCGCCGGGCCGGTAGGAGTTTCCTAGCAACTTTTAGGCCTCGTCCTGGTTCGACATTGGAGGTGGCGAGCGCGAAAGCTCTGTTTCAGTCGCCTGGTCACCACCCCCCAACTGCTCGGCAGTATCCTGTTCGGCTTGGGTCAACTCTCGGAAAACCGGACGTGCTGGACCATTCAGGGCGTCCAACACTATCGCTGGGGTCAGCGGTTCGATTGGACGCCGATTCAACCGCTCCGCTTGCATCTGTACGGCCAAAACGGCTTTCCGATACTCGGCTTCGTCGATCGAACCAAATTGTAGGGCCCTCCGCAAGGACTCCAGGTCATCTCCGACGGTTTCGTAGTCGTCAGGAGCGGCCATTCGGTCACGAATCATCAGGATCACGTAAACTCCGATGGCCAACAGGGCGGCGGTAATTCCACAATAGACGATCAACTGAATCCAATTGAATTCTGCCAACAGCCCAATGGAACTCCCAAACATTTCGAACCACTACCAATTTCAGGGACACCATATTTTTTTGCCGCGAACCCGCGCCAAATGCCGACGCCGCGCCCCTACCATTATCCCAGATCCCGCAGGTTCCGAATAGTCGGAACTGGCCGAAAATCGTCGTGGTGTTAGGTTCCTAGCGGCTTGATTTCGGGCAAAAGTCTCATTTCAATGTCCTGCACTATTACGCAGCGACCCAGGGGGCTGTTCGCGCGAGTGCCGAATTTCTCTCTTTCCTCTGCGAAATCGTTGGCACGTTCGCGATCGGCATCTTTGGAATAGACGGAGTATTTTAGCGACGGTTCACGGACGCTTGTAACGAGGGTCGAAGGAACCGGGACGGGAACCGCCGTTTGTTGCTTCTAATGCCTTCGACAGACAACTCGCTATGCGAAAGACGTTCGGCCACTTTTTTAATGAATTCGGAGTCCTGCGTCGCCGTTTTGTCCCGACGGCGGTATGGACAGTTTGTCTCGCGGCCGGATTCAATCTCGGGGATGCACACGGTTTTGTTCAAGACACCGTAATCAGTGAGGGACGCTCTGGCGAGCGGAACCCAACGGAACTTGAGTTGCCTCCAGCCATTGTTACCTCCCAAACTCAATTCGAAATCCCGTTTCGAACCGACGATTTGCAGGGGCGCTTGGTCGAAGTTCAACTTTATGTGTCGACGGATCTTGGAAAGTCCTGGAATGTTTACGCTCGTCAATCACCCATAACCACGCGGATTCCGTTTCAGTCGGTTGGCGACGGCGAGTACCTGTTTGCCTTGAAGACGTTGGATCGCGACGGCCGTTTGTTGCCGACAGGCCCCCCGATTCCAACGCTGCGGATGGTCATCGATACCGTACAGCCCGAACTCGCCCTCCAAGTCGAACCCGACAAGTCTGGTCGGATTGCCATTACGTGGCGCAGCACGGATCAGAATCTCGACAAAAACACCCTCCGTCTAAGTTATCGCAGCAACGGAGCGAACCTTCCGAATACATGGCACCCGTTGGGGACAGGCAAACCAATTACCTCGGATCAAGCAGCGGACGCGAGTTTGTTTCAAGATCGAGTCACTTGGTTTCCCGACACGACTGCCGACGCGATTGTGCTGAAGGCAGAAATCCAGGATTTTGCCGGAAACTTGGTCACGACATATCAGCCAGTGGGACTGGGAAATTTGCGATCGTCGGTGCCGACACCGCTTCTCCAAGGAGGCCAGGCGAATTCTCTAACGCCCCCTGACCCCACGTTGTCCGGGAGTTTGCCTTCAATTCCTCAAAGCGATCCGACCAACAGCGTCGCGACCGCCGATGACCTCAGCGTTCCAATCGACTGGCCGGTCAGTGTCCCCGGTGGCGGGGGACAGTCAATCTCCGTCGCGACCACCCGTCCGACCGTCGGGGGACAGTCACCTGAGTCGGTCGCGGGCCAAACGAAATTGGTCGGGACTCCAGTGGGACCAGTACCAATTGTCGCGGGACAATCATCATCCAATCGGTCGGACTCAACACATGGGGGACAGTCACCATCGGTCGGGGTAACACAATGGGGACAGTCACCATCCGTCGGGGGACAGTCACCAACTACCGTCGAGGGACAGTCACCATCAGTCGGGGCCGTTGGGGGACAGCCACCAATCGGCCAGTTGTCGCACCGACGGGTCGAAACCGGCCCTGCCCAACGGTCGGGCGGAACGTCCGATCCAAACACAGTGCCGTTGGCAGAGAATGCGACTACCGATCCCTTTCGGGAAATGCTAGCGAATCAGACACCGTTGCCTGGGCCAACTTTGGATCCGACTCAAAATACTGAGAACCTCAGTGTTGCGATCGGGACGACTTTGCGGCAACCGATCGGTGAAACTCCGCTTCTAACTTCCGGGCAAAACAACGGAGTTCGCTCAGAAACTACCGTGCCGGCCCTGCCAGCCTCCACCAACCTGCCCGTCCCTCCGTCGTCTGTCCCTCCGTCGTCTGGGTATCAGGCGGCTTTCTTTCGGGTCAATCGGCTTCAATTCCGGTTGCGATATCAGGTGGACGGGTTGCAACCGAATCAGATTGGTGCAGTCACCATTTTTGGTTCCAAGGATATGGGACAGAGTTGGGAATTGTGGTCCGAAGACCGTGATAAGAGCAGCCCCGTCGAGATTGCGGTCCCAGAAGCCGGCCGATACGCATTTCGGGTTGTGGTCACCAGCAAATCCGGGAGCACCTCGCATCTTCCCCGTCCAGGTGATGAGCCAGAAATCGTGTTGGATGTGGACCTTGATCCACCAAGTCCCCAAATTGTCGCCGCACCGTACGGACGAAACGCGCAGTCCGCCAGCCTCGTGATTCAATGGACGTGCCCGGCTGAAGATTTGGGCGCAAAGCCAGTCGCTTTATCGTACAGCCACGCTCCAACCGGACCATGGACGACCATTACGCCAGCCTCCGAGAATTCGGGCCAATTTGAATGGCAAATGGAGCCGAACCTACCGCCAAAAGTCTATCTTCAAATCGCAGTGACTGATTCCGCGGGAAACCGCGGCATCCATCGGCTGGAGACCCCAATCGACATTGGCCCTCTTTTGCCGCGAGGAAGAATCTTAGGCGTGAACTGATCGCCCACCACGCATATACAGCCGCCAAACGACGTTTCCGGCACCAATAACGCTCCGTTGCCGCGTTCTCGATGAGGTGGGTGGCACGTGAGTGGCACCAATTGGATTCCCATGAGGTGGGTGGCACCAATTGAGATTACATGAGGTGGGTGGCACCAATTGAGATTGTCCACCAATTGAGATTGTCCAATTTGTTTGCGCAGGCTGTTGGTAGCGTGGTCGTTTCGCTTGCGGGGCGATCTTGCTAGCGTACTCGTTTGGATGGCAGCCAGGAAAAGCAAAACCCGGTTACGAATAATCGCAACCGGGCTCGGCTCTTGGGTGGAATGATGACTCAAGGGAGATCCTGCACGGCTCGGTGAGACCGACCGCCAGGGATTCAAACCCCGACTTATTGATCGGCCTGCCCATCGCTATGTGCCTTCAGGGCGTCGGCCTCCCGCTGCAATTTCATTTGCGGGCCCTTCGGGAAGAACTGAATATCGTCGTGTAAGTAATACGGGCTGGGTAAAGTTTGGCCAGCGACTTGTACTTGGCAGCCAGCAGTCACGCAAACACCAGCCAGAAGCAAGGTGGCGACCAGAGCAAAGGCCGAGCTTGTGGAACCGATTGCCTTCATTTTTCCTCTCCCAAATTTCCCAGCGGTGGACCCGCGACTATTCGAAGTTGTCTTCGCGTTAGTGTTGTTATCGGGCTCCTCCTGGGTAAGGTTTAACGATTTGTCCGATTTTCCGAATTTCAACGATTCTGAAATCTATCTTGCTCGGTCGTCTTGGTTTCCCTAAAAGTCGCATAGGCCGAGATACAACCGGTCGACGCTCGCTCCGGGAACTTGCGTTCGATCGCGGATCGAGCCACGACAAGGGTCGGTCGTCCGATCCTTTCGCAAGTCTCACTGTTATGGCTGGAGCCCCATGTATTTTCCCGATGAACCAACCATCTATCTCGATGTAACGCAAATGCTGGGGAACCGTTTGCACACGGGAATTCAACGGGTTGTCCGGGAGTTGGCGCGCGTTGGTCCGGTGGTGGCAGGTCAATTTCGGCGGAATTGCCGCCTCGTGCATGCGTTTGGCTCCAAGTTCTTTCGGCTAAGGTACGAACATATCGACCTGAACCAACGCCACTTATTATTTCGAATCGCGGAGCGCAAGCTGGGACGTGGGCTGTTGAAGCGGGCTTACCCCTGGACATCCCGGCCCATCGAACCAAAGCCCGAAGACATTCTGCTGACCTTGAACGCAACGTGGGATCACCCCGGTTGGGCTCAGTCCGTCGCCGATTTCCACCGGACGGGATTTGTCGCCAACATCTTGTACGATTTGACGCCTTACTCGCATCCTCAATATCACACACCGGAACTCGCCGAGCGGTTCACAAACTGGCTATCGCAAGTCGAAAGCCATTCGGATCATTGGGTTGGCATCTCTCGGCATGTGTCCGTCGAGTTGGCCCGATATTTGAATGGAAGTCAGGCCTACGAAACCAAGCGTCACCGTCCAACGGTTTCGGCCTTTCGTTTGGGGAGCGACTTCGAAATGGGGATCAGCCGAGAGAAGGCGACGTCGAACTCGCTTCAAATCCGGCCAACGTTGTCCACGTTTTTGGCAAATCGGGCTCCGACAATGCTGATGGTTGGTACTCTCGAACCACGCAAAAATCATGATTGTGTTTTTCAAGCCTGTACGGAACTATGGCAGCGAGGCTGGAACGGGCAATTGCTAATGATTGGCCGCGCGGGGTGGAAGTGCGATGCGATCGTCCGCAGTGCGAAGTCGTTGTCTCCCGACCGAGCGTTGTGGTTGTCGGATGCCAACGACGCAGAGTTGCAATTTGCCTATCGCCAAAGCCAGGCACTTTTATTTCCTTCTTGGGAAGAAGGTTTTGGCTTGCCAATCGTCGAAGCCTTGCGACAAGGAACGCCCGTCCTCGCGAGCGATCATCCCGTCCATCGCGAAGTCGGACGTCAATGGTGTCACTATTTCCCAGCTGATTCACCCCAACGTTTGGCAGCAGTGATCTTGGAACAGGACCAAAATGGATTCCAAAGTCTCCGGAACCAGGCGGCCAGTTTTATACCGGTAACTTGGGAGCAGAGTTGCCGCGAGTTGATGGCCGACGTGATTCTCGCGGCCAGCAGACAACGGGAGCAAGCAAACGTGTTTTGCCTGCACGGCTTTCAGAAGCCAAACATGGCTCCGCGGCCGGCCACGAATGCTCCTAGCCAACTCCCTGTTTCACCTCGGAACCGTTCCGCTGCGTGATCGACCTAGGACGTTGATTACCACCGCTACCAATCGATTGATGATGTCCCAATGAAGAAGATCGCGTTGATCACCGGAATCGCTGGCCAGGACGGCACCTACTTGGCCGAACACCTGCAGCCGTTGCCGTACAAGATCGTAGGTACGGTTCGACGCATGACTCCCGAAATACGTCACTTGATCGACAGTATAGATTCCGACATTGAACTCTTGGAAACTCCCGAGTTATCCGCCAACATCACACAGGAGATTATTCGCCAATATCAGCCTGACGAACTTTATAACCTCGCTGGTCAAAGTTCCGTGGGACGCAGTTGGAGCGAGACCACGGAGACATTGATTTTGAACGGACAATCGATCGTCTATTGGCTGGAAGCCATCCGTCGGTTTTGCCCGCATACCCGGTTTCTCCAAGCATCGAGTAGCGAAATTTTCGGGTTGGGCAGCGAGCATGCCTTGAGTGAAACTTCGCTGATCGCGCCCATCAATCCGTATGGACTGGCGAAGTCGATGGCTCATCACGTCGTTGGAAAGTACCGTGAGTGGTTTGGGTTGTTTTTGTGCAATGCGATCATGTTCAATCATGAGTCGCCGCGACGCAGTACGTCGTTTGTTTCGCGAAAAATCACGATGGGAGTCGCCCGTATCGCCCTGGGGCTTCAGGATCAATTGCCATTGGGAAATCTGGACGTTGTTCGCGACTGGGGGTTTGCCGGCGACTATGTCAGCGCTTTATGGAAAATGTTGCAGATTCAAAATCCAGAAGACTTGGTGATCGGCTCCGGGCGAGCCTATTCGCTGCACGACTTTGTGCGTCTGGCGTTTGAAGCCATCGGCAAGGATTGGCGGCAGTTCGTGATTCAGGATCCCGAGTTGTTTCGTCCTGCAGACGTGATTCGAGTCCAGGCAAATCCGGCCAAAGCGAAAGCCGTGTTGGGGTGGCGACCGACCGTCCAGTTTCGGGATTTGGTGCGGATGATGGTCGAGCACGACATGCAACAAGTTTCGTTAGAGATTCGCGACGGTTCAACGAAGACTTCACTGCATGGTTCCAGCGATTCGGAGGGTATGCTCCGATGACGAAGGGAATAACAGCCGGCCCAGGATCTGGTGATTCCACCTCGTTGGCTTACACCATTGTGACCCGCAATCATTTCTTTCTGGCCGCGGCTCTGGCCGAAAACTTTCGCCAATTCAATCCTACCGGGCGCTTTTTGATTGTCGTCGCGGACGCGGATGATCCAGCGACCCAAGAACCTGTGTGGGACTGGCTGACACCCTCCCATCGCGCTTGGTTGAACTATGTCTCGCCGAAATCTTTTTTCGGTCGCGAAAGTTTGTGTTCCGCGCGACAAATTTGCCCAACTGATTTTTGGTCCTTGGCCTTTCAATATTCGCCGCTGGAGTTGACCTGTTGTTTGAAAGGACGGGTGGCCGAGGCACTTATCCTGCGCGGCGAAACCCAGTTGTTGTACCTGGATGCAGATACGCGAATCTTTGACTCGACGGAGAATTGCCTAGCACCAATCCTGGCCACCGGCGGTGTATTGCTGACTCCACACCTCCAGAGTCCGCTTCCGAACGACAGGTGCTATCCAAACAATGTCGATCTTCTACGCAGTGGCGTCTTTAATGGTGGTGTCTTAGGCTTCGTGGAATCGTCGGTCAACGCGAGCGACGTTCACGGCTTTCTCCGCTGGTGGAATCAATGCAATCTCCATAACTGTATTGTCGACCCTCACCAAGGTCTATTTGTCGATCAACGCTGGCTCGATCAAGCCCCGGCCTACTTTTCCACAGTCAAGATTTCACGTCACTGGGGTTTGAATGTAGGTTATTGGAATTTGCATGACCGTCGTTTGGCCAACATCAACCGGCAATGGACGGTCAGTCCATCATCCGTGGTTCGAACCGGTAACCACACCGAGCATCCTGAACATCAGGAGCCGGCACGCCTGCAGGTCTTTCATTTCAGTGGCGCGGATCGAGTGGCGCCGGATGGTTCCAGTTCCAGTCATCGTCTGTCACGCCATCAGAACCGACACGGCCTAAAAGCACTACCCGAAGTGGCGTCGTTGATCCAGCAGTATCTCGCGTCGTGGCAGTCCCACGACTGGTTGAGCTACCAGTCGATTCCATATGCGTATGGTCATTTGCCAACGGGAACGGAGATCTTACCTCGTTGGCGCGAGGCGTATCGGTTGAACTCTTGTCAGGTTCGAGAGTCGATCGAAAATCCTTTCCAGGAGTTTTCCGACCCGACTGCTTTGGCCGGGTTGGAGTCTGCTGCAAGTTCCAAGTTTTTGAAATCAGGTAGGTTTCAGTACCATTTGGACGGGCTACAGGCGCGAATTGAAAATCTGAAGCACCGCTTGGATCAATTGCCTTGGCGACGATTACTGCGCGCGACCCAACAACTTCAAAAACGCTGGTTCAAAAAGGCTGGTTAGTGGACGTAGGTCAATTATGCGGCCCGCAGACGACGGCCAAAGAAAATAATCGATATTCTTGTGAAAAGCGAGTCAAACGGCCTTTACTTTCGAGTCCCCGTTGCCCAAGATTAATGAGAGACGGGTTCGGGTGCCGTGTACGGTCTTTTCTGAACGGGATGAGCGGGGTGTGTTGGCACGCGGCCAATCTTTCGTTGCAGTTCGACTTTTCGTGATACCAAGTTAATTCATCAATTCGAAATGTTGAATTCTGGTTCGTCGCGTAGAAGGCGAATGTGATGAGAAATTGAGGGCGTGCTGTTCTGTTGCTGCGGACTTTTTCGTTCGCCCTGGATTGACAATGAGGTTGGGAGTTGAAAATGAAACGTAATCGTCCCGTTGGGTTTACTTTGGTTGAGTTGCTGGTGGTGATCGCCATCATTGGTGTCTTGATGGGACTGCTGTTGCCGGCCGTTCAAATGGCTCGCGAAGCCGCCCGCCGAATGTCATGTGGCAATAACTTGAAGAACATCGGTTTGGCCATTATCAATTACGAATCGGCCCGACAAAATCTACCTCCATTGGTCAACAACGCAGGGGTCCACTGGAACGCGTTCATCTTGCCATACATGGAATTGGGGAACGTTTACGAGAAAATGCCGATCCAAGATCCCGGGACGCTTCCCACGATGCCGTGGACTCCGGGAACAATCATTTGGAACGAAACGAACTTTCCTGCCACAACCCAAATTTTCCAAAACAAATATCCAGTCTTCCTATGTCCGTCTTCGGAAGCTCCAGGTCAGGACTTTGAAATTAGCCACGACGGAGAGCAATTCTCGTTGCGTGCGGGAAGCAATTACTTGGCCGTTGGTGGTACGACCGTCCGCAACCAAGCCGGTGTGGTCATCAGTCAAGTACTGACCGATAACTTCGTTCCATCGGCCAACGGTGCCCTCGATTTCGGGGCAGCTTGGACTCGTAATGCGCAAGGAACGAAGGGTGCTCGTTTGGCCGAATTTTTGGACGGCTTGTCCAACACGGCATTGGTCGGCGAATCAGTGCCACACGGAATTGCGAACGGTAGTGAAACCAATGCAGGCTCGGGACGACGTAAAGATCATTGGCTGTTTGCTTCCGACGACGCTGATAACGGGGTCGATTTCTCCGAATTCATGGGATCGGCTTCCGTATCGTTGCTGGTGCCACAATTGTTGGAGAATCTGCCAGGCTTTGACTCAACTCATGCCGATTACGACATGTTCGAATTGTCGTTCCGCAGCCGCCATCCACAATTGTCACAGTTCGTCTATGGAGACGGTTCGATTTCCAATATCAGCACGGACGCCGACGACATGGTCCTCCAACAGGTTGGCTCGCGCAAGGGCGGCGAAGTGACGACCGTGGATCGATAGTTTGCCGCGTGGTGAAATTCACGCCCTGGTCAAAATCACGAGAATCCCGATTCGAGCAACGTTCGAGTCGGGATTTTTTGTTCTCGTGGCTGAACTTCAGCAAACAAGTGCGGCTGTAGCGATTCGCATCCGGTTACTTCTGCAAGATGCCGTTGAAGGAAGCAGGGCGATGCCAAGGCTCCTCACCTGACCTGATTACTCTCAATGACGTTCAACGAAAAACTTGTTTCGCTTCTCTATCGCTCGGCAAGGCGATGCTTGGCGATATGCATAAACACTTGGGCAAAAATGGGGTCCCGCCCAAGATTTCTCTGCGGCGAGGTTATACGCAGTACTGTTTGATAAGTAACACGCAGACTCCGCGTTCCGTCCGCGGTTCCTCGAGAAGCGAGTGCGATTTGATGGTCGCGGCGCATGGTAGGTGCCTACCACCGTCCTTCGTTGATCATTATTGCGGCAAAACGAACGTTGAACGGCAATGCGATTACTCGCTCGGCAGTCGCAGTTCGGCCGTCAGGGACTCTTCCCGTTCTGCGGGCGTCTGGTCTTCGGACTTCAATTCAAACTCGGCGCGAACCACCAATGGGCTCAAATCGGTCGAGTCGATCATCGATTCACCGCGAGTCTTTATCGCGCGCCGGACCTTGCCGGGATAGTCGGCGAAAGTCGATTGATGCCAGTTCAATGAACCGGCATCGGCACCCGGAGCAATGCGATACTTCAATTGAAATATCACGGCCCAATGATGCCGACTGTCGGAACGCGATTCGATTTTTTCCACCGGTGGCAACGCAACCGAGCACCATTCCGCTTTGCAACGACTGGCCAGCCATTTTCCCAAGAGGTCCCGATTGGGTTCGTGTTGCAGCCAACTGCTAACTTCTGCTTCCGCGGTTGGAACGGGTTGGATCGAAGAATTCTCGTCCGAATGAACCGGATAAAACGAGCCCGCTCCCATTTCCTGCAAGGCGGTCGTATCGGTCCGAGATTCGGCCATGCGGATGATCTCGACCCACGTGAGGTCGGTGGCCGCCATCCGAATTTCGACGGTTACTTGCCGATCCTCGACCAACACCTGGACGTCTCGATTGATGTGCCCATCAGGCATAGGATCAGGAACACTGCCACCATGGGAGCCCACGATGGGAAACCATAGCATACCTACCCAGATAATTTGTCGGATCGTCTTCAACATGAATCTAGCTCACCGGTTCAGCAACGGGATTCGTTGGAGTCGGTACCGAACCGTCTCCCACCAATTGCAAGCGGACATACTCGATTTTGCGAGGTGTCGCTCGGAGCACCGTACAATGAATCCCATCGACCATGAATTCTTGTTTGAGTTTGGGGACTTCGCCCAACCGACATAAAATCCATCCAGCCACCGTATCGTATTCATCATCTTCCGGGATTTCGAACGACGTTTCATCATTGAGTTCGTCGACTCGATATCGCGCTGGCAGTTCAATGACATTCTCGGAAACTAACCTGATCCGAGGTTCTATTTCACGGTCTGTTTCGTCGGTGATGTCTCCGACAATCTCTTCCAAGATATCTTCAATGGTGATCACGCCGACCATCGTTTGATGCTCATTAAAGACGACCGCCAGATGCATGTTGTTTCCCGGTTGTAGGAAAACCTTAAGCATTTCGTTGACGTAGCGGGTGTCCGGCGTTCGCAACGCTTTCCGCATCCAGCGACGAATCGAACGTCGTTCGCTCGGAGGTTTGAGAGCTTCTAACAGCGCATCGCGAGTGTGCATGACGCCGACAATGTTGTCCAAAAGATCTTGATATACGGGAATACGCGAATGTTGACTCTTGCGACAAATTTCCAAAATCTCAGGCCAATCTGCGTTGACGTCGATGAGCTGCAAACGGCTACGTGGGGTCATGATGGTTTCGACCACCAACTCATCCAGTTCGATGACGCCTTCGATCATGTCCCGAGCTTCACTATGCAAGAACCCACCGGTTTGCCCAGCGGCGACCATCGACAGGATCTCGTCTTCCACATCTTCTTCTTCATCATCGGGCTCGTTGCCTTGACCGGACAGTCGTTTGAGCATCGCGCCGATCAATTCCATCCCGATCAGAACCGGTTGAAAGAAAATTGCCAACAACCACCACAATCGCCAAGTGTAGAACAAAAAGGGTGACGAGAGATAACGCACAATTGCCCAAGGAATCCAACTACTGCTTAACAGCAGAACTCCCGTTCCCGAGAAAACCGCCGTCCAAAATATCGAGTTAGAAAAGCTCCAGACTTGTTCCGTCGGGGCCCCCAACAGCCAAATGGCTCCGGCGTACAGCATGATCGAGATAGCGAACATCTCCATGACTTCCGCTCCCAAACAGAATTGTCGGTAGTCTTCGACAATTCTCTTCGCTAACCAAGGTCGTTTTCGGCGCTCACAATAATCTTCAAACTCGTGGCGCGGATAGTCGTTGAGTACTTTGGCAGCGGTCGCGGAAAGAGTGGCTGCGATAGCGCTAGCGATGGTCAAAAGAACAAGTGCAAGTTCGCTCATGACGGGCGCTCGTCCGATAGGTTGATGCATTGGTCCGGCGTTACGTCCGAATTCATCGGTAGTGAATCGTCCGAAGTTATCCAAACGGGAGTCATGCCCAAGGGCGTGAGGACCAAGTGTTCGCGCCGGCGCATTTCCAATCGATCATCGGGTTCATGGTCGTCATAACCAACCAAATGAAGGCAACCATGGACCAAGTACAAGGCCAACTCGTGAATCAGCGAAATGGGTTTTCCATGTTGTTGACCAAGTGCCTCGCATTGTTGCTTAGCAAAATCCAAGCTAACGATTAGTTGGCCCAACAAGAATCCCAAATCTTCTTCCGATTCCAAACAAAAGCTTAGGACGTCCGTATCATAATCGTGATTTAGGTAGTGCAGATTCAATTGCTGCATCCGCGGGCCTGAAACCACCGCCACGGAGATTTCGGCGCTATGAACGTCTTCGGCATGGAGGGTTGCCATCACGGCCCGGCGAAGCTGGGCCAAATCCTCCTTCGAGAACTGAACTCGGTCGACTTCGTCGAAGAAGAACTCGATTTGAAAGGAGGATTCCTGCGGCTCCGTTCCGGTGGGTTCAACATTCATGGCGAGAAATTCATCGGCGAATTAACCGGTTTTGGCGTCGGGATAACTGATGCGACTATGGTGCATGGCATTGAGCGACTTGATCAAGCTTTCCTGCACGATGTGGAGTTCCTTGAGCGTGATTCCGCACTCATCGAATTGGCCATCGCGCAACCGCTTCTGTAGTATATCTTGAACCAACCCTTCCAGACGAGCGGGCGTGGCCTCTTTCATCGCTCGGCTGGCGCTTTCGCAGGCGTCCGCCAACATCATGACGGCGGCTTCCCGAGACTGTGGTTTTGGTCCTGGGTATCGGAAATCCGATTCCTCCACCAACCCGGTGTCTCTTCGTTCCTCGTTTTTCGCTTGGCGGTAGAAGTACTCGACCAACGTTGTCCCGTGATGTTGTTCAATCATGTCGATAATGGGCTTCGGCAGCTTGTATTGCCGAGCCATTTCGGCACCATCCTTTACGTGGGCCACAATTACCAACGTGCTCATGCTGGGTAGCAACATCTGGTGACGATTCTGTCCTTTGGCTTGGTTTTCCACGAAATACTCAGGCTTCCGTACCTTGCCGATGTCATGGAAGTACGCGCCGACTCGCACGAGAACTCCGTTAGCGCCGATCGCGTTGGCCGCGGTCTCCGCGATGGCCGCCAAACTAATACTATGGTTGTAAGTTCCCGGCGCTCGCTGGACCAAGTCCGCCAAAAGAGGATGTGTCGGCACCCCCAATTCCAGCAAACTAATGTCCGTTTGGAAATCAAAGATCTTTTCTAAGAACGGCAAGAGAGAGGTCAAGGCGACTCCGGCAAACACGACCTGCAAGCCGATCCACAAACTGTCCCAAACCAAAGGCGAACTGAGGGTCCATCCCAAGGCAACTTTGACGTAAATCGCGGTAGGGATTCCTGCCACGGCTGCCCAAAGTCCGACGAAAATTAGTCGCGTGCGGCTGCGAACATTTCCGGACAAGAAACTGCAAATGCAAGCCACGGAGGCCATCGTAACGAATTCACCCAAGCCTTGTCCCATGCTGAACACCGTGACCAGACATAATGCGGCGCTGAGCAGCAGCGAAAGTTGAGTCCGATAAAGGATCGTAATGACCATCGCGAACAAAGCAACGGGAACCAATTCGATGCGGAGCGGGACACGCCAGAGCCAATACACCGAGATACTGGCGACCGAAAACAACATCAAGAGCGTTAAAAAATGCCGCCATTCGATCAGCCATTTTGGCTGGTCGTACCATAAATAGATTCCGCACAACGTGAAGATCGCGACAAATAATCCCAGCCTCGCCACCAAATAGTTCAGTGTTCGAGACCACGTCCAACTAGCCACAAACGCATCGTGTTCGGCCTGCAGCAACGCGAGGGCTGGTTCCGTAAGTGGTTGAGCAAGTTGTGCCGTCATTGTATCGGTTGACGACGTGCCAGTGGTGACGATGGGTTCCCCGGTTCGAAACTTACGAAGTTGCAATGGGACTTGCGCTTCCGCCAAGTCCGCAGCTTGTTTGGTTTCCTCCGATGCGAATCGTAACGTGACGGGTAACGTTTGTTTCTCGATCCACGCATGCAAGAAATTCGTCAGCGTATCGTCATTACCCACGACGATGGACTCGCGCCGCAGTTCGGCGGAGAACCGAGACTTCAGGAGTTCTTTGACTAAGGGAATTCGAACATCATCGACGTTGACGACTTTGGCATCGTCTGGTTGTTTGGAGTAAACGCGAATTTGCGAAATGCTGTAACGATCCAACTCGTGTTGAACTTGTTCCAGCAGTCCTCGTTCGAAGTAAGGCGCTAGTGCATTTTGTATCACTCGTCCCCACGATTCCAGACTCGCGTCGGCCAGTAACGCGGTCCGAAATTGTTGGTACCAAACATCCTGTTCTTCCAGAGAGGCCGACCTGCGCTCTTCACTGAGAAACCCAGCCCATACCGCAACGTCGAGCTCCGAAAACGTCTTGGCTTGCTGTACTCGGAACAAATGCTCGTGCAGCTTATCCTTCAGTTCTTTGAGGGGTTTGTTATCCAGTTCATACAATGCCAACACGTTTTGTCGTGCACGGGATCGGGCATCCGTCGTGCGCTGCGAATCGACAACTTCGAAATCCACCCGAGCGTGAGGCGCGGTCAATGGAATCGAACTCCATCGATAGGGAAACGCGGGACGCCAGCCTTCGGTTCCCAGCCAGAGCAGCAACATGGCCGCCAAGACAAAGCCGATTCGCCCCCAAAAATCCGCGGAATGCCAAACTCGATTGGCTTGAGTCCAAATCGTATCGGGATCGTTGATGGGCCCTATTCGAGATTTTCTCGAACCATGACTAACCATATCTAAATCACCTTGCCGTCGTTTCGGCCGATATCAATTCTTGGGTTTTGGAGGGTCACGTTCCGCGATACTCTCGTACGCGAGAACAATTTTTTGAACGAGAGGATGTCGCACAATGTCTTCTTCCGTCAACCGAGCAAACGCGATGCCTTTGACGTTCTTCAATCGATGAGCCGCGTCGATCAAGCCGCTGTTGGTGCCGCGCGGTAGATCGATCTGGGTTGTATCGCCCGCGACCACCACTTTCGAGCCATTTCCCATTCTCGTCAAAAACATTTTCATCTGAGCGACGGTTGTGTTTTGGGCTTCGTCCAAAATGATAAAGGCGTCGTTGAGCGTCCGTCCTCGCATGTAAGCCAACGGCAATACTTCGATGACGTCCGTTTGTAAAAGTCGCTGGCCTGTCTCAAATCCCATCAATTCGTTGATGGCATCCAATAGCGGCCGCAAATAAGGCTGGATCTTCTGCAACAAGTCGCCCGGCAAAAAGCCTAGGCTCTCTCCGGCCTCGACTGCCGGTCGAACCAACACAAGTTTGCGGACCTCGCGAGCCCGCAACGCTTCGATTGCCAAAGCGACGGCCAAATAAGTCTTCCCACTTCCAGCGGGTCCCAACGCAAACGTCATGTCGTGTTGGCGAATTTGACGAATGTACTCGGCCTGTCCCGGAGTCCGCGGCCGGACGGTTGCTCCGACCACCGAAGTTTCGACTGGCTTGGTGGGTTCTTTGTTCCAAACTCCGGTCACTTGGGTCATCGTCTGGTCAAACGCCTCGGGCGTCAGCCCACCATGTTTCTCCACGAATTTTTTTAGGCGTTGCAAAACTTCCGCAGCTTGGGCAGCTTTTTCGTCCGCCCCGCGGATGGTAATTGTCCCATTGCGGTGGACGATTTCCACTTGAAAAAAATCTCGCAGACGACGCAGGTGTTGGTCTCGGGCACCAAATAATGGCAAGATGACTTGCGGTGGAATTTGATCGATGGTCAATTCGGACATGAACGTGATTCGCTTATTGAAGGGGTTGGTCCGTCCGCAAACCGCAAAAGCGGTCGGCCCAAGCCAAAATGGTTCGTCCAACCAAGGCAATGTCGTCGGGTTGGTTGGTTAGCAAGTGGTCGCTTCCAGGCAAGGTTATTAAACTGCTTTGTCCCTGAGCCCAATAAAACGCGTTGGTACTGTGTCGGTACGGCAAGGTTTCATCTTCTGGCGAGTGAAACAACATCAGCGGCTTGGCCAACGCCTTGATCCGGTTGGGCACGTCATGGCTCCGCAAATCTTGCATCAATTGGGCCGTGATCGGAATCGGACGATTGCCAATCGTGACCAAACCAAAACCATGGGAGTCAATTTCTGGATTGCTTGCCGCCAAGAAATCCGAAAGGTGTGTGGTGCAACTGGGGGAGGCGATTGTCGCCAAGGCTTTAACCGATTCGATTTGATCCGCGACCTGGTACGAAGCCGTTCCGCCCAAGGAGTGACCAACCAAGAGCTGTGGAGGTTCATACTCTCGGGCAAGAAATTGTGCGGCACAAACGGTATCCAGACAAGTCGTCGTGAAGTTTGTCGTCTGAAAATCCCCGTGGCTGTCCCCCAATCCGGTATAATCGTAACGCAGGACACCGACACCGCCTTCCGCTAGAACGCGGCTGATCCGCACGATCGCCTTCAGATCCTTGCTGCAGGTGAAACAATGTGAGAACAGGGCGAAATACCGGGGGCGTTCGTTGGTGTCCAAGATCCCGACCAATTCCTCACCCCGATGGTTTGGGAACGACACCCGATAACTTTTCCGCATGATTCCTCGCACCCAGTGGCCCTTTCCCCGAACCCGGGCTATTCTTGACCCTCAGCCAGAAATCGACAAGCGGAGCGTTACAAACGACCAGAAAAGGCCCACCTCGTGAGTCGCAAACGAAAATCAGAATTTTTCCAGAAAACCGGTGGCCCGACGGGTTCGTATTACCAAGATCGTCGCAAAGAACGCCGCGCGAAGTTGGCCGGTCTGCCGAATACGCCCGAGGAATCCGCCGCCACTGACGAGATTGAAGAACTGGACGAAGACGCGCCGCTCCAAATCGATTGGGAAGAACTGTCCGAAGTCGATTCGGTGGAGACTAGTAATAAGGCGACAAAGGAACTCGTCGCGGAGCGGACCATCGAACGCCTCGAACGACCGGAACTCCAGAAGTTGGCCGCCGAATCTCAGTGGTTCCACTTCCAGATCTTGCCCGCTCACCAAGGGGTTCGCGTGGATGTGTTTCTCGCCGAGCAATTCCCAGAATTGAGCCGAGTGAAACTTCGTCGAACCATTGCCGCCGGTCATGCGAAGATCGATGGCGAAGTCGTCAAACCGGCGTTCCGATTGGAACCCGGCCAACGTTTGGAACTGGAGATCCCCCCGCATCTGTTCAAAGATGAACAAAAAGGCGAGGCCATCGAACTGGACATTTTGTGGGAAGACGAACATGTACTCGCCATCAACAAACCTGCCGCCATGGTCGTGCATCCGGCCAAAGGGCACTGGAAGGGAACGCTCACCAGTGGCTTGATCCATCGTTTTCAGCAACTGAGTACCATTGGAGGCGCGACCCGGCCGGGAATCGTGCATCGATTGGATCGCGATACCAGCGGCGTGATCTTGGTTGCCAAAACCGATCAAGCGCACATGAGTTTGGTCGACCAGTTCCAAAACCGAACCGTGTCCAAACAATATTGGGCGATCGTTTCACCGGCCCCCAACTTTGATCAAGATCGGATCGACTTGCCGATCGGTAAACATCCGTATCAACGCGAACGCATGGCGATTCGCGAAAACCACGCCACAAGTCGCCCGGCCGAAACCGTCTTTCAAGTGGTCGAGCGATTTCGAGGTTTTGCCGTTGTGCACGTCATGCCAAAAACCGGAAGAACGCATCAGATTCGTGTCCATTTGGCCCACATCGGCTGTCCCGTATTGTGCGATCGCTTGTACAGCGGGCGAGCCAGTGTCACGGAGGGGATGCTGCACGGGGGCGTCGATCAAGCGGCTGGCGACGACCAATCGGCGTTGCTAAATCGTCAAGCCTTACACGCGCAAAAAATCAGCTTCCTGCATCCGGTCTCCCAGGTCGCTATCACGGTCGAAGCTCCGCTGCCACCTGACCTGCTCCGGTGCTGGGATGCCCTCCGCAAGATTCGCAACATTGGAACCGGCCAGAAATGAACGGACTGGATTCGTATTTCGTCGACGGTTACCAAAAACCTAACCGTTACCGATGGGCAATCTAGTTCGCGACAAGTTATAATCGGGCTCCCGCCCATTCGGCGGACTTTATTCCAACATCACTCCAAACAGGACCCCAAACATGTTCCGAGTATTGTCAATGACTTGCCTCTGTATCGCACTCATGACCTTTGGCGTAACCGCCCAAGGCCAGGACTCCGAAAAGAGCGAATGGATTTCTTTGACCGATGGCAAGTCGTTTGAAGGTTGGAAAATCAACGAGAGCCCGGAGAGCTGGACTTTTGTCGACGGTGCGTTTGTTGGCAAAGGAGAACGTAGCCATTTGTTTTATGTTGGCGACGACAAGCCGTTCAAAAACTTCGAGTTCAAAGCCAAAGTGAAGTGCCAACCCAACGCCAACGGCGGAATCTATTTTCATACTCAATATCAAGACTCGGGTTGGCCCAAACACGGTTACGAGTCTCAAGTGAACAACACGCACGGGGATCGAAAGAAGACCGGCGGTTTGTACGACGTGCAAGACGTATTGGATAACTCACCGGCGAAAGACGACGAGTGGTTCGATTATTACATCAAAGTCGAAGGCAAGACGATTACCGTCAAAATCAACGACAAAGAAACCGTGAAGTACACCGAGCCAGACAACAAGAAACCCGGTGCGCAGTTTACTCGCGTGTTGACCGAAGGAACGTTTGGTTTGCAATGCCACGATCCGGGCGCCGCCGTTTCGTACAAGGACATTCAAGTCCGTCGCTTGCCTGACTAAAGCGACGCTATGTGGGTCGCCAGTCCGCTGGCGGCCCGTGGGTGGATCGATTCATTGTGGCGTTGAGTCATCGTGGGGTGTTTTGCTCGCGACGTTTTCACCCTCGCGCGCACGTCTAAGCATCACATCCGCCAGAAGACAGGCGACGCTATGTGGGTCGCCAGTCCGCTGGCGGCCAGTAGGTGTACCGATTCATTGTGGCGTTGAGTCATCGTGGGGTGTTTTACTCGCGAAGTTTTCACGCTTGCGAACCGTGCTAGGGATCACAGCCCCCAATAGACTGGCGACGCACACCGACTTCGCTTCAGTCGTGTATGCACGTAGGCCGCATGGAGTTGTTCTTGGGTACAGAGTGTCCGATCCTGCGAGCATTAACCGTTGCGGTCTCGGTTAGGTTGGTTCGCTAAACAAGCCTGTCCCTCGACCGCTTCTCTCGTGCTTGGTGTCCATGTAGCTGCTTAGTCGTGCTCCCGCCGGAGTGAATCCGGCGGAGAGCGTTGCCACAATGGATTTGATCTCGGGTACAAGATCGCCACCATTCGGCTTTATGCCAATGGGGCGATGATTAGTCCGCTACAGCGAGCCCGCCCCAGGGTTTTAAAGGCCGTAGGACCGACTTCTTTTCAGTCACGTCTGCACGTAGGCTGATCGGGTTAACGCTCGTGTACGAATCCGCCGCCACTTGGCTTTATGCCAGTGGGGCAAGGATTGACCACTAACACGACATCAATTCAAAACTCAAGAAACGCCCCATCTTTCGGTTGGCGAACCGCATCTCAATTAAAGCAAGCCTTGCGGAAGCTCCACACCGAATCATCTAAATCAGGCTTACTTATGGCTCTTTCTTGAACGAGTGACGCGTGCCAAGAAAATCTCAAGTGTTTGCGATCCCAGAAATATCTACAGCCACAACTCGGCCCTTAACACGCAACAACTCGGTTCGGCAACAAAACTCGGCAAAAAACAGTTTAGATCGTAGAAGTCGAAGAGCTAATCTTGCGTTCCTTCCGTTGGTGAATTCAACACAACTCGAAATCCAATCAGGGAACTTCGAATCGTTGCAGGCATCACGGATCGTTTTGCGGAACGACAATCGTGCGCCTCGTGCCCGTAACTGCCCCCTCGAAGCACCCGATCAACACCCTCACTTGCCCCCGTAGGATCGACTACTGCTTGTGCTGAAAACGGTTCTGGCGTATCTGAACACCACTCTTGCACATTTCCGTGCATGTCGAACAAGCCCCAGGGGTTGGGTTTTAGTTCTGCAACCGTGTGCTTGCGAGGTAGATTCTTGTATTCCTCCGGGTCAACCGTATACCAAGCGTATTGTCCAAGTGTGTCCAGCCCGTCACCGAAACAATAGCTCGTCTTACTTCCAGCGCGGCACGCATATTCCCATTCTGCCTCTGTTGGTAGACGATATTGCCGCCCAGCTGCAACTTCCTCGGGAAGTTCGGACAGCTTTTTACAAAAATCAACTGCATCATACCAGTTAACGAAATCTACAGGGAAGCAGGACGTGTCAACCGGCTTACCTTTTTTTCCGAGTCTCCAAGACGCTTTCTCTCCCTGGAATATACTTGGATTGGCGCCCATTACCTTTTCGTATTGTCCTTGCGTCACTTCAGTAATGCACAGGAAAAAATCCCGACTAATGGTAACTGTATGTTGCGTTTCATTTTGGTCTCGTCCGAATTTATCCCGCCCCAATTCTTCCTCGGGGGATCCCATTATGAACGTTCCTTTTCGAATAAGGACAAGTTTCATCCCAATGCTATTGGTCAGCTCCATGACACCCTCCTCTTTGGCATTTTGACCCAAACAAATCGAGTTAAAAAACACGGCCAAGCCTGTGAATTCTAAACAAATGTACCACACTATCAAATGCCACAAAAATAATGCGTGGGAACTGTTGGGTGCGATGATAATACAGAACCTTGTCGCCGGTGTTGGGCAAGGTCGTACCTGTGCCCCCGTGTTATGCAGGAGCGGTTCGTCCATGCAATCGGCGCAGGCATAACGACAGCGAGGGGATGCAGCGGCCGTACAACGAGGGTTAACAGCGATCACTTGTTGTCCAGCATGAACGTAAAACACTTTGCCACTGGAATGGCTCCGAGAGCTGCGACGATGTCTTTTCATTTTCGCCCTGTTCGTCCTCGTGGCGGTGCATCGACTTGTGTTTAGCATAACCGATGGCGGCCTGATTGCAAGAAAATCTTGATGTTGGGTGAAGCCGTTTTGGGGCGTGTTCAATGAAGCTCTCTCCCGCAGATTCAGAGAGACCTGGAGTGGCGGGCATGCAGGTTTTGTTTTGCTTTCTGGCTTTGACGAGCAAGTCGGGCAGGATTCGGTGGTAGAGCGAGCGCTCCGATCGCTTCGAGTGGTTTTCGAGATCGGTTCTTTCCTTGATTGAAGTCTTTATTGGATCGTTGTGCGCAACACTAGTTCCGGCACGATCGGGGCGCTCGTGCTACTATGTTTCCGGCACGATCGGGGCCGTTCGTGCTACTATGTTTCCGGCACGATCGGGGCGCTCGTGCTACTATTTGTCAAGTTTCGCGACAGAGGATTTCCCCGCGTTCGATACGGGAATGTTTGGCGTTCAAGTTCGAGGCGTGCTGTGTTAGCCCTGCCCCGTTGGGGCGATTGGGTCTTGGGGGCGAGCTCACCTAGGGCGACATTGGCGGTTGGAGGTCCTATTGGTTGGCTGTTATTTGATTGGGTTCGTAGCGTTTGAATCGTTAAGGAGAGTTGTTTCCGCGAACTATGCCCTAGGCTAACATCGCCCTGTCCCTTTGGGCCGAAGCCACTTGCGGTTTGGGATATTTGGCTCCTATTCGTGTTTGTGGTTGCAGAAATTCCACTCGCAACCTGCAGCAACGCCCATACCACTCGGAAAATCTTGCGCCTTGGTTTTAGTTCAACGTATGTGGTCTTCTCTGCGTCATCCCTATCTCGCGCGGTGCATTTTATACTTCGTTCGTTTGCCGCGCGGGCAAAACGACCAGAAGCGTCTTTCATCAAGCCGTCATTTCGCTGGTGCGAGGTCTTCTCTGCGTCATCTCTATCTCGCGCGGTGCATTTTATACTTCGTTCGTTTGCGGCGCGGGCAAACGGACCAGACGCTTCTTTCATCAAGCCGTCATTTCGCTGGTGCGAGGTCTTCTCTGTGTCAATCCTATCTCTCGCGGTGCATCCTATACTTCGTTACTCGGCAAACCGTCATTCCTTTGTGTTCCTCATTCGTTCAAAGAAGTGACCACCATTTGGGTCGTCAAAATTGACGATTATCACAAATAGATGAATTCTAGCGAGGAATCCGCGGTGTTTCCTGTTTTCTTGGGCAATCCCGTCTGCATAGTTCTTAGTTTTGACGTAGGTACTCGGTCGACTGTCCCATTGGACGCCGTATTTTTGGACACCGCGATCGCCATCATGATTGAAGCTATGACCCCCAACGTCGAACAATCGTGCCAGGATCCCGGAAAATCTCCGGCGGGGCCGTTGCCTGGGAATTTGCGAACAATTCGCGAAACAACCCATCTGGACGTCTTGACCGGTTTGCCGAATCGGCTTTGTTTCATGGAGGAGTTGCAGCGAGCGGTCAACACGCATCGGCCATCAGGGCCCATGTTGTCGCTGCTGTTCTTCGACTTGGACGGATTCAAGTTCGTGAACGACTCATTAGGACATCAGGCCGGCGATGAGGTTCTGATCCAAGTTGGTCAACGGTTGGGTCAGGTCCTGGTCGAACCCCGCGAGCGTCTCTTTCGATTGGCAGGCGACGAGTTCGTCGTGATTGCGGATCATGTCGAGCGACTCAACCAACTGCCTAAGTTGGCCGAACGAATTCTGGCGGCGTTTCAAGAGCCATTTATTGTTATGCATGAAAAGGCGTTTGTGGGCGCGTCGATCGGAATTGCCATTCGCCACCAACAAGGCCAGACCGCAGAACAATTGCTGAATCAAGCAGATGCCGCGATGTACCAATCGAAGCGAAATGGCCGACGCTGCTATTCGTTCTACAGCGTGGATTTGGATCAAGAACATCGGCGTTTGTTTCAACTTCGCGGCGATATTCGTGAAGCGATCGAAAATCAGGAATTTACCGTCCATTACCAACCCAAGTTTGACCTCGCAACCGGAGAATGTTGTGGAGCCGAAGCCTTGGTTCGCTGGTTCCGCAACGGAGAGATCTATTCCCGCCCAGAAGAGTTTGTGGCGGAAGCCGAGAAGTGCGGTCTGATTGTTCCCTTGTCACAAGTCGTGATTCGCGCGGTGGCCAAAGATATCAAGTGTTGGGAAGCTCTGGGGCATCGCATGGTTCCGATCAGTATCAACATCAGCGCCAGTCACTTTCGTTTCGGAGATCTGCAAGAGGATCTCGCATCCGCCTTCTTCTTTCAAGGCATCAACCCGGCCTTGGTCGAAGTCGAACTCACGGAGGAGGCTGTGCTGCACGATCTCAAGCTTTCCGGCAAGAAGATTCGCGACCTCAAGCAAATGGGATTCTCGGTGACGATTGATGATCTGGGAACCGGCCGATCATCCATCGCGTACTTGCAGAAACTGACCGTCGATATCGTGAAAATCGACGAATCATTTGTCCAAGAGATCCTCGATAGTGAGTTTGCCCTTGCGGTTGTCGATTCAATGATTCGGATCGCGCATACGGCGAAACTTCGTGTGGTGGCGGAAGGTGTCGAGTCACCCGAAATCTGCGACTGTCTACGCACCTTGAGTTGCGATCACGTGCAAGGATATTTGTTTGGAGCTGCTTGCGACGCAGAATCACTGTTTGCACAGGTTCAGTTGCCCGCCGCACTCGCATCCTGCCAATCGACTTCGATGTAATACAAGTCGGTCGCCACGGCAAAGTCGGTTTGTGATTGTTCCCAGTTCAGCGTCTGCCATTCTAGCGTGGGCTCAATCACTTGCCATTTTCCAGGCTGACCCACACGAATGGGCATGTTGAAGCCGGTGACGTCCGCTTGCCAGCGATATCGAAGTTGTTGATCTTGCCCCCAAGCCAGTTGCAAGATTGGCAATTTCGCGTGTCGGAGATATTGATCGAAGATCGGCTGCATGTCGCGACCGTAACGTTTAGAAAACAACTCGATGAGGTCTTCCGACATGATGTTGCGGTATTTGTAGGTGTCGTAGATTTCACGCACCAGGGCCCACCAGGCGGCGTCATCGTTCCGCACGCCGCGCAAGGTGTGTAAGAACAACGCGCCTTTGAAGTACATGTCTTGGCTAGGTTCGCGATGAACACCTCGCTGCGTGATGATTGGCTGCCGATTCGCGATTTTTGATCGGTATCCATTGGTATACTTAAGCGCATCTTCGAAGCCGAAGACGTGCTCCACGTACATGCATTCGAGATACGTCGTCCAACCCTCTTGAATCCACATGTCGGCGATGTCAGCACAGGAGACCGCGTTCCCGAACCACTCGTGACCGGTTTCGTGAATGATAATGAAGTCGAACTTCAGGCTGACGCCAACGCCAGTCCAGTCGCGGCCACCGTAGCCATTTTGAAATCCGTTGCCGTACGTGACGGCCGATTGGTGCTCCATGCCCGTGTACGGTACTTGGATGAGCTTGTAGCCATCTCGTGCAAAGGGAAACTCGCCGAAGTAATGAATAAACGCTTCCATCATGGGACGAACCTGAGTGAACTGGATTTTGGCAGCTTCCAAGTCTTCGGGCAACACAAAGTAGTCCAAGGTCAAATCACCTAGTTTTTCACCAAATTGTTCGTAGTTGGCAATGTTGACCGATACACAATAGTTGTTGATAGGGTAACTGACGTGGTATCGCCAACGAGTAAAACCATCGCCCAGATCGTCGCTGCCTTGAAAGCGACCGTTCGAGATATTTTTTAGCCCGTTGGGGATTGCGATGCTGATGTCCATGGATTCCACTTCGTCGCGCAGTTGGTCTTTGTTCGGCCACCAAATGCTCGCGCCTTCGCCCTGACAGGCGGTATAGATCCAGGGCCGTCCTTGTGGGTCTTCGCCAAAGGTGAAGCCGCCAAACCGCCCCGTCGTTTCCGGTGATCCCGAGTAGTAGAAATCGATCTCGTGGGTTTCGCCGGCACGCAAGGCTTCCGGGAAATCGACGAACACGGTATTGAATTCGCGCTCGAACTTGAGTTCCTGGTCGCGCCAAACGATGCGGTCGACTTTCAGGTTGGCGTAAAGATCCAGTTGAATGCGCTGGTCATCAGCCAGCATTTTGAAACGAATCTGGGTCTTTCCGAAGATCGTCTTGGCGTTGGGGTCGATGCGAATGTCCAAGTGATAATACAAGAGGTCGTTGTTGGCGCGAAAACGGCCGTATTCGCCTCGCAGGATGGCCATTCGTTCGGCTCGGGCTTGCCGTGCAGAAATCCGGCGACGTTGTTCATTATTTTGCAGCTCATCTTGAAATGGCGCAGGTCGCGGCCCGGCTGGGCACGTGTCGGGAAACATTCCGGTTACCACAACCAGGGCAACGAGCGTGAACAAATACCGGATGGTTCGTTGAAGCCGGCCAGAGAGGGTGGATCTATCGCGCTGGTTATGAACGGACATTTCAAAATCTCGCGGGCAAGTTATGATACGCTGGGCAGGCAGGTTCATCCGGAGCATTGCGGAATGAATCGCCTGTTCGCTTCTGAGTGTAACCAAGTAGGACTCGTATGACTATCAGTAAAGCCGTGATTACCGCCGCGGGAAAAGATCAGACCCACTTGCCCTTGCAAACCGTGGTGGATCGGTCGGGTCGGGCTCGGTCGGCCCTCGAATTGGTACTGGCCGAGGTCGTTTCGGCGGGTATCGAGGACATTGCCATTGTCGTCGCACCGGGTGAGCAAGATCGGTACCTTGCCGCCGCTGGCAGTTTTGCCTCGCGGTTGACATTCTTTATCCAACACGATCCCCAAGGGTATGGCGACGCGATCCTGCGTGCTCAAGCGTTTGTGGATCGGGAGATGTTTCTGCATCTGGTGGGCGATCACCTGTATGTGAGCGATCATAGTCAATGGAGCTGCGCGGCGCAGTTGGTCGCCGTGGCCCAGCAAGAACAATGTAGTGTCTCGGCGATTCAACCGACGCATGAAAGCAAATTGCGGTTCTTTGGGGCGATCGGCGGTACCCCGGTGGCTCATGCGGAAAAGCTGTACGAAGTCACGGCGATCATGGAAAAGCCGACGCCGACCCAGGCGGAACAGTCCCTGATCGTTGCGGGGCAACGCAGTGGGTACTACCTGTGCTTCTTTGGCATGCACGTCTTAACGCCGACCATCATGGATTTGCTGGCCGAAGCAAAATCAGCGGTCGCCAATACTCGGACCGACGCATCGGCGAGCCTCAACCTGTCGGATTCGTTGCGAAAGTTGATTCAACGCGAGAAGTATTTGGCTTTTCAAATCCAAGGGCAACGGTTCAATATCGGCGAGACCTATGGGCTGTTGATCGCCCAGATGGCCTTGGCTTTATCGGGTCCGGACCGCGATCGGATCTTGGTCGAGTTGATTGAACTGTTGGCTCGTCCCAAGTAGTCGCTCGGATAGTTGTCCCTTGATGTTTGCGTTTCGCCCGTCAACCCTACGGTAATGATCATGAGATCGTTGATCGATTTGATTGTCTCGTCCGATCCTGCAGTCCGCGATTTGTCGATCGAATCGCAAGTCGGCAAAATGTCTCGGCCGGAGCTGATGGAGCAGACCCGAGCGTTGGACCGTTTTCGTCGCGACCACGAGAATTTGTACGAACGAGTTCGGGCGTTGTTTTTCTTGTATGCGATTCATCGGTTTCACTTGCCGAACTTGGTGCCTGAGTCGGAAGTTGGCAAGATTGCTTTCGAGGGACACCAGCATTTCCTGCAACGTCGGTTTAACGAAGCCATCGACGTCTTCTTGGTCGAACAGGAGCGATCGGGGCCCAGTTGGGCGGTATCCAGCGCTTTGGCGGCGGCTTATCATCGGCTGGCTTTTCAAACGTTGGCGGATCAAGTTCGCAAAAGTGTCAAGACGGTAGCGGGAAACCGTTGGATGTTTCGGACGGGCAATCCTGACGAAGTTCCGTTAAAGATCCGCAGCGAACTCTTGGAAAGGAACGCCGAAACCGGTTATCCGATCTTGCGCGAGCGCACTTCCGTGCGAATGGATTTTTCACACAGTGCTTGGAGCGATATTTTTTTCTTAGGCATGGATTATCCGCAGGGAGCACGGGTGATCAACGCGTCGATCAATCTTGCGGTGCAGGGTCGGCATCAGAGTCCCGAGCCTCCGTTGGACTGTTGCTTAAGAGTTATCGATCGACCGGTGTTGCGTTTGGTCAGTATCGACTTGAATGCCGTGGTCGAAATCACGCAATTGAGTCAAGTGTTCGACTTTGCGGCTGATTATGTCGGGCTGCTCAAAGCGGCCGTGATCGCTTCGGGTTTGGTGCCGGCGGGACTGGAAGGGCATCAAGCCGACATTGCTTCCGTGTTGCGGCCTTTGGTGGGGACGGGGCTGGGTTTGGAGATAGTCAGCCGAGTCAACGACATTCCGAAGGGATCTCGTTTGGCGGTGTCCACCAACTTGTTAGGCGGACTCATTTCGCTTTGCATGCGGGCGACGAATCAAGTCTCCGCGCTTACGGGTTCACTCACGGAGGCCGATCGAAGAATCGTGGCGGCGCGGGCGATCTTAGGCGAATGGCTGGGCGGGTCGGGTGGCGGTTGGCAAGACAGTGGTGGCGTATGGCCAGGAATCAAGTTGATCGAAGGTTGCGCGGCGGCTGCGGGAGATCCGGAATTTGGGATCAGTCGCGGTCGCTTGTTGCCACAACATCATGTGTTCAGTCAGACCGAAGTCGCTGCGGAGACTCGACAGCGCTTGCAAGATAGTTTGATTTTGGTCCATGGCGGAATGGCCCAAAACGTTGGGCCGATCTTGGAGATGGTCACCGAAAAATATCTGTTGCGTAGTGATCGCGAATGGCAGGCGCGCGGAGCGGCGATTCAGATTCTGGAGCAAATCGTGCAGCACCTTTCGCACGGGGACATTCGCGCGATTGGGGCCGCCACCGACCAAAACTTCAGTGGGCCGCTGCAGGCGATTATTCCGTGGTGTACCAATGCCTACACGGAACGATTGATCGCTCGGTGTCGCGAAAACTACGGCCCAGATTTTTGGGGCTTTTGGATGTTGGGTGGGATGGCCGGCGGCGGAATGGGGTTCATTTTCAATCCAACCCGCAAGGTGGAAGCACGGCAGTGGCTTTGGGAACTCATGAAAGCCACAAAACGCGAGCTCGAACACGCGTTGCCCTTTGCGATGGACCCGGTGGTCTATGACTTTGAAATCAACGATCAAGGAACGCAGGCTCAGTTGTTGTCGGGTGGTTCTTATCCGGTTGGATATTATCCCTTATTGGTTCCGGGTTGGTTGCGGCAAGATATTCAGAGTCTTTCCAACGAGACGCGGGCCGAGTTGGAGCGGGTCGGGCAACTATGTCGGGACTCGGAAAAAGACCTGGCCAGTAAATTGATCGCCCGCATTCTGCCGGGCAAGACCGACGGCTCGGTTTCGCGACAATCGTTGACCGAGTTGCTGGAGGTCAATGGGTTTGATCCCGTGGCGCATCAACAATTGCGTGAGGATTTGTTGGCTGGTCGTTTGGGCTTGGCCCAGAATCTCTTGCCTTCGACCACGACGATCGAAGATGTCCAGGCAGGCGATGTGGTGGACTGTCGCGAGCCGTTGACCAAATCGATCATGGAACTGGGCCGGGCGGCCATCGAGCGTGGCGAAGTTGGAGTCGTGACTTTGGCGGCTGGCATCGGCAGTCGCTGGACGCAAGGTGCGGGGGTGGTCAAGGCGTTGCATCCCTTTGTGCGTATGGCGGGGAGACACCGTTCGTTCCTGGAGATTCACTTGGCCAAGAGCCAGCAAACAGGCCGCCTGCACGGTCGGCGTCCTTTGCACATTGTGACGACGGGCTACATGACCGAGCAGCCGATCCAAGCGGCTGTGGAACGTTGGCAACAACAGAACAACGTCGATGGTGTTTTTGTTTCGCCGGGCAAAAGCGTTGGTCTAAGAATGATCCCGACAACTCGCGATTTGCGATTTGCGTGGGAAGAGATGCCGCAGCAGGTTCTGGACCAGCAACAACAAAAAGTTCGGCAGAGTCTGCGTTCGGCACTGATGAATTGGGCACAGTCGGCGGGTGAAGCCGCGGACTACACGGACAACCTGCCAATGCAATGTCTCCATCCGGTGGGGCATTGGTTCGAAGTACCGAACTTGCTTCGCAATGGCTTGCTTAACGAGCTATTGCAAAATCAACCGCAGTTGAAGTACTTGCTGCTGCACAATGTCGATACCTTGGGCTCGGCGGTGGAGCCTGGCTTGTTGGGCATGCACATTCAAAGTCGTGCCTGCTTGTCGATCGAAGTAATTACTCGCCGCATGGAGGATCGTGGCGGCGGTTTGGCCCGGGTCAACGATCGTGTCCGTTTGGTCGAAGGACTGGCGATGCCCAACGAACGCGACGAATTCAACGTCACGTTTTATAACTCGATGACAACGTGGATCGATATCGATCAATTGCTCGAACGGTTTGGGCTGAGTCGAAGCAATTTGGCTGATGCCGAACGAGTCTTGAAGGCCGTGCGTCAGTTCGCGCGGCGGTTGCCGACCTATATCACGTTAAAAGATGTGAAGAAACGGTGGGGCAATGGGCAAGAAGACGTGTTTCCGGTGTGCCAATTCGAAAAACTGTGGGGCGATATGACCTCGCTAGCGGACGTTTCTTGCCAATACTTGGCCGTTCCGACTTGGCGTGGCCAACAACTGAAAGATCCGGCACAATTGGACGGTTGGTTGCGGGATGGCAGTGCGGCAACGATCGAACGGAAATGTGACTTCGTTGCTTGAATGTGACGTGACATTGATTTAGACTTTGCAAAAGTCTGAACGGTAGCGGCGACCTCGGAATGGATCGTCTGATTCATAGGTGCCCCACATTCAGATACCGCGGATGTGCGGATGGCTCTCAAGACAGGAAAATGCTTGTGTCTAGAATCTATGCGTTTGGGCTAGTGTTCGTGGCTTTAGGTTTAACCAGCGTGTCGTTTGCCGGTTGGACCGAAACTCGGACTGCTGATGAACCGAAGCCATTGGGCGAAATCATGGAGAAGGCCATGAAGGGCGGATTGGCCAAGAAAGTTGCGTCAGGTAAAGCGGATGACAAGGAAAAGCTCGAGTTCCTTGACATGATGATCGATATGGTTTCGCACGATCCACCGAAGGGCGATGCGACGCAATGGAAGATGATGGCGGGCACGGTCATGATGGACGCTGCCAAGGTTGTGGTCGGTCGCGAAGGGGCTGGTGAAGCGTTGGCCAAGTCGATGAACTGCAAAGCTTGCCACGATATCTTCAAGCCTGAATAGTTGTTGGGTCGTCAAGGTTTGGTGTTTGACCGCGTTAGCTCATAAAGAAAGATGGTTCTCGCTGCCAACTCGCCCGGCGACGCAGTGCTGGGCGAATGGGGCGGAGATGTGGGCAAGGTGGTTGCTCGCCCGGGTTTCCTTTGCGTCGCGGTTAAACACAATGCCGTTCAATAAGTAGCAGGCATAATCCGTGTGCCGTCCGCCGATCGTCGAAGAACGAGTGCTTGTTGATGTTCGCGGCACATGGAATGTGCCTACTACCGTCCATTGTTGAAGGGTATTGCGGTTAAACGCAATACCGTTCAATTTTCGCTTAACCGCGACGCTGAGCAATGCTGGGTGGTGAGCCACTTTGCCCAATTGTTTATGCAAGTCGCCCAGCATTGCGTCGCTGAGCGATTCGGAAGTGAAATAAATCCTTCGTTGAACGGTATTGCGGTTAAACGCAGTCATACACATACCCAACATTTTTCTTCAATTTCACGCTTGGCCAGAGGTTGACCCATGAGCATGCAAGATCATTCAAGTATCGGTGACCGGCGGCGTTTCTTGAAAACGGCGGGGGTCGCTTTGGGTGCTCCGATGATTGTCCCCCGGCACGTGTTGGGAAACCTGGGGCGAGGCCCTTCTGCCGCGGTGCCTCCCAGTGAACAGATTCACTTGGGCGTCATTGGCATTGGACCGCGCGCGACGTACGACTTGCAAGCCATGTTGCCGTTACCGGAAGTTCGCTGTGTGGCGGTTGCGGATGTGCAGGCGAAACGGCGCGATGCGGCGCGCACTTTATTGAATAATCATCCCGGCCAAGGACGTTGCGAATTCGTCAGAGATTTTCGCTCGTTGTTGGACCGCTCCGAAGTTGACGCGGTTCTGATTGGGACCGGGGACCGCTGGCATGCGCGGGCGGCGATTTTGGCGGCAGAAGCTGGCAAAGATGTCTATTGCGAGAAGCCCTGTGGTATCACGATGCAACTGTGCGAGGAAATCGCTCAGGTCTTTGAACGAACGGGCCGGGTTTTTCAAGCGGGGACGCAGCGACGCAGCGTCCCCAATTTTCAACAGGCCGTTCGAATGGCCCAAGAGGGAAAACTCGGGCGATTGGAATCGTTGTACGCTTCGATCTATATTCCCACACTGCAGAATGAGTGGCTGTCGGGGCAACCGACACCGCCGGTCCATGAAGTGGATTGGAATCTGTGGTTGGGGCCTGCACCATGGCGACCCTATAACGAACAATACGTGCAGGGCGGTTGGCGTGGTTACTATGATTTTGATTCGGGGGCTCGGCTTTTGGATTGGGGGGCGCACACCGGCGATTTGTGCCAATGGGCCAATCAGTCCGATGGAACCATGCCCAAGACATACGAGCCAACCGAGGACGCCATTGTGTGCACCTACGAGAATGGCGTGAAATTGATTTTTGATTTTATTGCTGATCCGTTTGGCGATCGCGGGCCGAAGTGGATCTCGCGGTTGGGCACTTGCCCGATTCGTCTGGTAGGCAGTGAAGGCTCGCTGGAAACCGGCGACAGTGGAGAAACGGTGGCTTCGAACGAAGCTCTGCAAGGCCTGCTGAGTCCTGCGGCGGCGCGCGTGAAAGGTTTGGATGTGACGGAACACGCGATGGATTTCTTTGCGGCGATCAAGACCCGAAAGCCAACGGCGGCAAATCCGGCCGTCATGCGCAATTCCCATTTGACATGTCATGCAGCGGCATTGGCTTGGATTCTTCAACGGAAGCTTGAAGTAAACCCTCAGACGTTTCGCTTTGTCAACGATGATGAAGCAAATTCGCTGCGACAACGAGCGGAACGGCAGTGGGCATAGACGATCGTTCGTCGACACCAACGGCAACGCACCAGCGACCGGCGTTCGGTGAACGGTCGTTGTCAGCGCGGTTGGCGTGGATTTTGGTTGCAGGGCGTTGGTTCGGACTAAGCCTTGGCTTGGTCCTGCTGCTACTTGCTTGGTTCTGGCCGACGCTGGTGTTGTCAAGTCGCTTGGCGCTCCGAGTCGAAAAACACGATGCGGAGAATCGGGCTGCGGGAAGTGACGCTTCGCGGAGTCGTGCGACGGGACGCTCGGTCGACCAGATGTTCGGATCCCAGGACGCCTCGGTGGCCGACTATCGCGCGATCAAAAGTATCTTTGGCGAGCGCGAAACCATTCTGGTGATTTATCGCGATCCGGATTTGTTTTCCGCTGACGGCCGAGGTCTCCGCCGCTTGTCGGAACTATCGCGGCAAGCCGAACAACTGCCATATGTCGAAGAAGTTCTGAGTTTGGATCGGCTCGAAGGTGCTTTGCGGTTGATTTCCACGATCGCCTATCCGGGGTCGACCTCGGAGTGGGCTTTGTTGGACCCGAAAAACGAGTTGGCTCGTCAGTTCACGATAACTTTTGACGGCTGGACGCATCACCGGCGGAATGATTTGGCGGTGTTGGTTTGTTTGATTCGTTCGAACTCGCCCGGGGGATCGCCCGATCAAACGAGAGCGACGATTCAACAACTGAGAGAGTTGGTGGCAGACTTGCCGGAGGCTCATGTGGTGGGTGAGCCCGTGATGGTCGAAGATGCGCTGGAATACTTGCGGCGCGATGGGCTGTGGTTGCAATACGGCTCGATGGTTCTATTAGGTCTGGTCATCTTGTTCGTGCTTCGAACCGTTCGCTGGATGTTCGTTGCGGCGGTGGTGGTGTTTTGGAGCAACGTCGTCACGATATGGTTGTTGGACCTGATGAAGTTTCAACAGTCAATGATTAGTTCCTTGTTGGGATCAATCATTGCGGTGATTGGCGTGGCGACCACCGTGCATTTGGTCGTCGGATACAGGGGGCGCCGTCTGGCTGGTGATCCTCCAGCGCTAGCGATGCAAACCACGTTGCGGCGGTTGTTGCCGCCCATCTTTTGGGCTTGCCTGACGGACGCCGCTGGCTTTGGTTCGTTAGCGATTGCTCGCGTCAGCGCGGTTCAAGAGTTCGGGTTGATGATGGGGCTGGCGAGTCTCGTCACGTTGGTGGCCGTGTGTTTGCTGGTACCAGGGTTAGCGTTGTGTGGCACGCGGTCGCAGCAGGTTTCTCTGGGTTTGGGTCAGTCGCTGGTGGAAGCTGGTTTGGCTCAAATCCTCAGGCGGGTTCGTCAACGACCTGGGCAGGTTTGCGGCTGGACCTTCGTTGTCAGTTTGCTGCTTTCCAGTGGTTTTTACTTCGCGCGAGTTGAAACCGATTTTACTAAGAACTTTCGGGCGGGGACGCCGATTCTAGAGGGTTATCATTTTGCCGAAAGTCAGTTTGGCGGAGCGGGCTTGATCGAGATCTCAGTGCCAACACCAAGAACGTTGGATCGCGAGTTCATGGCCAAGGTCTCGGGGTATCAAGATCGCTTGCGAGGCATTCACCGGGCCGCGTCCAATCCCGCAGCAGAGGCTGATAGCTCACCGGCGCTGGCTAAAGTCATTTCGTTGGTGGACGTTTGGCAAACGACGCAGGATTTTGTGGCGTTGCGATTTTTGCCGCCCGACACGCTGGTGGGTACGATGCGTCAAGTTTTACCGCAGTTCACCGATTATTGGTACCGCTGGGACCGTGAGCAAGATAGGGGGCATCTGCGGATTTTCGCGCGGACGAAACAGCAACAGACGGCCGAAGAGAAAAGAGCCTTGATTGCCGAGATTCGAACCATCACGGCCGAGACGTTTGGCGAATCGGATCCTCCTTATCGGATTTCTGGATTGTTTGTATTGTTGTCGAAAATCGTGGATTCGTTGTTGGACGACCATTTGACCACGACCTTGGTCGCGGTCGGCAGTATTGCGGGCTTGATGTATGTGGCGCTGCGGAATGTGCGACTAGTGGTTATCGGCATGATCCCCAATGTGTTGCCGATCTTCGTATTGTTGGGTGGCATGTCTTGGCTTGGAATGTCCATCAACATGGGCGTGGCGATGATTGCGGCCGTCAGTATCGGTTTGAGCGTGGACAGTTCGCTGCATTATTTGTGGGCGGTGGTCCATCAGGGGCAAGAAAACATCAATTCCGACGAATCACTGGGCGTCGAATGGGCTCAGGAACGAATTGGTACGGCATTGACCTATTCGACGATCGCGTTGGTGGTGGGTTTCATCAGCTTGACGACCAGTAAGTTTGTGCCGACCATCTACTTTGGGGGACTGGTCAGTGCCGCGATGTTGGGAGGATTGTTCGGCAACGTGATTCTGCTTCCGGCGTTGTTGGCTTTGAGCGAAACCGATCGAAAGAACATGACACGAAGTGAAGAGAACTCATGAATTGGCTGGTGTTGATCTGGATTGGTGTGGGCGCCGCGAATTTGCCGAACTTTTTGGGCACGGTCGACGTTAGTCGCGAGATCGCGGTTTCAGCGACGGCTGCGACGGCCGCGATGCCGACCGATATGACCACTTCATCATTGTGGTCCGATTCGGCGGTGAATTTATTGTCGGATTTCGGGCCGCTAAGTCCGTTGGCGATGTCGCCATTTTTTGGGATCACCGTTTTGAGTGGTTTGTCGCAACTGGAGAGTACTCAATGGGGCGGCGCCTTTTTGGCGGACTACACGATGGTCGCGCAAAATCCCGTGCTCAAGCATCCTGCAACGTTTTGGGTTTTTCTGGTGTTGACGGTTTTGACGAGCTTGCCGCGGATGACCAAAGTGAGCAAGCCGGTCGCACAGGCGTTGGATTGGGTCGAGAGTTATTCGGTATTGCTGATCACGCTGATCATGTTCGGGATCGGACTGAACATGGCGGAGGCAAGTGGCGGTGCGGGTACCTCGGTTGAGGTTTCCGTGGATCGTTCGGCAATGACGCCGATGCAAGCCGGAGTGTTTTCACTGACTCTAGGCGGACTGTTGATGGTTGCAGCGATCGTCAACTTTGTGGTCGTCAAGAGTGTGAGATTCATGTTCGAGATGTTGATTTGGATTTCGCCAATTCCCTTTGTTGATGCGGTTTTTGATGTCTTGAACAAAGTGGTTTGTTTGGGGCTTCTGATTTTGTATGCGATTAGTCCAATAGCAGCGTTGGCCGTGAACGTATTGATCTTTGCGGCGTGTCTTATCGTTTATCACTGGGCGAAGCGGCGTTTGGATTATCATTGGCATTTTTGGGTTGAACCTTTATGGAAATGGTTGTTTCCGTCGTATCGAGCGTTTGATGGTCGGCATTTGTGGTGCTTTGCCGAACAGGATTTTGGACCTTTCCAAAAGTACGATCGGTTGCAGGTCTATTTGTGGGAAGGAAAGTGGATGATCATTCGCTACGATTGGTTTTGGCGAAAGAAAGTGCACGAGTTTACGCATGACGACTTGCCGTATTTGGAATGTACCGATTGGAAAGTCAATGTCGTCTTGCAGCAGCAGGTCCCGTTGCGGATGGCGACCCATCGAGGGTACCGGAAGGACGTGGAGCGCATGGCGGCGGGGCTGGAGCTGATGACTCGACAGCGGCTGGACGCCCGGAGTCAGCGACTGATTCGCGAGGCAGAAACCCAAGGTTTGGGGGAACCGGCACCTTGCGAATAGGAGGGGAGCCACGCTAGAATGATCGGCCGATCACGCGAGCGGGCGTGGCGAAATTGGTAGACGCGCATGGTTGAGGGCCATGTTCCCGCAAGGGAATGGAAGTTCGAATCTTCTCGCCCGCATCTTCGAGCCCCTTAGTGGTGACCTTCGTGGATTCCTTCTCTTCGATCTGGTACGGCCGTTGCGAGCCGGACGAGCCGCTCGGCGGCGGACGTTGGCACCAGAAAATTCAACCCTGGACTCCAAACGCGGTTGCGGGCACTGTTTTGTTAGGTTTTGCGGTCGACGAGGGCGTCCGGCGAAATGAAGGGCGAGTCGGCGCGGCAGCGGGCCCGGGTGCGATTCGTTCGATTCTGAGAAACATACCTTGCCATCACGAAGGGCCGCTGTGGGACGGCGGCGATATCCAGTGTTCCACAAGCGAGGGCTCCCAAGATTTGGAGTCCGCCCAGCAGGAACTGGCCAAACGAATCGGGCAAGTAATGGCCACCGGGGGAAAGCCGATTGTTCTCGGCGGTGGGCACGAAGTGGCGTGGGGAAGTTTTCTCGGATTGGAGAATCGTTGGCGGCCGGACGAGTCGCTGTTGGTTATCAACTTCGATGCTCATTTTGATCTGCGGGCCATGGACCCGGGAAATTCCGGCACCTGTTTTTTTCAAATGGACCGGCACTGTCGAGCGTTAGGAAGAACGATGCATTACGCCGCGTTGGGCATCAGCCGGTTCGCGAATACTCGAGGACTGTTTGATCGAGCGGCTCAGTTGCAGGTGACGTCGGTTCTGGATGAGGACCTGCAAACAGAATCTCAGTTGGCTGTCGTGAAAACGCATCTCGCAGGGCTGCTGGCCAGCCATGATCGCGTCTATTTGACGATTTGTCTGGATGTTTTCCCAGCGGCGGTAGCGCCAGGGGTGTCGGCACCAGCCGGGTTGGGGGTCCCGTTGGCGATTGTCGAGCCGCTGGTGGATATGATTGCCGACTCGGGAAAACTCTTTCTCGCAGACATTGCCGAACTCAACCCAACGTTCGACCGCGATCAACAGACCGCTCGTGTGGCCGCTCGCTTGGTTGCCCGTGTGGCCATGAAATGGAAAACCTGAGTTGGAAAACTCTGCCAGTCGGGGCCATGGGCGCTACGCTCGCTAGAGCGTGGGTGATTTCCGCCTAGCCCCACGCTCGGGCGCGCGCTGCTATTCGGAAATGCCCCGGTGACAAAGCGTTAAAGCGGATGCTGTAAAACTGCTGTCAGCGTTGCCCCAGACTGCATCGGACAGCCCTGATCATAGTGCCAACAATAGCCGGCTGGGCGCTTTCAAATAACCAATGATGTCGTTGAGAAAACGGGCTGCCATGGCACCATCAATCAGACGATGATCGTACGAAAGGCTCAGTGGCATCATCAATCGTGGCTTGATTTGGTCACCGATGACGACCGGCAACTTTCGTGTCCGGCCGAGCAACAAGATTGCCGACTCAGGAGTGTTGATAATTGGTGTCGAGTAGGTTCCACCAATAGCACCCAAGTTACTAATGGTAAACGTGCTGCCACGCAAGTCTTCCACGGCGAAGTTGTTCTCACGCGAGTTCGAGGCAATCAGTTGCAATTGGCGCGCAATATCCGGAATCGACAATTGGTCCGCGTTTCGTAAGCTCGGTACGACCAACCCACGGTCGGTATCGACAGCAATTCCAATGTTGATGTACTTCTTGTAGATGATCACCCCTTGCTCCATATCGATGGAGGCGTTGATCGCTGGATTGTGCTTCAGTGCCATCGCGACTGCCTTGATCACAAACGGCATCGACGTCAGCTTGATGCCTTGAGCCGCATAATCATCCTTGCTGCTGAGTCGGAAATCTTCTAGATCAGTGACATCCGCATCGTCAAAGTTCGTCACGCGAGCGACGGTCGACGAAGACTCGTGCATTTTGTTCGCAATCGTCTTGCGAATCCGACTCATTTTCTCGAGCGTGATGGGTCCGAATCCGTCACTTTCACCCACGGGCTGTGGATTTGCCGACTTGCTGAGGTTTCCGACCGGCGGACGCGAACCGCTCTTGACGATTTCCAGAATATCGTCGCGCAAAATGCGACCACCGGGGCCCGTTCCCGTCACCTGAGTCAAGTTAACTCCGATTTCGCGAGCAAAGCGTCGCATCGTTGGACTTGCGGGAATATTGGCTCCATCGACCGTGACTACCGGAGAAGGCGTGTGCGAAACGCTCGCACTTGCGGCAACGGTTGGTGCCACAACCGGTGCCGGTTTGACTTCCGCAGGAGCGAGGACCGGTGCTGGAGCGACGACTGGTGCTGGAGCGATGACTGGTGCAGGTGCAACTGCAGCAGTTGGCGGGGTCGCCTTTACCGAAGCAGGTGCGGGTGCCGCAGGGGCTCCCCCAACGGCTTCGAGGCGGAACATCGCTTGCCCAACGGAAACGGTATCACCTTCCTTGACTAATATTTCGACAATCTTACCAGCCGCATCCGAAGGGACCGTCGCCGTGGCCTTGTCGGTTTCAATTTCCAACAACGATTGATCCTTCGTCACCGTGTCGCCTACTTTGACGAATAGTTCCAATACCTCCCCAGAATCGATTCCATCACCCAAACTAGGCAGTTTGATTTCGCTGGCCATCAGTCAACCGTCTCTCTAAAACTAAGTTTGCTTCGTGTACTTCCTCGCCGGTTGCCAATCGATTGATCCGCACCGACCTTTTTCATGCCTGAGCCTCTTAGGCATACAGCGCATTGATTTTTTCCGGATTGACGTCGAGTTCCTTAATGGCCCGCGCCACTTCACTGGCGGCCAACTTCCCTTGCAGACTCAGTTGATACAAGGCCGCAATGGTCACGCTTGCCGAGTCGACTTCGAAGTGACGACGTAAAGCTGGCCGCGTTTCGCTGCGCCCCATGCCGTCCGTTCCAAGTACAAAGTAGTCGCCTGGAATCCACGGTTGCACTTGTTCCGCCAAGGCTCGAACGTAGTCGCTCGCGGCAATGAACGGACCTTGATGTCCGTCCAATACCGATTCGATGTAACTTCGCTTCGGCGCTTCCGTTGGATGCAACATATTCCAACGACGACAGGACTGAGCATCGCGGCGCAGTTCGGTATAGCTGGTCACGCTCCAGACGTCCGAGGCGATTTGGAATCGCTCCGCCAAGATGCGTTGGGCTTCTAGCACACCCATCATGATCGCACCGGAGCCAAACAACTGGACTCGATGTTGAGCGCCTTTGACCTCAGAGCTTGAGAACTTGTAGATACCACGAACGATGCCTTCTTGAACGCCGTTAGGCATCGCTGGTTGGAGGTAGTTGTCGTTCCCTACCATGATATAGTACAAGCCGTTTTCACCTTCTTGGTACAAACGACGCAAACCGTCAAAGATAATTGTGGCGGTTTCGTAGTTGAACGCCGGGTCGTACGAGCGAACGGTGGGGAAAGCGATGGCGTTCAACAAGCTATGCCCGTCTTGGTGTTGCAAGCCTTCGCCGTTGAGCGTGGTTCGCCCCGCAGTACCGCCCAACAAGAAGCCTTTGGCCTTCATGTCCGCAGCCGCCCAAATCAAATCCCCGATGCGTTGGAATCCGAACATCGAGTAGTAGATGAAGAACGGAATCATGTTGATCCCGTGCGCCGAGTACGCCGTCCCGGCGGCGTTGAAGCTGGCCATCGAACCGGCCTCGGAAATACCTTCTTCCAAAATCTGGCCGCTTGTCGATTCCTTGTAGTAGGCCACTTGATCCGAGTCGACGGGATCGTATAGCTGCCCAAATGGTGCATAGATTCCAACTTCGCGGAACATGCCTTCCATCCCGAAGGTCCGAGACTCATCTGGGACAATGGGCACGACGTACTTGCCAATTTTTTCGTCTTTGGCCAAACGCGACAACAACCGAACCACGCCCATCGTCGTTGACAGTTCTTTATTGTAATCACGTTCGATGGCTTTGCTGTGTTCCTCAAAGGTCGGCACTTCGATTCGCGGGGCTTCGGTCGGGCGACTAGGAACCGAGCCACCGAGTGCCTCACGACGTTGCAGCATGTACTTCATCTCTTGGCTATCTGCCGGCGGACGATAGAAGGGCATCTTGGCCACTTCCGAATCGGAAATTGGTATCCCAAATCGATTTCGGAAGTGTCGCAGTTGTTCCTCGTCCATCTTCTTTTGGTTGTGAGCAACATTGCGGCCTTCCCCGGCCTCTCCCAATCCGTAGCCTTTGATCGTCTTGGCCAAGATCACCGTAGGCCGGCCTTGGCAGTTGACCGCGGCATGATAGGCAGCGAAGACTTTTTCGGGGTCGTGGCCGCCGCGGCGGATGCTCTCCAGTTTCTCGTCCGACAGGTTCTTGACCAACTCGAGCAATTCGGGGTACTTGCCGAAGAATTTTTCCCGAATGTACGCGCCCGGAGCGACACTGAACTTTTGGTACTCACCGTCGACGCATTCTTCCATGCGGCGAATCAACAAACCGGACTGATCTTTCGCCAACAAGTGGTCCCACTCGGACCCCCAAACGACTTTGATGACATTCCAACCAGCACCGCGGAAAATCCCTTCCAACTCTTGGATGATTTTTCCATTACCTCGAACTGGACCGTCGAGACGCTGCAGGTTGCAGTTGACCACAAAACACAAGTTGTCCAACTTTTCCCGCGACGCCATCGTGATTGCACCCAGGGTCTCCGGTTCGTCACATTCGCCGTCACCTAGGAACGCCCAGACCCGTTGGCGAGTCGTGTCTTTGAGACCGCGATTCAGCAAGTAACGGTTGAACCGAGCCTGATAGATCGCCATGATCGGAGCCAAACCCATCGAGACCGTTGGATACTCCCAAAAATTAGGCATCAACCAAGGGTGCGGATAGGACGAGAGCCCAGGGTGGTCTTGTAACTCTCGGCGAAAATTCTCCAAATGCTGCTCGGACAAGCGGCCTTCGACAAAAGCTCGGGAATAAATCCCAGGCGAAGCGTGTCCCTGAAAATAGACATGGTCGCCATCAAAACCGGATTGCCCGCGACCGCGGAAGAAATGATTAAACGCCACTTCGTACAAAGTGGCGCTGCTGGCGAAGGTCGAAATATGTCCGCCCAGGCCTTCGTAATATTTATTGGCTCGCACAACCATCGCTACGGCGTTCCAGCGAATGATGCTTTTGATCCTCCGCTCGATTTCTCGATTACCGGGATAGGTCGGCTGCTGGGAAGGCGGAATCGTGTTGATGTACGGTGTATTGAGGCCATATGGCAGGTCCACACCTTCTTGCCGGGCCTGATTTTCTAAAGCTTCCAAAATAAACCGAGCCCGATCGATCCCGCGGCTGCGGATTACATACTGGAGGGATTCGATCCATTCGCGAGTTTCCACGGGGTCTGCATCAGCTCCCTGGGCCGCACGGTCCAGCGGGAATGGCAAACGATCGGACGGAACCTGCGAATGAACGGCATCGGACATGGATTCACCTTTCGGGTGGAAAGTTGGGCTACAAACCAACGGACCAAACGGGCACGATTCTAACGAAGTAGTTTGCGAATTAACAGATCCTAAACCGCCACTTCTTGGCGGAGGCTCAATCGAGAAATTACGAAGTCGCCGGACAACAATAAAAACGGCGGATGCAAAACCAGATCCGATTTGATTGTCGATCTGCGAAAGGCAATGCAGCTAGGTGGTACAAGCGGCCTTTGAATTCAATCAAGGTCGCTATGCACCCCTCTATTGCCTTTATCGTGTCGTGGCCATATCCAAACAGATGGCGCGTTCGAGCAGACATTCCATTTCCCATGAGGTCTGGTCGCTACGCATGACGCTGGTGTCCAGGTCGAGTCGGATTTCGCTCAAGACGTCAAATGGCAAGAGATTTAACATCAAACCGGCAAGATCGTGGTTCATCCGCTTGGCAAACCCAGTAGTGCAGGACTCCAACTGGGCCGCCTGGAGGCCGCCAATCAACATCAATAAGGTCGGCGAATCGCGAGTCTTTGCCTGGATCTCGACCATGTCACGAACGCGTTCAATATCGAAGCAGAACGGGGATACGTCGATTGTCGTTGCAAAATTCACCAACAATCGATCGGTCCAACGTTCAATCCGACGCTGAAGTCGCGTAATCCGGTCGCCGGTGTTGCGTTGATGCCGACACAACCAAAATACAAGGTCGGTCGCACGACAGACACTTTCTCGGTGACAATCGACAATTCCAGCGGCCAACCCACCTAACCGTTCATTCGAACTAAGGCGATTTTTGGCGTCATAATACGACCAAACAGCACCCCAAATGCTGGTGTGCAGTTGCCCCAACAGAACCTCTTCCAGCAATTCGGCCGCACGAACATAAAAACTCTCTGCGTAACTTCGGTCGGGCTGGGCTGATTGCTGAACCCAGGCCAACGATTGATTCCAAAACGAAATTCGACTCCGGGTGATCGTCCAGTATTGCTGCGCCAGCAAACTCATTCGTTCGCTGGAGTTGTTGCAAATCGCGTCCGAATTGACCTGCAAAGCAACCGCCAGTACGTTAAGTTTCGAGCAATGCATGTGGGGTGATTCTCACCGTTATTTGAAAAAGGTGACACGACGGCCAACCGGAAATCTGAATTTCGGAGCCGAACCAATTTCGCTCGCGAAGTCATCAATTTAGTCGCTCCAAGAGCACAGGGCTGGAAATTGATGCCGAAACACCTCACCCGCCTGGATGGCGGTTCAATTTCGGTCACTTATTTCGGTCCCGAATCGCTTGGCGGCGCAACGTTGGGCGAAATGGGTAAGAAGTTGGGCAAAGCTGGGCAATTACCCACTTTGCCCAAGTGTCTGCCGCCAACCGCTCAGCATTGCGTCGCCGAGCGGGTTGGTACGGAAATAGCGCCTTCGTGGAACGGCGTTGCGTTTTACGGGTTCCAGGGAAGCCGAAAAAGAGAAAAAAGCCGCTTGCCAGCCTTGCGAAAAGTACTAGAATGTGCGATTCCACCTAGCCAGAGTAGGGCTGGCGGGCCACACGGATGGGCCGAACAATTCGGTCACGGTGTTGAGTTGAAGTTTTGTTGCAAGATGGTTGACGAATGACGATCACGAAAGAAAAAAAGGCTGCGATGATCAGCCAATACGGGACGAATCCTGGCGATAACGGCTCGTCGGACGTTCAGATTGCGGTCTTGACGACACGGATCAACAATTTGACCGAGCACATGAAGAGCAATCCCAAGGATTACGGGACTCGTCGCGGGTTGCAGGCGATGGTTTCTCGCCGGCGCCGGTTATTGGATTACGTTCGCGAGCACAATCCACAGCACTATTTGGATCTGTTGGCGAAATTGGGCATTCGAAAGTAGTTTGGCCGTATCCGTGGGTGTTCGGAAAACCGCTGGTTCTCGGTGGATTTTTTCGGATGGTTCCGAGCACCCGTATCCCACCGCCGGAATTTTTGTTATAGTTTCGGCGTGAAGTCTGGATGAAAAACGAGCCGCAGTGGCGGTGGGATTTTTTCCGGGAGCCTATGTCGTGGCGACCGATTTGTTGGTCGCGACCAATCCCTGGGTAAATAGCACGGATGGACGTAAGTCGTTGGTCGGGTGAGACCGCTGCTCACAACGTCAAGCTGTTGTGTGTTCAGGAAATGATTGGGAAGGTTCTTAAGTTGGCTTCCATTCGTGTGTGACGAGCGATTCTCGGCCAAAACGTCCGGGTAGCAACGCCGTCTCCGAGTGTCGATGGTTTGTCTGAAAAACGGTGCCGGGTGGCATCGATTGGTAACACGGTGTTGTTGCCAAACGTTCTAACCAACCATGATTTTCGTAGCGAGGACTTTCGTCTGGTCGCCGAGCAGTAGGATTGGTCGGTATCGCAACCAGTTTTAGTTTTCAAACGAGTTCATTCGTCGTTGGTTTTGTTGATCAAGTAGAAGAGAGGAATTTGAAGTGGTAATTCGAGTTGAGCGAAAAATCGGAAGCGGAGTGCTTTCGTTAGAGACGGGGCAATTGGCCAAACAATCGGCAGCGGCTGTCGTGTGCCAATATAACGAAACGGTGGTATTGAATGCAGTGGCCAGTGGTGCAGGTCGTCCGGGGATCGATTTTTTCCCTTTGACGTGTGATTATCGCGAACGTGCGGCAGCAGCCGGCAAGTTTCCTGGCGGATTTCTAAAACGTGAAGGTCGTCCAACGACGAAGGAAACGTTGACCAGTCGGTTGATGGATCGTCCGATTCGCCCATTGTTTCCCAAGGGATTTGTTTCCGAAGTCCAATGTCAATCGTTTGTTTTGTCGAGTGATCGGCAAACGGACGGTGATGTGTTGGCGATGATTGGGACCGCCGCAGCTCTTCACATTTCTCCGCTGCCATTTGATGGCCCGATTGCCAGCATCCGAGTTGGCCGAGTTGATGGTCAGTTTATTCCTTTCCCCAGTGTCGATGAACTGGAACGAAGCGATTTGGATCTGATCGTCTCCGGTGGCGATCATGCGGTGACCATGATCGAAGGTTTCGCACAAGAAATGCCGGAAGCAGAAATGCTGGCGGCGATCGACTACGCGCATGGCGTTATTCGAGAGATTATCGATTTGCAGCGGGAATTGGCTGGTAAAGTCCAAGTCGCAAAGCAAGCTTACGTGGCTCCACCCGACGACGGTTTGGACGCTCGTTTGTCGGCTGCCTATTTCGAGAAGCTGAAAACGGCCAAGCGAGTCGTTGGGAAACACGACCGAGCCGAGGCGACTCGGGTCTTGAAAACGGAAGCGACGGCAGAGTTCATTCCTGACGCAGCGGCTCCCGGTGCCTTGTGCCCAAAACGATTTTCGACGGCATGGCACGACCTAGAAGAAAAGGTCGTCCGGAGCTTGATCTTGTCAGGAACCCGCTCCGACGGACGTGACTCGAAGACCTTGCGGCAAATCGATTGCTTTGTAGATGTTCTGCCGCGGGTGCACGGATCTGCCGTTTTTCAACGCGGTGAAACGCAAGCACTGATGACCGTAACTTTGGGCACCTCGCGCGACGAGCAACGCATCGACGGGTTGCAAGACGAGTACTCGAAGAAGTTCATGCTGGACTATAACTTCCCTTCGTTTTCTGTCGGCGAATGCAAACCCATTCGCGGACCAGGGCGTCGTGAAATTGGACACGGCATGTTGGCCGAAAGAAGCGTCAAGCCGATCCTGCCAGACCCGGAAGTTTGTCCGTACACGATTCGCGTGATCAGCGATATTCTGGAGTCGAATGGCTCCAGTTCCATGGCCTCGGTTTGCGGATCAACGTTGGCACTGATGGCGGCTGGTGTACCGATTCTGAACCCTGTCGCCGGTATTTCGGTGGGTTTGGTCAAGGAAGGCAACGAATGGACCCTGTTGACCGATATCATCGGCGACGAGGACCATTTCGGCGACATGGACTTCAAGATTGCCGGGACACAAAATGGCATCACCGGAATCCAACTGGATCTGAAGATCAACGGCATCGATCGCGAAATTATTGCGGCCACGCTCGTTCAGAGCCGAGATGCACGTATCGAAATCCTTAAGAAGATGTTGATGACCATCTCGCGACCGAAAGCCGATATCTCGGAGACGGCACCGCGATTGGTAAGCATCAAGATTGATACCGACAAGATTGGTGCGTTGATCGGGCCGGGCGGAAAAACGATTCGCTCGATTCAAGAGCAAACCGGGTCCGTGATCGAAGTCGACGACACCGGCAAGGTTACCTTGGCCAGTGGAGACAAAGCCAAGTTGGATCAAGCTCGGGCTATGGTCGAAGCCGTTACGGCAACCGTGCAAGTTGGACGGCTTTACAAAGGGACGATCGCCAGCATTCGTGACTTCGGCGTGTTTGTGGAAATCCTGCCCGGTCGTGATGGATTGTGCCATGTCAGCGAATTGACCGAAGGGTTTATCCGCAACATCGGCGAACATTTCCGGGTTGGCGAAGAAATGCAAGTTTTGGTGATCGGCATCGACGACCAAGATCGCATCAAGTTGAGCCGTCGCGCCGCGCTGAAGGAATTAGGCGTCGTCGATGAACTGGCGGCGGCCATTGGCGATGCGTCTCGCGGCGACGCGGGAGATAGTCCGCGCGGTGAGCGTGGTCGTGGCGATTCCAACCGAGGTGATTCAGGTCGCCCAGAATCGGGTCGTGGGCAAGGTGGACAGCGAGGTCGTGATGGTCGCGGGCCGGATTCACGGGGATCAGAATCACGGGGATCAGAATCACGGGGGCCGGATCCACGAAGTCAAGAAGATCGCGGAGGTGAAGGGCGCGGTCGTGGCGATCAACGCCGAAGTGGCAGTGAACCAGCACGGAGCGAACGTGGTGGAAGCGAACGTGGTGGAAGCGATCGCGGTGGAAGCGATCGCGGTGGACGAGCCCGTCCGGAAGTCCCAATGGCGGATAGTCGCGGTGGTCGACCACCAATGCCAAAATCGGTTCCTGCTCCCGGTCCAATTTCCAACGAATTTGACGACGAGTTTGAAGACGATGATCTAGTGGATGGCGAATTCGAAGAAGAAGTTTTTGACGAATTCGAAGACGAACCAACCGAACCAGCCGACGATTTCGAACCTGGTGATCGACCGAGTCAAGGTGGCGGTGGACGTCGCGGCTATGGTGGCGGTGGTGGCGGCGGCTATAGCGGTGGCGGCGGAGGCGGCTACAGTGGTGGTGGTGGCGGAGGTGGC
>JBGSJV010000098.1:0-3478 GCA_041741535.1 Pirellulaceae bacterium
CACCGCCGCCGCCACCGCCTCGGTATCCGCCGCCGCCACCGCCACCGCCGTAACCACCGCCACCGCCGCGTTCTTCCTTCGGCCGGGCTTCGTTAACCGTCAAATTGCGGCCTTCGTATTCGGACTCGTGCAAGCCAGCGATCGCGGCTTGGGCTTCCGCATCGGAACCCATTTCAACGAAACCAAATCCCTTGCTGCGACCGGTGTCTCGATCCATGACCACTTGGGCGCTTTGAACCTGACCGTAGGCCGAAAACAACTCTTCCAAAGTGGAACTATCCACGCGGAAACTCAGGTTTCCACAATACAACTTCCGTCCCATTAAATACTCCGACAACAGGGAGGAACTTGGCTTACAGATCTTTCTTCCCAAGCCAATTAGAAAGTGACTGACATGGCAGCCGACCAGGAGGCGTAGATGTCCAAGAGGTAAAAATACCACGAGGTCTAGACGAAATTGGAAACCAAACAAAAAAACCGGGGAATACGCTTATCAAGGCTTCCAAGGACATTTTCTGGTCAGGCAACCGTCCCGACAATCATCCCAACCTGCAGCCAGAATTACCAGCAAGCGAAGTCGGGGATCAAGTCTGCGGCAACTATTCGCAATCATCCCACCAACCGCCATGACTATAACACTACTTTTCGGATCGGTCAACTATCATTCTCTGATTTAGTTCCAATCAGACGCCTGACCGCTCCATATCGACCTATCGCGGAAGTTCGCCCTGCGCGACTTGGTATTTTGCGTAAGCGACTAAATACTCGGTTTGCGAGTCGATCACATCCGATTTGGCGGCTGCTTCCGCTTCTTCGTAGAGGTTGAGGATGATTAAATCGACATCCCCTTCCTGGAAAGACCGGCGGAAAAGGTCTGCCGTTTGACCCGCAAGGTCGGCATTGGCACGGGTTTGTTCATATTTCCGAGCGGCCGCGTGTAGCGCCGAACGGGCATCCCTCAACTCGGCGGTGATCTTGTCACCCACCAATTGCCGTTTGAACTGCAGTTGGGTCAACTTGCCGCGAACCGCTTGCTGTTTGCCCAGCATCTTCCGTTGCAAGGGTTCCCAATATCCTACCAATCCGCTTTCTAGCTCGAAGGGAGACTTGTCGCGTTTCGAGCTGGCCGGGGCTCCCAGGTCCTGGGCAATATCAAACACGACGTTCACCTCGGGCAAGCCGATATTCCCGGCTTGTTCGAGTTCAATCCGTAAGCGTTCGGCTTGGTTTGCCAGAAACTGAAGTTCGGGCCGATTTTGTTGGGCGAATTCGCTGTCGGCCGCAAAAGGGTTTAGCTCCCGAACTTGAAATTCAGGGAAAAACTCCTCGCTGCTTGCTGTTCCCAAGAGGACGGGTGCCCCCGAGTCGTCCCGATAGAACATTGATAACTGGATCGCCGCCGCTTCGACCCGCCGTTGGGCATTGATCAGACTCGTTTGCCGAGTCGCAATCAATCGCAAATTGTCGATCTTCGCTGCCGGGGGGCGATCTCCTAGTTCGATGCTTCGCTCGATTTGCGATTTCCGCACCAAAGCAATTCGCAAGAGCTCCTGTTGTACGGCTCGTTTGGCACTGGTCGCCAACCACGACCAATACGCTTCGGTGGCCATTAGCGCGACGTCCAACGACTGTTGGCGGATCAATGGTTCAATGGCCAGGACATCTTGTTCAGCTTTGAGTAACTCCGCACGGCGATCGTCAATGGTTCGGTTCTTGAACAAGGGGACGTTAGCACCAATCGCAACCTCGCCCCCTTCGTTTGTTAACCGTTCTTGGTACCACGGTTGAATATCCCCTCGGCCCAGACGATATCCCCCGGTGACCGAGCCACCGTTCCACAGCGGTTGTTCCGCCGACAAAGCGGTTCTGTGGTTTTCGTAAAACCCCAGGGGCATGGCCAGGGACATGGCTTTGAGCTTGTAATCAAATTGCCCGAGGGCTGCGAGTTGCTCCCCTGCAGAGACGTCGCGCATGGCCAACGTCTCTTGAATGGATGGGAAATATCGGACCGCAGCATCAATCACCGTGGAAAGGTCGACCCAAGTTTGGCCACTTCCATCCGTCGTTCCCCCCAAATCAGCCGTGAAATCCGTGGGTACTTCCGTTAGAACGGCTTCCTGGAGTTCCTGCGCGTCAAGTGCGGCCGGCAACCTATCAGAGGTTGGAGGTATTGACTCCTGTTCCCAGTTCACTTGCGCTGAACGGCCCAATTCACTCGTTGGAGGATCATTACTCTTCGGGACGGCCGGCGAGGGATCCGTGACAGAAGGCTGTTGTCGTTGCATCACCATTCGAATGGGCTGCTGAACGGGGCGCCGCCGCGGGTTTTCGAATAGCCCGGATGTCTGGAATTGATGGGACGCACAGCCCGTTAAGGATGCAACAAGTGTCGAGAATAGTAACCAACGAGATAGCATGAACGTTCGTGCTCGGTATTCCAATGGAGCAGGTTGTTTGTCACGGGCGACGCGAATTCCTCTCAGCTCTTACTAAATCAAGGCAAGCGTAGCAATGGAAGATTCACGCCTTCCGCCGGCCGATATCCGCGAGCTTACCTTCCCTTGCCGGTTCGAACTGGGCCACTGACAAGGCTTTGTCATAAAAAGTCTGGCCCATTGGAGGGCGTAAAAATCCCACACAATAAGACAGGACCAAAGAGGGGCGGACCTCCTTTTCGGACAACGCCTAGTGTTTTGTCAAATCCAAAAACTCAGGATTTGTCGCGAAATAAGTTCCGGATTTCGAACGTCGAGAGCTCCGAATGACTCTCGCTGGCTCTGGCGTTGGAATGATTAATGATCATTGAAAAATGAAAAACTCAAAAGGTACCAAACGTCTAGTTTCAGGCATTCCGCGAGCAAACGATGGCGGTCAGCAATTTGCATTTTTCAATTTCCATTTTTCATTTCTCATTTCTTAGCCGCGTGTGAATCAAAGACGATCATTTGCCTGGCTCGCGGACTTCCCCCGGATGGCAATGCCGAACTGCGGATGAATACATTCGCTGCCTGCGGTTTCGAATTGAAGACCGTCAAAGTATCAGCTCGTAAGTTCGACCATGGCAGTCGGACAAGTTGCTGTCGGTAAAGGACGTGTCCGCGGACTGTTTATCCGCAGTTCGGCTTTGCCATCCGTGGGACTTACCAAACGCTCTCATTTTGCCGCTTTGCGGCTCAGCCATTCGGCGGCTCAGGCCTGGTGTCTCGGCAGATTCAACGATCGGGGGTTCTCGGATTAACCATGGTCGGACTCTCCCAAATCGGGAAGTTGTTTCCAGACAATCCCTAAGTGTTTCTAGTTCACGAGTAAACCTAACTTCCGCCCCCCTCATCCCCGGCCCTTCTCCCCCAAGAAGGGGAGAAGGGAGACCATGAGGCGCAGGCTTACGACATAGGGCACGGGCTTCCAACACCCCGATGACATATTTGACCACAATACCTTTCAATTTTCCTTTAACCGCGATAACGTTCAACGAAGG
>JBGSJV010000099.1:0-15153 GCA_041741535.1 Pirellulaceae bacterium
CAAGCTAAGTAATTTCTCCAGCTCAGCCCCGCTGTTCCAGAAAGCGCGCATTTAAAATCGGCCCCAAAACCTAATTCCACCCCGGAAAATACGGGCTCATGTCAAAAAAATAGATCAAATTTCACTTCCAAGTCAGGGTTAGATAATGTGCCACAGAGGTCACCGAGGACACGGAGAGTACAACCATCAAAGCCTATTTTTTTTGCCATGGGGTTCAACTATTTCGAAGGGCAATGTATCCCTCCCAAATGGAAGGCTGAACCCGGCAAATTTCTCTGTGATCTCGGTGTTTTCTGTGGCAATTTACGGAGCCACAGAGGACACGGAGAGTACACCCATCAAAGCCTATTTCTTTGCCATGGGGTTCAACTATTTCGAAGGGTAATGTATCCCTCCCAAATGGAAGGCTGAATCCGGCAAATTTCTCTGTGATCTCGGTGTTTTCTGTGGCAATTTACGGAGCCACAGAGGTCACAGAGGACACGGAGGACACGGAGAGTTCACCCATCAAAGCCTATTTTTTTTTGCCATGGGGTTCAACTATTTCGAAGGGCAATGTATCCCTCCCAAATGGAAGGCTGAACCCGGCAAATATCTCTGTGATCTCGGTGTTTTCTGTGGCAATTTATGGAGCCACAGAGGTCACCGAGGACACGGAGAGTTCACCCATCAAAGCCTATTTTTTTGCCATGGGGTTCAACTATTTCGAAGGGCAATACATCCCTCCCAAATGGAAATGGAAGGCTGAATCCGGCAAATATCTCTGTGATCTCGGTGTCCTCTGTGGCAATTTACGGAGCCACAGAGGACACGGAGGGTACAGCCATCAAAGCCTATTTTTTACCATTGGGTTGCGCAATGCAGCACATTCCCCCCAATTGGATCGCTGGTATCAGCAAATTTCTCTGTGATCTCGGTGTTCTCTGTGGCAATTTACGGAGCATTAAAGTACGCGAGGACTCAGAGATCAGGGCGGAGAAATGGTTGTGGTTTTTTTCCGCTACCGCCACAGCAGGCTGTGGCGGTAAGGCGGCAGCAGGCTGCCGCAGTCCAAGGCCGTCGGCCTTCCTGCCGGGGATGGGTCAAAGAAGCACTCGCCAATACGGCACGGCCACGTTCGTGGAAGCCGACACATTTACCCGTCCGTTGGATCATTTTTCAGTTGTTGTTGAGCATATCGTTCGAGACGATCGCTAAGCGGCCGCAGAACGACCAAGACCACGAGTGCGGCAATGGTCGCCGAAGCAGCCAACGCATATTCCCCGAGGCCAGCGGCGGTTCCCATCGCGGCTGCAACCCAGATCGAACCCGCGGTGGTCAGTCCTTTGACTTTCGTGTCGCCATCTAGTTTCAAAATAGCCCCCGCACCTAGGAATCCAACACCTGCCGCAACACCCTGGACAACTCGCGTGACTTGTTGAAGATCTTCTCCAGCGATCGCGATCCCCGCCAATGTAAAGACAGCAGAACCCAAAGCAACCATCACATGCGTCCGTAAACCAGCCGATTGGCCGGACATTTCCCGCTCGGCCCCCACAAGCCCCCCCAGAAAAACGGCCAACGTTAAGCGAACCAGATCATCGACAAATGTCGTGACGTCAAATTGGATCGCGGACAAAAGGGACGAGGTGTCAATCATGCGAATCCCAAAATCAGAGTAAATGGATCGGTCGTTGACGATACAACGGTTGAGGGTACAACGGTGAACGTTCCGAAGTAAGTGCGGTCGAGGCCGAGTGCTTTGTCACCATTTTATCTTGGGGCCAGTTTGGTAAAGACGGCAGGAGACCATTGCCGGAACGGCCCTGCGAGTGCTTCGAACAATGGACTCCTGACGCCTTTACCAGTCCCAATGTTTTGGTTGTGACAAGGCACCAGGCGAATTCGAACTGATCTGCTGACACGCTGGGGCGATTCTAGAAGCTACCGTTGTTCGACGCAACGAGATTCGCGGGGATTCCGAACGACTAGGCCCCTGAAGCCCAGCAACAGGAAGTCAACGCGGTCTCTCGGGGAGCCCCAAAAACCACTCGCGGTGCCTCGGGGCTCGCGTCTCCCCCATTCCGCAAATAGTTCCAACGGGAACGAGAACGTTCCGGCAACGATAGACAACCACGCCGTCCCATTGGACACTTGATACGTCCACTCGACTCAAGCGATGGTGTATAATCGCCGACGAAGCGGAATGAGACTTTCTTCCGTGGGCGCGACTTTTCGGTAGCTTCGAACTCGATTGTCTGGGTGGTTCTATGATTGCAAATGTTCGGCGATGTATGTTAGGCCTTTTGATTTTTGTTCTTGGATACAACGCGAGTATTGCGCAAGAGGTAGTGCCCGTCGACGATTGGAAACCTGCTTCGACCAATCAAGAAGGGAAGGATTTCCCTCAGGTGAACTCCGAAGGTCGCGTCAAATTTCGAATCGTGGCACCGGACGCCAAAAGTGTGTCGTGCAGTTTTCGCGACAGCAGCGAGTTCAAGAAAGATGAGCAAGGTGTCTGGACGGGTTTTACTCGCCCATTGGACGAAGGGTTTCACTATTACACGTTAACGATTGATGGAGCCGAGGTTCCCGATCCCAATAGCAAGTATTTCTTTGGTGCGATGCGTTGGGGCAGCGGAGTTGAAGTGCCGGCCAAGGACAAAGATTTTTATTCGGTCAAAAACGTCCCACATGGGCAGCTGCGCGAGGTGTTGTTTTATTCGGCCAGCACCGAGTCCACTCGACGGGCCTTTGTGTACACGCCGCCCGGTTACGACGCCAACCTGGAACAAGGGTATCCAGTGCTCTACCTGCAGCACGGTTGGGGCGAAAATGAATACGGCTGGGGTGCGCAAGGCCATGCCGGTTTGATCATGGACAACTTGATCGCAGCAGGTGAGGTCAAGCCATTTATCATTGTCATGACTTACGGTATGACCAACGACGTTCGCATGGGCCGCATGGGGGACTTCGACATTCGCCATTTCGAGACGGTGCTGGTTGACGAACTGATCCCCTACGTCGATACAAACTTTCGTACTCTCAACGACCAACCCGATCGAGCCATGGCGGGATTGTCGATGGGCAGTATGGAAACCAAACTGATCACCTTGAAACATCCCGATAAGTTTTCGCATATCGGACTGTTTAGTGGAGCGACCATCAACAAAGAAGAAGCCAGTGCCATCGACGGATTCAAGGACAAATTCAAACTCGTTTTTGTAAGTTACGGCAGCAAAGAAGTTGGTGATGGCAATCGTCCGCGACGAGGGGGGGACCCCGCTGCGGCCACTCAGTCGTTGCAAGAACTTGGGATTCGTAGTCACTATTATCTCTCGCCGGATACGGCTCACGAATGGCAGTCTTGGCGGCGTTCACTGAAAGAGTTTGCTCCGCTTTTGTTTCAAGCGGAAGACCAACCGGCGGCATCGTCCAACGAAAAATCCGTCACTATCGAAAACGGGGGCCAAGGCCCCTACCCGGCCATCGTCACCGAAGATCCTTCGCTGGTCGGCATGACGATCTATCGCCCCAGCGATTTGACGCCGTTTGGAAATGACAACCCACTTCCGGTGTTGTTGTGGGGAAATGGTGCTTGTGCAAATACCACGGAAGAGCACAAGAATTTTCTCAACGAGCTTGCGTCCCATGGGTATATCGTGCTGGGGATCGGGCTACTGGATCAGATCGACGCTCGAGACGAACGCTCACGCAGTCGCACGAAATCCTCCCAATTGTTAGCCGCTCTCGATTGGATCACTGCGGAAAATGAACGCAAGGAGAGTCTCTATTTTGGCAAAGTGAAAACCTCGAGTGTCGCGGCCATGGGAATGTCGTGCGGAGGTTTGCAGGCCTTAGAAATCTCGAGCGACCCACGCATCAAGACAACCGTTGTGTGTAACAGCGGCGTGCTTCCTTCTCCTTCATCAATGCCCGCCATGCCAAGTTTAACCAAGGAGTCCCTGAGCAAATTGCATGCTCCGGTTTTGTATTTGATGGGCGGTCCTTCGGACATCGCCTACAAAAATGCGATGGACGACTATGCCCGGATCGAACATGTACCTGTTGCGATGACGAACCTGGATGTTGGGCATGGTGGCACCTATCGGCGACCGCACGGCGGCGAATACTCCCCGGTCGCCTTGGCTTGGGTTGAATGGCACCTCAAGGATAAGCCAGACGCAGCCAAGATGTTTGTCGGCGAAGACAGCTTGCTCAAGCAAGATGCAAATTGGACGATCGAAACCAAGAACTTCGATCGTTAGTCATCCCCACTGGCAGGAACGACATCCGGTCGCGTGTTTCTGGAGTCGTGACTTGAAGAGATGCCACTGGAGAAGCGGCGGATGGCGTCTGTATCGAACCTGCCGACCATGAACGACATCGTGTTTGCGCCGCCGCGTAGTGCCGCGTCCACAATGGTTGAATTCACCATGCGAAAATGGTGTCGTTTCGGATGTCTATTGCCGAAGACAGAGCGGATACTTTCAGGACGATTGTTCCGACTTGGGTTCCCAAAAGTGTGGCACCAGGAACAAATCTCTTCGCGCGTGCGAGGACTCCGTCAATCGTGGGAAAAAAGCAATGGATCGAAGATACATGTTGGCATCTGCGGGTGCGGTTGTTTTGGCGGGTGCTACCGCACGCGGTGCGTTTGGACAAGAAGTTGGGGCTGTGTCGAAGCCGACCGCTCTATTGGACAAGATGCACCAAGACTGTTTGGACATCTGCCAACGTTGCGAGGCGACCTGCAATGTGACCCTCCATTATTGTATGACTCATTTGGCCAATGGCCATAAGGAGCATGCGGCGTGTGCCGCCTTGGCGATGAGTTGCCAAGATTTTTGTGGGTTGAGTGCCAAAATCATCGCGCGTTCTTGCACCCTAACGTCCGCGGCCTGCGAGGCTTGCGCCAAAGCCTGCGAAGCATGTGCCACAGAATGCGAAAAAATGAAGTCCGATGAGCAAATGGCGGCCTGCGCCAAGCAATGCGGCGAATGCGCTGCCTCGTGCCGCAAGATGATCTAAGCCTCGCGGGCGGTGGCTCGAATTGATGTAACAGCCGTGATCCAAAGGATTGTAAGGACGCGCCGTGAACGGTAGAAATCGCTGACGAACCCCTCAGCTTGACCGTCGCGTTTCGTTGGAGCGCGGTGGTTCGGCTAGGGCTGGGCCTGCCAGGGGAAATAGACGAAGGTTCGCTGAGCCGTGCCGTCGTCAAACAGATCGATCAGCGCGTATCCGTTGCCAAACTCTTGGCACGGGCCTTTCCACCATCCGCCGCACACGGCTCCGTTGCAATAATAGACCACGTCGTGGTAACGCACCTCATCTACCAAGTGAATGTGGCCCGAAAGCGACAGCTTCACATTGGAGTGTTTTAGGAAAAGATCTTTTAGCGGTCGCGCGTCCAGATGCATCCAAGCGCCGGGAACAACCCAGTCGCCACTTTGTTCGTTGTCGCCATCAAAGAAAGTACTGGCCGACAGGATCGGAATGTGGCTGACAATCGCGATTGGTGTTGTGGTGCTCGTTTCCTTAAGCGTCGTTTGCAACCAATCCGCTTGCGCCTCCCCCAGTCGGGCCTTGTAGCCTCCGACCACCGGCATGGTGCTATCGAGCACCACAAAGCGCCATCCGTTCCGCTCAAAATGGTAATACGATTGGGTTAGACCAAAGGCATCCGCCGCCCATTTTTTGCCGGCGTTGGCATCCATGTTCAACACGTCATGGTTGCCGACACACACCTGATACGGGAGGCTCAAGCCATTCTTGAGGCAACGATTCCAGGTCTTCAGTTGCAGTTCGGCCGTGGCGGCGCCATCTTTGCTATCGACATTCATCACATTGTCGCCCCCGAACAAGATCCACTCGGGTGGGTCGGCTTGCTGCTGCACATGAGCCAGTGCGGTTTCAAAGCCCCGATCGGCTGCTCGGTCGGTTTGCACGTGGACATCGGTCATGTGGGCGAACCGCGCGAGTCGCTTGGCTTTGGTGACTGGTTGCTCTGCCGCCGAAGCGTTGGCCACGCCGCCCACGCCCACCAAGGTCGCGGCTGCCGTCGTGAGTAAATTTCGGCGCGTCGACAAAAAGCTGGAATCGGTGGGGGAAGGAGGCATGACGAATCTCTCTCGTGTGAATCAACATCCAATGGGCCTCGATCGACGGCCGCTCGAAGTTGTACCAAATCCAAGCTATGCTCGCCAACAACGCCGATATGAAGTTATGGTAAGTTTCTGATGAAGATTTTCGACGAACTCGAGAAGGAGCCGCATACTATCGGCTGCGGTTAGAGATTTTGTGTGTGCGTTTTTCAACTTAACTTCACAGACGACGAAAAGCTGGTGGTTGTTTTTTTCAGCTACCGCCACAGCAGGCTGTGGGAACAAGGCGGCAGCAGGCTGCCGCAGTCCAAGGCCTTCGGCCCAGTCCCTCGGCCCAATAGCTTGGTTCGTAGGTAGATTATTTGTCTTGTTGGCTGCGACGGATCTGCTCCAGGTTTTCTTCCCAGTCGGGTCCCCAACGATCGCTCTCTGGGTCCGTAGCGCCAAATCGATAGTAGGCGTCTCGCAAAGTGATTGTGCCGTCGGTGTGGCTGTAAACTTTGACTTCCGCAGAGGGAACAAACTGCGGGGAGACTCGCGTGCCGACTAGGGCAAAATCGACCACACGCGTCCCATCGTTGTTGAGCCCAGCCCAGGACAAGTCGCCGGCCGTGAACTTGAAGCTTGATTCGGGGTGTCGTTTGCGTAATTCCGCCGTCGCAAATTCCGCGCAGCGAGCTAGATTTCCAGGCCCTCCCGCATAGGCGGTTTGGATCAGTCCATTCAACACCTCGCGAATCTCAGGAGCTTGCAGCGGTTCAATCCCCAAGCGATTCTCCGGGTCACTATGACTCGGTGATTGAGCGTGGACGCGGTACGTTTTCCCAGCATGCGACAACACGAACGATTCCTGTTCGGCATCCCAATGAGCCCAGCCGGTAGTCGACGCTATGTCGCTAGACTTTCCTGGCGGCAACGGCTCTCCGAAGAGTGGTCGTAGTTTCTCGATCAAGACCTCCAGCTCGGTCGGTGCCAATTGCAACGTTTGGATGGCTTCTCGGCCATTGTGACTGGCGAAGACGCGTCCATCCGCCCGCACACGCAACATCGCGGCTCGAGCACCATCACTATGTTGAATTGGATTCAGCTGGTCCCAAGCGATGACGACATTCGTCAGGTCTTCCATTTCCAGTGTCGTTCGGTAAGATTCGAACTCAAACAGATCATTGTCCAAATACCATGCCGTTGTGAATTGCTGTTCGTGGTTCAATTCGGATTTATCCGGATCGGTCTCGTCCGACAACCACTCGAACCAGCGCTGGGTGGACTGAACCCGACCCCAACTGGTCAGCCCGCACCAAATTCCGCGAAGCGGATCGGGCCCCGTTGCGGATGGCTCCGCGGTCCAAAGTTGATTCTCGGCACCATCCACGGCGAGCGAGGGTCCGAGAGGGATCACTCGGTCATTGACCCGGACTTCGTGCGGGGACTGTTGGCGGTACTCGAGATGGTACTTGTTGGTCTGGGATTCTTCGGTCGTGTGCACGAAGTCGATAGACCAAGTGCCTTGTTCATCGAACCGGTCGCGCACGCGATTCGCTTCAAACGCGATGGACCCGCGAGCATAAAACGCCACCAGCAACTTTTCGTTCTGCAACAATCCGAGAGCACTACGACCGTAACCCGAAGTCGACCTCACTTGCGGTGGAGCTATTGCAGGAGGGATTGGCTTCTCTTTCAGAGCCGATGCCTTCGGCGTCTCGTTCGCGTCGCGTGGTGTCAGATGCGCGCCAAGGATCGCGCGGATCTGCTCCTCACACTGCGGCCATTCTTCGTCAGCCGTGGGCGGCAGCAAGAGGTGCGCAAACCCCAGCGGCGTCTGGCCCAACAAAACGTCGCGCATTTTTGGCCAAGGATTAGGGACCTGGATGCCTCCCGGAGTCCATTTTCTGTCGGGCACTGGATCTGCCGAATCCGTGAATGTTAGCAACACAAAGTTTGTGTACACGTAGTCGGTGCGGCGGAAGTACAACGTGCGTTCGTCGGCGACTCCCGGACGATGAGAGAACCAATGCGGCACGCGTGGTACATCCTCGTTCTCCACGAACATTCGCCAGTAGTTGTGGATCAATGGAGTCGCGCCGTCAGCCACATCGAGTGTGAGCATGTTCGATGGCGGGTAACTGCGTCCATAATGGCCCAGATTCAAAGCGCGATCTTGACCACCAAATCGAATCTGATATTGACCGGGCTCTACTAACGGATACGCCAGACCTAGGTTGAAGTTTTCCAACAGGCGAATGGATTCACCGGGCTGGACCACACGTGGGATCACTCGCCCTTGTTCATCATGCGCGACATCGCCTGGCATTTGACCCACGAGCGAAGAGACCAATGTTCCGCTTGGGGCATAGATATCAAACGAGTTCGACGCTTGGGTTGGATCGAAAGCGACCGTTTGCGGATACTCCGATCCGTTGTACAAGTCGACATTCACCAATACACGACCACGATAGAGATACTCAGGACTGGTTCGAGTGGGTTCTGCCAACGTCATCGACGTTCGTAGCCCTTGCCACGGCCGCCCGTGCGGAGCACTCATCGAGACGGGGATTTGCAGCAGATCCAGTGAACGCTTCGCCGCGGGTCGGGGGCGGATGTGCACGTGCATGCCCATGTCCGCTGCGCCCAAGGCAAAGACGAACAGTTGTCCTTGGCCGTCAAACGCCCCGGTTCGTATGGCGATCAACGGAGGATCTGGTGTGATCGCCCGCAACCCTTGCTTGGGATAATCGGCCACCGAGATCGTTTCTGTGCCATCTTGCTCGATCTTCGCGCGCAAGTCATCGTCACTCATTTGATCAACGACCCACCAATCGTTCGTGTCAAGCTTCAGAAGTTTGCCGCCCCGAAACGCGATCAGCTCGTCCCGTGTGGGCGAATATCCGACATCGCCAAAACCATGGTCCAGGACCCATTTTTGCAGGGCCGCCAAATCGGGAACATCCTGTTTTGGGAACTTCACCAGCATGGCCTGATCAAGGTGCACAACTCCAGGTTGCTGCGGATCTTCGACCGAACCCAGCACCTCGGTGTTCCCTTGAAAGTGTTGCTCGCTCTGGAACTCATGAGCCAGGTTGCCGATCGGCCCTCCGCTACCCACGATCTGGTCCGGCCAGGCGAGCGGAGGCGTGGTCAGCACTTGTAAGCCGGACATCACCGCGAATAGCCCGCCGACCGAAGATGTTTGCAAGCGATCTTCCAACTTGCGGAACTCGGCGTCGTCCAACGGCGATTGCAGCCCAAACCACAACGGATCGTTCAGCAATTCATCGAACCGCTCCACATCTGTGGGGTCCGCGCGACGAATGTAAGTGCGAAGACTTTCGGCTTGAGCGGCCAGTTGCTGTTGCTCCGGTTCCGTTCCTGGAGTTCGTGCCATTGCTGACTGCACTCGCCACATCAGATCTTTATAGGCGTTGCCGAACTGCAGGTAATCACCAAACTTTTGATAGGTCGGATCTTCGGGATCGGTGACCCGGCGGATCATCGAGTCGATGATGGCTTGCTGAGACTCGGGCGAAGGATCGGAATTCGTTGTCGCCGTCAGAAACGCAATCGTGTTGGCCCGCACGTCGTTCAAGAATTCTAGGTTAATGAATGGCTGCGGACCGCTCAACGCGCGTGTGGTTCGAGTCTTGAGTCGGGCGATGAATTCGTCAGCAAATCGAGTCGGGAACACTCGATCGTTGCCGCCGATTGTCATCGGTGGTTCGACGCGAGGTTCACCGACCATGATCGAATCGTCGTCACGCGCGAGCACCGCCCAAGACGCATCCGTGCGTGGACCAAGATGCGTTTCATCTTCGCTTGTCACGCGCGTGCATTTCTGATGTGGAGCGGTGGGGATCTCGGGATGAACCAGCGTCGCATCGAGCAGGCCCTTCGGCGCCATGACTTGGAATCGCCCCGGTTGGCCAGGCACTGGTTCGAAGCGCCCGCGCCAGGTCGATCGCAACTCATCCGAATCACGTAAGGAATCGGGAGTCGTGCCGAAGACTGCCAGATCGCAATCCGTTGCGGGCTGGCCGTTGTCGTCGTGAACCAAGGCAGTTAAGGTCACGGTCTCGCAAGGACGAAAATCAAGAGTCAAAGATCCAGGATTTTGGACGTCGTTTGATTGATCCGAACGAGCGATTGGGTTGTCGACACGGGGGCCATCGTTCTTTGGAGTTTCAACTGGCGCTCGCATTAGCATCGGCAAGTACACCTCGTCTGCGCGAAGTGGTTGCCCCGACATGTTCCACCCGCCCATCCATCCGCGCGACGCGACCCGAACATCGACCGGCAGTTGCTGCGGTGGTAGCGCGTAGCGACCTTGATCGTCGGTCAAAACGCGAGTCATCGGCTTGGTAAAGCCATCGTAGACCGAGTCACTACCATTGGCTTGCACAACCACACCAACCATCGGCTTGCCCGTTCGATCAAGAACTTGCCCAACGATCGCGGCACCTTGTTCCAACTGGATCGGCGGGTGTTCGCCATAGGTTTTCGAAATCGGAAGCGACATTGCGACTTCCTGTGTCGGGATCACGAAAAGATAATACCGTTCATGATCAGGCACACGAAACTTGTATTTTCCCTCACCGTTGGTAACTGCGTGTGGCGGCATGTTCAAGTACTCGGGCATTTGACTGGCGGCGTAGAGACTCACACCGACAGCTGGTTTTCCATCCGAGCCCATGACTTGGCCATGAATCTCGTGCCCACGATTTAATTCGATCACACCGGAGTTAAACAGATTTTGTTTCGCGATGTTTGGGTCGGCAGCCATTTCGCGAGACACAGGCCACATCCCAAAACTCTGTTCGATGATATAGTCCGGATGGCGAACCGCAATTTGCAAATCGGATTGCCACTGGCGTAGTTCCGCAGGAATCATGAACGAGAAGTGCCCTGTGGCGTTGCTCTTGAGTGTCACTCGTGACTCAGAGACCGACGTCGATATGGGTGGCGAATCGGGACCTGCGGGCTGCCAAGCACTAATCGCGTGCCGCAAGGTTACTTCTGCGCCGGCAATCGGCGCGCGAGTGGTGGCATCAACAACTTGGAGTTCGATGGCGTTTCCGCTAGAGGGTATAGGAGCTGGTGATGTCCCTTCGAGTTTCGTGGGCTGCGAATGTTCCGTGCGAGATTGTTCGCGACCATCTTCGTGGTAGTGAATCCATGAGCCGACTTGTTGGCCATCTTCATACAGGCCACGATACATCCGTTTTCCCGATGGATAGTAACCCGCATCCTCTCCATGAGCCACATGATTGACGTAGTGCTGCTGCACAAGCAATTGTCCGTTGGCGTGATAACTGCGGTGGCGGCCCTGATACTTCCCATCGCGATAGTCGATCTCAAAGGCTTTGGCGCCATTGACGTAATAAGTGACCCACGTACCGGAAAAGTTTGCCGGCGGATTGACCCAGGGTCGATCCAACTGTTCGACAAGTTCAATCTTGTAGAGCTTCTGCAAATCGTTCGTAAACCAAAGGTTGGCGATCCAAGTGTGATCCAAACGATATTGCTCCATCGAATCGATCGATATCTTTGGAGCAGACTTTTCATCCAAGCCCAGTTTCGCCAACACTTCCGCTCGTGGTGTCTCGATGGGAATCGCGTCAAGCGATTGTTGCCACGGCTCCTTTGCCGATGGCGTGAACGTGGACCTGAGCTGAGCCGCAGCTTGGTCGCGGATCGCTTGATCGGAGTGGCTCAGATCTTGAATCAGTGCAAGTTGACTCTTGGAGGTGGGCTTGGGCAGATCGTGCTCTAGCTTTTGGTACACGAGTTTGAATGGTGAGTAATTAGCGGCATTCTGACTCGGTGCGAAGTTCACGTTTTCGAAGACAAAACGATGGCGGTACGGACGAATGCGAAAGCGGAGGTGGTCGATCGGCTTCGGATCAAACGGCCAGTCGATTTCGTACTCCCATGGTTTCTCTGCGGTGGATTCATTTTGGAATCGCACAAAGAATCGCGGCTCGAGCGGGTAGTATTGAGGCGGCTGAGTTCCATCGCCCATGGCAACCCCTTCCACTTCGATGGCCCATCGTTCGCGGAAATCTTCTGGCTGATGTTGGACGATCGCCAGCGGTGCGTTGGCGGGAAGTGGATCTTGATTGTGAATCGATGCGACCAGAGGTCGTACGCCGTGCAGCGAGACTTGCTCGTATCCTAGACGGTAAGTTTCATCTTCAGGATCAAACTTAGCGAGCTGTCCGTCTTTGGTGACCGTCTTCCATGGCCCCCACGCTTCGTCGGAAAGCGACAACGCCGGCGGAGATCCCCATTCTGGAAAGGTCTGTGACAGCAAGTCGGTATAGAGAATCGCCCGTCGCCATGGCGTTCCGTTCGCGAGTTGTTCGTCTCCCGCTTGGTAGGCTACCTCTTGGTGGTAGTAGATCGAAGGTGTGGTCTTTAGTCCTTGAAATTCGTACAGAAAAAGCGTGCCGTTCAAGGCTTTTTTATGAGGCGGTGCTAGTTCGGGCAGCGGCTTCGCCCATTCGGGAACTGCGATTGGAGCACCACTGGGATGCCAGGCATCGTTCTTCGTGGCCCGGTCCCAAGTCAACCCAACTAACTCGACACGGGGTGGTAGCGAGTCCGAAGCGGGGGGCTGCGCCACGGGGCCGTCTTGAGTTGCGTCGGCATACGGCACGTTTCCAAGGATGGATTCGATGTTTTTGTCGATTGGGTCGATGCGAAACACCCGGCCACCCTCTTTGCCATACGGGTGATTTTCGACACCAACGCAAAGGTCGTCGTAGTTCAAAAACAACTGCCCTGCGCCCATCCCATACTGTGGTCGATAGTGCCGGCCTTTGATACGGATCACCTCGTCAAATGTCATGCCGACCTTGATTTCCGTTTCTTGATGGTCGGAGTCGGCTGGATCCTGTTTGGCGGACAGACTTGGGCGGTTGTTCAGGCTGTCACTTGCTGAGACCCCGCCTTTGAAAAGAAAAAGTGCCAACGTCGACAAAACGACCACACTGGCCATGATCGCTGCCGCGCGACCGGGACGGATACTGGGCGTGGGCTCGATCTCCAGAACTTTTAGCACCCGTTGTTTGAACGCGGAGGTAGAAGGTCCGGTCGCAGCAAGTGCATTAAACGGCGGTGGACCACCTTGAAGGGAAAGCTCGGCCATGCGGACCAAGGCATCGGCATAGCGAGCTCGACCCGGTTCAACGGTCAGCACCAATTCATCGCAGGCTTGTTCGCGCTCGTGGGAGATCTGTTGACTCACCCACCAAACAGCGGGATGAAAAAACAACAGCGATTCGATCACACGTTGCAGCACGTTCACCAACAGATCGTAGCGACGAATATGCGCGAGCTCATGCGCGATCACCGCTTGCAACTGGTCCATGGTCAAGCCGGTCGCGGCGTAAGTAGGCAACAAAACGATCGGCCGCAAAACGCCAATCACGACCGGCACCGGAACTGCCTGGCACCAACGTAACGCGGGAAGCGTTGGCAATCCAAGTCGTTCCGCTTGGGTTCGCAGGCGTTGCAATAAGTCGCGATCATCGACATCGGTGGCACAGCGGCCCAAACGCCTTGTTAGCCAGGCACTTCTCACCAACCGCGCCAGCAACAAGCACACGCCTGCCAGATAAACCGTCGTCACGAAGGGAGCCCAACGCGACAACGGCCGTTCGGCTTCCTTGGTGGGAACCGAACGTTCGCTGATTGGCAGTCCACTCGCAGTGGTTGGATGCAACGGTGGGACAGGCGTAAGATTTGGCGATTCGGTCCCTTTTGCCAGGCTCTCCGGCGCGAGGAATGACGGGTTCGGATTCGGGAGCAAAATCGATGGCGCAGGCTGCTCGTTCCGAGGCGGGCTGATGTTCGTGCGCGGAGGCTCCTGATTCTTGAGCGGGCTTGTTTCTACAACTGGAATTTGTACCGTGACCAAAGAGAAGGTGATTGGCAAGCAAGCACACATCACTGCAAGCGCTGCCACGTGGATCACGTACCTTAATTGTGCGGTGGCGCGCAGGAGCTGTCGACTCACAAGTGCGGCAACCAGACCAACGGCAGCTCCTTGCCATAGAAAGTGCAGCAGGGTGATCGTCAATCGTTCACAAACAACAGCCGGAAGTTCCAAGATGTCGTACATACGATGCTCCACCTAAACTTGGGTGAATAAAATCTTACAACAGTCGTCTATCGAGTTTCTTTGAGACGGCGATCGATCAACAAACGCAGTTCCTGCAATTCGTCTCGATTGATTTCTTTGGCGTCGAACAGGCTGAGCATCACCGCAGCGGTCGATCCGTCGAAGACACGATCGACAACATCCTCCATAACCAGCCCATTGACTTGCTCTTCAGTGATGCGGGGACCAAACAGGTAGGTGTTGTTATGCTTCTTTCGCGTCAAGTAGCGTTTGCGAAACATGGTATTGAGTGTGGTGATGACCGACGTCTTGGCCAATGCTCGTCCGTCTTCGGCCAGCGCCGCTTGGACCTCGCGAGCCAACAACGGCGACTGCCGCCATAACGTCTTGAGGATTTGCAATTCCAGTTCCGTGGGGTACCGGGAAACTTGTCGCGGCATGTGACCGACCTACCTTTCCGTGGGGACAATCGTCTAGTGATCTAGACATCTTAGGCAGATTAATTTGCTCAGTCAAGTCGAGTGTCTAGTAAACTAGATGATTTATCGCATTCCCGCGATAAATCCGCGGTTGGGTGTGAATTCAACCGAACCTACCTCTGAGATTTTACCCCCTAACCCCCCGACCCCCTCTCCCCCAAATTGGGAGAGGGGGCTACGCCGTGAAGGAATTTCGCCCGCAAGAACAGGCCCGGACGGGCCGAAACATCCTCTGCCGGTGTGCGCGAGCCACCGGTTAGCATAGCACCTCAATCAAAAAAGGCCTGAAAGACCGACACAAGTCGAAGGAACGAAATCGTTCACGGCGTAGCGGAGAGGGGGGAGAACTGTACACAACGTGTTGATTCGGGTTCCGAGGAAAGGTTTAGCGACTTCTAAGACTCGAAGCACTGCGATGAATTCGCAATAATCATTGGAGTAGAATGGCGCGTCGTGTACGGATCTCCCCCTC
>JBGSJV010000100.1:0-30520 GCA_041741535.1 Pirellulaceae bacterium
AAAGCCGAACTGCGGATGAATACATTCGCCGCCTGCGGTATCGAATTGAAGACCGTCAAAGTATCAGCTCGGAAGTTAGACCATGGCTGTCGGACAAGTTGCTATCGGTCAAGGACGTGTCCGCGGACTGTTCATCCGCAGTTCGGCTTTGCCATCCGCGGGTATGAGCAAACGCTCTCATTTTGCCTCTTTGCGGCTCAGCCATTCGGCGGCTCAGGCCTAATGTCTCGGCAGATTCGACGATCGGGCTTCGCGGATTTACCAAGGTCGGACTCTCCCAAATCGGGAAGTTATTTCCAGACAATTCCTAAGCCGCGCGTGATTGGTTTGCGGTGTTGTGGGTCCCTAACGAGAGCTTGTAGTAAAGTTGTTCGATCTTTTTTGTTTGTTCCAAAGGGTCAAAGTCCGCTTGGATTTTTTGCCAAGCTTGAAAGCCGATCCGCTGCGCAAGTCCCGGATGGTCGATGATTTCGGCGATGGCACTGGCCAAGGCGTTCGCATCGCGCGGTGGTACCAATAAACCGGTTTCGTGTTGACGAATAATCTCCGGAATCCCACCAACCGAGGTCGCCACAATCGGGCGCGCTACGGACATGGCTTCGAGAATGGTCAACGGCAAGCTCTCGTCCAACGACGGGCAGACATAGATGTCCATCGCCATCATTGCCAATGGGACCCGATTGCTAAATCCCGCCCAGTGAACCTGCGAACCGATCCCTAGATCCCGCGCTACTTTTTGTAGTTCCCACACATGATCTTCGCGGTGATTGCCAATAACAACCAACCGCACGCGGCGGCCCGCCTCTTGCAGTCGCCGAACCGCCTGCAGCAAGTACCACTGGCCCTTGGCCGGCGAGATCTCTCCGACGACCCCAAGAACAACCTCGTTGGCATTCGTCACGTCACAGCCCCACTGACGCCGCAATTCGCGAATCTCACGAGCATCGTAGAGCGGTGCAAACTCGTTGAGTCCCGAACGGCGCGGCACCGGACTGTAAATCGTGCTGATCCGATCTCGTGGAACGAGGTTGTAGCGACGGTGAAATCGTTCCGTGTCCAAACTGGTTGCAATCACGTGATTGTTCAAAACCCAATGAGCTTGCACTTTGCGACAATGGGCCGTCGCCACACAGGGAACATGACACAACCCGCGGAGCAGAACCCCCATGAAGTGCGCCCGACTCATGTGCGTGTGCACGACATCAATCCGACGCTCAAGAACCACCTGCCGCAAACGTTGAATCTCATCAAACGGAAATCGATACTGTTCCGAAACCAGTGTCTCGAATTGCAAGCGATGCGCTTCGGCGGCCATCCAACTATCCGGCCGAGCAACAATCGTGACTTGATGCCCCAATTGCCGCAACATTTGCGATAGTTCGAGCACATAAACGCACGGGCCACTGGTGGTGGGCGACGATACCAGATGCAAAATCCGGAGCGATTGATTTGAAGTGTCCGCCGGCAACGACATGTTGGATTCTATTCGTCCCACTTCCTATCGAGGCTTCAATCCGGAACTACCACCCACAGGAGGCGAAGCCTCCCGCCGAACTCGGGGAATTCCACTGGGTGGCTGGAGGCGATTCGAAGGTACCACCTCGTTTCGTTGCGGGGCAGGTAGTTGAGGCGATAAAGTTTGTGGTGCCGATGTCTGCGGCGTCAAAGTTTGTGGCGTCAAAGTTTGTGGTGCCGATGCCGGCGGAGGTAAAGCTTGCGGAGTCAGCGATTGACCGACTGGAGGCAATTGCTCCCATCTCGGCGATGGACTTGGTGGAGTCGGCGGCGCTGGACTTTCGATGGAGGTGACCGGGCCATCAGGATGGTACAACCGGTTGAAAGGTTCCGGGGAGTAGGGACGATTCGGATCGATCTCGGGGCCCAGCGAACCGGGAATCAATCGAGGTAACGGTCCGATGTCGGCCGAGGTCGGCGTCGGCAGTTGGTCCACCTCGGTGGTCTCCGCATGGGCCTGGATCACATGAGATTCCATCTCGCTGCCGGACTGGTTAGGTAGTGCTGGGTCACCGAGCGAACCAACGTGGGATCGCGGCGAGCTGTGCGACGATGACCGACTGATTTCACTGCGATAGATCCACTGCATGATCGCGCGGTAGTCTTCGGATTCAGCGGCGAGTGGCGGTTGCTTGAGCGTGCCGTGGGGCTGCGCCAACAAGTCCACCAGGCGGCTGTTCCCCGGATTGTCCCGGTTGATCAATGGCAGCAACTGTTCCAAGTTGTGCCGAGTCTGTTCCAGGGTCGCTTTATGTTTGGCCGAAGGGATTTCTAGTGCAAAGGAAGAAACCCGCGCAAGTCGTTCGTTTTCCGGATAGTGACATCCGGCGCAAGCCTGCACAACCGACCACTGGACGGTTTCATTGAATTGATCGACTGCCTTTTGATCAACACTTTCAGAGATCGCTTCCTGCACCCGAGTATCGTTCTCAAAGCCCGGTTGATCGTAAAACGAAAATACGGAATTCACGATTGGAGCAGGTGTTTCCGCATGGTCCGCGGCGGGCTGGAAACGAGGCGACGGGAGACTCGCGTTTGCCGCTGGAACCGCTGGCTTGGGAAGCGATGGCGATGGCACGGGCACCCGAGGCAGTGGCGCCACCAAGTTCGACTCGACAGAAACGCTGGGAAGCGATTCGACCGCTTGGTTCGGGTGCGGTCGTAGGCCTTGTGTTGCGATTGGATTGTTCAATGGCGACGGCACCAGAGACGGTTGAGCGGTCGGTGGTGCCGGGCGAGAACTGGCGATCGCCAATGTCAAACCTCGCAACTGCAAATCGGTTACACCAGCCGCGCGCATGGCGTCGATTTCCAATTCGGCTTCCGTCCACAGCTTTTGAGTAATGCACCACCGAGCGAACTCCATTTGGCTGTTTAGGTCGCCCGGTCGCACTCGAGCTCGATTGAACTCGTACAACTCGTTCAAACTATCCGCGACGACCCAAGCTCGATTTGCATCGTAGGTCATTTGGGTTTGCGGATTGATCTGAATCGTGTATTTCCCTTGACTTTCCGAGATTTGACCAGAAAACACCGATCCGTTTCGGAGCATCAACCACCGGATCGGCTGGGTTTCGTCCAAACTAAGATTGACGACCGATTGCTGAGCAACCGATGCATTGCCTGGGAATGCCGCCAACAATACCACGAGGACAACCGGCCAAAAATATTTCGGATTCACTGGCATGCCGGGGGCTGTGAGGACTATTCTGCGAATTCGCACCGCAGGGAGGGATGTAGTCTTTTTGATCGAATGCGTCAACACGAATTTGCCCCCTCGGCGGTCCAAGTGCTGGACGTGAATTTTGAAGCCAGCCTGGGGCGACGGGTGCCTGAGTTGGATTACGATACGGACGAACACGCTCTGGTGAGTAGGGCTACCTTTTGTTGTTGGTGACCAGCCACTAAGGGTGGACCTCGACGGCTTGGCCGTCCTCCAACAGATCGCTGGGATAGATCACGACTTGCTGGTCGGTTTGAACACCAGTCAGAATCTGGGCGTGTGTTTCGTTCCGTTTACCAACTTCCACCAAAGTCGCCTTAAGTTTCTGATCTTGAACCACGAAGACCGCCCATTCACCATTCAGTCGAAACAGGGCGTTGTTGGGAACTTGAACAATTTGGTTTTCTTTCCAAACCACAATGCGAGCTTCGACTCGATATTGATCCCCGAGACGGGCCATGGCAGCTGCTGGCTCGCGAAAATCTGCGATCACGTTAACGCGTTGTTCTTCGACGCCCAGGGCACTTACCTTCGTGAACGCAGCGGGCTCGACCCGACGCACTTCTGCCAACAGATTTTGTTCCCCGCCCCAATGATTGAGGATCACTGCGTTGCCGACTTGAATCTTGACCGCATCGGTGCTGAGCACGTCAACCACGATCTCCAAGTCGGCGGCATTGCCAACTTCCAACAATGGAGTGCCTGGGGAAACGACCGTACTGCTCTCTTCATGAACGCGGAGGACCACGCCATCGATCGGGGCTCGGATTTCGAATTGGAGCGGATCGTTGGTTTCTTCTTCGGTATAGTGCCGCAGGGCGACTTCTGCTTGTTGCTGCTCGAAGCCACGAATTTCAAATTCAAAATTGGCAACCCGCAGGTTTTCGCTTTTCGTCCGGTATTCGACCTCGGCCAGTTCCAATTCGGACAGGGAGACACCTTCTTGATCACGCAGCAATTTGACACGACCGTACGTGGATTCGGCTTGGTGCAGTTGGGCTTCGGCTTGCGTGCGACGAGCTGCGGACAATTCCACTTGGCGTTTGGCGGCCTCGACATTGGCACTCAATTGGGCGATTTGCCGCGCGTCCAACATCGCCGGTGGCGTCGGATGAATCACGGCAATGATCGACTGGCCGCGTTGGATCGGATCGCCCGGTCGTAAACCGATTCGCGAAAGTTTGCCGCTCACCGTCGCGGAAACCAGGTACCGGTCCTTGATCCTGGTGACGCCATCTTGCTGGATCGCAACTTCCATCCAACCCGAAGTCACCATCGCAACTTGGACTTTTTGTGGACGAGGCCAAAGGGAAACAACGGCCGCGGCTGCAATCAGACCGACGACGATCAAGCTCATCAACCAACCGCGAAATTGTCGCAACATCGTTACTCCCTTGCCTTGAGAACGGAGACCATGTCCAAAGCCCAGATCTTTCGCAACATGACTAACCCAGATAAAAAGGCCGCGACGACCACAACAAACATCGCAAACCAATAGGTCGCTGGTTCGATCACCATTGGAATCCGGTACAATTCCGTGTCCATGCCCCAAACCAACATCGCTGCCAAACCCCATCCGATCAAGCAGCCCGGCAGCAGCGCCGCAACGGTCAAAATGGCCAACTCGCCCAACAGGATGCTGGTGACTTCTCCGTTCGTAAAACCAAGCACTCGCAACGTCGCCAAGTCGCGGCTTTGTTCGGCGAACGAAATCCGAGCATGATTATAAACCACCCCAAAGGCAATGATGACGGTAAAGATGATGTTGAAAAGTCGCATGGTCAGAATATTGGCGGCGAAGCTCTCTTCGAAACTCCTCATCGCAGCTCCCTTCAAATTCACCGAAGCGACTTGCGGCATATTCTTCAATCGGTGGTAGACCTCCGTGGTTGTCGCCGAGTCGATCCTGAGATGGGCCCCAGAGCATGTGCGCGGCAAATGACTCCACCGGGCCAGAACTTGTGGCGAGACATACGCGTTGAGGCCGCCATATTCGGTAATGATCCGAACGACTTCAATTTCGGCCGAGCGCCGCGTGCCTTCCAACGCGGTCAGTTGCACGTGATCTCCCAAGTCAGCGCCAAGGATTTTGGCCAACTTATCGGACAGGACCAAACCTTCGGGCGGCGTCGGTACGATCTGTTCTTTAATGTTCACCAACCGGTACAACGGTGCTTCATCGCCCAAGGCCATGACACTGATCTTTCGCGATGCATGTTGATGACGGACTGTCATCGGAATCGCCCGAAAGGTCTGCACTTCCGACACACCCGGCAGCGACTTCAATTCACTAATCACATCGTGTTCGGTAACTTGGTTGAAGACAACTGTAATATCTTGTCGCTGGGCGTAATCAAATTGAAACCAAATCAAATAACGAATCGCATCCAACGAAAAACTGCCCAAGATCATGATGGCCAAGGCCATCGCCATCCCAAACACGGTTGACAAAGACTTGATGGGTTGGCGTTGAATTTGCCTTAGCAACATCCGGATGATTTGTGGGAGTAGCCACCGCAGGCCGATCCGCTCAACCCAACTGGTCGAGAAATTACTGGGGGTGGCGGGTCGCATGGCGTCGGCTGGTGGCAACGAGATCACCGCAGCGATGGATCTCCAAGTGCCGATCACGGCCGAGCCGATACTGATCAACAAGCTGCCCCACACAATCGTCCCGGTCAACGAACCTTGTTGAACGGGAAAACGATAGACCTCGGCATACATTCGAGTCGTGTTCTGTCCGAGCCAATAGCCGAAGAGGAGCCCAAGTCCAGCACCACCAACGGCAATCAGCAACGCCAGTTTCAAATAGTGCACTCCGATTTGCCAGTCGTAATAGCCGCAGGCCTTGAGCACCGCAATTTGCTCGCGCTGCAACGCGACGACGCGGCCGACCATCACATTGAGAAGAAAAGCGGCGACCAAGAGAAAAATGGTTGGCGAGACCCAGGCCATGATGGTCAATTGCTTGATCTCGTCCTCCAGAAACCGATGGGACACATGATGTTCGCGTCCATACGCACCGGTGCCCCCGTACGGCGCCAACAATTCATCGACGGCTTCAATGACCGCTGCCTCGGTCGCACCTCGTTCCAAAGTCAGGGTCACATCGTTTACCGCCCCCTGCATGTCAACCGCCGCACTCAAATGACGATGGCTCATCCAAAACACGCCAAATCTTTTGTAGTCGGGCAGCAAACTACCCGGTTGTATCTGCACGATGTACTCAGGAGAGTAAACCACACCGACAATTTGCAGTCGACGTTTTCGCCCGTTGATTACAAACTCCAAGTGATCGTCCAACTTCAAGCCGTGTGCTGCCACAAACGAATGGCTGGCCAAGACTTCATCGCTTCGTTCCGAATCCAACCAACGGCCATCCGCCAAGAATAGATCGTTCAACCGAGGCTTGCCGGAATCAGGCCACGAGATCAGCCGAGCGGCCACGGGTTCGGCCATGTTGGGCATATCCAACAATGCGGCAAACACCACTCGTTGATCAATCGCTGAAACACCAGGAATGGCTTGAATTCGCGGCATCAAGTCCGCAGGAATTCGTACGGCATTGCAAAAGATGTTGGCGAAGCGATACTTTTGATAATAGTTTGTTTGGCTTGTTTGCAAACTGTGGAGTGCGTACAAAGCCATGGTGTACATCGCAATCCCAGAGGCCATCACCATGCCAATGGCCACCGCCTGTGTCGCCAGGTGCCCTAAATCGCGGCGCAGTTTGCGATCCAAGATGCTCATGTCTCACCACCGCATCTCTCGCGGGCGCAGCCGCATGGCGTTTTGTTCAACTTCGGCAATTTTCCCATCGGACATTTTGATCACACGATCGGCCATACCCGCAATGACCGCATTGTGCGTGATCACGACGGTTGTTGTACCGAGCTCGCGATTGACTTGTTCGATCGCTTCGAGAACCAAAACTCCGGTGGCAAGATCCAAAGCGCCCGTCGGTTCATCGCATAACAGGATGGCTGGCCGTTTGGCGATGGCTCGCGCGATCGCAACACGTTGTTGTTCACCACCGGACAGTTGCGCCGGGAAATGATCGCGACGTGGCTCCAAGGCCACCATTTTCAAAGCTTCTAACGGCGACATCGACCGCGACGCCAACTCGGTTACCAAAGCCACGTTTTCGTAGGCCGTAAGACTCGGGACAAGATTGTAGAACTGGAAAATGAAACCCACGTGTTCCCGACGAAACTGAGTCAATTGCCGCTGATTCCAGGTGGTCAGCTCCTGGTCCCGATAGAAAACTTGTCCCGACGTCGGTTGATCCAACCCACCCAAAATATTCAACAAAGTCGACTTTCCGCTGCCCGACGGACCGAGCAGGACCACGAATTCGCCTGGATACAACGCAACGTCCACGCCTTTCAAGGCACGCACCACCACATCTCCCATGTGGTAGTCCTTGGTGATCTGCCGAGTAGAAAAAACGGGTTCCAAACTCACGCCATCGGTTTCCAATCAAGCAATAATGTCGCGAATCAAACGACCGTGCACATCCGTCAGACGGAAGTACCGACCTTGATACTTGTACGTCAACCGAGTGTGTTCGATGCCCAACAAATGCAACATCGTCGCGTGCAAGTCGTGAATGTGCATTGGATTTTGCACAATGTTGTAGCCGTACTCGTCGGTTTCACCGTAGGTTGTTCCCCCGCGAATCCCACCGCCCGCCATCCAGATGGAAAAACAACGAGGATGATGGTCACGACCATAGTCGTTGCCCGCCAACTTTCCTTGGCAATAATTCGTTCGCCCAAATTCGCCGCCCCAGACCACCAGTGTGTCGTCCAGCATGCCATGTTGCTTGAGATCCTGCAGCAACGCGGCACTGGGTTGGTCCGTCTCTTGGCACAAGCCTCGAATCCCACCGGGCAATCCGCCATGATGATCCCAATCCTGATGGAACAGTTGGATGAACTTCACGCCGCGTTGGGCCAGTCGCCGCGCCAGCAGACAGTTGGCCGCGTAACTGCCCTTGTCCGTGACACTGGGGCCATACAAGTCCAAGACGTGTTGGGGTTCGCTTGAGAAATCGGTCACTTCCGGAATCGAACTTTGCATCCGAAACGCCAACTCGTGTTGCTCGATGCGAGACTCGAGATCGTGCCAGCCAGTTTGCTCGGCTTCTTCGGTTTGCAGTGCACCAAGCGCATCCAACATAGCGCGGCGACTGGTGACATCGATGCCCGCGGGTAGGTTCAGATACAACAACGGGTCGGCGCCGCTGCGAAACAACACGCCATCATGCCGAGCCGGCAAAAATCCGCTGCCCCACAACCGCGCCGATAAAGGTTGCCCGCCTTTGTTCTTGGTTACCATCACGACGTAAGACGGCAAGTTGGCGTTCTCACTACCCAAGCCGTAGTCCAACCAGGCCCCCATACTCGGACGTCCCGGAAGTTGGCTGCCCGTTTGAAAGAACGTGACACCAGGCCCATGATTGATCGATTCCGTATACATCGAACGAACGACGCAGAGATCGTCCGCCATCGCGGCTGTATGTGGCAACAGGTTGCTCATCCACGTCCCACTTTGGCCGTGTTGGGCAAAATCAAACGCCGAACCAACCAACGGTAAACTACTTTGATTTCCGCTCATCCCCGTCAAGCGTTGCTGGCCACGGACGGAATCGGGCAGTTGCTCGCCTTGTCGTTCTTTGAGCAGAGGCTTGTGATCAAACAGTTCCAATTGCGAGGGCGCTCCTGATTGGAATAAAAAGATCACTCGCTTGGCTTTCGCCACGTGGTGCAAAGATGTCAACACGCCAGGAGTCTTCGGATTGCCGGTGGTTTCCTGCACGGAGGTAGAGTCTTGAAATGCCCCAGAGCCGACCGCTCCCAAACATTCCGACAGTCCCATGGCTCCCAAACCGTAGCCAAAATTGGCCAGGAAATTTCTGCGCAGCATTATCGAATTCCTGAATAATGGGTGATCACATTATCTTCTTGTGGTCCACTGATCCAAGCCCATCAGCGTGTTGGCAACCACCGCCAAAGCTCCGACCGGCGCCGGAGGCAACTCGGAGGGGATGCGATAGTGACCAATGTTCAAGTAGGCCTGCAAACGATCGGGCGATTGTTCGAACCGCTGCCGTTGCTCTTGGTACAACTGCGTGAGTGTTTCCAATTCTCGAGGACTCGGATCGCGCGACAACATCTCTTGGACCATGATGGTCAGTGCCTGTTGAACGTCCGTTGGCTGATTTTGCCAGCACCGCGCGGCCAGAGCCCGTGAGGCCTCGACGAATTGTGGCGAGTTCAAGAACACCAACGATTGGGCGGGTGTTGTCGTACGCTCGCGTTTGACTTGGCAAACGTCTCGCTTGACTGCATCCAAGGCAATCATGACCGGTGAGGGCGACATTCGCTTCCAGTACGTGTATAAGCTGCGGCGATAAACCAACGGACCGCCGTCGGTTGGCAACGGCGCAAATGCTTCCGCCAGATCGTACGGTTTGACTGGGGCTCCATCCATTTTCCCATCCAGCAGGCCAGCCACGGCCAGGGCTTGATCGCGTAGCGTTTCGGCGGGCCAACGATGGGAACTCGCCCGAGTCCACCAACGATTTTCCGGATCGGCTTCCAATGTCTGCACGTCTGCAACCACCGATTGTTGATACGTGGCTGAGAGAAGCATTAGTCGCAAGGTCCGTTTCACGTCCCACCCGGAATCGATTAGTTGATCCGCCAAGTAGTCTAGCAAAGCAGAATGTGTCGGTCGTTGTCCTTGATTGCCAAAATCTTCCGGCGTGCGGACCAAACCTTCGCCAAACAACATTTGCCACCATCGATTCACGGCGACCCGGGCCGTCAACGGATTGCGCCGATCAAACGTCCAGCGCGCGAGCCCAGCACGGTTGTTCGGGAAGTCCGCTGGCAGGGGAAAAATTGAATCCGGCACACCTGGTGAAACTTCTACCGTCGGAGCATCATAGTTGCCGCGTTCGCGAAAAAACGAAGGCTTCCGCGTCGGTAACTCTTGCATGACCATGATCTCTTGCCGCTGGTCTTGCAGATTGCCCAACTGCTCGCGCGATTGTTCTAACTTCTTAAGTTCCGGTTGGTAATCGGCAGAAAAGTGGAGCGCCCAATCCTCTGCGATTTCGTCCATCGATACCACGGAGTCCGTCGCCCAAGCGGCATTTCGCTTTTCCGCGAGTTGTTCGGGAACAAAATTGGGTTCGGCTAGGGATCGGATCGTAAGAGCCGACAATTGTCGCGAGAAAACGCGCACTTCAGCCACGCGTCCCCCAGTAAATCCTTGATCGCGAAATCGTTCCCCGAGCGAGATATGATCGCCGCCGCCACCCGTAATCTGTTTGGTCAATTTATCTCGAACGGTTTCCGTTTCGATGCGTTTCCCGTCCATGAAAATCGCCAATCCGTCCGCTCGGCTACTTCCATCATAAGTGACGGTCACGTGCATCCATTGTTCGATCGGCGCTGGACTGATGGCTCGGATACTGATGGCGTTGCCGGGCCAAAAGTGAATCAAGGAAAACTTGAGTCGCTCGTTTTCGATTAGCAGCTCGTAACCACGACTGCCCGCATCGGTCCAGGCTTGCGAGCGATGCAAAACGACCGCTCGCGCCATGGGTTTCGGAACCCACATCCAAAGACTAAAGGAGAACGGTTGCCAACGTCGAAAATTGCCGACGTCCAATTTGATCGCTTCGTCGCCGGATAATTCGACCGCTTGTCGATCCACGATGGATGCCGCCGGTTGGAAAGGTACCAATCGATTCTCGGAAGTCTCGGGGAGCTTGGCTTCCGGCCCATAGGTGAGATGGGCGATCTGTCCATCCAAGACGGTGGGCTCTACTGCTTGCGGAGGGCTAGTAGGCGAGGCGTCCGCCGAAGAATCTTCCCGCTGCAACCAGGGCCGGCTCTGTTGAATTTCCTGCAATTGCTCGCGAAGGCCTTTTTCCTGCGCGACAATCTGCTCGCGAAGTTCGGCGGTTTTCGAATCCAAATCTTCGTTGGGGAGCACCGCGGTTGGCGTTGGCACCGAATCTGTAAAATACGAATAGAGTCCCGCCTCGTCGATGTTGTCGAAAAACGCGGTCAGTCGATAGTAATCGGTTTGCGAAATCGGATCGTACTTGTGGTTGTGGCACCGACTACACTCGAAGGTCAATCCCAAGAACGCCATCCCGTAGGTCTCGGTTCGGTCCGAGATATACTTCATCCGAAATTCTTCTTCGACACTTCCGCCTTCAACTTCTTGCGGGTGCAAGCGACCGAAGGTTGTCGGCAATATTTCGTTAAACGAAGCGTTGGGCTGTAGGTCGCCGGCCAATTGTAGCGTGCCAAATCGATCGAATGGCATGTTGTAGTTGAACGCGCGCACCACCCAATCTCGCCATGGCCACACGAACCGTTCTCGATCCACTTGGTAACCGTAGGTGTCGCTGTATCGCGCCACGTCCAGCCAATCACTCGCCATGCGTTGGCCGTATTCGGGCCGAGCCAGCAAATGATCGACGACGTTGGACCAACGCTCCGGTTTTGGCACATTGGACCATTTGGCGACTTCGTCCATCGTCGGTGGCACGCCAATCAAGTCCAAATACATCCGTCGCAGGAGTTGGTGGTCGGACGCGGCGATTGTCGGTTGCAGTCCCTGTTGCTGCATCGCGTGCAGGATGAATGAATCGATTGGATTTTGAATCCACGCGTTGGTGTCAGCGACATCAGGCAGGGGAACGTCCGCCGGAATCGGTTCGAACGACCAATGCCGATCCCATGTGGCGCCTTCTTCGATCCATCGTTTGATCAACGCGATTTCATCAGCAGAAAGTTGCAGACCACTTTCGGGCGGAGGCATCTGTTCTCCGTCGGTCGCAATAACACGCAAGAACAACTCACTGGCCGATGGCTCTCCGGGGCTCAAGATCAAGCGTCCGCTGGAGGCAGCTGCTCGTTCGTGCAATCCTATCCCCAAATCCAGACGCAGATCCGCCTCCAAGGTGGCTTCATCGGGACCATGGCACGTGTAGCAACGATCGGAAAGCAAGGGTCGAATTTGCGAATCAAAATCGACCTGCCGAATCTCCGCTGACTCTTGAGCCAACGTTCGATTCACGAACATCAACCAAACGATTCCAAAAACAACTTGAAGAGCAAGTCTTAGGTTCGGCATGGGCATTCGGCGGGGGCAGGGGTTTGTTCAATTGGGAACACATCGAACATTATGGCGCGTGCGGAGGATCAAAACCAGTTGTCCCGCGACTTGACGGTCCGTTTCGTCGCAGTCAAGGCTGCTGGACAGCTTGTCGTAGGCAGAAGACCCGTTGCGGCCAACCACCAGCAAACAACCGGGGGTGTCGACGTTTTCGCTGTTTTTTGTGCCGATGCATTGACGGATTATCGGGAAATATCTTTCCGCGTTACAGAACTTGATCGCGCGGGATTCACCGCCCCAGCCCAACGCTGGGTTTACCGGGTCATTGCTTGGATGGCCGCCCGAATCTCCGTCTCCCAAGACGCGGGGTCGGACGCGGCAAGCATCAAATACGGGCCGTGTACCGCACCGACATCGGGATGTCGCTGGTTCGAGACAATAATGGTCCACACCGGTTCAATCGACGCGGCGTGCGTTTCCGGCGTTTTATCGTGGAGAGTCCATCCCGCATCCGCAAGAATCCGCCTTAGGGTTGCCACTGCCAGACCATTCTTCTCGACAACGCCGACGTCGAAGACCAGCTTGGCTCGCCGTTTGATGCGGTCCAATTGATGGAGCAGGTCCCCCAAAGAACATAAAGCAATCGGGTGAATCCAATCGGCAGCGACCTCGCAACCCGGCTCCAACATGAAGCGACGAAACGACATTCTAGGGTGTGGTACCAAACAAGCGGTTGCATCTTGGATTTCTTGTTCGTAGAGCATCAAATCGAGATCAACCAATCGCGGACCCCAGCGAGTTTCGCGGACCCGACCAATTTCGCGTTCCACCGCCAACAATTCAGACACCACTTGGTTGGATGTCAAAGCCGTTTGCACCGTCAAGGCGGCGTTAAGAAAAGTCGCCTGGCCAATCGGCCCGCCCACCGGTGCCGTTTCAAATAGGCGACTGCTTCGAAGTACGTGAATGCCACGAGAGGGCAAAAGGTTGAGAACTTCGTGCCAATTCGATTCTCGGTCGCCCAAATTGGCACCAAACGCGATTAGCGCTTGATGTGCCGACCCGCGTTCGACCAACTCGTATTCAAGCTGACTCATCAATTTTGCTGAGTTGGAAAAAAGAAATGTCGCTTATTGAACCCGATCGCGCTTAACCAATTTGAGAAGCTCCCGCCATAACCTCTAGAAAAAGAGCGGGAGCATCATGCTCCTCGTTACCGAAAGACTAACTCCTACGTCCACGCTCTCGCACAGCAATTCCAAAGGATACGAGAATCGAGTCCAATCAACCCACGTATTGCCACTCTTTGACACGACCGGAACCACCGCCGAACAACCTCCTGCGTTCGTTTGCGTTGCGAAAGCTCTCACAACTGCGACGTATTCTCTGCGCTCGACAGTCTTTGTCAAGCAAGGGTCACAACTGATTTCTTGCGCCTGGTTTGTTTGTCTCACACGTCGCTACTCCAGGTCCATCTTTGATGATCGGTCGAATGACCGCGCGAGCCTCCACGAAAAATCGGGAACTTCTCAACCAGGGGATGCTCCTCGATGTCAATGCTTGCAGGCCGTGACGTCGCACGGTAAAACCTTGTTGCCATTGGTAGCACTGATGTGGCGATTCGCTCGGCGTGGTTGATCGCGGTTATCGACAATGCCGTTCAACGAAGGACGGTAGTAGGCACATTCCATCTGCCGCGACCATCAAAAGGCACTCGTTTTTTGAGGATCTGCGGACGGCACACGGTGTGTGCCTGCTACTTATTGAACGGTATCGTGGTTATCGATCAATGGCCGCCGCACGATTGGCAGCATGAGGTTGCTGACAGAAGAAGTACTCGGATTGTCACCTGCGGAAGCCTGAACTTGACTGCTCGAATCGACCGCCCCCAATCGACGCTAACGCCTGCTCAATGGCACGCCGCGCGACAATGGTACTTGCAAAAGATCGATGGGCGAGACGCCGTAACCACGGCCGAATACAATTCCGCTATCAAACGCCTCGAATCCTCCTCTTGGGAAAGCTGGCGCGACATTGGTGCTGTCGCCTGCGAAATCCCCATCGAACATTTTCCGACTCCGCGGCAGGTCGGCCTATTCGAATTGACCAGCGCTCAGTTCATTTCAGTCGTCGTGCCGGTATTCAACGAGGAAGCCACGATTATTTCGGTGCTGCAACGTTTGGCCAGTGTTCCGGCCGTGGCTCAAATCATTGTCGTGAATGATGCCAGTCGCGATCACACCGGCGAATGTCTCGCAGACCTAAAAAGCTCGCTCCACGAGTCGTTCTGGACCTCGCGCCTCGCGGGTGGGCTGCAAATTCTAACCCACCAAACCAACCAGGGAAAAGGCGCGGCGCTGCGGTCGGGATTCCAGCAAATCACACAAGCCTGGACGGGCGTGCAAGATGCCGATTCCGAATACGACCCCAATGACCTCATGCGATTGTTAACAGAAGCTTACATTCAGCAAGCCAACGTTATTTATGGGAGTCGATTTCTCCTTAACGAACCAGGCTCATCACCCCTTTGGCATCGCCAAGGAAATCGACTCATCACCACGCTCGCCAATCTGAGTTTCGGCCTACGTTTGACCGACGTCGAGACCTGCTATAAATTGATCGAAACGAACCGATTGGAGAGAATTGCCCCGCAATTGCGAGAAAATCGATTTGGAATCGAAATCGAGTTAACCGCCCGACTGGCCAAGTCGCCCGGTGTCTGCTTTGCCGAATGTCCGATCACCTACGATCGGCGGACCTACGCCGAGGGGAAAAAAATTGGCCTGCGCGATGGTTTTCGCGCTCTGTGGTGTATGGCTCGCTACCGCTAAACAGCAAAAGTCTTCTGCTCACCAATCATTGCGAACGTCACGAGAATGGGTGATAATCTCGGACGGCCAGGGGATTGGATTGTTCAGGTGGGTCGATGATCGAAAAAGTAACCGAAACGTTTTGGAAGAACCTCAAAGGCCTGGGGTTCATTGATCCAGCGCAAATCAGCAAATGGCACGATGTTGCGTCGGCTCAAGGGGCAACTTGGCTGCAATTGTGCCAAGCCATTCAGCAAGATTCGCGATTGACGTCCACGCACTTGAATTTGCTCACGTCGGAACAGCCCGCAACCCCAGTCCTGGTCGGCAGCTTGCTGGTTCAGCGTTCGATTCTCCACCCGTTAAATTGGGAAGCCTACGAAGCCGTTCACGTCAAACTGGAAAAAGAATGGCGGGTCATCCTGCTGCCGGACGCCAACCATAACTCATTGGCGACCACCGTTGTGGAGCGGGCTCGACGCATCGCTCAAGTGGACGATCCCCATGTGACAAGGATCGTGGACCTCGAAACCTATGGCTCGCGTTATGCGATGGTACTGCCCGTCGCCCGCAGCGAACGTCTTAGCCAGATCTGGGGTTCTCCCCAAGCTAATCTCGATTGGGAATTGCTCGCCAAGCAATTGGTCGCGACCTTGCGCCGCGTTCATCTCGCGGGTTTTGACGTCGGCTCGTTGGATCCCGTGAATGTCCACTTTGATCGAGAACAACAAGCCTTGCAGTTGGACGATTTGGTTTGTAGTCCGTGGATCAACGACGAGGTTATTCCGAACGGGCTCGATGCACGGGAGGAAGGCGTCATTGTTTCCTTCCGCGCTCAGCGGGCTGGGTTTCTCAGGACCCACATGCCTTCGACGGCTGCAACCGAACAAGCTCACGATTGGCTGGAATGCGCGGCTTGGTTGAACTTCGTTGGAGGACAATTGGCTTCGGCAAAAGCGATCGATCGGTCCGATGAATTGGCTCAGCGTTTTCAAGCATCCGCCGCGGAACTTGCAGCGATCCACCAAGGAACCGACACGGACTTTTCGCTGTGGTACACACGATGGTTCGAACCAAAAACGGAAACGACCCGTTGGCACATTGGTTCATCAACTTCCGATCAAAATACGAACCCGTGGGGCAACATCTCGGAGCCCCTTGCGCCGACGGCAGCACCTGCGTATCAAGAGCCAACGATCGAACTGGCCGAAGTCACGATCGAGGTTCGCTCGGATGATGACCCGCTCGCAGCTTTCCCTAATATTGTTGTGGCGGCAAAATCCGATGCCGCCGACCGATCAAAGACCGCCGAAAGTTCGGCTCCACAAAACCAAAAGCCGACGCCCAAACCGGGCTCGCTCGCGAACAAACAAGCGGCCAAACGAGAAGTCGAAAAGCGACGTCGAATGGTGATGGCCATTGCGATCATTACTCCATTGCCAATCTGCCTCTTGGTTGTGTTGGCCATGTACTTATTGCAACCCGCCAGCGAGACCGTGCCAGATCTGGCCAATCAACCCGCGAACCAATCCGAATTACCCGACGCGGATTTGCCGGACGCCGAACTGCCGAATACCGAATTAATCGATGTGGACCTTCCCTCCAAGGCAAATCGCGAATCCAAATCGCCAAGTTTGGTCCAAGGGAACAAGTCCAACGATCTGCCCGTTCGATCAACGATCGGAACGGACGTGACTTCCCCGATCGCAAAAACGGACGCGGGGAACTCGACGAAAGCCACGGACCCCGCAGGCGACGACGAACTGTTAACCGACTTGGTTCCCCCGCCTGTCGAAGACGATTCCACGAACTCGGTCGTTCTGCCGCAAACGAACATCGCCCTCCCGACGCCGTTGCCGGAAAAAGATGCGACAACTTCGTCGGAAGCGGATTTGGCTGCAGCAACGGAAAGCGGGCCAACAACACGACCGGCCGAGGACGGCTTTATCGCCTACACACATGTGTCGTCCGAATTGGATGTGGTCGGGGCCTGGCGCGAGGTACTGAGAGGAAATTCTACGACTGGGACCACTCAAACGGTCCAACTTGGGCAACTCAATCGCATCACGGCCAAACGCACCTTGCTGGAGATAAACTCCAGTGAGGCCAACATCGGTTCCAACTTTCGCCTCGTCGTGAAAGTCACCGATGATGCGACTGTCGTTCAACAATGGGAGTTGCAACGGAACAACGCGGGCGAACCCAAGCCATTGGCCTGGATCCAAACAACCATGGATGGCGACCTGCAAGTTGTTCTGCCACCGGTCGCCGAAGCGGAATGGAATAACGCGGAAGATCTCCGCCTGGAGTTCTATTTTGGTGATCGCGACGTCTCGCATTGGCTGGCGATGGGCAAAGGGCGCCGTCCAACGATAGGTCCTGCCAGCAACCCCGCCGCGACACCCGTTGCCGCAAATTCTGGCAACCAGAGCGACGTGACGGCAAACCCGCCGACTGACGAGAATCCCGATCCCACGAACGCGACCGACAACGGCAAGATGGCGGCAACGGACGCGGCGAATGCACCGATTCCCGATCTAACGTTTGACCCAAAGTCCGCAACTTCCAAGGGGTGGTTCAAAGAGACGCCTGGTTTTGCCCGCGAGGGGAGCGAATGGCGATTTCAACTTGCGGGCAAGCCGCTGAAGAAACTCGACCGCGAACATCCCCTGTGGAAGGCCTTCCGAGTTCGCGCCAAGGAAGAGGTCTACTTCATGGACGAACTATTGGACACCGGCTCGATCGTGTTGATGGTCACTGCCGAGTCCGGAAATCGAACTCGCTTGGAAGGCCGCTTGCAGTTGCTGACCCCGAACGGGCTGCGACCCTTGAAAAAGGACAGCGGGGCGGACGCCGCAACCGAGGCCGAACAGTTCAAGCAAGCCTTGAAACTGCAATACGACCAATTGAAGGGCACCCGGGCCAAACCAGGCGAGGGAGATCTCAAACAAGCGGAACTCAATCGTCTGGACGCATTGATGAAGGACATGGACCGGTACAAAAAGGCACTGGAATTTGTCGTGCAGAACAACGACGCACTTTTGGAAAAAGGGCTCGCGTTTGGCTTGGTCCAAGTCGTCGATGGGCAAGAAGAAGTTCTCTTGAAATCACAAAGTTTCACAAGTTCCGATTCAACTGAGAAATAGAAAGTTCGAGTATCACATGGTACGAGTTGGCGTATTGGGAGGTCGGGGCTACACCGCCGGCGAACTATTGCGGTTTTTAGTCCGACATCCACACGTTCAAGTGACGACGGTCGTGTCGCGCAAGGACCTCGGCGAGCCAATTTCGCAAATACATCCGTGGCTCCGCGGCCAATTGGATCTTCCCTTAAGCCAAGCCAACAATCAACAGTTGGCCGAACAATGCGACTGCGTCTTTTCTTGTTTGCCCCATACCGCAAGCGCCGAAGCCGTCGGCGAATTGCTCCAACACGGGGTCCGCGTGATCGACTTTAGCGCGGACTTTCGCCTCAACGATCTGGAAACCTACGAACACTGGTACCAGGTCAAACACCCCGTACCCAGCTTGGTTGGCAAAACCGTTTACGGTCTGCCGGAATTGTTCCGCGATGAAATCCGGACGGCGAATTTGGTCGCCAACCCCGGTTGTTATCCCACCACCGCGATCTTGGCACTCACGCCATTGATCATGGCCGATTTGATCAATCCGGAAGGCATTATCGTTGATAGCAAGTCCGGCGTGTCGGGCGCCGGTCGTCAAGCGGATGAAGCGTACTCGTATTGTGAGGTCAACGAGTCGATGTCCGCATACAAGATTGGCAAACATCGTCACATGCCCGAAATGGAACAGATCATTACTCGGGCGACCACTCGGGCGACTCAAATTTTGTTCACGCCGCACTTGGTACCAATGAGCCGTGGCATTCTTTCGACGATTTACGCCGAACCGAACCCCGGAACTTCGCCCGAAGATTGGGTCGAATGCCTAACCGAGTTCTATGCGAACGAACCCTTCGTCGACATTGTCAAACACATTCCGAAGACCAGCGAAGTGGTGGGCACCAATCGCTGCGCGATTTCCGTCAATCGCGCCCGAGGCCGTGTCGTATTGGTCAGTTGTATCGACAATCTCGTCAAAGGCGCCTCCGGCGCCGCGGTACAGAATTTCAACTTGATGTTTGGTTTCCCCGAATCCACGGCCCTGTGCTAAAGCAATAGGTCACCGACATGACAGTGGGCGATACAAACCCTACCGCCGACGATCTCCATTCGCTGGACTTTGCGGCAACCGATGAAACGGCGCGCGAACGCGCGACCCGAGAATCGTTGCTCCATGTGGCCACCGTGCACGAGACATTGATCGAGAGCCTGCCCCTCAACTATGTGCGAAAAGATCTTCAAGGCCGCATCGAAGAGTGCAATCAACGCTTCTGCCGGTTGATGCAACGCGAGCTATTTGACTTGATCGGCTTGACGGACTACGACCTGTTTCCCTGGGAATTGGCGGAAAGGTATCGTGAAGACGACAAACGGGTCATCGAATCGCGACAATCTATCCATCAAATCGAACAACATCGCTCGGCGACCGATGAAGAACTTTACGTCGAGGTTTTCAAATGCCCAATCATTGGCCCGGAACAACGCATCATTGGGATTCAAATATTGTTTTGGGACGTCACCGATCGACAACGGGCCGTCCAAGCCCTGGACCGAGAACGATATTTCCTGCACACCCTTTTGGATAACGTGCCCGATAGCATCTACTTCAAGGATCTCGAAAGTCGCTTCTTGCGCGTCAGCTCAGGGTTGGTCGAAAAGTTCGGTTTGACGGCCCCTGAACAAGTCATTGGAAAATCCGACGCGGATTTTTTCCAAGCTAAGCACGCGGACCAAGCCCGAGCAGACGAACAAAAGATCATGAGCACAGGTCGGCCGATGGTCGACCTCGTCGAACACGAAACTTGGCCGGATCGACCCGATACCTGGTGCTCGACAACCAAACTTCCGCTGCGCGATAACGACGGTTGCATCATCGGCACGTTTGGCATCACTCGCGACATCACGCAACAAAAGCGCTCGGCCCAAGAACTGCTGGAAGCCAAAGAGGCCGCCGACAAAGCCAATCGGGCCAAGAGCGAATTTTTGGCGAACATGAGCCACGAAATTCGCACGCCCATGAATGCGATCTTGGGCATGACCGAATTGGTCCTCGACACGCCGTTGGCCCCAGCCCAACGCGACTACTTGCGGATGGTCCACGAATCGGGCGAGGCGCTGCTGACGATCATCAACGACATTTTGGACTTCTCAAAAATTGAAGCCGGCAAGTTTACCTTGGACCCGACAGAATTTGAGTTTCGGAATAGTTTGAATGACACATTAAGGCCACTCCAAATGCGAGCCCAGGCGAAGAGCCTTGAGATTCGATTGGAAGTAGCCCCCGATGTTCCGTCAATGGTGATCGCGGATCTTGGGCGAATTCGTCAAGTCTTGATCAATTTGGTGGGCAATGCCATCAAGTTCACGACAAGCGGTGAAATCGTTGTCACGTTTGCATTACTCGCTCGCTCCGGGGCGCATGCCCGTTTGCATGGAACCGTGCGTGATACGGGGATTGGCATCCCCGCTGACAAACTGGATTCCATCTTTCACGAATTCGAGCAAGTCGATGCCTCGACGACGCGGCAGTATGGCGGCACAGGCCTGGGATTGGCCATCACCTCGAAACTCATTGCCCTGATGCAAGGGCGAATTTGGGTGGAAAGCAATTTTGGCTCGGGCAGTTGCTTCCATTTCGAAATGGACGTCGCCCTGCCCGAGGACTCTCCGACCGCGAGTTCAAGCCCACAAACGCCGTCCGATGCAAACACTCCCCGAGCTGCAGCGGCCACCCGTCGTCGCGCGGCACTCAAGAATCGCAGCTTGCGAATTCTGCTGGCCGAGGACAACCGCGTCAATCAACGCTTAGCTGTGGGGCTGCTTGAACGAATGGGGCATCGGGTGGTCGTCGTTGAATCGGGACGAGCAGCCGTGGTGGCGTGCCAACAGGATTCATTTGATTTGGTGCTGATGGACGTGCAAATGCCCGGACTCGATGGATTGGATGCCACCCGGGCCATTCGCGTTAACGAGCAATCCGTCGCGCGGCATGTTCCCATTGTGGCGATGACCGCTCATGCCATGTCGGGCGACCGGCAACGATGTTTGGATGCAGGCATGGACGATTATTTGTCGAAGCCGATCCGCATCGCGGAACTAGAAGACAAGATTGCCAACTGCATCGATTATTCGACGGATGAAGCCGAAGGTGACGTGTCCCTGGAGAACGAGGTCGATAGCGAACTTGCGGAAGCCTTGGATGCCATCGATCACGACACCGATCTGCTACGGATCATGGCGGACGCATTTCTCGAGGAGTCGGCTGAACTGCTGTTGATCATGAGTGCGGCTTGGGAACGAGGCGACTGGGAACAACTTTCCCATGCCGCGCATTCGCTCAAGGGCAGCGCCCTTGCGTTGCACGCGTCGGAGTTGGCAGCCATCTGCGCCGTCTTGGAGCAAACACGTGACTTTGCCGATCGAGAGGAAGTTGCGAAGGAGCTGGAAGCCATGCGCGTGGAGTTACGCTCGTTGGAAGCCCGACTTCAACGCTTCTTGAACCAACAACGTGGGATCGTCGATTGAACCGAGCACTTGTTTGGCGTTGGATTCAATATGCAACCATCTTGTTGGTCGTCATCGCTGTAGGCTGGACGATTTGGCAAGGTTGGCGAGATTTGCAACAACAGGACGTAGCTTGGAATAAGCTGCGCTGGGCCTGGCTCTGGCCTGCCGTGGGATTATCTTTCCTGGGCACGGTCCCGGGCTGGTTGTTTTGGCACACACTGTTGCATCGGTTCGGTTTACCCATCTCGAAGCAACATAGTTTTCGCGCTTTTTATCTCAGTCAACTTGGGAAGTATATTCCCGGCAAGGTCATGGTGGTGGCAATTCGTGCGTCGATTGCGGCGACCGTGCCGCGGGCCACGACCGGTGCCAATTCCAACTCGTTCCAACCGTGGCTCATCGTCTCCGCCGCAGCGGTCGTGGAGACACTCATGTTTATTGCGGTGGGCAGCAGCGTTGGAACCGTGTGCGGGGCATCGCTGTTGACCGAACAACAATGGGTGCTGGGCTTGGGTGCAGCATTTGGTGGTGGCATCCTGTTTGTAATGTTGCCGCCGGTCCTGCGAGTTTGGATCGTGCGACTGCCGCTGCTCAAATCACGAACCGAGCGAGAATGGTTGGCAGCGCGTTGGACTTGGGATCTATTCGCCGGCGGCAGCTTGGCCTTTGTCGGGGGTTGGCTATTGTTGGGCGGTGGGCTGCTTTCGCTTACCATGCTCCTGCCCGAGCAAGACAGTAGCCTGGCCGAGCTTCCTCGAACCACGGCCGGGGTTACTTTGTCGACCGTCATTGGGTTTCTGTCATTTGTGCCTGGAGGTCTGGGCGTGCGCGAGATCGTGCTGTTTCCAATCCTCCGCCCCAAATTCCCTGCCGTCTTGTTATTGATCGTTTTGCAACGGTTCGTTGTTTTGGCTGCGGAATGTCTGGCGGCGGCTCTGGCGTATGCCCAACCCGTCAATCAACCGCCGTCGGAGTGAGCGTCAATCGCCAAAGGGGGCGTTGTATCCTCGGCGAAGTCAGAAGAGCTTGACGACATTGACTTGGGTTCCAAACGGTCAGACAGCTTTGAGAAGACGTTCTACGTGGTCAACTCAAAGTCCGACAAGCCATTGATCAAGAATTGTTCGGCTTCGGCCGTAATGTTGGGTTCCGAACTTTCGCGGGGGCCCGCCACATTTAGAATCCTGATTTGGTGTTGCATCAACCACTGCCTCAGGGCTGCGTAATCATGTTCCTCGGCCAAATTTAGCACCAACAAGGGACGTCGATTTCGATTGGCAAGATTGATGGTCAACGCCGTCCCGCCAGAAATCATCCCCCGGGTCAAGACCAGCGTCCCGTCACTTTCCAAGATATTTTGCAACGTGCGCACGGCGTAGTTCGGCGAATCCGTTTCCTGCAAATTGTAAAACTCTGGAATCGTCCCGTCTTCCGCGCGTCGCCCCAAAGGGCACCAACCGCCATGGACAATCTCCAGATAGACCGCGACCGCCAAAGCCGCACGGTCCACGCCGGTCTGTCCACCTGAGATCACTTTTTCAACGGGACATTGAGGGAAAAGTTGAGGCATGATTCGTCGACACAATCCTGACATTGGTCTGTTCAATTCCGCAGTGGTAGCCAAGCCCAGCGGCGATCCGAGCATCGGATTCTAACGATCAACGACCTTTGCTAAAATGCGGGGGAACAAATGTCGTGGATCGCTCCGCAATCCTCCCGATTGCAGTGGATCGCTCCGCGATCCAACTGACTGTAGTGGATCGCTCCGCGATCCTCAGGATTGTAGTGGATCGCTCCGCGATCCTCCCATTTCTGCGATCCAATGTGGGTTCGCGGAGCGAACCACTACCATCGGCTAATTCGTTTGCCAAGAAAATTCCGCCCTACGAGCGAATCATGAAACTACAAATCATCGAACACCCCGTCGTCCGTCACCATCTAACGCACTTACGAGATCGCCACACGTCGCCCGAACAGTTCCGCTCGATTGTGGGTCGCTTGACCAATTTGCTAGTATTTCGAGCCACGGAATTCCTGGAACTTCGAGAGCGCCAAGTGCAAACGCCGCTAACCACTTATGACGGCAGCGAACTGAGTCAATCCATTGGCTTGGTGCCGATCCTGCGGGCGGGCCTGGGGATGATTGATCCCGTACTCAGTCTCTTGCCAACCGCCGAAGTTTGGCATTTGGGACTTTACCGTGACGAAACCACGTCGCGCCCCGTCGAGTATTACAGCAAATTGCCCCCAGGACGGCCGGTCGATGTCGCCATGGTCCTGGACCCGATGTTAGCGACGGGCGGCTCTGCGGTGTTGGCCTATCACACCCTGAAGCGGTGGGGCGTTTCCCAAGTCAAATTGCTCTCAATCATTTCCGCGCCGGAAGGAATCGATCGCCTGAAGCAGGAATGCCCGGACTTGGAAGTTTATGTCTGTGCGGTCGATCAATGCCTCAACCAACGAAATTTCATCATGCCAGGCTTGGGCGATGCGGGTGATCGAATTTTCAACACGGCAGGCCACGAGTAAACGAAATGACGGCCACCCTGATTGACCCGCAAGATTTCCTCCATCGTTTTGGCTTGACCCAATTTCGGTCCGGCCAACGTGCGGTGATTGACGCGGTCTTTGCGGGGCGGGACTGCTTGTGCATCATGCCTACGGGCGGAGGCAAAAGTCTTTGTTACCAATTGCCCTCGATTGCTCGGCCCGGCGTAACGTTCGTCGTGTCGCCCTTGATCGCCCTGATGAAGGATCAAGTCGATAGCATGCTCCGCCAGGGGATTTCTGCCACGTTCATCAATAGTAGCTTGACGCCGTCGGAGCAATTCGAACGCTTGCGCGAAATTCAGAGCGGTAAATACGACTTGGTTTACGTCGCCCCCGAGCGACTCCGAAACGAACGCTTCTTGGACGCAGTCGCCTCGATTCAAATTCAAATGCTGGCGATCGACGAAGCCCATTGCATCAGCCAATGGGGACATGACTTTCGTCCCGACTATCAGCGACTTGGTCGGTTCCGCAAGAAACTGGGAAACCCCCAAACAATCGCACTCACGGCCACGGCGACACAACTGGTGCGTGAAGACATTGCCAAGTGCCTGGAGCTTCGCGACCCGGCGGCGTTTGTTTCGGGATTCTCGCGCACGAACCTCAGTCTGTTCGTCGAAACGCCCCATGGGAGCGCCGGCAAAGATCAACGGATGTTGGAGTTCCTTGAGAAGACGCCAGGTTGCGGAATTATTTACGCCGCCACGCGCAAGAACTGTGAAAAGATCGTCGAGTACTTGCAGAAAAATTTCAAGCGTCCGACCGGCTTTTATCACGCCGGCTTGGATCAAGCTCAACGTCGACTGATCCAAGAACAATTCATGTCGGGCGAAATCCCCATCATTATCGCCACAAACGCGTTTGGCATGGGCGTGGATAAACCGGACCTGCGCTTCGTCTTGCACTATCAGTTGCCGGGTTCGTTGGAAGCGTATTATCAAGAGGTTGGCAGGGCAGGGCGAGATGGAAAAGAGAGCCGCTGTCTATTGCTGTTTGGACATCAAGATCGCTACATCCAAGAGTTTTTCATTGAAAACAACTATCCCACGCGGGAAGTTGTCCGCACGGTCTACGAATTCCTGCTGCAGCAGCCCAACGATCCGGTCGAACTGACCTTGCAAGAGATCAAAGACGACTTGGGCATCAGCATCGGCACCGAAGGCATCGCCACATGCCAGAAACTGCTGGAACAGGCCGGGGTTCTGGAACGAATGGACACCAAGCAAAACTTGGCCAGCGTGCGAATCGATTCGGATCAACCTCGACTGATCGACGCGGTGAAACGAGAAGCCAAAAACGCTCGCCAGGTGATGTCGGTTCTGGAGCCGATTGTTGCCGAACGCCGTCACGAACGAGTGTACTTTAGTCTGACTTGGCTCGCCGATCGATCGGGACTCAAGGCCGATGCGATCGCAAAAGCGTTGCGTGATCTTTCTAAACTCTCGTTCTTTGATTTTGTTCCACCATTCCGCGGCCGAGCGATTCATTTTCGCAGGCGTGATTTGAAGTTCAACCAATTGGAAATTGACTTCACGGATTTGGAACGTCGAAAGAAAGCGGAATACGATCGCTTGGAACGAGTCCTCTCCTATTGCCGCGCCACCGGCTGTCGCCAAATGGACATTTTGCAATACTTCGGGGATCGTGAACAATCTCGCTGTGGCAAATGTGATAACTGCCGCAAGACAAGTTGGGAACACGCTCCCGTTGGAGAATTTGACGTCAATGCATCTGCCAAACAGGCCAGCACGGCCGTTCTGATCGAGAACAGTCCCGCCAAATCGACCTTGCCACCGCCGATCCATGACGCCGAACTTGCCACGATTCAAGTTGCCCTCAGCGGAGCCGCCCGAACTCATGGACGGATTGGGAAGAACTTGTTGTGCCAGATGTTGGTCGGCAGCAACGCCAAGAAACTCGCGGCCCTGCGCTTGAACAGAATCAAAACCTTTGCTGCGTTGCAATGGTTGAAAGCGAAAGAAGTCACCGACATTCTGGACGCGCTTCTAGCGACTGGCTTGTTGACACAAATGGAACTCAACAAGTTTCGACCAACGGTCGAGATCACGGCGTTGGGCTCCGATGTGATGGTCGGCCGCGTCGCTCCGCCCGCTCTTCAACTACCGCCCGGACTAACGAAGAAAATTCAAAAACTAGCGCCTATCCGCGAACCCCAACGCCAACACGCCACCAGCGATTCAAACGCGAACACCAGTCCACCGGTGGCGACCTCATCCGATACGGTTTCAATAGCTTCCGACCCCATCATTGCCGCCCCCATGAGCTCCGATCCAATTCTGTCGGACCACCACACCGCTTCATCCCGCAGCACTTTTGTCGGGAACAAGCCCTTGGAAGAGAGCGCGCTTCCAACTTCGCGGATCATCGATTCGAATGTGGCCGCAAACAGAGAATTGATTGAGAGCGATGTCGACGACCGAACGAATTTGTTTCCAGACGACGACCGGGCACCGGAGCTAGAACCGGTTGCTCACGACGAGCATTCGGGTGCCAATCCCCCCGGCACCGAACCATTGCCCGACTATTACTGGACGTGGCGGATGTTTGTCGAAGGGTTCTCATGCATGGAGACGGCAGCGATTCGTCGTTTGTCGGCCGCCCAAATTCAGTTGCATTTGGATCAGGCGGCGCGTCATGGCCTCCTGGTGAATCCGAATTGGCGCCCGCCCAACCTTCCGACACCGTAAGCTGTGCAACGCACCAACCCCAGCGTTCGTGAACAGCGACAGAATATCCCGAGCCCAATTCGAACGGTGCTTCGTTCCCATTAGTTTTCGCCGGGTGGCGGTACCAACTCCAAACCAAACTCGCGACCTTTTTCCTTCGCTGGAACACCACTTTCCATCCACTTCGCGGGCGGGGCACCTTGAAGATAGTGGTCAAAGAACTGTTGCATTCGAACCGCAAAGTCGCGGCGATTTTCTTCTTTGACAATCCCGTGCGGCTCGCCATTGTAATTCAACAGCCACGCCGGTCTTCCCAATCGACGCAGGGCCATGAACAGCTCGATGCCTTGGTACCAGGGCACCGCGCCGTCGTTATCGTTGTGCAGGATCAACAACGGCGTCTTGATTCGGTCGGCAAAGAACAGTGGCGAATTATCAATGTAGGCTTGCCGATCTTCCCACAGTGTACGACCGATCCGGCTTTGTGTCCGTTCGTATTGGAACATACGGCTGAGGCCACTTTCCCAGCGAATTCCCCCGTAGGCGCTGGTCATGTTCGCCACCGGCGCACCAGCCTCGGCGGCCGCAAAACGATCCGTTTGACTGACCAGATAAGCAGTTTGATAGCCACCCCAACTGTGCCCTTGCAAACCCATTCGCTTTTCGTCAACGAACCCTTGGGCGACCACTCGGTCAACGCCTGGAATAATACAGTCCATGGCGCTTTGCCCTGGCGAACCAGAAGCGTAGACGATATCGGGTACAAACACGACATATCCGCGGCTGACATAAAAGCTAATATTGATCACCGAACGCCCGGCAGCGGGAGCATAATATTGGTGCAGATTATCCGAGTCCCGTTCGTAGTAGTAGACCAACATTGGATACTTGGACTTTGGATCAAAATTGTCTGGCTTGTACAACAAGCCTGTCAATGGTCGGCCCGTGCTACTGGTCCAGTCGATCAACTCGGCAGAACCCCAGCGGTAATCGTTTTGTTGGGCATTGATTTTCGTGAGTCGTTGGAAGTCCGTGAACTTCAAACTGGTCTTCCAGTGATCAGGGAAGCGTCGGAAATCCTGCCGCGTCAATACGACGACGTCGGCGGATTCGGCCTTGAGCAGACTGTCCATTCGCTCGGGCAACAGGATCAACTCGACAAGCTTCGGTTCGTTCCCTTGTTGCAACTCAAAGTAGCCGCTGCTCTTCGTGGTTTCGGCAAAGGCACTGAAATACAACGAACCATCCGAGGGCACAAACTTTTCTTCCGGATCCAGACGCTCGCGGCGCAAACGAATTTGCCGCTGACGTCCGATCCCCTGTGTCAAACAAACGGGAGGTTGCTTTTGCGTAGGATCGATCTGCCAAAGATCGTATCGATCGTACAACAGAAAATGCTTGTCCTTTTCGGTCCAACCCGCCGACCCATAGGAACTGGGTAAATTCGGAGTGTCATGGTCTTCGTCGTGCATGGAGTGCGGCAGACCGGCACTCAGGTTAAAGATCTTCTTTTGCCTTGTTTCCATCGCGCTCCATTGCCGCGTCTGACCGTCCCACCAATAGAGGTATTGTCCGTTGGGCGATAGTTGAACGTTGGCTTGAACTCGCTCCAAGACCTTGCTTCGTTTTCCCGTGCGGACATCCACCAGCCAAACGTCGGCAAAGCCCGGCGATTCCCAAGTCCGTTCGACCTGGTAAGGCTCCGGAGTCACCATGACGCCGACGTTGCCATCGTTTTCAGCAGCAATCACGATCGACGGAGTGGCGGCCTCCGTCAACTGCACAATTTGTTTGGCTTCAACATGATAAACCGCCCGATAGTTTTCTTGCCGCAGTCGATTGATTTGTACTTGTTGGACAGTTTGCAGTAATGGCTCGGACCAATGCCAGATATCCAATTTGGCGACCGGCGGGCCGGGCGACTTCGCTTCGTCCGTCGATTTTGTATCACTTTCGTTGCTGCCCTTGGGAGTGGTGTTAAAGAACAAACGATTCCCGGACTTCGAAAACGACAAAGGCGTTTGAGGCTGAATCGTCCATCCGTCGCGGATCCCCGGACTACCGACGGCGGCAATGATTGCGGGTTCTGCTGCCTCCGCCAGTCTCACCAGGTACACGCTTACCGGAGCGGGTAACTTCTTCTCTTTTTCCTCCACTTCGGCTTGGTGGGTAAAGGCAAGCTTTGCTGCCGTTTCATCGAAGACCAAACCAGTAAGTTTACCCGTCTGAGCCAAGACTCGGCGAGGATGAATGGGTTCTTGCAAAGGAGTGATCCACACGCCCTCTTGTTCTGCAGCGCCATCCACCACCCACGACAAGTGTTTGCCAAACTTATCAAAGGTAAACTCAGTCGTGTTCGGGAAACGCCACTGCCGCCCCGAACTCAACTGCTCCAGCACAAGTTCCTGCTTCGCGCTTCCGCTTTCTGGTTTTGCACCGTCGTTGCCCGCGTTTCCTCGACCACGACCACGAGCAGGTCCACTGGATGAACCGCCCGTAGGTCTCCCTGCACTTCGCTCGGACACACTGGGTTCGGTTGCCGCGGGACTGGCGGGTTTTGTTTCGGACTTCTCACCGGCCGGTGGCGTGGACGGCGACGTTGGGTTGCCCGGCGGAGCTTCTTTCGGCACGGGAGCAAACAACTTGACCAAGGTCGTGATACCTGCCGTATTTTGGCGTGGAACCAACACTGGATCTAAAGTGCTGCGATTGGCAGACACGTTCGCTGCGGCCGACATAGGGACCAGATAAGCCACCCAATCCGTTCCCTTCTCGGGCAACTGGAACGAGCGAACGTTAGGTGTGGTTTTGATTTGCCCGGTCTCCAAATTCAGGATGGCCAACTGCGGTTGCGGCCGTTGTTCCTCGGGCGTCTTCTCCGCGACGCTTTTCTTGAGGGCAGCGGGATCAGGGTCAACCACCAACACGGCAAAGCGGCCATCCCGAGTAAACGCGGCGCTGCGACCTCGTTCGACCATGTACTCCACTTCCGACTTGGTGCTTCGAATGTACAACCGTCGGACTTCCGTCGCATCCCAGCCCTGGGTCGTTTGATAGGAAAACCAATTTCCATCGACGGACAATCCACGAGCCGACACGGATTTCCATTGATCGTAGGCATCGTGATCCAAAGGCTTCCGATCGTCGGCTGTTGTTGTGCCCACCAGCCCGCTCAGAATCAGGGCATTCAACAACACAGCATTCAGGAACATCAAATACATACGACGAGTTTGTCGTTGGTGAATCATGAACAGGTGTCCCAAGAAAATAAGTGCCGAGCGAAATCGGTTTGTCCGTCCAGCCGATCGGCAGGTGCAATCGCGGAACAAACCACGCCCCAGTGTAATTCCCGACCACCCGCATTGAAGCCCGTTTCAAGCATTAATCGCACAAACACGAATCCCGAGACCCAGACGTGATATCGGCGGGCGTCCCGCAAATCTCATGTCGCTTCACGAGTGC
>JBGSJV010000101.1:0-22548 GCA_041741535.1 Pirellulaceae bacterium
GTCGGACTCCAAGGAACCATCCAGCCCTGCGGCTCAGGAACGCAGCATGTTGGAAATGATGTTTACGGGGAATCCCTTCGGTATCGCGATCGTCGTATTGATTCTGTTGCTTTCATTGATCAGTTGTATTTTGATTGTCGAGAACGCCATCTCCATCCGACGCGGGCGATTATTACCGCCAGACGTCATGCAAGCCTTGGAAAGCGCCTTGGCCCTGCGGGATACTCGGGCGGCGATGATGATCTGCAACGATATCGACAACCACAGCATGGCAACACAAGTTGTTCTGGCTGGGTTGGAACGGTTTCGCAGCAGCGAATTTGGTTTTGCCGAGTACCGTTCGGCCGTCGAGGAAGCTGGCGAACACATCACGGGACGGCTGTACCGAAAAGTGGAAATCCTCAACGTCATCGCGTCCATTGCTCCGATGTTGGGACTGATGGGGACCGTGATTGGCATGATCGACGCGTTCAATACGATCGCGGCCAAACAAGGCGTTGCTGGGCCCGAGGACTTGGCAGGTGGTATTGGGCAAGCCTTGATCACGACTTTGTTGGGACTGGCTGTGGCGATCCCCACGATGGTTGCCTTTAGTTATTTTCGCACCAGGATCGATGCCTTGGTCTCTGAGGCCGGCACGCGAATCGAACGAATGATGTTGCCTCTCGGGCGGAGAAAGTCGAGTTCGTAAATGCGATTGGCTGCGCGACATTCCGGCAGTGCTCTAGGATTCAACATGACATCGATGATCGACATCGTGTTCTTGCTGATCATTTTCTTTATGGCAGTTTCTCAATTCAATCGAAATCTGGATGCTCAACTGCAGTTAACCGAAGTGGACGAAGGCGGCACGAAGGTTGAATCCACGTTTGTCATCAACATTGACGCCGAGCAACGGTTGGTTGTAGGAGGCGAATACCTGTCATTAGAGCAATTGACGCAGCGTGTGCTGAACGATGTCCGGCAAAGCGGACGGACCGCGGATCAATTGATCGTGCGAATTCGCTGTGATCGACAACAGGACAGCTCTCGGCTGAACCAGTTGATGGAACGCTTGTCGAGTCTAGGGATTGTCGAGATTCAATTGGCGGTCAATCGGCGATAACAGGCACCCCATGAAGTTCAACCGCAATCGCCGCACTCCCGAAATCCAGTTGGCATCTGCTGGAATGATCGACATCGTCTTTTTGTTGCTCATCTTTTTCTTGGTCAATTCGAGTTTTCGCCCGGTTGAGCGTCAAGTTGAAAGCGAACTGACCAACCCGAACGCTCGCTCGACCAGTTTGCTCGAACCGCTGGTGATCCGGTTGCAGGTTGGCCCCAACGGCATGGAGTTCAAGGTAGGCGGGCGTCAATTTCCAGACCGAGCCAAACTGAAGGAATGGCTGCAAGACTGGCAAGATCGCGAGCAACGGGTCATGGTGGTTGCGCCGGCGTCCGCCCCGGTCGAGTTATCGATCTCGACGCTCAACGATCTGCGACTATTGGGCTTCAAGAACGTCTCCTACGTTCCGGACCGCGCCGTTGCGGCTTCGGATAGGCTCTGAGTGGGAGGGCAAAATCCATGATCTATTCGGCCATCGGTTGGTTCCATTTCTCCCTGGGGTTGGTGACCTGGTTCAACAACAGCGTTCTTTGCAACACCTGGAATGGCGTGACGAACGTTCAAGAGTCAGCCACCACGTCAGTCGCCGCCGAACCGACAATTCGTGTGGTTGCGACTCAAGACGTTGGCGACTATCGCCTGGGCTCTTTCAGTGCCTTTTTGCGTGAGACCGGTCGGACGAGTTTATGGTTGGACGATGTCTTGGCGCGATGGCGAGGAACCGAAGTGGTCCAGACAAAAACGCGCTGCAGTTTCGAAATCAGTTTGTGGCTGGAGCGAGAACTCCAACAAACAGAATTGGTTGAACTGCAAAAGCAGTATCCGCAAGTTTGGGAAGGGGCGCATGTCCAGGATCGCTCCTTCGCCTGCGTGCAATTGGTCGAATTGCGACAACAATTGAACAAGATTGCCATCGTGGCTTTTGAAGATTCACTTCACAACAAGAATCCCGAAACACATTTACTGCAATTGGCTGAAACGCAACGTCGCTTGCGAGCCACCGCCGACAACTTGAATCAATTGCTGGGTGACCTTGCACCCACAACTCCCTCGCTGCAGGCAGTGCAATTGCAACAATTACAAGAGGCGGCGGAGACCAGTTTGGCCTGGAGCTATTATTATGAATGGCTATTGACACCCACCGGGCAGGTCTTCGACACGGAACGGCTAAAACAAGCAACGCAGATTTTTATGCGATTGCTGGGGACGACGGAACCGGACCTTCGACCCGCGGATTGGTATCAATGGTTTGATCCGAATCGCTCAAGCAGTAACGATCTTTTGTTGGGTCTCGGGCTGTGTTCGGCGGCGCTGGAACAAACGGATGTGGCCAGTACTTGTTTTGCCACGTTGCAACGACAGAGTGACCCCGTTCTCTCCCAAAGGATTATCTTGTGGCACACGCAAGGAATGCTGAAGCGACAACGCTGGGACGATGCTCGGTTGTTGGTTAGCAGTCATGTGCAAGGCTTGCGGGCCGAAGACACCGAATCGTTAAGCTCAATGGTTGAGGCGATGCTGGCGTGGTTCAAGCCCGCGACTTCACCCGACGTGCCCAATGGTGCGACCGACTCGACACCAACGGAAGAAGTCGCGAAATGGAATTGGCGATTGTTGGAGCAGTTGGTTTTGCGCGGGCAGATCGATGAGGCGGCTCGATTGATGGCGAAGTACTCGATTCGCAACCCTGAGTCGGGACCTGCGGCGCAAGTGTTGTTACTCCATCAGTTATTGACTCGCCAAACACTGACAGAACGCACACCACAACAACTGGCTCAAATGACAAACGCCTTGCAGCTGTGGACAACGGCCACGGAACCACCGAGCTTGAACAAAACACCGCGAGAGGTACAACGCTGGGCGCAACGTTGGCTGATCCGAGTCTACCTGGCACAGGGGGAGGTTGAGCAAGCGCAAGAATTGATGGTGAAGTTTTACGAGGAGACTCCTCAAGCGGAAGGCGTACTTCGACAAAGCGTGGCATGGGACTTGGCGCAATCGTTTGAACAAAAAGCGGAAGTGGACCGACAAGCGCAAGAGTCGTGCCTTCGGTGGTATCGCGAGGCGGCGTCTCATCCAAACTTGCCGCAAACCGCAGCCTCTCAAATCAAGGCTCGATTGTGGGAATTGGCGGGCCAGCCCATCGCGCAGACCGCCTACTTAAGGTCATTTTCCCCGCAAGTAGACGGTTACTCGTTCGCCCGGCGGCAACTCATCGTTCGCTTATTCGATGATTTTCGCGAAGCGGCTCGAGAGACCACTCAGAGTGCCGCGACTGCTGCAATCTTGGAGCAAGAGATTCTCGATCAACTTGGTCTCGTAAGGCTCGATCCCCAAGCCGATGACGCCACCGTGCAAATTTGGCAAAATCAACTAAAGCAGCGTCTTACCGTTGCCTCCGAGCAAGGCAATGACGCAAGTTCGGCGGCGTTATTGGCGGTTTGGTTGCAAACACGCGACTTGGCGTCAACAACAAACGCGGTGTGGCAGAACGTCGTACTCGCCATCAGCACACGCCATGCGATGGCTGAACCTCAGGGACGCAGCGAAGCTTGGCGACCCATTTTGTATTCGGCCGCTGTGACGTGGGACCAAAATCCCTTTTTAGCAAACGACGAATCGTTGCATCAATCGACGATTGAACAATTGTTGCGAGGAACATTGACGCCGCTGCAACTCCATGCCTTGTTGGAAAGTCACGTACCGAATCTTCGACGGCAATGGGAACTCGAATGGAAGTTGACCGAAGTGCCGTCGATTGGCCCTGCTTCAATCAAGCAAGCCCCGAACACAGCACGCCTCCAAGAACTCTATCGCCGATGGTGGGAGGCGGTGCAAACTAACCCAGCGGGAGACGGGGGTCGTTGGGTGGAACAAGTACAATTGAGTTATGCCGAGCTCTTGTGGCGAATTGACGAGGCCCCGTTAGCGAAACAGGTCTTGGAGTCGTTGAAGCCGTCGACACCAAGCGTTTCCTGGCGGCGTCAAATGGCGCGAACATTGACGCAGTTGCCTGACCCCAAGCAGGATGCTGCAACGGAAACCTTATGGAATGAATTGACGGAACACTTCCCACGTGGATCAAACGATTGGTTTGAAGCCAAATACTATCTATTGAGGGCGCTGGCGGGCCGCGATTCCGCGCAAGCCCAAGTCGTCTATCGTCAGTTACAGATGTTGTATCCAGATCTCCCGACTCCTTGGTCCGCAGCGTACGCTCGCTTGGCGACCCAGTATCATTGGTGAGCCAACGTTGCGATGAACGATCACGATTCTCCGTCGGAACCGAACTCACAACCGCGCGACTCGCGGTTGGAAGCGTTCTTGCGCCGAGCGGCTGGGATTCTCGCGGAACAACGTCAATGGTCCGCGCAAACCCAAATCAAGCTCAAGATGTTGGCTAAGGAACTCAAACTTCCTCCTGAACTATTCCAAACTGCACTAGAACAATTGGCCGATACAGGCCGCACAACGCCGCCAACTCGCTACGAACAAGCATTTTGCGAGTATTTAGAACGTCAATTCGAGACGCTTCCTGGCGAGATCTTGTCGCGAACGCAAGAAAAGAAGGCGCTTGCCTATGGGCAACAGAAGTTTCAATTGACTCCCGATGCTTGCGAACGATGCATTGTGCGCGTCGCAGAGAAACTGAACGTGGCGAGAATCTCGGATGCCCAAGCTCTATCGTATGCTCAGGGCGAAGTATCGCGACTGGTCGGCAAGTCGGATCCTTCTTCGGATCAACTCGTCGAGCAAGTGCAACAACTGGCATTGCACTGGGGCATCGAGCCGCTGCAAGCGGAACGGCTGCTGCAAACAGAGCTTCGGCGAAGAAAGACCAAACGAAGATGGGCCGCCATCTACCGCCTGACAATTGTCGTCGGCGTGGTTAGTCTAAGTTTGGTTTTGATCGTGTCGATCGTCGTGTTGGGAAAAGTACTGACTCAAAATCCAGTTGCAATTTCGGAATCGCACGAAGTACTCGATGGCAAGAACACGGGAAAACATGGAACATCGACCACGGAACAGACCGATCCAACCGTCTTCCCGATCGGGTGGACCAACCACCAACAAGACTTGTACACTCGATTGGTCCAAAAACGTGTCAGCCCCGATTTATTGGCTGCGTTAACGAGCGAGAACTCGCAGCGTCGCGCGGAAGGTTACCGTCTGCTTTGGCAGCAACTGACGACATGGGATCGTGAGCTTATCCGACAAGCATCCGACGAACCTCGGTGGTTGCGGCAGCTTAACGTTCAAGACGCCCTGCTGGACTGGTTTTGGAACGAACCGGATCTATCCGCCGCTCAAGTTTGGCTTCTGGAATTGGACCGTTGGCGAGTTGGCGATCCCGTGGACCCATGGAATACGCCAAACTTGGGGACGTCGAAACACGAGTTGATCGTGGAGGCGATGGGCGATTTCTTGATTACGACGGCGGCCGATCATCTGCTGGTCCGGGTTCACCAACGCTGCCTGAGCGAATTCAAAGCAAATGCTTCTCAACCGAACTTGCAAGCGAGGATCGACGCGGTCATGCGACTAAACCCGATAGGGCGGGCCCAAGTATCCGAGGACGAAAGCGACTCCGTCATGGCATCCTTTCGCCAGCGTTGGCTGGCCGGAGCCACAGAACGGCTGTACGTTCGCCTGCAAACATTGTGGCCAGTTGGAGCCCAAACCGAGCGGCCCGGCGACGATGGCGATTTGTTGGCCAACGCGAGTCAGAAATCCATCACCGCAGTGTCGGAGTCGTTGCGGCTGATTGCGGACGAACCGACACGAGGACGCTTGTTGATCATGTTTTGGTCAGCCATCGCCGGCGTTGATTCAAAACTCGCAGAAACATCTTGGCCGGACGTTGCCGTCGCTATGGAAGTCGTTCCGCCTCGAGACTGGGGCCCACTGGTGGAAAGCTGGTCGGTCACACCGACGGAATCCGACTGGTCCGCACGCTTACTCACCAAGTGGCAATCAATCGCCCAGACCAAACAGCAGACGCTCAGCGGACAAAAATTCCAGGATGCGATCCTCCTACAGAACCTGTTACTGTCGGAGCCCATTCCCACGCGATTCCAAAAACAACTGCGTCGTGAATTACTGATGTCGCTGACTGGAGCGTTGCCGATCAACGTCCCCACAACAAATACGCTTAGCGAGTTGCCGTCTTGGGAGAACTTGAGACGCTGCGTGACCTTGGCCAGTTGTTTGACGACCGAGAGCGATTTTCGAACGTTTGATCGAATTGTACTGCAATCCAGGTCAAGCGTCGACGGAAATCCAACCGCGAACCGCGAACAAGCATTCCTCCGTGCCGAGGAATTCGACGAAGCCTGGAAGAAACTAACGACGGCGAGCGATTTAGAGAGTTATCAACTGGCGGTCCAGAAGCTGGCGACTTGGTGGCAACTGGACCGCATCCTTTCGATCCCTCAGGCCCAAACCGTCGCCAATTATTTGCTGAAGCTAACAAAGCCCGAAGAACAAGCCGCTTGGTTGATTGCTTTCCACTCACAGGAAGTAACTCAGGTTCCAACGGCGATCCAAGCGAAATTTGATTCGATCGCAGAACTTTTGTCTGGAACATCGTTGAAACGATTGGTCGCTCAACCCAGTCTCGCGATCGTTCTGGCGGATCACTGTGAAACGGACTGGCAGGCTACCAGTCTTCGTTTGCAGTGGTTGCTTGAATCTCGACGTGACACGATCGAACCGCGAACATTAGCCGACTCGCCATGGACCGGTGCCAACGGCGATCTGTTGGTTCGTTGGCTGCGGGAACACGCGCACCGCTGCTTGGTCGAACGTGATTCTTTGGACAGACAAAGCGTCCCGCGACAACTGACAGAAAAGTATCGGGCGACGTTTCGAACCGAAAGATTGTTACAAGACAACCGGGTCGGAGAAACGACACTCAAGACAAATTCAAGCAACTTTACGGACGACCCACTACTGGAGATCCTATTGGCCCATGATCAATGGAGCGAATCACTGGCGACGCGACTTCTCGCAGACCCGGAAACATGGCTATCCGAATATCGCCAGCAAGTGGAACAACACGCCTCGTTAGAACCAGCGTTGTGGGCAGCCGAATGGCAAGTATTGCAGATGCTCCAAAATCGTCTCACGAAGGAGAACTGGTGATGTGGCAACGGCTACGAGCAAACGAAGTTCGATCGTTGGTTTGTTGGGCGATTTCGTTTTGGATATCGGTGGGATGGGACGTGAACGTGGCGCCGGCCGATGTGCTCTACTTCGCGTCGGAGTTGCCACCAATTGCGGGACGCTTGATCGAGGAGACCACGGAGAATATCACGTTTCAGGTTCGCCTGCCCAACGGTTCGACCCGAATGGAAACGATTCCGCAATCCTCCGTGGCACGCATCATCCGCACGATTAACGTCGCGACACTGGAGAATTCCCAAACAAGTACCAACTCCGACGTATTGGCCTACGCGGAGATGCTGTTGGCAATCCATAACGACTTGGAGGCTCAGCACTGTGGGCAAGAACTCTTAAGCGAACTGGGGAAGCGGGAAGCATTAGCCGATGAATGGAAGCTTGCGATCTGCCGCCTGCAACTCCAAGCCTTGCCACCCGGACTGGCGCGAGAGAGATTGCGAAGAACCTGGCTGAAGACCGGCTTGGACGTACCGAAGCCGCTAGACACAGAAGAATTGTGGCAGTGGTACGCCGTTCGGTTATCGAAAGAGGTAAGGGCCGAATGGTTACGAACGATTCGTGCGGATCGCGCGGCGACGGAGGCGATTCAAGCAAATCAAACGCCGGTCGTTCGCACCCAGATTCATCAGGCAATACTCCATACGCAAGCCACATTGGTCGTTGGCAGTCCCCTTCACCGCTGGACAACGATGCTGTTGACCGAGTTGGCCCGCGACGACATGACGGCCTTGATCACGTTGGCTCGCTTGGAAGCCGTTCTGTTGGATGAACAATAAAGCTATCCAGCCAACCGTTGCGTAAATCCCGCGACTATCTTCGTCGTTGCAGAGGTCATAAGAGCTTACTCGCACTTCCAGGAACGCCCATGCGACTGGTGGAATCGTGTGATCGACGATACGAGTCGGAACCGGGTGTCGCTCTCGAATTGCCGCTCAACCAAATTGTGCCGGATCTTTGGAACCGTGCATTTCTCGATGAATCAAGGCAGATGCGAATCGTCCAGCACCGCGTCGCGTTGTTGATCCAAAAATTCTTGCATCGCAGTTGCTAACGCGGGGTCTTGGGTCGCGAGAATCCGAATGGCCAACAGGGCGGCGTTCTTGGCCCCAGGTGTCCCAATCGCCAAGGTGCCCACCGGAATTCCGCCCGGCATCTGCACGATCGACAGTAACGAGTCCAGTCCATTGAGAGCCTGGCTACGGATTGGAACTCCCAACACGGGCAACGTCGTTTGCGCGGCAATCATGCCCGGCAAATGAGCCGCACCACCTGCCGCCGCGATGATAACCTTCAAACCTCGCTCGGCCGCAAACTTGGCGTACTGCGACATCCAATCGGGCGTCCGATGCGCCGAGACGACTCGGCATTCATGGCTGACGCCAAATTGTTGCAATATTTCCGCACAAGCGGACATCGTCTCCCAATCGGAACGACTGCCCATAACGACGCCCACTAATATCGGCAACGAAGCCTCATGACTCATCGATTGGATTTCCTTTGTCAAACCGGTGGAGTTTCAACTAGGGGCTCGGGGCAGACCTGGATCTCATCACCTTCCACACGAACGGCGTAGGCGTGGACTTTCAAGCGTGGATTATCGGCCCAAGTTCCATTGCACAGACGAAACCGCCAACCGTGCCACGGACAAGCAACCGTTCCATCTTCGACATAGCCTTCGGCCAACGATGCGCCTTGATGGGGGCAGGCATCGTCGATCGCCCGAAATTGGCCATCTGCCAAATGAAATACGGCAATCAAACGCTCGCCAACGATAAAGGCTTGGCCAGTCCCCGGTGGCAATTCACTTTTGGTAGTTACCGTTTGAAATTCCATCACTATAAAACCATCCCAGCGATACAACCCGTGATGCAACACGCAATGGCCCCACCCAGCATGGCGCGCAGACCCAACTTTGCCAAGTCACCGCGACGTTCGGGCGCCATGCCCCCAATCCCTCCCAACTGGATCCCAATTGACGAGAAGTTGGAGAAACCACATAAAGCATAAGTCATGATAACGGTGGTCCGCTCGGACAATAGCGATGCGCCGCTGGCATCTTTCATCCCAGTCATTTGCAAGTAAGCCACAAACTCGTTGGCAACTATTTTTACGCCCAGCAACTGCCCCGATGCCAGACAATCGCGTTGTTCAATTCCCATCAATAATGCAATGGGATAGAACACGATGCCCATCAGACCTTCAAAGCTCCAGTTCATTTCTGGTGGGTCCGTCAAAATCAATCCCAAACCGGAACGAGTGGCCCATCCCAATCCAGCGATCAATGAATTTGCCATCGCAATCAGCGCCAAGAACGCCAATAACATGGCCGCCACGTTGATCGCTAACTTCATGCCGTCGGCAGCTCCAGACGAAACGGCATCGATAAGATTGACCGCATCGGATTCGGTGGCCATTTCCAGTTCTTTTTCTAGGTTCGCATCCGGACGTTCCGGCTGAAGAATCTTTGCGATCAGAATCGCGGCCGGCGCGGAGATGACGGACGCCGTTAATAGGTGCCCCGGATTAACACCCATTCCCACCAACGAAGCCATCAAGCCGCCCGAAATCGTGGCGAACCCACCGACCATCAAGCAATTCAGTTCCGATTGAGTCATCTTCGACACGTACGGACGAACGACCAACGGAGCCTCGGTTTGGCCAACAAACACATTGGCAGCAGCCGCTAAACTTTCGGGGCCGGAGATACCCAAAGTTCGTTGCATGACCCAAGCCATACCACGCACCACAGGTTGAATCACACCGAGGTAATACAGTCCGCTCATCAACGACGAAAAGAACACAATGGTCGACAACACGCCCACCACAAACGTCGTGAGCAAAATAAACGGAGCGTCGGGCGACGGAGCGGGGGCGTTCCAACGCAAGCCAACTAAAAACTCCGTTCCCTTGCGAACCCAAGCTTGAATATTATCGAACACAAACCCAATGGCCGCAAACAAAACTCCGTCGGGATAGCGACCGTCGAACGTCCAACTCCGCGAGCTGAACACGACCAGCGCCAGTGCGAACTGCAACAAGAGGCCCCAACAAACAATCCGCCACGGGAACCTCGCTTTGTCACTGCTCATCAACCAAGTCAGTAACAAGAGCACCCAAATGCCGACAAAACTCATGATCCGTAGTCCAACATTCCAGCTTTCGCCGGTCGCGGATGCTTCGGCCAGCATGGCGGTGACACTCATGTTCTTCTCCAACAATTCCCGGTTGATTCCAACATCACGACGAAAAAACAATCCAAACGAGCGGCACTTAGCGAGTGACCGCGATCACATCCTGCACCGTGCGCAAATAAAAGACACCCTCAGAAATGGCCGGGGTGGCCATCACGGTTTGCCCAGCGGGGTTCACGGATATCAACTCCAGTTCCTCACCGGCTTTCACCACAGCGACTCGCCCGTCTTCAGCCGTAAAATACAAATGGCCGTCGGCGGCAATGGGTGAGGCCGTAAAAGCAGCGGTGCCCCCAATCTTCAAACGTTCGCGGTACACTTGACGTCCGGTCAATAATTCAAAGCAAGTTACTAGCCCGTTGTTCGCACAAACATAGAGATAATCTCCGTAAGCGATCGGGGTGGGCATGTAGGGTCCGCCGCGCAGCACGCTCCAGGCAATCGGCCCATCCGAACCTTCAGCACCCTGAGTTCCCTCGGCCGGCGTTTCCGTGGGGTCCACTGCTTTCAATTCAATTTGCCCCCGAGCCGTCGCCCGCAAGGCCACAATCGGTTGCACGGGAGAATATCCGCTGGCCAAAAAAATCAACCCCCGCGCCACAAATGGTGTCGGCACGACGATCTCGGAATGGCCGGGCAATTCCCAGAGCAACTGTCCATCGCGAGCATCGTAGCCTCGAGCGGCTTTGGTCCCGTGTGTCAGCAGCATCGGAATATCGCCAAAGACATGTACGGTGGGCGTGGGCCAAGTTGGTATCTCTGCGCGAGCCGTTCGCCAAAGTTCTTGACCGCTGTGCAGATCAAAGGCCGCCACAAACGAGTTCTCTTGGATATCGCATTGAACGATGACGCGATCCTCGAAAATGATTGGCGAACTGCCGAAGCCCCATTGATAGCCGGGATCAAAAAACCAACCGCTATCCAAGAATCCTAAATCAACTTTCCACTTCTGGTTGCCTTCCATGTCCAAACAATACAAACCTTCGGACCCAAAAAACGCCACCACATGGTTGCCATCGGTTGCGATTGTCGGATTGGCGTGTGACGACTTCGAATGTCGTTTGACCGCGGGGCGACTGGAGTGCAATGTCCGCTCCCACAATCGTTCGCCAGTCTTCTTATGCAAACAAATCACTTTGAAATCGTACACGTTGTCGTCTTCGACCGAATCAACATCCCCATACAACCCAATGCGTACGTCGGTGTTGGCGTTTTCACTGATCGCGGTGGTCACGAACAAGCGGTCGCCCCAAATGACTGGGCAGGAGTTCCCCAGCCCACCGATCGAAGCGCGCCACAGGACGTTTTTGTTCTCTTCGACATTCCATTCGACGGGTGGTGATTGACCATCGGCGACACCCCGGGAACCAAGGCCGCGAAACGAGGGCCAGTTGACCGAAGAAACCAGGGCATCTTCCGAATGAGGTTGAAACGTTGGCTTTGGTTTGGTTTCACCTTCACCTGGAGTGGCTTCAGGCTGTTTGGTTTCCGACGGCGGTGTCGGGACTGGATTTTCGGCGGCCGGTTTGCTGCCCGGTCGCACGAACTTGACGGGGTTGCCTCCCATCGTGGTGGTCACAGCCAAAACTTGTCCATCCTGCCATTCGACGTTCAAACGATACGTCGTGTGCAACAGAGTCGATTCATCCACCACATAAACTTGAGTTGGTTGGGCATTCCCAAACGCCGCATGCAGTACCCCTTCGACCTCGCTAAAGACCAACTTGAAGGTACTGGTCTCCAACTCGTAATCGCCGACCAGAGCTGTCTGTTGTTCGGGAGTCAATTCGCCAAACACACCGTCCAACTTGACGTCACGAAACAGGTCTTTCCAAGGCGCTTCGTATTTGGCATCTGCTTGAAGTTTCGCCACGGCTAGCGACGTCGGAGTCACTTTACCGGACTTCATAACGGCCTCGGCCAACGGAAACTGATTCGCGGCGATGGCCTGCAGCAGCATTTCATCGGCTCCTTCGGCACCCGCGGACAACAACGCCGACAGGACTTCAAAATGTTCATTGGAAGTCGCCCAAGTCAGCGGGGTTGCCCCATAAAATGTATCTTTGACGTTGGGGTTCGCACCGGCTTCCAACAACACGACCACAATCGGCAAATGCCCACGGTCCGAAGCAAAGCTCAGCGCGGTGGCTCCGTACGGCGTTGCTGAATTGACATCGAGTCCGGCCGCCAGGGCAGCTTGAACCCCAGCCAAGTCGCCTTCCCGAGCCGCTTTCCAGAGTTTGGCGGCATCGGCGGTTGAGGCGGTTGGTTCTTGAACGATGGGCGCGGCCCATAACGATGTGGTGCCGTTCAACGGGCAGCAGAATAACAGCCCGAACCAAAACACAAAAAACGTGATTGGTCTGTCCAGATTCGACGACGCCTGCCGCGTGGCTTGGTTTTTAACCGGTGCCTTGATCCCAAAACTCTTGTGGCATTGCATAAGAAAAGCTCCCAGTGGATCGGCCCCGATTTTGGTCCGTAGCAGTTTAGCCACTCCGGGACCATTCGAACATGCGCCGTAACTTGTCAGAATGTCGTGGTTCGCTCCGCGAACCAACTTTGGATCGCGGAGCGATCTACGACATTGGCCGGCCGTGAAATCATTGGGGCGGTGCGTTCCACAAGTCGCGGCAGAATGTAGTGGTTCGCTCCGCGAACCAACTTTGGACCGCAGAGCGATCCACGACATTGGCCCGCCTTGAAATCATTGGGGCGGTGTGTTCCACAAGTCGCGGCAGAATGTCGTGGTTCGCTCCGCGAACCAACTTTGGACCGCGGAGCGATCCACGACATTGGCCCGCCTTGAAATCATTGGGGCGGTGCGTTCCACAAGTCGCGGCAGAATGTAGTGGTTCGCTCCGCGAACCAACTTTGGATCGCGGAGCGATCCACGACATTGGCCGGCCTTGAAATCATTGGGGCGGTGTGTTCCACACGTCGCGGGACTGAGAACCGCAAATCTGTGAGTTACAAAAAGCGTGCTTCAAATCCAGCGGGCTTCGCATGCGACTGGCAAGTGCTTTGTCACCATTTAATTTTGGGGTCGGTCTGGTAAAGGGGTCAGGAGTCAATTGCCGGAACGGCCTTTCGGTGCTTCGCACAATTGACTCCTGACCCCTTTACCAGACCCCAAGTTTTGGTTGAGACAAAGCACTAGACGCACCCTGCGTTCCGTGAATGGCGGCATGGGCCAATCGAGAGTACCTGGCTACTGCCCCTGTTGCCACTGATCGCGCAGGGTCCGCCTCAAGATTTTGTTACTGGCGGTCCGCGGAAGTTGCGGGACCAGACAAACTTGACCGACTTTAAACAGCGGATTGAGCTGTTCGCGAATGGCGTGGTTTAGCTTCACCAGCCACGCGGAATCGGGCTCGAGTGCGGTCCCGTCCGCCAGGACCAAAAACACGACCAACGTGTCGGGCCCTCCGCCTCGCGAACACGCGACGGCCGCCGATTCGCGGACACCCGGTACCAAGTTGATCGCTCGTTCCAATTCCAACGAGGAGACCTTGATCCCACCCAAGTTCATCGTATCGTCGGTTCGTCCACCGGCTTCGTAATAGCCGCCTGGCAAACGGCGAAAGTGGTCGCCGTGTTTTCGCAAGACGCGAAACGTCGCACGATTCTTCGATTCATGAATCTCAGCACGCGAAATCACGCGACCATTTTCCAAAATCGGAGCATCCGCAAAATAGGTTTGATAGTGATCGCGATTCAAAAGTGATTGGGACAAACCGATGGACGGTGGGACGATGTAGAGCTCCCCTTCACTCGCTGGGTTGCCTGCTTCGTCCAAGACCTCTACATCCAGCCCAATGGCCGGCCCGGTAAACGTTGCCGGCGCATTGTCCTCCAAAACCGTGGACGAGATGTACCCGCCGCCAATTTCTGTTCCGCCGCAATATTCGATAATCGGTTTGAAACCCGCCAACCAAGACAGATAAAAATAGTCTTCGCGCTGACTACTCTCCCCGGTGCTGCTAAACAAGCGAATTCGTGACCAATCAAATCCCTCCATCGCCGACGTGGCTCGCCACGATTTGACAATCGACGGAACCAAACCCAGGATGGTCGTCCGCGAGTCTTGAATGAATCGACCAAAACCACTGCCCAGGGGAGCGTCTTCGTAGAGGGCCATCGAAGCGCGATTGATCAACGTGGCAAATATCAACCAGGGCCCCATCATCCATCCCAAGTTGGTAGGCCAAGCCACGACATCGTCCGGATGGATATCTTGATGAAAGAAACCATCCGCAGCGCACTTGATCGGCGTTAGTGGCGTCCAAGGAATGACTTTCGGTTCACCCGTCGTGCCAGACGAAAACAACAAGTGGATTGAATCCTCAGCGGCAACGAAGGTTGGTGGAATCAAACAATCGTCAACTTCCGACAACCACAAATTCCACGAAACGTCTTGGGATCGCAATCCGCTTGGTTCGGAACCGAGCCAACGACTATCCCAATCGGTGTTGGCTCCGTTTGGTTCACCGCCCACCACCAAACACGGCAACTCGGTCGCTTGCTGAACGCGGGGCAGCAGAGGTAAACGTTTGTCGCCACGAGCCAAAGAGTCCATGGTGATCACAACATCGGCCTGGGCCAACCGCAAGCGATTGCTGATCTCGGGAGCTGAAAAACTGTCCGCGATCGAAACGACGGTCGAGCCAGTGTAGAGTGCCGCTAAATACACCGCGACACTGATGGGGGACAGTGGCATGATCAGCGCCAAGCGTTTTCCCGCCCAGCCCGATTGGTGCAAGCTCGTGGCGACACGCAACACTTGCCTAGCCAGTTGTTGCGCTGTGATCGTCCGCAGTGGCCCTGTTATGGCCTGCCAAACAATAGCGGGCCGCTCAGGGTTCGGTGTTGTACTGGCGCGCGGACGTTCGACCAGACCCGCGATCTCCACTAACTCCGGCAAACAACTTAGCGCCATGTTCAACTTGGCCCCACGGCCCCAAACTGCTCTTTCAAGTCCCTGGCTCAAGTCCAACCATTGCTGGGGCTCTTGTTCGAAGCGAATGTCCAATCGTGTGCAAACGGCCTGCCAAAAAGGAACGGGTTCCTGGGTCGCCCACTGCCGTAGCGCCGGCAAGTTGTTCAAACCCTGTTCTTGCATGAAGTGGGTGAGATTGGCGTGAGCAACTACTTCGCGAGTGGGCGACCAAACCGGTCTTGGCCCTTGAGCCAAATCCCAATCATGAAACGTCGAGTCCCAGAGTTGACGGCATTCTGCAAATGACAACTTGGCCTGCACTGCGGACTGCGCCGCCAAAGCCCAACGCTGGGAAATTGAATTTGGTCTGGCGTTGTTGGAGAACTCAAGCAGCGACATGAATAGAACTCCTGGATAGGTTCAAGGACCAGCGATCCATTTCGCCGTTTCGCAAGGCCTGACGTGCTCAAAGCGGGCGAATAAGCAACGTTGATTTGGGCGACCTCCGTTTGATCGTACCTTCGATTCCATGTCAAGTCTCTGATCGTCGGTACGATGATCTACGGGAAAAACTACGAAGTAAATTTGCTGGCCCTGCGACAGGGAAATGTCGCAAAATTCACAAAATAGTGAATTTTACGTATTGCAATGCACGACCATGCCCGTATATTTCTTTTGATCGCACGAGTGATTCGCTCGGAATGAAGGGGAATCAAAATGGCTTTGGCAGATAGTCAGGATAGCGCGAGGGACTCCTCCACGGGGACTCCTCCACGGGGACTCCAACTCGTGTTATTTTATTCCTCTTCATTGGGGGTTCTTGCCCTTTTACTTTCTAGTGCCGCCATGAAGGCGATCTTTGTATTCTCGGACCCGTTTTGGAACGATCAACTTCCGATACATTGGATACTCTTCGCTTCATTGATTCCGCTTGAGCTGTTGGTTTGTGGTGCGACAATTCTTGCCTTGTTTCTTGTTCGGATTCGGAATACTTCTGTACTCTTGGGAACGACTGCCGCGTCGTTATTCTTGCTTGGACAGGTTTGGTATTATCTGGCCGGAGTTGAGTCGTGTTTTTGTTTCGGGACAGCCGAAATCCCTCGTTTGGTTCAGTTTGGCGTTTGTCTTGTCCTGGCGATAACAGGTGGATTTTTCTTGCTCAATTCCCGGCCTATTGAACAAGTAAGATTTGTTCGGCTGCCAATTCGGCTGGATGTTGCATTTTGGATTGTCGCAACATTCCTCTCCGTGGTTTACTTTTACCGAACGGATGAAGGGCAAATCTTGGCCGGTTTTCAGTCACCGAGTGACCTGAAGTTCAAGTTTGTCGAAGTGCAATCGACGAACGAGACTCGTGATTTTGTGTTTGAAGTCCGCAACGAATCGTCGCAACCCGTTACGATAACTTCGAGCAAGACTTCCTGTATATGTGTTTCGACATCGCAGTTTCCGATTCGACTTGAACCGTACAAAAAGGCGTTGTTGCCTTTGGCAGTGAAACTGGCGAATGGTCGCCAAGAGAAGTCGGAGTTTGTTCGTTTCTTTACTGACAATCCGCGTCAAATTCAGGTCCGACTTGAATTACCGGCGGGTCAGTAGGTTGTCTTTTTTGAGAGGAGTTTTTTTATGCGTCGCAAGTCACGTTTCTTTTCGAACCAGCTAGTCACATTGGGGATCTTGATGTGCTTGCTGGGTGTTTCCCTTGAGGTATCGACATTCGCAAGTCCTCCGTTTCAGGGTGTTGGTGGATGTCCGCCGCAATGCCCGTGGCAAGACGCTAACGGTTTCTGTGGTTCTGATCCGCCACCGGATTGCGGCAATATGAATAATTACTGCAGGGGTAACCCGAACCTCTTTGTTTGCAATCAATGTCTTTGCGTTTCTCAACCTGGTGAGGACCCGGATGACTGTTTTTGTTGGAAGTAATAAAGAAATCTATCGCCGGCAGTTGTTCGCCCAACTGTCGGCATCTTTTTCATTGTCCTTTCTTGTGGGTACACGAAGTTATTTGGAGTACTTAAAATGACAAAAATACTCAGCAGCTTTTTTCTTGCTACTGTCTTTATCAATACGTTCCATTGCGCCGATCTGTGGGCCGACGAGACAGTTCTCAAAGAAATAAAGCTGGGCTGGCAGTCGGCGATTGCAGCTTCACAGAGGTGTACCACGTTCGATATAGTAGTCCGGACTCAAACAGCCGATGGATCAAGTTATTCGTCCCGTAGATTAGTCCAAAAACAAGGTTCAAAGTTCGTCGTGGGAGTTAGTACCAATGGAACTGACAGAGACGCGGATCATCGAAGCTCGAGCTTACGAGTGTTTGACGGCAATGACGAGGCCTATGCCGAAGTCAGCGAAGCTGTCGAGCAAGAATTTTCAAACCAGCAGCCTTGGATTCTGGCCAATTTTGATCAAATCGGATCGTCCGCTCACCAACCCCCTGCTTCGTTTCGTAATTTGGCTGAGGTAGGTTTAAGATTTGGAAACAGCACCGTTTGTCTCAGTTATCTATTCCCCGACAACGAACACATACGGGTTGATAAACTGACATCGGAATCAGAAGACGGGCGCCAGATATGGAGACTTGAATGGAGCATCGATCCTGAAAAAAAACCCAAGGACATACGAACACCGGGCATTACCAATGGAATCCTTTGGCTTGACCCCACGAGATCTTATTTACCGATCCGTAGCGAAATTGGGAATCCGAAAAATTGGTGGATCAAAGACAAGTTCACTTATCGCCCCAATTTGGACTCGTATTACTGTGAGAAAGTCGAAACCCAATACGATTCATTTCGCGATGGGACAACAAGGACGCATTTCATACAAACTCAACTTAATGCCCTCTCTGATAATCCACTTCCCAACGAGATTTTTACCTTTAAACATTACGGACTGCCCCAACCCGAGATCGTTCGTCCAAGCAAATTCCCATGGTATCTGATTATCATTGGCCTTTTGGTCGTCGTTGGCGGCTTGATCGCAAGACGCTATGTTAACAGGAGTGTGTAGTATGCTTGAATCTTGTTTCTCAATTTGCCGATTTATTCGAAGTCAGACATCGTGTTTTCGTCTAGCTAAAAACTTGGAAATCGCAAGCGCAAATCGACCGAGTGTCTCTCGAAGTGGGTTTTCGTTGATTGAATTGATCGTGGTTCTGGGAATCGTCTCTATTTTAATGGGGCTGTTGCTGCCGGCGGTTCAAATGGTGCGCGAATCGGCTCGACAACGGAGCTGCATGAATCACTGCCGACAATTGGCAATCGCCCATCAAAATTATGCGGGCCTCCATCAGAAGTTTCCCAGAATCTGGTCCAACGCCCGGTGGGATTCGCCCGAATACACGGCAGATCGCGGGTTGTTCGTCGTCTTACTGCCTTATCTGGAAATGGAGCCGTTGTATCAAGAGTTTGACGTTTCCACCTATGCTCATAGTCCTGTGAATCAGGCCGCCCGAGCCAAAGTGCCCAGTTTCTACCAATGCCCGTCAGGACTTGGGATTGCTGAGTTACGCCATGTGTCCGAACGGTTTGACGGAAATGGCATTGCCGGAAATCTCGCCTGGACTATGGAATATGCCGGCTCGGGAGGGGTCGCTTCCGGGTTGCGGCCTTTGACCGCAAGCGAAAGCACCGGAGCGACGGGTGCACGCCTCGCTGAAATTCGGGACGGGCTTTCGAACACCGTGCTGGGCTGGGAGAGTAGCGGCGATCATGCCTACCGCACGATTCAGCGAGGTTCTGGAACCGAGTTGATTGCGAGCGTACTTCCGAGCATGTCTAGTGGGTGCATTGTGGAAACTCATGGTGTCTACTGCACGAAAAAAGTGGCCTCAATGTCCTCCTTTCTCTACAGTTGGGCAGGACTAGGGACTGGCATGGTCTCAGGTTACCACACCAACGGTAATGCAGCCGATCAGCGGGGCCTTCGTTGTATCAACATCTCCAACGAGTACAAAGCTCCATTCTCTCACCATCCGGGCGGTGTGCATGTATGGATGGGTGACGGATCGACTAGGTTTGTATCCGAAGAAATCGATTCACAAGTTTTGTCTTTGGCCGTGATCATTGCCGATGGGCAGATCAATGAGTTTTAACTGGGAAGCATGCTGTCGATCGTCTCTATTCCATATTCCAGCAACCGTGCGGCGGATTCGACTTGGCGGCTGATGCGGTCCGTTGATTTCAAGCTCCATTCCAGCGATGCACACGCGGTTGGCGAAAGGTCAAGCAACGGTCGATAGGCAGCCGCCAGGAACACGCGGCCTTGTTTGGTTGGTGGAGCGGATGGGTCCAGGTCGCCGGTGATCGCCAACGAGAACTGGGCTTCCGGTGTGTGCCGCAAGGCGGCAACCGCCAATGCCTCGGAACAGGCCAAACTCTCGGTGGAAACCTCTGCCAGCCATGCCGGGTCCAATCCGAGCCACTGGGATTTGGACTCGGGACGATAGACGACCAACCCGCCGCACAGGAATTGGCTCACTCCTGAAACCGTCCCCAAGGCCGCGACCGCTCGACCGCAGGTACAACTTTCAGCCAACACCATCTTGATTTGCTGCCGACCCAGACACTCTACTAATCGCCGGGCAGTTTGGTTCAAACTAGATTCGCTCGCCAAAACTTCATTTCCATTTTCAGACACTTGCTCGCACCCATGCAAAAAGTTTTTATCGACAAGCCCTATTCGTATGTTCCGCCCATCCGCTCCGAGTTCTTGGCCAAAAGCTTACGTTGGTCCGGACTCTTCCGGCGTCAGTTGGCCAAGCAACACGGCGTGATCGATTGGGAATGCCGGAACCTGGATCACCTGCGCGAGTCGCTAAGAGCCGGGCATGGCACGATGTTGACCCCGAATCATCCCCGCACGGCTGATCCGTTGGTCATGAGTTTTGTCGCGCAGGAGACTCCGTGCTTGTTTTATATTATGGCCAGTTGGCATTTGTTTCATCAGGGGACGTTGATGCGGTGGATCCTGCGAACGGCTGGTGCGTTTAGTGTCCATCGCGAGGGACTGGATCGGCAAGCGATCGACGAAGCCGTCAATGTATTGGTCGAAGCCAAACGCCCGCTGCTGATTTTTCCGGAAGGCACCACCAGTCGCACCAATGATCGCTTGATGGCCCTGATGGAAGGTCCCGCCTTTATCGCTCGGACCGCTGCCAAACGCCGACAAGAGCAAGGCAAAGTTGTGGTCCACCCGGTGGCCATTCGCTACCTGTACCAAGGGAACGTCGAACAAGCCTGCCACAAGGTACTGACATCGATCGAACACAAACTCACGTGGCGGCCTAATTCGCACCTGCCTTTGGTTCGCCGCATCATCAAGGTTGGCAATGCCCTGTTGACCCTAAAAGAGATGCAGTATGGCCTCAGCCACATGGAAGGAAAGTCCCTGCGCCAACGCCAAACCCAATTGGTCAATCACATGCTACACCCCTTGGAGAACGAACTGTTGGGCGGACCACGAAATGACGGGATCGCGATTCGCATCAAGAATCTGCGAATGAAGATCTTTCCGCAAATGATCCAGGACGGCTTGGCCAAAAACGAACGCGAGCGGTTCTGGCAAATGATCGAAGACACGTATTTGGCCCAACAAATCGACTGCTACCCGGAAAACTACTTGACTGAACACCCTTCCGTCGACCGCATCTTGGAAACTGTGGAAAAATTCGAGGAGGACCTTACCGACCAAGCTCGGGTTCACGGCAAATTAAAGGTTGTTATTGATATCGATCCAGCGATTGAAGTTTCGGCAAAGCGCGAGAAATCTGCGGAAGGTGATCCCTTGATCAATGCCATCCAGAGCCGGCTAGAAGCAAAACTAACCAGCCTGCAAAGTGAATCACGTCTGTATGAAGGCAAGTAAGGGCCTAGCATCGCTCGTTTAATCCCTACAACCGTCACCGATTCACAGGGCACGGCGGCTTTTTTGATGTGTGTATTTCGAATTGCGTCCTTAGCGACGTAGCGTTGCACGACGGGTCAGTGTAGTGGTTCGTTCGGCGAACCGTTGGATCGCAGAGCGATCCACGACAATTTGCTCCGCGAACCGTTGGATCTCAGAGCGATCCACGACAGTGACGGTCGTTTCCACGCAATCGAGCAACACACCATGAATCAATGCCCCCAGATCTGCTTTTCCACCAAATACATTCTGTTGCGTCTGGTCGCTGCGGCGTGCATCGTTTGCATCGGCTTTGGCATGTTGTACCTCTTGCCACCCTACTCAACCGGCTTCGTCAATGGCGGATCCATCGGTTTGATACTCGGGTTCTTGGTCTCGGAAAAGTGGCGGCGGGATGCGGAAACTGAAAAAACAAAACTGCAAGAAGTCGCCACGACGGATCCGTTGACCCGTTTGGGCAACCGTCGCTTGATGGAATCCGAGTTGTTCCGGCGCTTGGCCATCCACCGTCGCTACGGTACGCCGTTTTCAGTGTTGTTGATCGACGTGGATCACTTCAAGTCGATCAACGATACACACGGGCACGATATTGGCGATCGCGTCTTGCAAGCTTTGGCCCGTACCATTCCAGCCACGCTGCGCGACGTGGACTTGTTGTTTCGCATGGGCGGCGAAGAGTTTTTGGCCGTATTGCCGGATACCCCATTGAACAACGCCGTGATTGCGGCGAATCGAATTCACGAGTCAATCAACGGAATGGTCGTCGCCAGCAATGACCGCTTGCTCAGTATCACGGTTAGTCAAGGTTTGGCCGAAGTCCAACGCCACGAAGAAGTGGAAAGCCTGTTGAAACGCGCCGACAAAGCGTTGTATGCTGCCAAGCGAAACGGTCGCAATACCTTTTTCATGGACTTGGGACAGCCCGATCTGGATCCTGTCCCCGGCAACATTACGTCATCCAATGAGTCGGACCGTTGGCCCAATCAAGTCGGGCGCGAAGTTTCGCAGACGTAGAGCGGCAACTAAGGATTTGTCGCATAATAAGTTTCGGATTTCGAACGTCGAAAGCTCCGGAATGACTCTCGCTGGCTCTGGCGTTGGAATGATTAATGATTATTGAAGAATGAAAAATTCAAAAGGTACCAAACGTCTAGTTTCAGGCATTCCGCGAGCAAACGATGGCTGTCAGCAATTTGCATTTTTCAATTTCCATTTTTCAT
>JBGSJV010000102.1:0-48731 GCA_041741535.1 Pirellulaceae bacterium
CTCGGCATGCGTGCCGCCGCCCCCTGTGGCAGCAATTAAGAACGCTTGCACGGAGGCCGATTCCGGACTGCCTTCGTCCAGACTTACATCAGCACGAAGGAACCGCGGCAGCGTGAGCAACTTCTGGAGCGGAGCGGGCAAGTGGTTCAGGTCGATGACCACCTCGGTGCCTGCCGTCGTGACCAAGGCGGATTCGGGCACTGGCCGGTTGTGTGGATGGTGACCGAACTTGATTCCGCACGCGGCCTCGACGGCCGCTTTTAATTCGGGTTGCTCGGCCAATATCAATGTTGGCCCGTCGCCGCCTTCCAACCGCAGCTTGTCCCAGATCACCAAAGTGCCGGGCTGGGCCGGCAACGCCACGAGCTTGAATACGGGTTCGCGAGCGGCGCCTTCAACTCGCTCGCGAGCGACGACGCGGCCCAGTACCTCCCAAGCGGGAAAACCGTTGCCGACCGCGATGACGGCGTTCCTCCGATAGTTGTTTTGAAACAGCTTGTCCTGCGCGGCTGTGATCGTGGCCAGAACCGGTGCCGGATCGTCGGTTGCCGCTCGCCATGTTTCGCGGATGTGATCCAGTAGGGCCGGAGGCAGGCCGGGATCAGGTAGAGCGATGGACGCCTTGTTCAGATCGTCCAGTGCTTGTCCCAGTTCCGGAGCTGCCCGATGCGACAGTTCGAACGAGACACCGCCGAGACTGGCAGGGTGGGCGTCGGCGACGCGGCCCGAGACCAACAGCTCGCCATCGATGGGACTCGTCCAGGCAACGGACACGGGTCGATTGGGTCCGGGGTGGACAAAAAAAGTTCGAGCGGGCAATACCGTCCAGAGCTGCAAATCTTCGGCGGCGGAGTTCACGAAGACCGATGGTTCGGGTCCGAGGCTCCAGCCCTGCAGTTCATTCCGCCCTTCGATGCGGTCTCGCCGTTCGGTCAGGAACGCCGGAGTGGTGGTCGTTTCCAAAAAGCTCCAGTTCGCCTCGTGCTTGTCCGACCAAGAATTTCCCTTCAGCAGGTTGGGAATCAAGTCGGTGACGGCCCAGGTTCGTCCGTCCGTCGCGGTTTCGCGGATCGTCCATTCAACCAGCGTGCTGTCGGCACCGTGATTTCCGTTGGGCAGCACGGTCAAGACGAGCAGCTCGCCGCGTTGCACCACGACCTTGTGCTCGAAGGCAACCGAACCGCCTTCCACAACGTTGGACTCCGCGAGGACACGTTTCGACGATGCCCAACGGGACTCGATCTTCTGCGCAGCGGCATGCCCTCGTTGCTTCGCGGCTTCAATCAACGCCACTTGCTCTTGCCACTGCTTCATCCGCGCATCGACGTCGACCGTTGGTAGCGAAGAGGCGGTCGTGCCGCTGAGTCCTGTCCAAAGCGCGGACAGGTAGGTCGCATTCAGTTTTTCCTCGGCGGCCACCGCAGCGATGGCGGCGGCACCGCCGTTGGTGAACTTTTCGCGATGGCGCAACGTCGCCGCGAGGTGCGTCGCCAGCGGAGGCTCGCCGTTGGGACCCGCGTGTTGAGCGTGGAAACCGCGGAGCGATTTTAGCGTTTCTTCGGTCCAGGTGGGCCGGTCCGGAGAAGGTGAGAAGCGGAACCCCTTGGGCAGGAGCACGGCCCGCGCGGCGACATCGCGCGCGGCGTGGTGATATCGTTCGACCAGTTCGGGCGTCACCGGCATCGCGTCGCCGACATTGGCAAAGCCCTCGCCGCCGACGCTGTCGACGGGAAACTCGCGGGCTTGTGTTGGCCGCAGGTCCACGCCGGTAAGATCGCGGATCGCGTTGTCGTATTCCGTGTTGCTTAGCCGGCGCAGCGTCACGTGTCCAGGATCACCGGCGCGCGCCGCTGCCTCGGCATCCAGTGCTGCAGTAATCCAGCCCAGCAGTTGTTCCCGCTCGGCCTGACTTGGCTGTGGCGCGTCCTCGGGCGGCATGTCGCCATCGCTGACTCGCGCGGCGACATCGCTGAGTAGCCTGGGGCGAGCCATAATTTCCTGGACGGAGCCAAAGCTGGTGAGATCCAGATCGTTATCAACGGGCATCGTCCCATGGCACTTCCCACAAGACCGGACGAGCAGCGGCTGGATTTGAGTGACATACCTTTCCGCGTGGTCGTCGGCATCATCGGCAGACGCAATCGCACCGGCGAGTTGCATGAGCGTGAGCGAGAGCGTGAGACCGACCATGAGCAGCGCCGCGTAGGCAATTCGATTCCGCCATCGCTCACCAGGCCGCTTGCGTCGCACCATGAGCGGGCGGCTCTCGACGTCCGCTTTCAATTCGACCTTCTTCATGCTCTGGCTCCCAAACAACGGCACATCCCTAGTTATGAAAGAGTGTTCGGCGAAAACTTTCCGCAGTCAATGGCGAGTTCCCCACCCATGAGCATCGCAAACAGCATATTTCATGTCCACTCGAATAAATAGAACGGGACGACTCGACCGTCATTCATTCCATGTGCCGCGACCTGCCGAAAAAGCAGTCGTTTTTTAGGTCGGCGGTCGGCCCACGGAGTGTGCCTGCTACTTTTTGAACTGCATCACGGTCAGGGCACACCCACCCGGGGACACACAATTCCTGCTTGCGAACCGTATGGTCATCGGATCCGGACCGCCCTGGGGATTGCCATTCGGGCGGAACGATATGCTCCTGACCGTATCGGCGTGTCCGAAAAACTGCGGTAACTTCCCACGGTGTGGACTCGTCTCGCCCAAAAAAACCAGCAAATTACTTGACGTGCGATGAAATCATCGCACGATAGTTTTATCGCACGATATTTTTGGCTTTCATTCCGGCCTGTTGGAAAGGTGGGTTTTCAACGGAATTCAGGTTGATCCGAAAAACGTCGTTGGCCGAGACCGGCTGATTTCCCAGGTTTGGGAGATGCTCAGGCAGCCCCCAGAGCAGGGATCGCTTCGGTTCTTAGCGGAGCGCCGAGTTGGCAAGACGACCATCATTACCAAAATGGCAGCCGAGCCGGCCGAGGGTTTCGATGTCTTGTTTCTCGAGGTGGAAGGGATTGATTCCTGCGATCGACTGACCGAACTCCTGCTAAATCGGTTTCGCCCACTCTGTACGACCGCCGGAAAGGCCAAGGGCTGGTTCGATAGCTGCTGGGAGGCAGTCGGAGGAGTTGAAGTCGCTGGCCTCATTAAGCTGCCTGAGAAAAAGGAACTGGATTGGCAGGATTCTCTCGCGAAAGTCATCGATGGAATTTGCCAAAATCGGGCAGGACGATTGATCTTGCTGATTTTCGACGAGTTGCCATACATGCTGCAGAAGATCAAATTGGTTTCCGCCGCCGCAGGTCGATCACACGAAGCCCTCACTTTGCTCGACTTGTTCCGCTCGCTACGACAGCGCAACCGCAATCTGCGGATGATTTTTGCCGGCTCTGTCGGGCTTCATCATGTGCTTAGAGACTTGAAGCAGACGAAACTGGCCTCGGAACCTGTCAACAACATGCCACCCGTTGAGATTCCTCCATTAGAGAATCACGACGCGTTGGAGCTGGCAAAGCGTCTGCTCGATGCCGAGCGGATCCGATTCGAAGAGGATTTCACTGCGGTCGTTCAATGCCTAGTTACTGAAACCAGTTGTGTTCCCTTCTATATGGAACGCATTGCCTCGCAATTGGGACTGCTGGGGCGACCCATTGCGGTTGCTGACGTTCAGAATGTCGTTTTGAAACAGCTAACAAACGATCATGATCCGTGGGAAATGGAGCACTTTCGGACCAGACTGGAAACCTACTATCAACGCGCCGTGCAGGATGTCAACGGCAAGACCATTTCAGAAGATGCCATTGCGCGTAGGATCCTGGATCACTTTGCAATTGTGGACACGCCGCAGTCGATTGATGAAGTTTGGGCGATGATCCGCAATCAATTCGCTTTGATGGATCGCAATCTGATCGTTCAGATGCTGAAGCATCTCGCGCAAGACCACTACCTTATTTCGGATACGGATAAGCGATACTCGTTTCGCTTCCCGTTAGTCAAACGATGGTGGAAGATCGCACAGGGTTTGCAGTCATGACAAAAAACAAATTGATCTCCGCCTATACGCCCAGCAACACCGATCCGCAGTTGCTAAAGCGGGTGTTTGTGCAACGCGAGCAATTGCTGGTTCGGATCGTCGATCGTCTGTCGGTCAGCATGACTTCAGGCGACAAGCATCATCTGCTCCTGGTTGGACCGCGAGGTAGTGGCAAGACACACCTTATCACGCTGGCGCACTGGGAACTGCGGCAGAATCCGAATCTGTCCGACTCGATGCGGATCGCGTGGTTGGGGGAAGACGACACGTTCTCCGGATTGATTCATTTTGCGTTCGGGATCGCAAGGTCGTTAGCTGACGAGTACCCCGCGGAATTTCCAGCGGATTTCAAGTCCTCCGTCCGTGGACTGTCGCCAGATGATGCGGCGCTGGCAGTACTGAATTCCGTCATCACGAACTTGAAGCATCGTCATCTACTACTGATTACCGAGAACCTAGACCATACATTTCAAGGGCTGGGAGAATCGGGACAGAAAAAGCTGCGCGCCTTCCTGCAAGAGACTCGGCGAATTGCGACCTTGGCGACGACTCAGCAATTGTTTGCGGGCGTTTCTAGTCGCGATGAGGCGTTCTTTGGGTTCTTCGACACCTTTCATCTGGAACCGCTGTCGGTTGATGATGCTCAACAATTGATCCTCAACATCGCCAAGGAGCAGGGCAATATCGATCTGATTCAGTTTCTAAATTCTAACAATGCTCGTTATCGGATCCGCGCTCTCCACCATTTGGCTGGTGGCAACCATCGCATGTACGTCTTGTTGGCAGAATTCTTGACGCAGGACAAACTGAACGATTTGGTCGCGGCCTTTGAAAACTTGACTGAGGAGATGACCCCTTATTTTCAAGAACGAATGCGGTCGCTTCCCGATCAACAGCGGCAATTGGTGCAGTGCCTATGCGATGCTGAAGGGGCCATGACTGTCAAACAATTGGTGGAGGAGACCTTTATCGCGGAGGGCAACTGTTCGAAGCAGTTGGGCAATCTCAAGGCCAAGGCCTACGTCCGCAGTGAGAGACGGGGCAAAGAATCGTACTACGACATGGCGGAACCTTTGATGCGACTCTGCCTAGAAGTGAAGAACCAACGGGGGCGTCCTCTGAAACTAGTGGCCAGTTTTCTCAAGGCTTGGTTTCCCGAAGAAAAGTTACAGGCATCGTTGAAAGCAGTCGGAGGCCACTCGCGCGTGGCGGAGTATTGTCAATTGGCGTTGCAATGTGACCAGTCCATTGAGGCATTGCTCAATTCAAAGTTAAAAGCCGAAATCGAACAGAAAATAGATGCCAAAGATTGGGCACGTGCGATGACATTGGCTGAAGAGCTTGCGGTGTCTGAACACTACGAAGGCTTAGAATATCGAGCGTACGCAGCATTTCAGTTAACTGACTTGAGTTCCACAATCGCTGCCCTGGATGGAATTATAGGTGCCGCTAGTACACCCGTTGATGTAAAGGCAAGGGCATTGTTCAATCGAGACATCACGTACGGCCAATTCGGCGACACTCACGCGGCACTGATGGACTACACAAAGATGATTCAGATGCCCAACGCTCCTGCCGATGAAAAGTCCCAGGCATTACTCAATCGAGGGGTCACGTACGGCCAACTTGGGGACACTCAAGCGGCACTGACGGACTTCACGACTGTGCTTCAAATCCCCGACGCTCCGGCCGATCAAAAGGCGACCGCGTTGTTAAATCGTGGCATCACGTACAATCAGCTCGGAGACGCTCAACCAGCAGTGGCGGACTACACGACGTTTCTTCAAATACTCGACGCGCCGGCCGATCAACAGGCGAAGGCATTACTCAATCGAGGGGCCACGTACGGCCAACTCGGGGAATTTCAAGCGGCACTGGCCGACTACACGACGTTGATCCAAATGCTCAACGGCACTGCCGTGCGCAAGGCTAGGGCATTCTTCTACCGCGCGAATGCCTACGCGCGGCTCGGAGACTCGCAAGCGGCACTGGCGGACTACAAAACCTTGCTTCAGATGCCCGACTTGCCCGTCGATCTAAAGGTGAAGGCATTGCTCAATCGTGGAGTTACGTACAGCCAGCTCGGGGACACACAAGCCGCATTAGAAGACTTCACGACGTTGCTTCAGATGGAAGGCGGCCCCGCCGACGAGAGGGTCATAGCATTGCTTATTCGGGGAGACGCACATTGGCATGGGAAAAATTGGCGGTCGAGTGGAAATGATTTTGAAGCGGTTCTGACGCAGTCGGGGATATCTTCGCAGTATCGCACGTTAGCCCTGTTTTTATTGCCAGAACCGATGGTGGCTTATGAAACCCAACAGCGAGTCGTGGCTGCCTTAAAAACGGCTTTTGAAGAAGGGGACAAAACACACGACGACTATGGCGGGACGCCAGGCGATTTGATTTCGATGATCGTCCAGCGGGGACCGTCGGAGTGGGCCGGTTACGTCAGCTCCATTGCTCCGCTCTATCTCCAATATGGTGTAGCCGAAAAACTGGGGAAAGGCATCACTCAGTCGATAAAGTTCCTCGATGAAGGTGACTTCTCGCGAGCCCAGCTTGATTTATGGTATCAGGCCTGGGCCGCATTCGGCGATGACGCGGATGAGCTACAGATTCCATTGCAGTGCCTGCACGCCGCAATTGAAGTCTTGAAATCCGATCCGCCCAACGATCGACCGCTGTTTCGCCTCCCGTTCGAAATTCGTCAACTCGTTCGTCCGCTACTACAGAAAAAGCTAAACGTGACCTAAGGAATGTCCCCGAATAGAACTGTTGAATCGTCGATCCTTGAGGAGCGTTCCAGAGCCCACAATATTCCCATGTGGTTGTGCGGACAGCTGTCGGGCCGGTCGCACGAGCCGAATGAAGGAACGGGTTGACGCATTGTCTACAAACGCTAGTCAATTGCCTTGAGGCGAATCTGGATTTGCCAATCGTCGGCATCGTTGACATCGTTGATCGTTTCTCCACCATCGTCCCTCAGGTTTTTTCCGACACTGTAGAGCACGTAACCGGCAGGGGCAGGGCGATAAACGAGCGGTTTGTTGGTGAATCGATCACTCGGTATTCTTGGCAAGTAATCTGGAGTCAGTACGTCAAGGCTGTCGGGAAATCGCTCCGTTTTCAATCGATAACACTCGATGGCAAAAGCGATCTCCAACAAATCTTGATCGATCTTGGTATGGATCTCGGCTTGTGCCAGTGCATTACAATTGGGCATCAATATTCCGAACAGTGCATCGGCGACAAGGCGACTTCGCACACTTCGGCTAGTTGCCGCTTCAGCATAGACCTCTGGAGTATGACGACGTTGGACTTCGTCCGTCAACTCCATTTCGATCTTCTGCAGATTCATGATTCTCTCTCGTTCGTTCGAATTTCGCCAAACTTCAGCAATTTTCGCATAGTTTGTCGCTCGCGCTTCTAGCAATTTGAGATCCAGGTCACTTGGATCCCATGGGATTTCAAAATCGAGCACTTTGCCGGACGGAACCATTTGTACGGCGTCCAAGAACATGAATCGCTCCGCTGATTCAATTCTTTCCGGGAACTGCAGCTTCAAATCATGGTTACGCAGGAAGCCACGGTAGGCCTCGCATTGCTCCAGTGTCATCTGGCCACTGCCCAACAATTCGACTTCCGAAAAATAGGCTTGTCGACTTATCGCGACGGCCAACCAACCTTCGACGTAAGTTAACGACTGGGTTTGCAACGCAGCCAGTCGGCGAATCGCCTGGATATCGCGAATGGCTGCCTCCGTATTCCTGGAACCTAGCTCCTTCATCGAGCGAATAACCAGGTAACGTGTAAGTCCGCGTGTCTTCTGTCCTATTTCCAGTGACACTTCAATCACTCGCACATTGGAATCGGCGTCCGTTTTTTCGAACGGGAATAATGGGCAGCAGTATCTAGGAAGTTGGCTCGCTTTGATCACGTCGGCGATGCTTGGCTCGTTGGCTTCAATCCACCTGGCTACATCTGGCCGTTGTTCGGCAGTCCACGGTCCCTTAGAAGACTGATTGATGGCGTCGTTCCATGCTTCGTATTCGGACGATCCGGGCGAGAAGCCTAAATGGGCTGCAAATTCGTCCAAGTCAACAAACGACTGCGTGTTCTTGGGGAAATGATCCAATCCCAATTCCGTCAAAAACGCCGATTGGTCAATTCCGTTGATGACTTTTTCACCCAGTACTTCCAGCAACACAACCGCGGCGTTGGTCTCCGGCGTGACGTCTTCGCGAAGCAACTGATTGAGCTTGGCCAAATAGTCGATCCGCCCGTCCGCCAACCTTGGCTCCGACACTTGAGCGTGAATCAGTTCCGGGTCGATTGATGCCAAGAAATTCAAAGCCAGACTGCTCAGCAACAAAATAACGGCCCGTTTGACAACCGATTGCCTTTTCATCCTTGACCTCTTTACCAGAAACAAAATGACGAAATACACACTGATTGTATATGAAAGACGTCCGTTTCGGAATCAACTTCAATCCTTGGGTTGTCGCGTGGTTCCATACCATTGTCTTGTTTGAGCAGTTCGGCCTTCGGCTGACCGTGTCCGCAGGGGACCTTTGGCCGCGTACGCTAGCCGTTCAAACTTGTGACGGGGTCGGGCCCTGCACCCAATCGGCTTCCCGCCAGCGGGGGATTAACAACAGAATTGGGTTGCTATTTCGCGGAGTCGTCGAATGAAATACAATCGGCAACCAATAAACAAACCCTGCTTAACAGCCGTTTACTTGAAGCAGGGTTGCCGGCAGTCAAAGAAGGACAGCGTCGAATTATTCAAGGACAAATTGCATGCGGTTATTCGTTCTTACATTTTTATTGTTTTGTTCGTCCTCATGCCTGGCAGACGAACCATCGGTAGTGACCCGACCCGATAGTCATATCGCCATTTTCTTTGGGAAAGGACGCCTCGTAATCTCGTGTCCGTCTGGTACGCCGTTGGAACTCGTTTGCAAGATAAAGAATCATTTTCCTAAGCCGAACGAGGATCCGGTTTACATCGATGTGACTCCCGACCTTGCATTTGAAACACCAAAAATTAATGAACGAATGATCCTGCTTGAACTGTCGGAGACACAGTGCCGAATTTGCGTGCCTAGCAATTTCGACTTGGAGCAGGTATCGGAGCTGACTCGCGCTTTGGAAGCCTACGGTTACGCATCTGATTTTCGCTTGGTTCATTACGACAGGCTCGTAAAATTAGAAACCGATACCAACGACCCGATGAACTCGATGTGGAAATGGATTTCACCGAACGCCCAGCCAAAGGCGCAATGATCCAACTGGCTATTTGATCCACCAGAAACAACGCGGATTGGCTTGGAGTCCAGGTTGACGTTCAGTCTCTGTGTATTTCTGTCGAGCGTCGGTCGTCGGCTTAGCTGAATGACGGAATGTCCACGGACTGGCAACAAAAATCGTTGACTGTGTTGCTTTGCCCCCCAGACAAAAAGCAAGGCGCAAGCGGGGACAGGCCGCTGATGGGGCAAAGCCCATCTAATTTTCGAGCCCCAAACTTGCTCGCCAATCGCTGGCAGCTTTCAGTGGAACGACTTCGATTTGAATCGCCTTGTTCAATTTGGCCGAACGCCATTCGTAGGACGTTTGCTGGGTACAACGCGGGTCCAGCAGTACCAGTTTCGTTAACGCCGGAATATGCTTCACGTGAGATTCAATGACGTTCTCCAATGTTTCGGGGACAACGTCAACAAGCACCACTGTCTGAACCCATGGCAAGTGTTGCAGTTGGAGTTCGAGCCCTTCGCTTGGCTCGCGATTGAGAATCACTGGCCGAGAATCTTTCCGAAAATCGAGGTCCGCGATGGCGGTGATTGCCGTAGGATCAGTCAAGTCCGTAAACTCGACAAACCGGCTCTTCCGTGCAATTTCATACAAAGTCGCCAAACGTGGCTCCGCGCGCAGCGTTAACTCGGAGCCAGAAATGACGAGCCAAGGAACCTCAAATGGACGTTCACGTAACTCCCGTAGCTCGGTCGTTGGAATGTCGCGATCACCAAAGTTGCCCCAGTAAATTCCCAACAATTTTCCATCCGCGTCTGTTTGAAATGGTCCCGACAACAAAGGTGGGAAATCGCGTGACTGCACGAGCAGGTCCCACGGGTAAGCAATCCGAAGTGACAGCCCCGAAGCTCCGCGCGCGGTACGAACATAACTTCCACGATTCGCCAACTCATTTGCCAACCACTCCGGCAACGAATCCTCATTCAAGTCTTTGAAGATCACTTCGACTCCGTGATAGATTGCCTCCATCAATAACTTCGGACCGACGATAGGCTCGGCGTGCTCAGTGATTAAGAGGGTCCGCTGGATCTTTTGTGCTTCGAGCAAGGACGAAAAGGCGCCTGCCGCGAATTGGCAGTCATGGAACTCCACGAGCGATGCCATGGTTTCGCTGGCGTGTTCAAAATCGGTCTCCATTGGAAATCGGCACTCTTCGAATCGCAATTTTGCGCCCGACAACCATTGCAAATCGGCAGTCGTCACTTCGCCGCCGGTAACGATCAGCTCTTCGGCGGCGTTGCCTTCCATGAGTCGTGGAGTCACATAGGTGTGAAGAGGAATTTTTTCTTGGTCGAACCAAATTACGGGGGACTCGCGATTACCCGCTAATTCGTCGGCGTTGGAAACGGGAAATACGTAGCTGAAACTCATGGGAAATTCTTGCTCAGCGGTTTGACGAAACGCCTCCCAGTGCGGTGTTTCTTTCATCGATTTGGTGACCATCATGTTTAGCACTTGATCGTTCGAGTATCGCATTTGCAGCGGACCATGCTGGCCAGCCAGGAAGCGGCGATCTTCTTCGCGAATCGGATGGGAGCGGCACCAGGCTTGGCATTGGGCAAAAAAAAGTGAGACGTGCATTTGATCGATTGGTTCGATACAAAAGGAGGCCAGAAAAAACTGTTGCCGAAATGCCGTGAGGCCCGTCACGCTGCCCAAAAGCAATACAACCGTGACAACGCAAGCCAGCCGCATCGTTTTTCGCTCAGCCCGCAAGGACTCGTGAACATTCGATGCCGTCAACACGGCGTTGCCGGTTCGCGGAACAACAACTCGGAATCCCAGGAGCCCCATACTCCACTGCTGCAAACATAGAACCCCCATGACGCCAAGCAAAAATGCGGCCGAAAACGCGCGAGCCGGCTGCGTCCCACCAAGCAGCGGTTCGAGAGCAGGCGCCCAACGATGAAATACAACGAAGCACAACACAGCAACCATGATTGTCCAAAGCAAACATTGCACCCAGACGACTTGGGTGATGGCCAACAATCGCAACGGGAGCATCATCAACATGGCGGCCACCACGACGATTGCAAAATGTGCGGGTTGACAAAGTTCTAACTGCCACTCTTCAATTCGCGTATTCGAAACCAGATACAAGATCGCTCGTCCGCCGTAAACCGTCACGGCAACGGCTACGCCACGCAGCACCCATCGATTGAGCCACACCGTACGACTTGGCTTTCGGCTCGTTTCACGAGACTGGCTCCATTGAATTTCTTGAAACAGAGGGTGCACCAGCCAAATCGCTCCAATTATCGCCAGCACCGCCGCCAAATGATGAAAATTGTAGATGGTCGATTCAGCCGTCTCATAGAACAACATCGTGGCTCGCCATTCATCAAAGAAGGGAGTCGCAGCGAGCCAATAACACCCCAAAAGAAAAGCCCCAACCCAAACGCTCCTTTGCCAAACCGGTTCCGCGGACAACACCAAACGATAGCAAATCCAACACCACGATCCCAAGGTGCCGCCCAACAAGATGGCGAATGCGTTGAGCCAGGTTCCGTTTCGAACGACCAATGGCTCGACAATCGCAAATTCATCCAAAAATTGAACGGTGAGGCCAAGGAATAACCAGGACACCAGAATCGCCAATATCCAACTCAGCCCTGGCCCCCACGTTCGCAGCGCCACCATCAATGAAAGTTGTCTGAATTTCATCAAGGTCCTTCTAGATTCAGTATTGGTCTCTACCGGTTTGATTCCAGTGTTTCCAGTGTTTCCAAATCGAACACCTCGCCCGACTTGAACTGCAATGGACGTGCGGACGGAATTACAGGACTATTAGGAAGCGGTAGTTTCCGTGCATCAAACGCATAAACCGAACCAAGCCCCAAGACTTGGCCCTGAGATTTTTCGACCAACAGCGCGGTGGATTCGTCGATTCCCAATCCCAAAATCGAAGGGAATTGGCGGATGGTTTGTTCCAAGTCCGAGAAACGATTGCGCTGGGAAAAATGTTGGTCGATGCCTACGCCGGGCAGAAAACCAAACCCACGACGATACCCATCTTGAACCATGATCTGATTGCCGACCGGTGCCCCTCGGATCAATAACTCGCCTTGAATGCTGGCCCCGGCCGAACTGCCTCCAATAATGCCGCCGCTGGCCAAACATTGGTACATCGCGTCGATCGCGCGTGTGCCTTCGTAAGCGTCCACAAATCGCCATTGCCGCCCGCCACCAAACCAAATACCGGTCGCCGTCGCGAGTTTTTCGCAAAACGCACCAGAATCAACCACCGAAAAGTCGGTATCCGCCAACACGGTGATGTCCGTCACACCCAATCGCCGGAACACGTTGGCTTCATACGATCGGTCGCTTGCCCCGCGGAGATCCTCGGCGGGGACGGCTGTGGGCAGGATCACAATCCGAGCCGACAATCCTCCCGCCCGGTCCACAAACGTCCGCCAGATCTCGTCGGTGGCGCCTCCACCGCCGACAATCAGCAAGCTCCCCTGAGGCACCGCGCGCAACATAGCGACTTCGGTCTCCGACGGTTTTTCAACTTCAACCGGTGGAGCAGGAAACGGAGCGAGCTGTCGTTCCCGATGTGTTCGCACAATCGTCGTCCAATCCAACCAGCGGGTTTCTGGTTTCAGTTCATGTTCCGCGGCGGGCTGATACATCGTGGGTGCAAAAACAAGATGCGCGGCCCCGTCTCCAATGACACGAAGCGAACGTTGATGAACAATCACAGCGGTGGCCTCGTCGATCCCCAATCCCACACAGTGTGGATGTTGGGCCACGGCCAATCTCAAGCGAGCCTGGCGGTTTCGCTGCGAGAAATGCTGGTCCAGGATGGCGTCCGGCAAAAGATCAAACCCTCGTTCGATCTGCGGTTCTTCTCGGCCACCCGCAATCATCACCCGTGAAGCAATCGCGGCTCCGGCACTGGTGCCCCCGACCAACCCACCTGATTGAATCTTTTCGATCAGGATTCGCTCGACATCCGTTCCGACATAGGCTTCGGCCAACTTTTGTTGATCGCCGCCACCCAGCCATACTGCGTTCGCTTGCCGTAAGACATCGTTAAACGAACTGGAATTCGCCACGGTTCGTTCGCGAGTATGCAGGACTTCAATGCGTGAAAAACCCGCATCTGCCCACGGCAACTGCCAGTCCTCATTGGGATCGTCCGCCGATTCACTGGCTGTGGGAATGATGACCAACAGGCTATTTGGCTGATCGGCCCGCCCTAACCGAGCAAATTCCTGCCGCATCTCTGTCGTGATTTTTCCGCCGCCCACGAGAAACAAATGCCCCTTCGGCTCAAACGGATGAATCCGCTCAAGTCGATCGTCGGCATTTCCGACAGCCACCCAGCCGATCAAGGTGGTTAGTCCAACAATCGAAAACTGAGTGAGCCATTGGGCGAGCGACATGATCGCGTTTTCGCTTCTGGTTATGGGCAAAAACCCGAGTTGCAGGACTCCAAATGGTTGGCCATTCATCGAGGCTTTGTCCTAAAAGTGGAAGTGCCATTTGCACGACATGCCAGACCTCAGACAAACAAGCACGACCCGAGAAAAGCAGACTCGTTTTAAGACAAAGCCTAGCCGTTTTTGGGGTTGCGACTCATGATTTGTGTGCCGCTTTGGTAGAGACTATCCCGGCAAGCTTTGGCGCGTTTCAATTGGGCTTGATCGTTAGCGGCTTTGAGTTCGGCGAGTAACGATTGTGTAAAGGGACATTTGAGTATCTCCAGGCGAAAGTTGATATAGTCCGCGTGATCGGATTCCAAGATCCCCAACAAGTACTGGCCCATCTCTTCCCGAGTCGGGACGCCGACCTGAAATCGCCGCCAAATCGCTGCCAACGAGTGTGCCCCATGATCACGCCGCCGGTTGAGCAGCGCCAACCGCTTCAAAAGGGACGTGTTGGTTCGAGCCTGTTGCTCGATTTCTGCCGCGCGCACCGGATCCAAGGCCTCTTCCAAAAAGGCCTCCAATTCGGCATCGGAAAATTCTTCACTCATCGCGTACCCTCTCCAACTATTTCCGCATCGTAACATTTGGCGTTAATTGGTAGTTTAATCGGAAGTCTAGCCTGATACCATTGAGGGTGATGACCAATGCCCGCCGAACACGGGACTGCAGTGTCGTGGATCGCTCCGCGATCCGAAGTCGGTTCGCGGAGCGAACCGCGACTATCCGGTCATTGTAGCGGATCGCTCCGCGATCCTTAGTCGGTTCGCGGAGCGAACCGCGACTATCCGGTCATTGTAGTGGATCGCTCCGCGATCCTTCATTGGTTCGCGGAGCGAACCACGACGATCTGCCCAAGACCACAACTCCACCAGAGTGTTTCCCATGACAACGAGTACAAAATCACGTAACCCTTGGCTCAAACCGCTGGTGTTGTTCAGCTTGACGATGGCCATGGTCGTCGCCGTTGTCGTTTGGAACCGTGCCCCCAACGCTGACCCGGTGGCAATCCGAGCTTCCGAATTGGCCTTCGAAGCCAATGGAGCACTGGAAAATGAACAGTTTACCGTGGGAAAAGACGAACAGGGGAAATTGCAGTTTGGGTTACCCGAGGCCATCAAACGCTACGAAGAAATTCTACAACTTCTGCCCGATGAAGAACTTCCGTACCGCAACTTGGCCATCGCGCGTTTGATTGCCAAACGAATTGCCACAAGACCTGACGAAGAGAAACCAACATCAGAGGCTCAATACATCATCGATCCAGAGCAAGCGAAGCAAGATTTGATTGTGGCGATGGAGGAATACCTGAATCGATTCGAGACGCCCGTCGCGAGTTTTCTTCATGGCGAAATATTGCAGGAGTTAGGATCAGGTGGACTTCAGTCGATCGAGAAAGTTGAGAAGTATTTTGCAGCAGCACAGGCGGAACCCGACCATGCTCCTTTCTGGTTCAAAGCCGCGTGGGAAAGCGATTCGTTGTTGGTAGATCCCAACGCCCCCGAGTCTCTCAAGATGATCAACTCCAAGTCATTACTCGAATTGCGCCGACTTTGTCCGCAAAACTTGTGGGTGATTCGGAAATCACTGATCGAGATGATTGGGCGACAGGATGAGGCCGTTCTTGAGTACTGGCGACAGACACGTCCGATTTTTGAAAAAGCTGGCTTCGCAAGTAAGAACTACATTGGAAAAGACACCTACTATGGCGACTTGTCGAAGCAGCTTGATTTTCTTGATACGGCTTTGAACAATCATTCTTGGTCGGATGCACTTTCCGCGGCAATCGAATTGGACAACGTCATCAATGGGAAACTACCATCGGTCAATGACATTGCCGAATTGCAACCCAATCCGCTTGATTACTTGATGTGGCAGTTCTCCGATCAAATCACACAAGCCGCCGAGCAAAGTTCGCAATCCACAAAACCAACCCATTCAATCCAACTGGTCAAAGCACCACTTCACGTGGCCATCAACGAAGGTGGCGTCTTGGATTATGCACTGGCGGATGTCGATTTCGATGGACAACAAGACCTGTTTGTCCTTCGCGCGACGGGCATCGACTTGTTTCGAGGCCCTGTCATAAGCGACGCCTCGGAACGAATCTTCAACCTACCATTGGCGGGAAATTACTCATCGATTCAGGCCGGTTTCCTGCTGACAATTGGTGACAAAGCTGGCAGCGGCATTCGACGCGCCGTCACGGAAGCCACTCGTCAGACGCCGGGAATTAGCCCGGTGGAATTGCCACAAATCATGCTCACGGGTCAGGATGGGCTGTTGGTCTACGAGCTGAAGTTTGACGCAACCGACGGCTATTCGGCCAAACTTATTCCTCAGCCAGAATCCATGGCAACCTTGGGAAACGTCCAGAAGTCCGTCGTGGTCGACTTCGATCAGGATGCTGATCTGGACCTGGTCGTGATCGTTGACGGGCGTTTGCAACTGTTGATGAATCGGGGCAACAACACCTTTTTGGACGCAAGCCAATGGTTGTATCTGCCGCCGGATTTTGGTCCTTTGGTCGATGTCCAATTTGTCGACTGGAACCGTGACTTGTATTTGGATCTGTTGGTTCAAACAGCCGACGGCAAAATGGGACTCCTAGACAATGAACGCCACGGCGCGTTTCGCTACCGCGCTTTGGATTCGCCGCTTGCTGCTGATCGAGTTGGCTTCGTCACTGGCGAGTTGGATGGGAATGCCAGCTGGGACCTGATTGGCAATTCGGGTGCAAACTGTGTCGTGCAGTTTAGTGAGACCAAAGCTTGGGGTCGGGTCCAGTGGCTCGGAGCGGCACCGGGAACGGATTCAAAAACGGGCTCGATCCAAGTCGAAGGCGAATTGATGGGTGCTTGGCAACTGGGCGACTTTGACAACAGTACGACACAAGACTTGCTGCTTTGGAAGGATGGACAACTACATTATCATCCAACCATTTGGCGAGGGACATCGTTGTCGCAAGGAGCTCAGCGTTTGGCCATTGAGCCCGCAGCGACTTCGGTCGCTCTGTCGGCACGACCACAAAAGGGCGAGCGTCTGGACATCGACAACGATGGGGATTTGGACCTGTTGATTATGGTCGATGGAACACTAGAAGTGCTACGAAATGAGGGCGGCAACAAGAATCCATGGCTCGCCATTGTTCCGCTCGGACAGGGTGATAATGCCTCCAGAACCAATCACCTGGGTATTGGTAGTTTGATGGAAGCACGGATTGGGCCGCACTATTTCGCCGAGACAATCACGCGACCGTACGTGCACGTTGGGTTGGGTTCGTACGAGCGGCCGAACCTGGCTCGCATCATTTGGACCAACGGCATTCCGCAAACACTACTGCTGCCGCCCGGGCGACAAACTGTCGAGATGTTGTGCATTCTTAAGGGTTCGTGCCCGTTTATTTACACTTGGGATGGCAAGCAGTGGCAGTTTCTCTCCGATTGTTTGTGGGCTGCCCCGATTGGTCTACAAGCTCCCAACGGTGGACTCGTTCCGACTAGAAATTGGGAATACATGAGACTGGGTCCGGACACCTTGTCTCCAGCGGACGGAACCTATCGAATCATGTTGACCGAAGAACTTTGGGAAGTCGCTTATTTTGATCAAGTCCGACTATTCGCGGTCGATCATCCGGCCGATGTCGAAGTTCATATCAACGACAAAGTCGGTCCACCGGAAATCGTACAACATCGATTGTATCAAGTGAGCGAAAAAACGACTCCTACGTCTGCCACCGACCAAAATGGCAACGATGTGTTGCCGGAACTGAGCGCCCAGGACAATCGCTTCGTCAAGAGTTTTTCGCGGCGGTTGACTCAAGGATACGTGGAACCCCACGATCTGATCCTGGACTTCGGAACGACGGATCTGGAGAATCAGACGTTGTTCTTGACGGGTTGGATTCAACCCACCGATACATCGATCAATGTAATGTTGCAACAAAATCCTGAGTTGCCTGGTCCACAGTTTCCAGCCATGTTCGTGATTGGTACGGATGGACAATGGCAGCCGGCCTCGCGGCCGATGGGCTTCCCAGGTGGCAAAACAAAAACCATGGCCGTACCGCTAAACGATTTGTTTCCGACGTCCGATCAACGCTTGAAAATTACGAGCTCGGCCGAAATCTATTGGGACCATGTTTTCGTCTCGGAGAACACCGCTCCGAGTTCGTTACAGCAACACGAAGCGACATTGGTCTTTGCCAAATCATTCTACCGAGGTACCTCGCGGCGGTTGCCTTTGGCCAAAAACGGACCAGAAAACTTTGACGCCAATGACATCGCGACCGAATCGGTCTGGCCGCCGGTTCGTGGCGCGATGACACCTTATGGAGACAGTTTGGATGTGCTGACCACCCAGGACAATCGACTGGTGACGTTGGGAACGGGCGATGCAGTGGAACTGAGATTTCAAGTACCGTCCGCACCCATCCCTGCCGGGCATCAACGGACGTTTTTACTCTATACGGTGGGCTACGACAAAGATTCCGATTTGCATACCCTGGAAGGGCAGCGAATCGAGCCCTTGCCAACCTCGGAAATGACTTCGTATCCGGACTATGAGGCCGGAGGATCGGTCCCACAAACCGTCGGAACTCGCCAACAAAACTGGTATCGGTTCTGGCGGCAAATCCAAAATCCGCAAATCAAAGTTAGCCCCGAGGAAACCAAAGTCCCACGCGGCGAATACCGCAGGTAGAAGACGCCGAGCACCATTGTAAGTTGACTGAGTTAGCAAAGTTGATTCGAGACCAACGAGGCGAACTTTGCAGAAAGTCTCGTTGTTGGTTGTTCCGAGTAGCCCCTGCTCTTAAGCGCGACGCCCTTTGGTGAGTTCGTAACGTTTCACGGTCAGTGGCACGGAAAGACGGCACACACGTTGTTCCGAAAGAAAAACGGCCCGGAGCCTGCGCTTCGGGCCGTTGCCATGTTGGTGAAGCCGTTTACATGCGCCGTTTTAATCGGCGTTCGGCATTGTCGATGACTTTGCCCAAGATGCCTCGTGCCTTCATGACGGCGATGGATCTTTCCATCACGTTTACCGCCTCGTCCTGAGCTCCGGCGTCTTCAAGCGCTTCGGCAAGTTTGCGCAACTGCCCAAAGTAGCGGATGTGCCCGATGGTATCCGCCGCCGCCTCGGGCGTTTTCAGCAACGCATCGATTTGCGTCTTGGCCGCCTGACTGGTTTTCTTGCCCAGGGTTGAGATTCCTAGTTTGGAGCGATCGGAACCGGTCTCCAACACTTTGAAATCTCGCAAATTGGGCGAGCTGAGCGCTACTCGGGCATGTGAGGTCGCTGGATGGTCCGCACAGACATCGACCAAATGGCGCAACGTGTCTTCTGCCTTGTTCAGAATCGGTGCGCCACCAAAGTTCAGTACACGGGCAACGTCTTCTGTGAAGTAGTCCGGCGCCAACATCGCCTCTTCACTGCTTTGGGGCGGAGCCACATACAAACGCAGCACGTTGGACACGACGATTTCACCGCCCATGTCGACGGCCGCCTGCAACTTGTAGAACCCGGGCTCGTCGATCATCCACCCGCTGGTCGCGTTGGATACCATATGCGCGCCGTATATCGATTCACCCGGTTCGAGCTTTTCAGCGTGCCCTCGATGACAATGCGTGACCATGGGCCGCCATTGACGAGTATTCCCACCTTCGCGTTGAATGAACACCGTCACGTGACGACCGTCCTCCAACAGATCAGAATCCTGCATGACAACATCTGGGCTTGTGTTTGTCAGCTTCAGCTCCATTGTCACCGGTTCCAGGAACTGGTAGGCGTTTACGTCGCGATTCGGTCGGATCGCCAGTTCCCAGTTGCCGGTTTGGCGCAGCGCATTCGGGGCTTCGAACCCGTGATTCACGAACCAGTCCGAATTGCCCATTTGCACAAATCGACGCGGTGCATGACGCATGAACACCAGCTCGTCATCCGAGAAGCGGAAGCGGAAATCGCTGAAGAATGCGTTTTCACCGCCCGCAACGTTGTACGGATAATTCATAAACGACCTCGCCTCGGGCTCGTTTGCGAGTGGTATCCATGGATCGCCTGGCGCGTAAGGCGTGCCAAGCGCCTTTTGCCAAGAATGAGCGAGGTTAAACCCATGGCCCATTTCGTGCACCGCCGTCCAGAATTGCATCCGATTGCGCCAGGCCGGTGCGTTCGGATCGCCCGCTGGAGCATCTTGGATGAAACTGTCGGTAAAGATTGCCGTCCCCTGACGATGGTTGTCACCGATATCGTCGAACATCACACCACCTAGCGACGCGCCTTGGTCGTGCTGCGCGGCATAAAGGACCCACATCGCCCACTGTGGCTTGTCGGCAAAGCGAGACCAATAGGTGACCATGGCGTTGTGCATTTCAGCATCCGACCAAGTGCCGTTGGCATTGGCGCCGGAGGTCGGGATCACCGTGGTATTTGGGGACATCGTCACTCCGAAACCGGCCCGTTCATAAACCGTGGCCAGTGACAATGTTTCGGCGGGCAGATCCGCGGGCCTGTTCGGGTGGGTGGAAGTATCATAAGCGGTCACAATCGTTCCCGCATTGGCCACGCGATCGACTTCAAATTCGACATCGTCAAATTTATCGGACTGAAAGGATAGCTCATAAGTTCTTGGCGTAATGCCGCCACCGGACAGCTCGATCGAGAATTTGTTGTAGCGGAAGCCGCGCACGGCCCGCGCCCGAAACGTCACCGTCGTTCCTGGTATCGCGCCGGAATCCCCGTCCCTGTAAACAATGTTGGCCGTCACAATCCGGTTGTTGGTACCCACACAACGGTCCGACGTCACTTCGGCTATGGCATGCGCCGTCTGGCGCGGAAACAGTCGCGAAAGTTCGATCGAGACACGGTTCTGCGGCGCGAATCGATCCACGTCCACGCGCACGGTGATGTTCAACATATTGAATGGCAACCGCGGACCCGGATGTTGCGGTTGCGGCACGGGACGACCGGGAAAGATTGGCCCAGGTGGCGGTGTCGGCAACGAAACGACTCGGGGACGATAGTTGTAACGCCCACTGACCGCCGCACAGAACTTCGGAAACGGAAACGGTATTGGCGTCGGGATGGGCGTCGGCAAAGGCCACGGTTTTGGCAATGGACCGGGGAACGGATCGTCAGGATTGGGAGTCAAGCCGTCCGGACCGTGTTCACTAGACCAATCGCCATCTTCCATCTGGCCCGGAACGTAGTCCGGATGTTCCTCTGGTACGACGGTCTGCGATTGCAGCTGGGTTTCAATCGTTGGGCCGACCGCGCCGGTTTTTGCAGGTCGTGTCATGATCATACTCCTGTAGGTAAAGGCTTGAAACTTGAACATCCCGGCGCCGCGTCCGGTGAAGTTGCTACAAATATCCAGGTCGCTGGTTCTTCGAAGACACCTCAAATCCATCGCTGCCCCAAGCGATCACGACAAAGGGAGTCGTCGCATCAACCGTAATGACCTGGGATAAGGGTGGCATGTCGGGCATGTCGGTAGTGGTCGCTTGCAACGTCACAGTCATTCGATCAGGTAAGGTCAATGGCACAATGTGCGCAAGCCCGGTTGTAAACTTGCTGCGCGCTGTAAACTTCGCGCGAGTTTCACCGTCGACAACCACATTAACGCCTTGACCAGTAAACCCGGTCGTGAACTGAAATTCGAAGTCAGGCATGATAGGCATCCATTGGAAGCGGTAATCACTAGTTCAATTGATCCGATCAAACCTTGGCGCGATGTCGCTCGCGAATTTCACTATCGCGCTCGCCAATACCTTCGATTGGGATTTCTCGTCAATTGAAGTCGCATGCCGTTTCTTAATCGGACAACTTGTTATCCCCGACTGTTTTGTCCCACAACATGTCCCTCTACCTTTCTAGACGAGTTCTTTGAGGTACCGTGGGACAAAATTCCAAAAAAATCTGGTGAGATAATACAATCACTCAAACAGCACAAACTCATTTGAAGAAAAGGTTCGTTTACAAATCTTAACCCGACGACTCGTGATTTCTCGGTTCTTTACAAATTCAAGCCTTGAGTCTGTTCGTGGAACTACCGCTGTTTTTTCAGGCGTCGCGTTTTCTTGCGTCCATACCCTCGTTTCTTGCAGCAAGGGTCCCGGCCACCAAACCAATCATACCAGGCCGGATGAACGTCGCCGAATGCTCGAGTTTTTCGATCAAGCACCAAACAAAGGAGTTGACACGTCCTTGGTTAGCAGTAAACCTAACATGGGACGAAGGTTCCCCAAGCCATGTTGCAACGCTGGAGATGGATTCGATCATGAAGTGGAAATTGAAGGCATTTATCCAGAACACCGTGGCGTATTTGCCGGACGAGACTTCGTACAGCATGTACTATTGGATTCAACGGCATTTTGGGGGCTTGCGCCGAGTCAATCCGACTCGAAAATTGCAAGATGGAATCAACACCTGGAAACGCATTCTGCAACAAAACCAAGAGCCCACCGGCAAGGTATTTTTCGAGGTCGGCACGGGTCGAATGCCGTTGGTACCCATGGCATTTTGGCTCATGGGGGCGGGAAGCACAATTACCGTCGATCTGAACCCTTATATGAAGGAAGAGCTGGTACGAGAGAGTCTCCAGTACTTGGCAAAGCACCGAGAGCCAATTGCCGAACTCTTCGGCTCGTTGCTCGATACGGCACGGTTTGCCTCGCTGTTGGACTTGGCCCAACGACCATCGTATTCCCTGGCCGATGTTCTCGAACATTGTCAAATCAAGTACATTGCTCCGGGTGACGCGGCCAAGACGGATCTGTCCGGGAACCGGATCGACTACCATACGTCCTACACCGTCTTCGAACATATCCCACGAGAAATTCTGCATGCGATTTTGACGGAAGGAAATCGACTCATGCGGCCCGGTGGTTTATTTGTCCATCGGATTGATTATAGCGACCATTTTTCTCATTCGGACAAGAGCATCTCGGCGATCAACTTCCTGCAGTTCAATGAAAAGTCATGGGACAAATACGCCGGCAATCGGTACATGTACCAAAATAGACTGCGTCACGACGACTATCTTCAATTGTTCGAATCTGTCGGGCAACGATTATTGGCAACCGAACCCGATCGCAACCCTAAGTTGGCGGAATTGGTGCAAAGCGGAGCCCTGGCTTTGGATGATCGATTCAAATCCAAACCCGCAGATATCTTGTCGATTACCGGAAGTTGGATTGTCACAGAAAAAGGCTAAACGAAAAACCGATCGCCAAACGTTAGGACATTTGGAAAGCGGGCGCAACATCGTCGGCCAACAAAAATCGGCCGACAAAAATCGGCCAACAAAAATCGGATTGAACCACAAGGTCCAATCCGATCAAGAAGGATCTCTACTTACCGGTGCGACTAGCCAACGACTTGATCCCAGCTCTTGCCAGGTTGCATGATGTTGTAGCTCATGTCTTCATTCGGAAGAACGGGCGGTACATCGTCAAACGACTTGATGTTGTCGAAATCGGCCAGTGCCTTGGTACTGTTGAACGCTTGGTCCCAAGTAATTTCTTGACCCGTATAAGTCGCCATACGGCCCATAATGGCGGTCATGGTGCTCTTGGCACCGTAATCGCCTTCGTTGGGGATCCGGCCTTCGCGCAGATCGGCAAACAAGTGGTGATGCTCTTGTTGCCAGCCGTTGACATTCCGAGGGGCTCGCCAGACTTCCTTCCCGTCTTTGTCATAAATCCGGCCGCGCGACAAATCTGCCCAACCCTTTGAACCGTGAGCGTATTCGTCGACCGAATTCCAGCAACCTGGAATATGGCGACATTGGCTCAACATCACGGCATTGTCGCCGTAAGTGAATTCGACAAAGTGATGATCATAAATCTCGCCGTGCTCCTTGCCGGTTCGCACTTGACGCCCGCCTTGGCCTTGTGCCTTTGCCGGAAAGTCGTCGAACAACCAATTGATCACGTCGATGTTGTGGATATGCTGTTCGACGATGTGATCGCCACACAACCAATTGAAGTAGTACCAGTTTCGCATTTGGTATTCCATTTCCGATTCGCCAGGTCGGCGAGCGTTGGTCCAAACGCCGTCGCCGTTCCAGTAGGCTCGCGCGAAGTTGATGTCGCCAATCGCGCCATCCTTCAGCCGGGCAATGGTTTCGCGGTACATGGGTTCATGATGTCGTTGCAATCCAACTTGTACCGCGATATTTTTGGTTTTGGCAATTTCGTTAGCAGCCAAAACTCGCCGCACACCAGCGGCATCCGTGGCGACCGGCTTTTCCATAAAAATATGCTTACCAGCATTCACAGCCGCTTCGAAGTGCAGCGGACGGAAGCCTGGTGGCGTGGTCAAGATAATCAGATCCGCGTCACTGGCCAAAACACCTTTGTAGGCATCGAAGCCCACGAATTGATTTTCGGGGGAGACTTTGACTTTGTCCGGGTGTCCTTTGGACAACTCCTCCAAGCAGCCCTTCAAGCGACCTTCAAACGCATCCGCGACGGCTACCAATTCGGTCGAACCTTCGGTATTCATCGCGTTGGTTGCCGCACCGGTTCCGCGGCCACCGCAGCCAACCAAACCAATCTTGATCACGTCGCGACCGGCAACGTGAAACGCGGGTACGGCATTAGCCGATGAAGTCAACATCGAACCGGCCGCGACAGCGGCGGTCGTCTTCAAGAAGCCACGTCGAGCGGCACCGGACGGACTGTTTGCAGAGTTTTGACTCATGAACGAACTTCCTAATGGATGGGGCGGGATTCGATTTGGTTCAGCCAATCGGTCAAACCGTTGGGAAAGGTCGACTCGCGGGCGCTTGGTTGCCAAACTCCGGAGGCCCTAACAGAATAACACCCGGGCGACAGGGATTCAATCGCCGCCCTTGTTTCGGTGGAATGGGAGCTTCCAGTGTCCTACACTCGGTCTGGCATGTTTTGCAACTTCGCCGTCTTTCTCGCGGGGATGCTATTCGTCTTTGGGACCAGCGGACTGCAGTCGGTCTCTGCTCTGCAGACCGAAACTCAACCGCCGCGGCTGGAAGGATTTGCGAAGTCACAGATCCAGATGGGGGTCCAATTCCAAATTTCACTGTACGCCCCCGACGAAAAGGTCGCGGAACTGGCATTTGCAGCCAGTTTCGCGGAAATCGCACGGCTGGAAAGAGTTTTCTCGGACTACAACAACGACAGTGAAGCGCGGCGGATCGATGCACACCCCTGTGAAACGTCGATCGAATTATCCCCCGACATGCTGCGGCTATTGGAGAAATCGTTGGCCGTGAACCAAAACACGAACGGTTACTTCGACGTCACATTGGGCTCGTTGACCAAATTGTGGCGGGCCGCCCGACGCGAAAAGAAAGCACCGGAGTCGGATGCCTTGCGACGTGCCGCCGACCGTGTCGGCAGTCATCGCCTCCAACTGTCCAACAACCAATTGCTCAAAAAATCGCCCGGTGTGGAACTGGATTTTGGTGGTATTGCCAAGGGTGACGCCGCGGACCAAGTTTTGAGTTTGTTGAACAGACAATTTGGGATCACTCGAGTATTGATTGACGCGTCTGGAGACTTGGTCGCTGGTGATCCGCCGCCCAATCAGCCAGGTTGGCTGATTGGCTTGTCGCGCCCGGCCGACGATCCAAGTCCGATGCCTCGTGTCTATTTGGCCAACCGGGCTTTAGCAAGTTCAGGTGACTCGACCCAGTTCCTCGAAGTGGATCGGACGCGATGGTCGCATTTACTGAATCCGCACACGAAGACACCGATCATCGGCCAGAATCTGACCTTGGTTTGGGCCGACGATGGAGCGACCGCCGACGCGCTGGCTTCGGCCTTGGCCATCTGCCCTGGCGACGAATTCCAAACCATCGCGAATCGTTTCCCAAATGTCGCGGCCTGTGTCTACCGTCGGGCGACAGCCGATCAAGCTACCGAAGTTTTGCAAACGGAGAATTGGAACCCAACCATTCACGATCAGCGGGTTCGATGAGGCAACCATGAACAATAGAATACGTTCCCTCTCGCGCATCGTCCGAACCGTATTCGTTTCGTATGCGGTTTTTTGTCTGATCGTGTTTCTCGTGCAGCGGTCGCTGTTGTATTTCCCATCGCATGAAGAGCCTGTGAGCGCTTTATCGCCGTGGCAGGTGGAGGGAAATGTTGTTGGATATTGTCGGGAAGTTCCGAACCCAAAAACGGTTTGGTTGATGTTGCACGGAAATGCGGGACAAGCCTCCGATCGCGACTACGCGCTTGATCGTCTTGAGAAGTCGGATTCGCTTTATGTGTTGGAGTACCCAGGCTACGGTCAACGCCCCGGGTCACCAAACCGGCAATCGTTTGACACGGCTGCGTTGGACGCCTACGAATGGTTGGCGAAACGTTTCCCCACGACACCGCTGTGTGTGATTGGCGAGTCGATCGGCAGCGGCCCAGCGTCAGGGTTGGCGAGTGCGAGTCGGACGCCCGACAAGATCGTACTGGTCGTTCCGTATGATAAATTGAGTGCCGTTGCGGGACGGCGTTTCTTCTTCTTGCCCGTAAGTTGGATGCTCCTTGATAACTGGGACAACATTCATTCGCTTCAGAATTACCAGGGCCCCGTTGATATCTTCGGTGCTCGTGACGACACCGTGATTCCCTGCTCCCACGCCAAAAATCTCGCGCAACAGATTCCCCAGGCAAACTTTCATGAAATTCCCTGCGAGCATAATGATTGGTGGAGAATGCCCAAGGTAAAGATTCGTCACGAATCAGAGTCCACTCGGTAGCTCAACGGCAACGGCCTAACCAATCGTCTGTTGATCAAGAACCTCGAACCCCGGCGCGGCGAATGGCCTCAGGACGATCTCGTCTTCGCCGCGCCGTTCAAAATAGGCAACAATCGAGCAACTTGGAATTCGCGCCGTTGTCAGGACCGGCCAACGCTCATTAAGAGCAAAATCGATCGCCACTTGTTTGCTGAGCGTCCAACACGGACCGATTTGATTCCATGACAAGTGGGACCGATAGGCGGTGACAAACTCAGGAAAGTCTCGGCGAACTTCCAATTCAGTTGACGTCATCAAGTCATCGACCGTGTGCGGAGAATCCGTCCGCATCGCACCCAACACAAAGCAGGAACCGGAGTGAAGGATTTCATCGTCGGTCCAAATCTTTCCAACTAGTTGATTGTGCAACGGCGCTGGTATTTCGCCAACCTCGAAGTGCTCCATGAACGCGGATTCGCGGTACTCCGGTCGGTGCATCGCCACGTAGGTCTCCCAGTCCATCGCTGCGATCGCACGGTTTAACTTCAACATCGTCTAACGATAGAGTTGATTCAATCGCAAGTGATCAGCGCTGGAGCGGATCTTTCGCTGGAACCACCTCGTGCTGACGTACCCGTCATGGTAGGCCGCTTGCAGTTCCGGCAGCAAAGGGATCGAACTTTGTGACACCAAATCACCTTCGCCCGTGCCATTCATGTTTGAACCTTTTGCACGATCTCCGGCGGCTTTCGGCTCGGTAGCAGCTCCCTCAATTTGCTCGTCAATGGAATCATGAGCATGACCACAATTGTAGACAATCCCGAACCGAAGAAATGGACGACCAAACCCGACACAATCATCATTGGCAGGACGGCAACGACATCCCAACGATCCAAATCCATATCGCAGCGATAACGCAGGTATAGGGCCATCGGCATCATGCCCAACACCAACCAAAAGACATGCGTCCACTCTTGATTGGGATTGAACTGCTGGCGTAACAGACCCGCTAGTCCCACGCCCAATGCGAACAACACCACGATTGCCAAAACATCGAGCAATAATATCGCACAGAATCTCAAGAACGTCACAACCATCCATCGTCTCCTGCCGTGATCGCAGCATTACCCAGTCAACACTGGCTGCCAAAAATGATACTCGAATTCGCCTTTGACTGCAGTTCGACTCGCCAACTTGTGGTGCTTTTCGGCCAGTCGCTCAGTTTTCTGTAAAAATCACTGGTTTGCGCGTGACGTTGGTTCCCGGTGCGGCGACTACTCCGCGTGAACTGGGCTCGAACGTCGGGATCGAATGGGCTCCTCCGCAATGGCAGGGACGGGACCCCGTGAAATTGCAACGACGTGAGGGTTTGGTGCGATACCAAAACTTGGCGAGCGACGCGCTGACAGTATCGACCCGTGAAGGTGAGCGACTTACACAAATAAGCAAGAAGAGGACATTATGAAACCTCGGTGGTTCGTGTTTGCTCTGGGGCTGTTGGCTTGGGCGACCAGTTCGATCCATGCCAGCGCAGATGAGTACATCAAACTCAAACAGATCCAAGGCCAACCCTTGGAAGCTCGTGTCGAGCAATATGACCTGGGCGAACAAACCGTGACGCTAACCGCTCGCGATGGTCGAGAAATCGTCGTGGCCGTGGCCGACTTGAGTGCCCAGGACAAACGCTTGATTGCCAAAGCTCTGGAACGGCAGCTGTTCCAGAAACCCAAAGCGAAGCAGGAAGCCCGGCCAGAAGCAAAACCGGCGGACCGTCCCGCGCCTTTGGACCAAGCGGGCGTTAAGCAACCGCGCGGGGCAAACAAGGGTCCAGTGGTTTGGCACAACAACTTGAAGCAAGCCACCACCCAGGCGCTCGGAAACGAAACCGTCCAAGATGACCGACCGATCGTTTGGTTTCGGGTTCTGGGCGATCTGCGTGGCCTGATGTGAAGCGCGGGACACACCATGAGGACCGTGTCGTTCTCTCAGCCCCAAGTTCAACAATCCTTGTCACGCGATTTTGTCTGCTTCACCACCAGTACCGAAGGGGACCCTACGGCAGGTCAGTCGATCCGCCATCGCCCCCAAGACCCCGCCGGACAATGCATCCGCGGCAATGGTCAACAAAATGTCCAAACACTGTTTTTGACCCCTGAAGGAGAAATCTTTCACGCAGCGTCAGGATACCTGAGCCCCGAGGATTTGTTGACCGAACTACAATTTGCTCAGAAGCTGTTTTCGGAACTGAAGGAAACTCAACCGACGGATCGTGCGGACTTGGTCAAAACAAGTCATCGCGAGCGATTAGAAAAAATCGGTTTCACTGCGGAACAAATCGACGCCCAGGGGAACCTCCTCGGAGCTGGCATGAACATGCAGTTGCTGCTTCCCGGCTCCAACCCAATTTCCTCGTTTGTTCCGGGTGCCACACCGGCGGGGCAAGATGCGGGAAAACCAGCGGTCGATCCCTTTGCCGCGTTCACGCGCGGACAGATTCTCACGGATCACAAGTTCTGCATCGACCGACCTCTGATGTCCGCCGTCAAATTCGAAAAAGACCCGACGCCGTTGGTTGGCAACGGCAAATCATTTTTCATGAGCAGCTCTGGCGGCAACGGCGGTTAATTGTGGGTTGCCAGTCTCTGGCAGCCGACGTCAATGTGGGTTGCCAGTCGCTGGCAGCCAACGTAATTGTGGGTTGCCAGTCTCTGGCAGCCGACGGGTGAACCGACTCGTTCGTTTCATAGGCAACGTGGGGATACGTGTTGCTGCGAAAAATCGGACTCGAAAGAAAAGCTGGATGTGGCAGCAAAAAGAGCGTGAACATGGGGCCGGCCGCCAGGGGACTGGCGACCCACATTCCATTACTTTTTATCGGCTCGGAAGTTCCAAAAATACTGCCGGCCGAATTGCTCCATCTCAAATTTGGTACGCAAGATCTTTTGTTCGCGCTGTCCCGTCCAGCGATTTGCGGTGCCAAGCCAGCGGACAAAGACTTGTTCAGGTTCCGGCACGCGGTCGGTAACCGCCAAGGCCACCCCTAATTGGAAACGATCTTGCGGATAGATCGGCGCGTGAAGTTGGTTCAAGGACCATTGATCGATTCGCAACTCTCTCCACAGGGGTCCAAATTCGACCATGGGTTCGGGCTCGACATAGCTTTCAAGCTCGGGCAGGGCTTCGAGCGCGGGAGCAGCCACAAACACCTGAATTCGACTGCCGCGGGGCGCGTACAACTCCCACGCCAGCCACGAGTCGCACCAGCCTCTATGCTGCGCCAAAGGAATCAGCAAGACCAACAACAACGCCAGTCGCGCCGGCAAACTCTCCTCGTGATTCGGAGTCAACTCTTGCGCACGGACCGGCCAAAACAGAAGTAACACTTGCCCCATAAAAAAAACGTTCCAAAGCAAGACTCCTGCCTGGTGTTGCATCCCCCAAGGGCCCAACAACCAAAGCAAACCAGCATGAAGCAAAAGGGCCAACAGAACAAACCAACGACGGGCTTGGCCGGACGCCAGTCCCACGGCAACGATCAACTCGCCGACGGGAAATATCAAGGTCATCCACATTGGCCAGACCGTATCCAGTTCCAAGTTTGCTCCGGTCAAGGAGTTCCAACCCGTTGTTAAGAATTGCGAGCCAAGAGTGCTCAGAAATGTGTGATCGAATTTACTAATGGCCGAGTAAAAGTACACGCTGACGATCAGCCAACGCCAAGATTGCAGGACACCCGTTTTGAGCCGAACAGAACTCCCGCTGGAAGTCGAACCGAGCAAATAGAGACCCTGAATCCAGACGGCCAAATAGCCCCAAGCTTGCAGGCGGTGCTGGTTGAAGACCACCAAACCCATCCATGCCAACACGGCAACCCAGAGACTGGCTTCAAGTGTTGTTGCCCAACGAACGGCTAGATTGTCGTGGTTCGCTCCGCAAGCCATAGTTGGACCGCGGAGCGGTCCACTACATTGCCAGAGCAACAACAGCCGCAGTGACGCAACCATCTGAACCAATAACGCGATCGTCCACAGGCTCGCGGCCGCGAAATCCAACCACGTGGGAATTTGGGTGGCAAAATCCAGCAGCCCAATCGCGGGGAACTCGCGGAAGCCTTCTTTCAAGTCTTGAGTCGTTTGCACGGCCCGGAGACCTGGGAACCACAATCCCCACGTCACGCCGATGAGCAGGAGCTGCATCGCCGCGGACCACGCCAGGTACGGGTAGACCCGCAGGCAAGTCGGAGCAAGGCGGGCGGATGGTGGTTTTTCCACGGACATCAATTCAATCACCGAATCGTAACATGGGTCGTCGCAAAATGAGAAGCCGGTTTTGGATTGAGACCTCAGGGCTGCGATTTTGACGATCGTTGCCCTTGAAGCAAGGTGGCAGTTGGGGAAAACTTGTTAATATTTGAAATAGAGGAGTACAAACTCTGCGAAATCCGTCATAATGGGGATTCGATTGCCCCTAGGCGGATTGGATATTCGCGTCCAATTCCCGCGTAGCAGTTTTTTGGCTCAAGATTTGCTATCACTATTCCGGGCGGGGGATGGAGCGATCATCAGCCATGGTTGATGGGCTCGAAATTTGAGGTCGGGTTTGGTTCGTCGGCGTAGTAGGATTCGGAGTAACAACGTATGTTTGGAACAGTCAAGATTGCTCGGCAGTTGAACTTGATTCGCCCCAGTGGGTTCACTCTTACGGAATTGTTGGTCGTGATTGCGATCATTGCCGTTTTAGCTGGAATTTCGATTCCGGCGGTGATGATGGCCGTCAACTCGGCCTATGAATTTCGCATTTCGACCAAAATGGCGCAACTGGATACTTCGGTAGAAACGTTCCGAAACGAAAAGGGACTGTACCCTCCGGACCAGTATTACGATCGGGACAACTCGTACATTCAATGGATTGATCCATCGCAGAACGATGCGGCGTTGGTGCCGCTGCTGACAGTTCGGTACGGCCCGTTATTGCAGAAGATTGCGGCGAACCACCGCGAGTTCCAACCGGCAGCCGGCGTATTCAATGGCACGGATTACCCGATTGTGGCTTGGTATCGGCAACGAGGACAATTCCTCAATACGACCAACGCGTTGGGATTTTGGTTGGGCGGGGGCCTCAGCAATAGCTCGATGTACCCGCTGTCCGAAACCTGTCGTCGGGCAAGCGAGTTGCCCGTTACGAATGCCGCTGCCAACACGGCCTATCAGGCTCGTGTTGCATTGCTGAAGCCGTTGGTTTACTTCGAATTCACCAGCACCGCGGTTGATCCACTGGCGTATTGGGCGGGCGGCGCCACCGCTCCAAGTTGGGGTTCTGGAGCACAACGCGGGGACCAGTATTATCCGCAAGGTGTGGTCCCGATGATTTTGCGTTCGCCAACGCAAGAATCGACCGACCGTCCATTGTTGTATTTTGCAGACACCAAGGGTGCGACCACCACCAACACGCTGTATGCTCCGTATTTGATTGGCAACTCGCTGGGCATCAAGTATGTACCGGTCGGCGAAACGAATCCAATGACACCAATCGGATGGGGCATGACCAACGATCAAATGTTTGCAATCGACAAGTTCCAGATCATTGCTCCAGGTCGTGATAACTTCTATGGCGGCGGTGGGTTACCGAAGTATTTGCGGGACGACATCTGCAACTTTGCCAACTCGAAGCGTTTGGACTCAATGGATGCAGTGATTGAGAACATGGGCTTGTAGTTCCGGGTGGGTCGCGAGATTCGAGTTCGGGTTACACGAGTTCGGGTTACATAAGGTCACAGATCATGCAAGTTGAAAAATCCCAAGCGATGCAAGTGCGGAAACGTTCGGCGTTCACGTTGACCGAGTTGTTGGTGGTGATCAGCATCATCGGTGTCATCACGAGCGCGTTGGCGTTTGTGGTGGCGGGAGCTCAGGAACGGGCTCGAGAATTGCGAACCCGCAGTCAATTGCAACGGATTGAGTCGATCCTTCAACGCGAGATCTTGGAATTATTGGAAGCGAGAATTCCCGTACGCACGCCGCCAGTTGGTGATTTCCCAGGTGGGCTTGGTTCGCATCAACGAGTCGTGGAAGGTAGTCTGCCGCGAATCCAACGATTTTGGACGGAAGCTCGTCGAGTCGACATCATGTACCGGTTCCCTTATCGCCGGGAATTGGTATTGCCCAATCAACCGCAGACAGTTACTCGGCCAACCACCAATGGTCCCGGATTGCCGACCGTGTACTTCCAGCGAAATAGTGGTGTGGGTGATTATCAACCGTTCTACGCAGTTCCCAACGACTTGCAGGCCGTTCGCAACTTGGCGCTGGGTGGCATGGGAAATTCAAACGCCAAAACGGATTCTTCGGAATTGTTGCATGCGGTGTTGAAGCGAATTTGGGTCGATGGCGAGCCGGCCTTGTCGCTGTTGCGTCAAACGGAAATCGCGGACACGGATCTAGATGGGTTCCTGGAAATTGTGGATGTTTGGGGAAACCCCATTTATTTCCGTTTGGAATTGCGAGTCCCCGTAGAGCGAATTGCACCGGCGACTCCCGGCGAAGGGCTGTATAACATTCCGTTGGATCAATACACGGCCTGGATGACTCAATTCGATAAAGATGGTCAAACGTTTAGACCAACGGCGTTTACACCTGAAGTATTTACACCCGAACGTATTCGCGTGGTGCTGTACAGCAGTAACGTGACACCATCGTTTGATCCGGACAATGCCAGCGATTTCACCGTGGCGACGTTTTGATTCGTGTCAACACGATGTTTCAACGTTTTGCCGAGAATGGAAATTGAAATGATAGACAAAGTGAATTGGCGAGATCAAGGATTGTGCGGTAGTTCCCGACGGTGTTCGTGGACTCGTGCCGGTGTGACGTTAGTTGAATTGTTGATCGTCATTGGGATCATGGTCGCCGTGATGGCGGTGGCGATTCCGATCGTGCGATTGACGACCAACGACAATCGCGTGTCGATGGCGACTCAAACCGTGCGATCGTTCTTGATGGAAGCGGCAGCAGCGGCGGAACGCGACGGCAAGTCGTACGTCTATTTGGAACGCAACATCAATGCTCCGAATTTCTGTTATCGCTTGTATCGCGGGCGGCCTCGGCCAATGTATCGGGGCGAATCGGAAACTGCGTATGCGATCAAGGCTCCCAATGAAACGGTCATCCTGCCAGGTGTCCCGGGCGGCTCTCCACCCGTGATGCCCGGTGCGATGTCGTTTGAGGTGTTCTATTTGTACAACGCGGATGCCTCGCGCGTCCGACCGTACGAATACATGACCTTGCGCGATCGACCGGAGAAGTATCTTGTCTATCAGTCGTTCCAAATGCCGGCGGGTGTTTCCAATACCGGGCCGGTGGCGAAAGTCTATTGCCGTTTGGATCCCCAGACGCCGCTAAGCTCGATGGGATTGCAGCGGTCGGGATTGTTGCCGACCGGTGGCGGCGCGGAATTTGACGTCGTTGCGGCTCCGCACAATGGATGGACAGCGGCAGCGGCAATTGTTCCGCAACGGGCAGGCGGCGGCGGCATGGCCCAGTTTTGGCCAGCAGATCGTGTCTTCTATCCGGCGACCGGCCCGGCCGACCCAGCGGATATCCCGAATTTTGCAGGAGGAAGTCCCGGTCAGTTTGTTTCGCGTTTATTGGCCTTTGAGATTTCGCAACCACCAATGTTGGACGAACTCAATTATTTGGATCTACCACAAGGTATGGCAATCTATCTCGGGGGCTCGGGGTTTGGCGAAGAGGACACGTTTTTGTTTGACGGGGTCGCGTTTCAAAACTCGCCACGGCACATTCAGTTTGCTTTTAATGAAAACTTGGGCGCGTTAAGTGACGCAACCATAGCGGCGGCCGTCACCAACGAGTTGCAAGACCCGACGTTTTCGTTTGTGAAGAATGAAAACAGTCCCGTTCGGGCGGAGTATTTTCCTCGGATTGAATTTGAGGCCGGTGGTAGGATTACGCGAGCCATGGTCATGAGCCCGCGGTACACCGCTGCCGGTTCGGTCATGGTGGCCAACTCGAACAAGATCGCGCGTTTGGGGCCCATTTACCCTTTGTCGCCATTGTTTTTGTTGATTGGCGAAGACAACGTACAACAGCGCTCGGCATTACCCTTGGATTCGCCAGTCTTGCCAAACGACTACTGGATCATGCTGGGGGCCCAAACGTCGACCCCGAAAGTCGTCAAGGCTCAGGTCGGAGTAAATCTGGATTTGGCTCATGTCGCGGTCGCGGGAAGTGTTTCGGAGCGTTAACCTATGAAAACTAGCTTGATTATGAGAAACATGCTACCGCGAGAGTCTGGACGGAGTGGGCTAACACTAATCGAAGTATTGTCTTCGATTGCCGTGGCGGCCATCGGAGTTTTTGGAGTCCTGGTCTTGGTGCCATTGGCCTCACGAATGAGCCAAATCGGCGTCTCGAATGAAGCTACGCGGCAAAATGCAACGAATGTCGTTGAACGAGCCAAGAGTTTCGGGGCCCTGAATTCCAATCGTTGGGTGCGGTGGGACTCGGTCGCAGTTGCTTACGTGCCCGTAACCGCCCTACCTCAAGGTGCGTATTGTTTGGATCCGATGTTGATTTCCGCTCCGAACATCAACGCGGCGCTGCCTACGACCAACACTTCGGTGATCAACGTATTTCCTTTTACCAGTGGTGCTGCCACCGTTTTGCCTACCGATCGTGTTTCGGTCCGGCGGGCACCGGGAGCGACACTTCCGGTGGGTGCGGCAATGGCCGAATTGATGATGGGTCAACGGACGATGCTGAAGACAGTGTCCGCCGCCAGCGATCTCGTGCCCCCTTCGCAAGCGTTTATTCGCGACTTGGCGACCAATGCCGCCGTTCGTCGCGAGACGGATGGTTCCAAATCGGCTTTGTGTTTGGTATTGCCGACGAACCAACCTGGGACGTCCGTACATCGGCTGATGAGCGTCGTCGTTGCGAATCGGCGTTTCGATACCAATAACTTTGATCGAGTTTTTAACGTGTTTGCAATCGATCCGAATAACCCGCCGAACTTGACTCCGATCATTCGTAAACCGGGCGGGGTGATGGATTTGGTTTTAGAAGAAGTCGACTTTAATCCTGCTGCAGGTTCTGGCCGACCGGAAGGTAACCTTGCGAGCCGCGGATGGCTGATTTTGGTGCCTTGGTACCAAAACGGTGCCGGCGTGAATGTTTACGATTGGGAGCATGCTCGGCCTTATCAAATCCGCAGTTCGGATCCCATACCGCCCAATACGTCCACACAATATGCGGTGGGGATTGTGGGCGCGCCGTTTTCGGTGACATCTTCACCAGTTAATCCTAACTTCCCTATGCGAACCCGCGCGATCTACGTGCAGGACGCTGTAGATATCCGTGAAATGGAAGTTCGGTTGGGAACAACCGAATATTGATTCACGAACCATTTGCCGTCAACCGACGGCAGACGCCGTTGCAGCCATCGTCACCAGACGGTGGCGAACCCTGTGTACAAAAACACTTTGGAGATTCGAGCGATGAATCGCAGATCACAATCAAGCCATCAAAATTCTCGCCGCGGTGTGGCTTTACTCTTCGTGATCAGCCTGATCGTGATCTTCTTCTTGTTTGCGACGACCTTTGTCGCAATGTCGACTTCGTATATGCGGACCAGCGACCGCAAATTGCGAATCGAACGTACCGAACAACTCAAGGTCACCAACGTCGCCGACGACGTTTTTTATATGTTGTTGCGCGGGCCGGTAGCCGCTGAGATTCTTTTGGGCAATTCGTTGCCAGTTCATAAGTTGAATGGACACTCATTGCTAGGTGATCAGTATGGAAATGAATTGTTTGACATTGACGACGCATCCGGCACGTTTTTGGGGACGTGCGATTTGGTCGCGGTGGACCCAGGGTACTCCAATCAAGTTCTCCGGGTGCAACTGACCGCCAGCAATCAGCCCGGCGCGGACTTGGCTTCGATTGGAGCTTTGATTCGTGCTTCGCGTGACGACTTCATGGGCCGTTACCTGACCTTTGCGGAAGGTCCATTGGCCGGTGTGTCGATGCCGATCTTGGAGTACAAGTTTCGGTTGTTAGGTGCCAATCCGATCGTCCAGCCCGACAACGTCGAATGTCATTTTTTCGTTCTGGTTCAGAGTCATGAACGAAGTTGGTCATTTGGCATCGATCAAATTGCTCAAATGAGTGGTACGCGATTCGTCATCAATGGCCGTCCATTTGATGGCACCACCACCGAGTCGAACGAGACGTATGATGTCGTTAGTGAAGATAATGGGACGCTGCTGCAAAACCGAAACTTCTTCCTAGCTCGAGATGCTCGCGGGTCGACAGCCTTTCCTGAACAATTCCGGCAAGTCCCATCATTCCATCGTTACAATGGCTTTGCGACGCAAGTCATTGATCAAGCAGTCACGACCTGGAAAGATCTGCGTGAAACTGCGGCGATTGCCCTGCGCCCGAATCCTTTGGAGAATCCAAACTTTACGGGATCGAATCCGAATGGAAGGTTCTTCTCCCCCGGAACTTATTCGAACGTGTTGCCACCGCGAGTTCCTAATTCGACCTTTCGGGCGAATTCTGACTTTCCATATAACTATTTTGGTGAAAGCGGTTTCGATGGCGCACAACTCGAACATTGGCAGCATTTGATTCATGGCCTTTTGGGCAATGATCCGACGACACTCAATACTTTGAACCTTGCTTTAAATTCCGGGCTGGATGTTGACACCGATGGCGACGGCCAAAACGATTCGATTTGGATCGACATCGGGCTAGCTCCGATCGCGATGCCAAACGGAACACGAGTCAAACCGCTGGTGGCAATCAAGATTGAAGACCTGGATGGTCGTTTGAATTTGAATGCTCAAGGAACCATCGCAGAACTCCTGCGTGGAGGCAGTCCGCTGTCGGCCAACGGAGTGCCCTATGGACAAGGTTACGGGCCGGCGGATGTTCCACTCTCACCTATTTTGGGCAATGTGAATTTGCAGTATGTCTTGCAATCGCGGTATGGATTGCCGGTCGGCGGTGGTCCGGGGATCGGCGCGCCGGATTTGCAAGGTTTTGCCAACCCGTTGCATGCCGCTCGGTGGTTTGGGTTCTTGGATAATGTATTGCCCAGTCTAACTGGTGGCGTCAACAGCAGCCCCACCGACTACCAAAATCAACTGGTGTTTCAACCGACCGGTGCTTCGGTTCTGCCTGGCTATGTAGTCCCGCCGGGAAGTCCGGGCATGAGTTTGCCTTTTGCCCAATCGGGTTCGCCACTGTTGACCCAAATTGTTGATACTCCCTACGAGTTCAACCTGTTTGCTGAAGGTTCACCGTATCGCTACTTCAACTACGCAACTTTAACGCCGGTCCAGGCACCCCCGGGCAACCCAGACATCGACCAACCCTTTAACGTCAGCGACTTGGAAGCGTTGTTACGGGCGTACGATGCCGATTTTGCACAAGTATTGGCGGGTGCGATGAATTTGCGCTCGGATGCCAACGCGGCTCCGTTGAATCGGCGGGAGATCTTGGGGTCGTTGTTGAATTCCATTGCAAGTAACGAAGCGACACGTCGTCAACTGACGACCCACAGCTTCGAAGTCCCTGCCCTACCGTCGAACTTGGCCGGTGTTTTGCGACGACATTTGTTGGTCCGCGATTTGTCGGGGAACACGACGCAAGTGGCCGCCGGGATCAGTCATTTCCAACCGACAGGCGCGTTGATTACGCCCGCAGCCACCGATGTGGTTCGTGCCGTGGAACAACAAGTCTTGGCGATGTTGGGGCAGGACATTGTGTCCGGTTTGCCGTTTAACTTGCATCGGCGGTTCGGTAATGGTGTGGACGAAAATGGTAGTTTGACTTTGGATGATCACGGCGACCCGTTCTTGGGCGGAGGAGTCGAAAGTGGTTCGGCTCAATCAGCGGTGACGATCAATGTGTTGGCGGGAACTCCCGTTGATTTGGATTTTGACAACGATGGCAATCTCCCGTCCGGGACCGATACGGATCAGTACTTGGCTCGCTCGGCATTTGCCCGTCAGTTGTATGTGTTGATGTTGATGATGGTCGAGCCGAACTATGCGACTCCCACGAGTCAACTTACACCAGAAATGATCCGACGTCGTGTGGCAGTCGCTCAATGGGCATGCAATGCAGTGGATTTTATGGATGCGGATTCCACGTGTACGTCGTTCGAGTTTGACATCAATCCGTTCAATGGTTGGCACGTGGATGGCAGTCTGCGTACGCGACCCAATGGTACGGGGGGAACCGAACTGGGTTTGGAAAATCCCGTCACCGATCCATTTGATTTGCCAGCCGGTTCGCAAAACGAACGTTATGTGGTTTGGGGCTTGGAACGCCCGGACCTATTGTTAACTGAAGCCATTGGATTTCACGAACATCGGACGCACGTCGTTGGAATGAACGCCCGACAAGGTCACGTTCCCAATCCCTCCGCGTTTATCGAAGTCTATAATCCGAACTTGGTGCCCGATACCGATTACCAGTCGCAAGGAGACACCCACGCCAGTCTTTCGCCAACCGAAAAAGGCGTGAACCTACGCAAGATGACTCCCGCGGGTGAACCCGTGTTTCGTTTGCTTGTGGTTAAGGAACAAAATCGCGGTCTCAATCCCGATTGGTTAGTATCCAGCTTCGATGAACTATGCCGCGACCATTTGGTCAACGGCACACAGCGCCGGTTTGCCCAGGCCGGGGTAAACGACATCGAACGAACCATTTTCTTTGTCAATCCGGCAACATTGGTGACGAACATCAATCAGTATATTGCGGACAATTCGGTCAACATGACCACCGATCCTGCTCGAGTCCAGCTGGCAGTTGGAACCGTACAACACTTTCCTAGCAGTGCCCCTGGAGCAGTGCCGTTTGTCGTACAGCCGGGACATCATGCGGTTGTTGGTTCTGCGGGCCCACACGACCAAATTGCCATGACTCGAAATACAACCATTTTCGGTCGTATCGCCGGAGCGCCAGTCGATAACACCTATGATCCAGCCGTGCACTCGGAAGATCGCCCCGCGATTCGTTTGAATCCGGGCCTGCCGATTGAGGCTGGTTTGTTCGATACCAATGACGCCAGCAAGATGCGATTGGTGCCGAACACCATTGGTGTTCCTTTGGACCAAATCAATCCAGCCACGCCAGAATATGGCAGCTTCGCTGTTTCTGGGCCAATCGGTGGTTATCCCGATGTCGATACAGCCGGCGATGCTCCTGTCGCCGAGGCAGACGGCTGGCGATATGAAACGGTTTTCACAACACCGTTTTACGACAACATCGATCAAGACTACGCGAAGTACGGTGAGATCACGGATATCAACGACAATGGTGCCGATAGCCCACGCAGCATCCGACACGTTGTCTTGCAACGCTTAGCCAATCCGGAACAAGCGTTCCATCCCATCTTGAATCCGTACCTGACGATGGACGACATCGCCGTGACCTTAAACGGAACCGGTGGATTGGGAGTGGATCCGGACTTGCAAAACAACGTCGCCGGCGTACCAGGCGATGCGGCGATGGTTTGTACCTCGCAACGTGGGAAACTGGATGCCAATCCAACCACGTTTGCTCACGGAACACATCCAGGCTTGATCAACAACGTTCAGCGTAAGAATGTGTGGCTGCGTACCTCCAGCGGGGAATGGGAAATCACGACCATTGGCGGTGCCAACGGAATTGTACCCCCGGATCTGACTATTTTTGATTTGGTGGCCGGCTACACAAATCCTACTCGATTTTCTTTGGGTGCCGTCAACGAAGCCTATCGAAGCCAACCGAATGTAGCCGTGCCTTGGTTGCGAATTGCGAATCGTCCCTTGATCAGCCAGTTTGAGTTGGCGTCGGTCCCGATGCAGTCCAATGGCCTGTTGTTGGAGCATGTGATCTGGACGGATCCTCGCATCAACACTGTGGGGCCGAACTGGAATCATTACATTGATGATGCCCTGCTAAATAACGCGTCCAATGCAGGCTTGCGGAATGCAGCGTTGTTCCCAGACCTCTTGGATCGAGTTCCTGGGTACTTGTTGAATTTCTACGGCCAGACGGCTGCCATGCGGGCACCTGCTCGGTTGTTCGAATTTACTTCGGTACCTTCGCCATTTGTGGGAACCGAAACGTTCCTCAGTCCGCTGGCTCGGGCGGCGGGCGGGTTTGGGCTCGATACCGTGGGAGTTGGAGGTACAACGCCGGGGCTGATGGCCGATGGTCCTCGTTACGGTGCACCGTACGGCTTCTTGAGCAACCGGCGAATCCCAGGCAAAGTGAACGTCAACACCATCAACTACGAACCAACTTGGAACTCGGTGATGGGTAGCCCAATCTATTTCGATGGGAATAGCAATTCCCAGTTCGGGAATGTCACGACGAGCAACAGCTTTGTGGGAGCGACCCACGGCCAAAATACACCGATCCGTTCGAGCGCGTGGCTGCAACATGCGGAACGCTTCGACATTATGGACCTGCGGTCGACTCGTTTGCCACAATCCATGGTTGGGTTGCCTGCCGAACGGTTCTACGATACTTGGTCGACACTATGGACTCCGGTCCCGGCCGCTGGTCCACTTCGTGTACCGATGTTCGATTACCGACCAAACGCGGTAAATGCGAATTACGACCCGGACCGTAACGAATACTTCCGCTTGCAGAAGCGACAAAGGATGGCCAACACCACGACACAACGATCGAGTGTGTTTGCGGTCCGGATCACTGTGGGCTACTTCGAGTTGGAAGAAATTGCCATTCCAATTCCGAATGATCCAAACGTTCCGCTTCAGAACGTGAGCTTCAGCAACGGTTTGGTCGAATGGCGGACGGCGATTGGCCGCGAGCACGGCTTGGATCGTGGCACGGTAAGACGTGACCGAGCATTTTATGTTGTGGATCGTTCGATCCCGGTTGGATTCTTTCCGGGTGAAAACTTGAATGTGGACCAAGCAGTGTTGATTCGGAAGTACTTGCCATAATGAGCCTGTACTCCGCGTTTACTTTGCGGTGCATGTTCTTGGGGCCGGTTTAGCCCGCCCCTCATGGTCTCCCTGCTCACTTTTTGAGGGGGAGAAGCACGTGAAATGAACTGGTTCGAGTTTACATTTGCATCAGAACATGGAAAAGGTTCGCCGAGCGTGTTTGGTCGGATTTCCGCCCAACCACGCTCTGTGAACCGGTTATCTCATGAGGCTGAGCGAACCGCTTTACGTCGTGGCAGAGGGCGTCAACCGGGACACCAGCACACACAAAAATGGCTAATCTTCGCGATATCGAACTTCGCTCCGGCGAGCCGCTCTTATTAGTTTGACAACCTTGATGTGGATCGGCCGCAGTCGTGACGCCCGGGACGCTAAATGGTCCAAACAAGACCGTGCAATGCGAGCAGACCGGCCAACAACAGAATACTGCTCAACAACGTGGACTTGAGCACTCGCAAACGACGTTTCACCAGCTTCCGTAATACGGGGGAGGCGTGACAAAATCGAAGTCGTTCGATTCGTTCGGCAATGGACGGATGCATCCAAGTGACATGGGTCAACGGTGTTCCGGTCAAATCTGCCGTGCAGCGAATCGCCGCAATCAGATCATCCGGAAGACTCAAACTTCTCGCGTTTGTCTCCATATCACTGGCTGGCGTGGCGTGATGATACTCCAGCACAAACGCGTCGGCTTCGAACTCCAAGGCACGGGAAACAAACCCCATCAACAAAGCGGTCAACAACATCAGCCCGAGCAAGCCCAATGTTGCTAGAAAAACTTGGAGCGACTCTTGGGGATTGGTCCAGATCAATTCGCGTTGCGTGGCGATCGATCCTAACAACAAAACTTCCGCCGCAAGTACAATCACGGATAGGCGCCACCATAGATGATGGTGTTTGAGGTGCCCCGCTTCATGCAAAAAAACGGCGAACCGCTGCGGAGTCGTCAACGCCCAGCACAAGACGTCACTGATCAAGATCCGGCGAGTACCCGGCAACCAGCCCAATACCAACGCATTTGCAATTCGCATTTGAGTCTGCCACTCGACGGTTTCTCGCAGATTCAGCCCCAGTCGCTCACCCGCATCGTTCACACATCGTTGAAACTCTGGATCAGCAAACGGTTTGGTTGGCAACCAGCATTTGATCAAAAAGGGAAAGCCGAGCAGGACAACGAGCATCGACGCACCAGCAAGCACGCCGACCTGCATGGTCCAGTTCAACTGTTGCCAAAGTAGGCTCCGTTCCAGTAGATCTCGGGCGATCAGAACGGTCAGCAAGGGAAGCAAGATCGGTAGCAGCTGCCATTGGAAGCGAACTTGCAAATGACTACAAATGGCTCGCCAGCGATCCATCACCGAAGGATGAGTGCCAGAATTGGAACGGCCATCACCAAGCGCAAGCGGTACCGCCCATACCAAGACCAGACTAGCTAGATGGGGGACCAAGATCAACAAGGCACTGCCGACGTGAATCGTTCCGTAGTGTTTCGCGACCCACTGGGACCAACCCAGTCCGAGTGTCACAATGAGTGAACCGGCCAACCAGCACAGGAGCGGAAACCAATTTCGGATCGGGCTTGCAGGCCCTGGCCCCAACCGACCGCATCCACAGGCCGCCAAAGCAGACAGAAGCGACTGGACCAAGATCACAGCCGAGAGTCGATGCGTGTCCGTGACCCCCACCAAGGGACTGGGCCATTCGTTGGCAGCAATAGCCAATAGTAACGCAAACGCAATCAGGCACTGCATTGGGGATCGCCAGCGAAAAGGCATAGGAGAGGCAAGCCGGTGTATGGTAATCCGTCGAACCAACGTTGCGAAATGGATGAAGCACCGAAGCAACGTAGAAAGTCGGAGAAATCGACGTTTGTGAGCAACGGATCGAATATGACGATTGTACATTATTGAAGAGGCGAACCCATCAATGACCGCTCGATTTGATTCGATCGACTATGCCATTTTGGTCGTCTATTTCCTGGGTACCATTGGGGTTAGTCTATGGTTTTCGCGTCGACGAAGCGCAACAGCCGAACAATTTACGTCCGGCGGTCGAAATCTTTCGGGCTGGCTATGTGGATTGTCGATCTTTGCGACCTATATCAGCAGCATCACCTTTCTTGCATTACCGGGGATGGCATTTACAGGCGACTGGAACTTTTTTGTATTCTCATTAAGTATTCCGATTGCGGCTTGGGTCGCTGTTCGATGGTTTTTACCGTATTATCGCCTTAATCAAGATGCTTCCGCCTATGCGATGCTGGAACGTCGATTTGGATTATGGGCAAGGTGGACTGCCAGTACCTTATTCATCGCAGTTCAGATTGCACGGATGGCGTTTGTCACGTATCTGATGGCACTGCCCTTGGCGATTATTTTCGAATGGGACATTCGCCTCTTGATTATCTTGACTGGATTGGTCGTGATCGTTTACTCGGCCTTTGGAGGAATCGTCGCGGTTATCTGGGCGGATGCGGTTCAAGCAATCATCTTGACGGGTGGAGCCGTATTGGCATTGGTCATGATTGTCATGGAATTGCCCAATGGAGTCAGCGATGTTTGGGAGATCGCGCATCAGCAAAACCCCTCCAAGTTTTCGCTCGGATCTTTGGATTGGCGAACTTGGACGGGTTCTGCATTTTGGTTGATACTCAGTTATGGACTGTTCGAGAACCTAAAGAATTTTGGTATCGATCAAAACTACATTCAGCGTTATGTCGCTGCTAATTCTAAAGACGCCGTGTGGAGTTTGTGGTTTGGGGCAATGCTGTACGTCCCGATCAGCGTCTTGTTCTTGATGATCGGTACCAGCCTCTTTGCGTTTCACCAACAACATCCGGAGGATCTGCAGGAAGTTCGCCAAATCGTCGAGCAGCAACAACAACTCACCGAGGCCACGACAACGGCGGGCAACGGTGGAGCGGCAAGCGAAGGCAACGAACCGACGCCCAGATCTGTGGACACAAAGATCGAGTTGCAACTAGGTGATCGCGTCTTTCCGCACTACATTGCGAAGTACCTGCCACCGGGGATCAAGGGCCTGTTGATCGCCGCGATTTTCTCAGCGGCTATGAGCACGATCTCCACATCGCTGAATTCCGTCGCAACGATTGTATGGTGCGATTTTTACCTGCGTGTGTGGCGACCGACCGCATCGGATCGCCGTCAACTTCTGTTCCTGCGAACGGTAACCATCGCGGCCGGGATTGCCTCGATCCTCGGCGCAGTCGCATTGGTATCATGGAGTGGTTCGGCGTTGGACTCGTGGTGGACAGTCTCCAGTGTCTTGGGAACTGGGATTTTGGGCCTGTTTCTGTTGGGCCGCCTGGTTTCATCTGCAGAACCAAGCGACGCGATCGTGGGGCTGGCTTTGGGAATGGGAGTTGTGGCTGTGCTGTTGCTTGGACAAGAATGGGCGTGGGGCGAAGTTCGTCTGGATCGAAAATTGAGTATTGTCGTTGGCACTCCCGCGGTAATCCTAGGTGGGTTTTTCTCGAGTTTGATTGGGAAGGTTCCGCGGCAGTAGACATCCGGGAATCGCTGGACTAACATGGCGGAGTTGCTTGCCGTTCGAATCTATTGGCTACGCTTTGTCCTCAAAGGGTCTGACTTTCTCCGGTCAGGTCTTTTTGTTCGGGATATTGCCTGCCCTCCAAAGGGTCAGCCCCCTTTGAGGACAGAGCCTAGATTTGGACTTCATTTCCACTTTTTCGGTGACTTCAAACTATGGCTTTTTATCAACTTCTTCCAACGGTTCGCGTTTTGACGATCGCCATGATGGGGATTGCCCTGACTTACAGCTCGGTCGCGACTGCATCGGCGCAAGAACCACTCCCACCAGTCAAGATCAACGGCGTTTTCGAGTCGGCCAAGTCGGCTGAATTGAAAGTCACTGGCGAACAGAACAAATCGTGGGTCATCAAGAAGATTGTCCCGCACGGTACTTTAGTCGAAGCCAACCAAGTGGTCGTTTGGCTGAAAACCGACGCGATCGATAAACAGATTCGCGATAGTGAAATCGAATTTAAGCTGGCTGATTTGGCGATGGACGAAGCCAACTTCAAGCATGACCAGTTCTTGGCAGCTCAAGAGATGGACCGGGCGGCTGCGGAACGGGCCATCGAAAAAGCCAAACTGGATTACGCCAACTACTTGAAAGTTGACAAAGACTACCAACTGAAGTCCGCCAATTTCAACTTGAAGTTCTCAGAATATGCCTTGGATAACGTGCAAGAAGAACTCGATCAATTGGAAAAAATGTATCGCCGCGACGAGTTGACTGAAGAATCCGAAGAGATCGTGTTGAAGCGGGCGCAACGAGATGTCGAAAGCGCCTTATTCCGATTGGAAGGAACGCGCGAACAGCATCGTCGCACCATCGAAGAAAGCTTGCCTCGCAATGAAGTCGAACAAGCGGAACGTATCCGACGTGCCGAGATGGCCTTTGCGGCGGCGCTCTTGGATTTGAAGCTTTCGCATGTGCGTCGCGAAATGGATCTCAAGAAACAACAGATCAAGTTTGACGAACAAAAGCAGAACTTGGAGAAATTGAAGGCCGAACGCAAAAAGATGATCATGAAGTCTCCTGTTGCTGGTTATGCCATCCACGGAGCGTTGACTCGCGGCGCACAACCCGAGCGCCCGGCGCCGCTGGAGGCAGGAAAGTCGCTGACTGCGGATCAAGTTGTTGTCACAATCGTTCCAGTGAAGTCCTTGCGAGTTCGCTTGACCATCGCCGAGTCGGAGTTACGGCATGTGAAAGAAGGGATCGAGGTTCAGGTGTTTTCAAACATCTTCCCGAACGAACCCATGAAAGGCGAGGTCGTTTCGGTTTCTACGGTCCCGTATTCTGGTAACAAGTTTGATTGTGTCGTCAAATTTAAACCTGGCAAGTTAGCCGGACGACTAGTACCGACGACCGGTTGCCGAGTCGAGTTCCCAAACTCAGATCCGCCCGCTGTAGTCAAGCCTGCAGCCCAGGAAGAAAAGTCGGAAGCCCCCCAATCCGTCAATGACTCTGTAGGCGAGGCAGCCGCCCCACCCGCCACCACTGAATCGGTCGAAACGACCACGGAACCGGCGGTCGCCGAAGCAAATGCTGCGGAAGCGTCCCAGCCCGCAAAACGAGAAGACCCGATCAGTGGCGATTGGTCTGGCCGAGTCCAGGTCCTTGGCCAAGAGGTTGCGACGTTTGAAATGAGCCTGAAACTGGCGGACGATGATTCGGTAACCGGCAGCATGTCGTCGGAAGGCGAAGTAATCCCAGTAGATTCCGGCAAGTTTCAACGCGGCGAAAACAAGTTAGTACTTAAGGTAAACACACCGGTTGGCCCCATGGAACCTGAGTTCAAGCTGGATGGTAATTCGCTTACGGCGATGATCACGACCGAAGAGGGTTTGGCGATCACCTTGACCGCCACCAAGAAATAGCAGCTTGTCCGAATCGTTGCTGGTCGGTGTCGGCCGAACCTTTCTTGGGCGCTCGAAATCCGCCAACCGAGGTTCCGCCGGCGACGCGGAGAACGCGATGGGCTTGGGCTGCCGGGCTCGGCGTTTTTAGAAACGGATCTTTCACAATTTGGACTCGTCCATATGACCGCATTTTCCGGCTTAGCGACTTGGATACGGATGCTCCGCTGGCATTGGCTGGCGGTCGCGGTTTGCGTCTGGGTTATGGCACCGCCGAACAGTTCCGCACAGATTAGCACCCCATCGCGTCCTGAAATCTTCGACGAGCCGATGAACTTTTCGGCGGCGCCCGTGCTACCGGAGATGGCGCCGGTAGATCGCGACGTGGTCTTGGCTGCAATGAATCGCGGCATTGATTTTCTATTGGACAAACAAAATAAAGATGGTTCTTGGGGTTCGGCCACGCGAACCAAAGATCTCAACATTTATGCTCCTGTACCTGGGGCACATGACGCGTTTCGCACGGGCACGACGTCGCTTGCGATTTCGGCATTGATCGAAATTCGCCGAGATCTTTCCCAAGACCTCTCCGAAGAGCGGGCCGAACGCATTGACCGTGCCATCGAGCGCAGCGAACAATGGCTCATGGAACGATTGCCCAACTTGCGACGTGCCACCGGCGACGCGATCTACAACGTCTGGGGGCATGGCTACGGATTAAAAGCCCTGGTGCGGATGCACGAACGTCGTTCGGAGAACGATCCAAGTCGAGCGGAAATTGCCCAGTTGATTGCAAAACAATTTGAATCGCTGCAACGTTACGAGTCGGTCGACGGTGGGTGGGGCTATTACGATTTTCGTTACCATTCAGCGCGACCAACTTCGGATTCGACCAGCTTCACAACGGCGTCGATTTTGGTGGGTTTGTTTGAGGCGAAACAGATCGGTGTCGTTCCACCACAACGCTTGGTCGATCGTGCGGTCGACTCCATCAAACGTCAACAAAAGCCGGACTTCTCCTACCTCTATGCGGAAGATCAGAAGTTCCGACCGATGAATGGCATCAATCGCCCGGGTGGTAGCTTGGGCCGAACCCAAAGCTGCAACCTATCGCTGCGACTTTGGGGCGATGAAGCAATCAACGACAATGTCGTCAAGCATTGGTTCAAGTAAGCCGCTATCGCGGCGACAGGTTTGAGTTTAGCCGATTGGTTTCGGCAAGACAATCGTTTTTTGATTACTCCTGTATCTGGATCGCAATTGCACTGTGCTCTTGTGAATGCCAGAAGATTCTTCAACAGGAGTTCGCTCATGCCAAGTTACGACAAGCCCAATCGATCACCGTTTTTTAACGGCGCAATCTACCGGAAGATGGCCGAAGACCTGCAGCTTACCGGCAAGGCCCAGCGGACCGTGCATGGTTACCTGCGCGCCGTGCGGCAATTGGCTGACTACTGCCGCAAGACGCCCGATCAGATCTCCGAAACCGAATTGCGAAGGTTCTTTCTCCATCTCAAGAACGAACGCAAGTTCGCCTACGGCTCGCTCCGCGTCGCGCTCTCGGGAATTCAGTTCTTCTACCGCACGACTTGCCCGCGCGACTGGAACGTGCTGGAGATGCTGCGGCTAAAGAACGAGCGGACGCTGCCCGAAGTCATCACCCGCGACCAGGTCCGACAGATCATTCTCGCCGCAACCACGCCGCGGATGCGAGTCTTCTTCTGGACCACGTACGCGCTTGGACTGCGACTGGGTGAAGCGATTCATTTACAGATCGGCGACATCGACTCGGCGCGAAAGATGGTTCACATCCATCGCGGCAAGG
>JBGSJV010000103.1:0-67489 GCA_041741535.1 Pirellulaceae bacterium
GACTGACTCCACACACCCTACGCCCTACGCCAGCAGGTTAACGTTAACCGCGTGAGCATAGCAGGGTTGGGCGGGCATCCGCACAACACTGCGCCGCTCCGCGCGCATGCCGCAAGCATAAATTCACCACCAAAACCGACACCAGTCAAGAAACAGGGGAATCGCTACGTCCATTCGGTTGGCGACCCATTCGCTGATTAAGATGTTCGTCGTCTTTATTGTGTACTCGTGATCTGGCCCAAGCTTCGAACGCAAGTTGTCGAGTAGCGGTAGAACATCATCGATTCGTTTCGCTGCCAAATAGCCGTCCGCCAAGTTGTAGACGCTGACCAATGTGCTGGGGTGGTCGTCGCCTAATTGTTTGGTTCGCGCGTCCAGGACTTGTTCCAATAAGGGTAGTGCCTTTTCGCTTTGTCCCCCGCTTCGATAGGCCATCGCCAAATTGTTCGTCAGACTCAGTACCTGCGGATGCGGGGGTCCGAAGGTCTTTTCAGCCGCCCCGACAGCTTGCTCCAACAGTGGTACTGCCTCATCAGCCCGTTCGTTCTCTAGATAGCCGCGGGCCAAAGAACCCAACGTCGCGATGGTGTCCGGATGTTCAACTCCGAGTATCTCTCGCCGCAATCCTAGAGCTTTCTCCCACAAAGGAAACGCTTGCTCCGTTTGTTCGTTCGCAGCATAAGCGCCGGCCAAATTGTGCATACTCAGCAACGTATCCGGATGCTCGGCCCCAAGTTTTTCGATTCGACCGGCCAGGGTCTCTTCGAAGAGCGGCAACGCGAGGTCCACCTGTCCGGTCCCTAAATAAGCGACCGCCAGATTGTTGATACTGATCAACGTGTCGGGATGGTCCGGCCCCAGGATCACGGTGCGACGCTCGACGGCCTGCTGATGCAGGGGCATGGCCTGATCCATTTGCCCGAGGGATCGATAGGCCGACGCCAAGTTGTTGATGCTGGCTAAGGTATCCGGATGGTCGGGTCCCAGTTTCGTTTGGAGCAATTCCAGTGATTCCAGCAACAAAGGAAGCGCCAAATCCATCCTGCCAATCGCACGGTAACCGGCCGCCAAGTTATTCATCGTGGTGAGCACTTTGGGATCGTCGGGACCCAAGGTGGTGCGGGTCAGTTCCAACGTCTTTTTCTTCAAGTCGAGCGCTTGTTCTAATTGCCCGGCAGCCAACAGTCCGTCCGCCAAATTGCTCATGACAGAAAGTGTTAGGATCGGATCCGAGTCGGAAACGGAACGCAGTTGTCTCAAAGCTTGTTCCCACATTCGCAGCGCTTCTGGTAACCGTCCCGCCGCCTTAAAACCCATGGCCAAATGATTCATGCACGCGAGGGTGTCGAAATGATCGGGACCTGACGCTTCGGTGTAAGTCGCCACCGCTTGCTCAAGTACTTCGATGGCTTCGGCCGTTTCACCTAAACCTAACAGCGACCTGCCGAGAGTGCTTTGCATCGAGGCAACGTCCTGCGGTTCACCGATTTCTGCCGATTGAAGTTGAGCGATTGCCCGATTCAAATTATCGCCGAGCGCATTTCTCAAATCAGAAACTTCGGTATAGTTGGCATTCGGTTCCAAGTCAGCAAACACCGAACCAAGTATTTCGTTCGCATGACGAGCAAACGTTAAGTTGCGTTGAGCCGTTTCCAGTCGCTCTTCCGCCAAAGCTTCTGCTGACTGCGCTCTTTGGGTTTGCTGTTCGGCCAACAACTTTTGTCGGTCGGCCTCTTCCCGTTGCAGTTGCTCCTGGGCCAATGCCGCTTCTTTTTGTTTTGTCTCCTTTCGGGCAATTTTGGCCTGCTCCAACGCTTCCTTTTGGGATGTTTCTGCCTCCTGCAAGGCCGTAGACAACTGGGTGGCTTGGTTCCACAGCACCACGCTACTGAGCGCCGCGGACAAACCCAACAGCACGATCGCGCCCACACCAATCGAGACGATCGCAACGTGCCTTTGGCACCACTTTAGCCCGCGTTGCCAGCGAGTGGGCGGACGCGAGAGAATGGGTTCGTTCTTGACAAATCGCCGCAAGTCCGCTGCCAAGTCGGCAGCCGTTTGATAACGGTCAGAAGGATCTTTGGCCATCGCTTTCGCGACAATGATGTCAAGTTCGACCGAAAGCGTCTTGTCCAATAGCCGAATCGACGGCGGTTCCAGATTCAAAACATCGTGCAACAGTTGTTTTCGATCACCGCTCGAAAAGGCCGGTTGCAGCATTAATAGTTCGTAAAGAGTCACACCCAACGAGTAAATGTCGCTGCGATGATCGACCGCCAAGGCATGCCCCCCCGCTTGCTCCGGGCTCATGTAGCGCAGCGTACCCAGTAGATCGCCGCTGGCCGTCATCGTGTCATTGGATTCGATGTGAGCCAAGCCAAAATCCATCACCCAGATTTTTCCATTCGCGTCAAACATCAGATTGGCTGGCTTGATATCGCGATGGATCACACCCGCTTCGTGAGCATGATGGAGGGCCTCCGCGACATCCGCAATCGAATGGGCAATCGAGATGCTCCAGCGCGATTGAGATTTGGAACGTTCGGTCGATCCCTTGGCAATTGGTACCGTCGTCCGACCACTTGCTGACGCCACCGATGACCCGCGCCCCGAGTAGGCGTCCGGCTTCGGGACAGAAGAGTTTTCAACTGCTGCATCATCGAGCGGTGCCACACCTGCGGTCGGCAGCGGCAAGTCATCCAAGTTCAAGTCAAAATCACGGGGGCGGCTTCGTTCCTCACGTCTTTGTTGAATGACTTTGTCGAGTGATTGACCGTCGATGAACTGCATCGCATAAAAATGAACGCCACGCTCGCAGCCAACCGAGAACACGGGCACGATGTGGGGGTGTTGCAAAGAGGCAGCCGCGCGAGCTTCATTTTGAAACCGTTGCATTCGCCGTGGATCCAAAACATTGGCGAATGGAAGGATCTTTAAGGCCACGCGCCGAGCCAGCGGAATTTCTTCGGCCTCATAAACAATTCCCATACCGCCGCGACCGACTTCACGACGGATGCGAAATTCACCGAGGACAATATCGTTTAACTCCGTCTTTTTACCGTCGATTTCCGAAGGCTCATTTGCCGAGCTCGACCCTAGTTCCGCCATCAACTTCAAGGTCGGCAAGAGGTCGAGCAGACGAGCCGCATGGTTCGGCGCGATCTGCTGAATTTCCGCAAAATCGATCTCGCGCCCCAACTCTAACTCCGCCGTAACGCGACAGATCAACGCATCAAAGGTTGGATCCGAGTCGGCAGAAATCAAAGATCGAAATTGGGATAGATCCATCAGCTCAGCTCGACGTTCTTCAGCTTGAGAATTTCATGGAGTCGTTCGATTGCTCGTCGGTAGCGCGATCGCACCGCCTCGACTCCTAGACTCAGGATTGCTGCGATTTCGTCAAATTGCAAGTCTTCCAAATGGCGAAGCACCACGATTTGCCGATAGTGTTCCGGCAGAGTTTGTAAAGAGATCATCAACTCTTGGCGTCGTTCTTCCCGAATCTCCCTTTGGCTAGGGCTCGACTCGCGCGCCGCGACCCACTCGGCCAGTTGAAAGACGGACTGATCCGAGGCGATTTCCCCCCCGGCTTCTTCGCGTTTGACGGTCCGCTTGGCGGCACCAATGTGGTGACGATGCAAGTCAATCAAACGTTGCCGGGCCAACTGCCTCAACCATGGATAAAATGGAAAGTTTCCTTGCTTGGCAAACTCCGGTAACTTAACCGCGGCCTCCGCCAACGCCTCTTGGACAACGTCCGAGGCATCCGCGCGACCGGCCACTCGCGGATCCATGTAAATATCAACCATACGGCGCAATTTCGCTCGATAACGATCCAGCAATTGGTTGACGGCATTTTTGTCCCCCTCCACCACAAGTGCCAACAGGCTGTCGGTCTCGTCCGTTCTTTTCATCCGCCAAATTTACCTTTGTCCACTTTCGTTTCACGGGGCGACGTTACACTTCCATTCCGCTGAATGGCAGGTTACAGTTTGACGCGGCATTCTTGATTTCGCTATTGGGCTTGTCGGCGAATTCTCCGCTATTTGTTCCAGGCCTCGAAAGGTACGCTAGTTGTGGACCAAGACAAATTTCCAACATTGGACGACATCTGTCTTTCCAACCCCGTCGCTGCGAACCTAACGACCCACTCGAGTAGTCCCGCGATCTATTTGGCCGCGACCTATGCCTGTGCCGATCCCAGTCAAGCGAATCGAATTCTGGGTGGTGAAGAGTCCGGCTTTGCCTATCAACGTGATGCACACCCCAATGGGGCCCGACTGGCTGAGAAATTCCGCCTGCTGCATCATGCGGACCACGCCTTGGTTACCAACAGCGGCATGGCCGCCTTGTCAGCCATCGTGCTGCACCAACTGCGAACGGGCGACCACTGCCTAATCAGTCGTTACATGTACGGGCGAAGCAGTGTGCTCATCGAACAAGAACTTCCCAAGTTTGGCATCGAAGTCACCGAGTTCGACCCCTCAGATCTGGAATCGGTCCATCAACTTGTCCGGCCTGGCCGAACCAAGATGCTCTTTGTCGAAACCATCGCAAATCCCCTGCTGCAAGTGGCTGACCTGCCAGCGCTGGTTACGTTAGGACGAGAGCATGGTTTTCAAGTCGCCGTCGATAACACCTTCGCTACACCCTATTGGTGCCGCCCCTTGGAACTGGGGGTGGATTGGGTTTGGGAAAGTGTCAGTAAAATGCTCAACGGCCACAGCGATCTGATGATGGGCATGGTTTGCGGCAAATCCACGCACTGGGGACGAATCCGCCAAGTCGCATCGACCTGGGGACTGGGCGCCGCCCCGTGGGATTGCTTCTTGGCCGAACGAGGCCTCACGACCTTTGGACTACGAATCGACCGCGCTAGCCACAACGCAAGTTTGGCGGCACAGTTTTTATCCGCTCAGCCCCAAGTCAAACAAGTTTTCTACCCGGGCCTACCTCACCATCCAACCCAGTCCAACGTGAAGACCATCGCAAACACCACGGCCTGGTCGAACAACCCAACCAACGCCGCTGGGAATGTCGTTGCGTTCGAATTGGATCTGCAGCAACGCTCCGTGGAAGAATTCATCTCCGCCAGCGGAATCGCGTATTTCCCGTCTCTCGGTGAATGTGGCACGACACTCAGTCACCCGTGCAGCAGCAGTCATCGGCACTTGACCGAAGATCAACAACACTCTCTGGGTATTTATCCCGGCACCATCCGACTTTCATTTGGCATCGAATCGTTCGCAACGCTGCGAGAAAAAATCTTGGCCGGTTTGGTCGGCAACTCGAGTCACGCCCGAAATACCTGAGCGATCACGCCGACACGCGTGAAGAGCAATGGAGAAGCCAAACGCCAGACAAACGGAGAGCGAATATTTGAAATTTCAGACATAGTCTGTGAAATTTCAAATCTGAGATTTGAGATCTGAGATATGTTTCCCATTTTCTGAAATTCCCATGCCCGAATTCCCTTGCCCAATCGTCTTCAGACGCACCCACTGGTTGGCAAAGGAATCTGGGCAAAGGAATGCCGCGCTTCGTATTGCCAATTCAGTTTTCTGAAATTCCCATGCCCGAATTCCCTTGCCTAATCGTCTTCAGACGCACCCACTGGTTGGCAAAGGAATCTGGGCAAAGGAATGCCGCGCTTCGTATTTCCATTCTCACACATCAAATATCAATTCTGTTAGAAATTTAATTCATCGCTCTTGTCGACGACGCATTGCTGATCGGTGATTTTGGCTTTTAGCTATCCACCCTGATTCCAATAGATTCGAGCATTTTTGGTTTGTCGTCCAACCGCCACAATGTCCACGCGACCGTCGCCGTCGAAATCCGCCACGCATAAGTCTTCAATCGCCACGTTTCCTTCATCAATCAACCTTCGTTGCCACTGACCTGATTCCTGTTGACGATAGATCCGCAGACCGCGCCGAGTGCCAAACGAATCGCCCGCGTTTGGGTTGGGATCGTCACGGACACCAACGATCAATTCTTGCGTCCCGTCAGCGTCCAAATCGGCAAATCGAATGCCGTGTCCCCAGCGCAGTTCATTATCGATAACGCTTCGTTCGTAAGAGAAGGCTTGTTCCGGATCGGGTTTGCCAGGCGTATAAACCACGACTTGGTTTCCATGCCATGGTTCAATCGTAGCGATTAGTCCGCGATGATCGGAAGAACGATCGATTTCACTCGCGCCGCGATTGGAACTTGGGTTTCGCTGGTCCCCGGGGTGGATCAGGCGAGTCGTCCACTTGTCCGCCGTGCCTTCGGGATAGACCAAACTGATTCCTTCGTAACTGGCGACCAGCAACGACTGGCCAGGACGGGCGAACCCACCGTCAAACCCCGCACAGAAATTGTGGGCGACATGCAACTCACGAGAAAGAACTTGCGGCTGCCAACTGGCTTTGTCTTCGGGATTGCTGGGAACCTTCAGCGAAACGATCTGCAGCGGACGCCCGTCCGCCCAATTGTTTTGGCTCGTGGAACCGCTGCGCATCAACGGAATGTGCACAATCTCCAACCGCCCGTCGCCATCCAGGTCCACACTGCGAACGCGGTGGACCGTTGGTTCATCACAAGGCAGCTCGTGCATCGACCAAGGTTTGGTGACATCGTCGCCACGCTTTAGCCATACCAATTGTCCAGGGATCGTGGTGTTGAATGGCTTCCACCCCGCACCAACCACCAATTCCGGCAGTTTGTCCCCGGCGATGTCGATCGCCGCGATACAAACATTGTCCGGCTGAGTCTGGCCATCTAGAATGATGAACTTTTGCCATGGCGCTTCGCGTTGGCCTGGGTTTTGATACCACACGATCTGCAACTGATCGGCGACCACGATGTCCAGGTCCTGATCGCCATCAAGATCGCTGGCAATCACCGCGTAACCAATGGCTAGTTCGCGATCCAACTCTTGAATCGCAAACTTAGGATCGTCCCACGCCCAGAGGGACTGGGCGAATAACACCCAGCCCCAAGTGCAAAGGAATGACGCGTGACTTGTCATTAGACTTAGGACTTCTTCATCATTTGGGAGTAGTCGGCCGCGATTTGTAGGACTTCATCCAAGTAGAAATCGCGTTGGATCTCCGTGCTTGGCCCTTCAACTTGTTTGTTGACTGTGTCCTCGTCTTGTTTTTCCGCGTTGAACTCTTCGCGTTCGGCCAGATAGGCGGCCTTGTTCAACGTGACGCTCTTGCGCTGCTTTTGGTCCACATAGCGTTGAATGTCACGTTCCAAGCGTTGGAAATCGGTCGACTGACTACGTCGCTTGACACTGTTTTCCGTTAACTTCGCGACCACGTCCGGTCCCGCCATGTTCAGCTTCGTGAAACGAGCGGGAGGGACTTGATCAAACGCCATGGCGTAATCCAGATCACCTTCCGCGACGTCCATCTGAGCGGTAATCGAAGGCAACGCCACGTCAGCCACGACGCCACGCAATTGGGTGCTATCGCCGCCCGGACGATAAAACTGTTGGATGGTCAACTTCAGAGCACCCAAAGTCGTAGACGAGGCAGCCTCTCGACTGCGGTCGTATTGAGCGGCCAAGTTCAACAAATTCTGGACCGTCCCCTTTCCGTGCGTCGCCGGATCGCCGACCACAATGCCACGATTGTAGTCTTGAATCGCTCCCGCCAAAATTTCGCTGGCACTTGCACTGAACTTGCTCGTAACCACAACCAAGGGTCCAGCCCAAGCAATGCTGCCGCTGGTATCGTCCAATTGCTCGATTTGCCCCAACGGATCTTTGACTTGCACGATTGGCCCACGATCAATAAACAGACCCGTGCAATCGATGGCTTCGCGCAAGCTACCGCCACCGTTCATCCGCAAGTCCAACACGACCGAGTCAACATTTTCTTGCTTGAATTGATCCAAGAGTTTCTGAACATCCCGCGTGGTGCTGCGGAAATCGTCGGTCTGATTCCGAGCTCCCTCCATATCGGAATAGAAGCTCGGTAGGTCGATAACGCCAACCTTAAACGGAGTCCCATCCGGTTTTTGGCCATGTTCGAACACTTTCCCACGAGCGGCACTGTCGGTCAGTTCAATCTTTTCTCGCGTGATCGAAATCGTCTTCAAACCGCCGCCGTCTTTTTGGAGCACGTTCAGACGCACGTTTGTTCCGGCCTTGCCGCGAATCATCGCCACGACATCCTTCAACCGCATGTCCGTGACATCGACCATCTCGCCACTGGTATCTTGTCCCACGGCCACGATCTTATCGTCGACTTTGATTTCACCGCTGCGATCTGCTGCACCGCCCGGCACGATCCGCTTGATCGTGGTTAATCCATCGTCCGTGCTCTGCAAGGTGGCTCCGATGCCTTCCAAATTCAATCGCATCTGGATCATAAAGTCGTCGTAACTGGTCGGCGACATGTAACTCGTATGCGGGTCGTAACAACTGGTGATTGCCGACAAGTACAGTTCGACGACGTCTTCATCGATAAACTGGCCCATGCGGCGATTGAGAGCCTTGTAGCGCCGATGGAGCTTCTCGCGCGAGCTAATATTTTCGAACGAAGAATCTGCTTTGGATGGATCCTCAGCCACGTTCTTTTCGTTTTCTTCACGTTCGATTTCGAGCAACATGAACGAATACTTGATCCGTTGTCGCCAGCGTTCTTTCATTTCCGCTTCGTTGGCAAAGTACTGGATGAGATCGGCATCGGTGGCCAATTCTTCTTGAGCTGAAAAATCAAAGTCCGCATCGATCCATTCGTCGGCCAGCGCGACATTCTCTTGGACACGCTTGAGGTAACGGTTGAAAATGTCAAAAGCCAACTCGAACTTCCCATCGGGCCAAGCCTTGAGAACTTCGTCGGTCCGACGGGAGAATTCTTCGATATCGGACTGGTAGAAGTAGAGCTTCATAGGGTCGAGGTTGCGGAAGTACATTTTTAGGCCTTCCGCCGCCAATCCGCTGTCGAACTTTTTCTTCGACAAGTGGAACTGATTCATCAACTGGAAGGTGTCGCGACCCACAATCCGTAGCAGGGCGTTTTTGGGCTTTAGCTCATCGGCGCGATTTTCGGTGTCTTGCCCGTTATCGACAACGTTGCCAACCAAAGCGACGTCATGGGCCGGAACGCCAGAGCCAATGGGTGCCGACGGGCACAACCACAACCCGGCCATTATCCCGGCCGAAGCCATTGCCGACACCGACACCAGAAACCTAACGGATCGCAAACGCATTTCGACATTCCCGCTCGAAAACTGACAACTCTCGTCCTTAGGAAACCACCCAAAGACGAACAACGGCTCTCGGCCCGACGGCCCACAGTGCCCTACCTAGTTTCCAATGGTAGACCCTTCTTTCGACACTATCAAGATTGATCTGGTATTTGGCCAGTCCCGGCCAAGCCAGACCTACCCGCGAATTTCGGCCACTTTTTCCGGAAAATGTCATAAACAATCCCAGTTCACGGCATCCCTGGGACTGCTCCAATTACTGACGTTACGTCATGCACCGGCTCCAAATCTTGAGAAATCCAAAAAACAATCTCTTGGATTAAAAGTTTTTCCACTTGACCACGTGGCGGGGGGGGTAAAATCTTGTGTGAGTGCTGGGGTAACGATAACGGGAGGATTTCCGGAAATGAATCGGGCTTTTCTGAATAGATTCATGTTCTTGACAATCTGCGTGTGGCTTGGGTTAACTCAAACTACGGGCTTCGGCCAAGGGTCGACCGAAACGGATTCATCGTCGAAGATGCCGGTGATCACCCGCGACGTAATCTTGGAGAGACCGGTCAACTACGTCACGAAATCGTGGGCCAATCTTTCTTTGGGAAATCTGGAAGCTGGCAAGCGATACCAGGTCGAACTTAGCGTCCAAAATGCGACTAACAACGACCTGTCGTTTTCGTCAATTACTGCTTCATGTGGCTGCGTGAAATTCGAAACAAATGCAAAGACCATTCCGGCAGGCGAGAGTACGTTGCTTGTTTTCGTGCTGGACACTCCAAAACGAAATATCAAAACAAAAATTGGTTCCGGAATCCGGTTCATAGACGACCAGAATCAACAGGTCTTTAGCATCGACTTTTCCTACGACCTTCACAACATGTTCAAGATCCTTAGTAGTCAGGTCCTCGTTGAAGTGAGGGAACAGGATGAATCCGGCGTAAACGTAAGAGTCCCAGTGCTCGTTTCAACCGACTTCAATCCTAGCCTTCTCGAGGTACAATTGTCTGAGAATTTGCGGGATCTTCAAATTAAGTTTGTTCACGAAAATGGTGAAACGCCACACATCGAATTGACTGTCGTCAAGGAGAATGTAATCGGCGGTGCGATTTCTGGTGAAATTTTCTTGCGTCGAACCGGTACAAAAGAGTTCGATTCCGTAGGCGTCGTAGTTCGAAGGCGGGAACAGGTTTCAATCCGACCGGAATCGGTTCGTCTGGTGAAAACCACTACTGATAAAACGTACACGGCAAAAGGCATACTCCGGATTGACGACTCGGTGGTTGAAGCAAACAAAGAGGCCCCCGATCCACAATCGTCACTTCCTAGCGTTGAGTTATTGATCGACGGCCAACCGTCACAGGTCACGCTAAAGAAACTCGGCAATTCGGGAGTCTACGCAATCAATATTAGATTTGAGGGCGAGTTACCCAAGGCTACTACAGAACCGGTTCCGGCACGTTGGGGAATTCGTTTTGGTGGACGAGATGTCGTTATTCAAACAACGGCGTTTTTTCAAGAGTGATCAATTTATTGGAGAGTTGTGATGACGCGGATTGCTACGATGTTTGTTTTGTTTTTCGCCCCGACCTTTGCTTTTGGTCAGGGTACCGGTGGTGGCAGTATTTGCTTGGAACCAATCGTTACAAGCTGCGTATTGGAAGGTGAGGTCTTATGTGAAGCTGGTGAATGTCGGCTTAACGTGCAACTGAACGTCTATTATTGCGCGCCTGCAAGCGCGTTTTACGTCTCGGATGCGTCGGAGTTTACTATCACCGATGAGGCAGAGGGTTTCGGCTTTACTGACTATACGGTGACAGGTTGGATCAATCCTTGCGGTTACTATTACACTTGCAAATGCAAACCGAATCTTCTTCAATGCGAGAAAGATCTTGCCACCGCCGATCCCGTGAATGTCGAACACAGCAAACCTGACCTCTGGTCCGTTTGTTTTGGAAATTGATGAGATTCTAGATCCATAACTCGAGGTCAATAAGCATGTCGCGTCCTCTAGTCACGTTATTCTTCTGTTTACTATCGTGGCATATCGCCCACGGCCAAAGTAGCTTGGGTCAGCAACCAACCCCAGAACTTGAAAAACAACATCTAATTGAAGTTGCGGAGGCGCACTTCCATCGCTTGACCACCTGGGAAACAGGCGATGTTTTGATTCGATTGCGGACGACCGCAACTGGCCCAATGCTGTCTTCGGACGGTGAATCGTTAACTTCAGGAGACTCTTTGATTAATTCGGTGGTTGAACGTACTTCGATGATGCGAATTGTCTTCGATTTTGCCGCGAAACGATTCCATTGCATATCAACAAGCGAGCAAGACTTGCGATTTTACAACTCTAACGATCAAGAGGTAAAATTGCCGGGTACGCCAACACACACATTTGGTGAAAAAATTTTCCTATTCGACGACGAAAAGAGCATCAGAATCGCGACCAACAGTTCTGGGGTCTTTTACACGATCCCGGGAATGGACCCGCCTGAAAGCCTTCTTGGACAATTTGGGATACTCCAGATTCGTGGGGTTGGAATATCCACTTGGCGAGAAGGTTGGGACGACAATTCGTTGCTGAAGTCGTTTAACGGTCACTTCAACTTGGATGTCGTCGAGAAAGTTTCGCACGTCGGCAAGGACCGGTACCGTACCTTGTCGAGGGTGCCGGTGGCCAAAAGCAACATCCAGGGGTATCGATTTGCCGTCGACTGGGATGTTGTCAATGGCGTTCCAGTAGCGTATTCGCATTTCGCTGGTTTTACAGATGATATCCAGAAACCACAGCACTCTGGAAATGTCGAATGGATCGAAATGGATTCACAAATGCTGCCGCGTCGGATTCGAGAAACTTCGCGTGAGTTGATGCGGTTACGGTCCGGCCAAGGATTCGTGCACGACGAAGAACACGAACTTGATTTTCATTGGTTTTCGATCAACAAAGACCTGCCGCCCGAAATATTTGATCGAGACATCGTCGAACAACCTGGCTATGCCGCAAGAATGCTCTCGGAACATAACTTTGAATCAAAACCGGCCACGCCAAAATAATCTTGAATCTGCAGTTCATCATCTCGTATATACAAACGACTCGTGGAACGTCTCTTGAATTGAGCCGCACGCGCTCAGGTTGACCGGCGCTGCTTTGACGGTCGATCGATCTCGTACCATTTCCCAAGCGGCGATAGTTCGCTATTTTTTTAGCGCAAGCTCTTGACGTGCCTTTTTCGATGCGCTATTATTGTAGCGCAATGGTGGAAGTTCCATAGGAGCGAGACGATGAAACAGCCGGAAAAACTTAGCCGACGCGAGCGGCAGATCATGGATACGGTGTTTGCGTTAGGCGAAGCGACCGTCAACCAAATTGTCGCCAATATCCCGGACCCACCCACGCCTATGGCGGTCCGCCGCATGATGCATATTCTCGAACAAAAGGGCTGCCTCAAACGCCGCCTCGAAGGACGAGAGGTTGTTTACGCACCCAAAGAGGCCAAGACCAAGGCCGGGCGCTCGGCCTTCCAGCGAGTCCTGGAAACCTTCTTCGGCGGATCGCTGGAAGAAGCCCTGGCCGCCCATCTGCACGCCAGCCGCGAGTCGATCAGCGACGAAGAACGGGCTCGGTTGATTTCTTTGATCGAAAACGCTCGTGAGGAAGGACGCTGATATGACTCGATTAACTCTCGCCTTCTTGGCTCTCTCGGGATTCCTCGCTTTGCCACTTTTGGATGCGGCGACCAAAGGAACGATCGTGCTGCTATTGGCCGGTTTGACCTGCCTGTTACTCAAACGCGATTCCGCCGCCACTCGGCACTGCGTCTTGACTGTCGCCGTCCTTATGTTGCTGTTCATGCCGTTCATGTCCGCATTTTTGCCGGCCTGGCGCGTGCTCCCCGGTTGGCTGGCACCCCCGACGACGTTGTCCTTGACCAATGCAGCGATCGATCCTGCAACAAACCAAGCTGAAAACGACACTAAGTCACCATTGGATGTGTCGATCGTTGGCAATCGGTTTTCCCCATCCCTCTCGTTCGATGCCACTACTTCGACAACGGCCAACCCCAACTCGCTGGACAACGCCGTTCACCCAATGGGTGTCGAACCCACATCGGCGATTGCACCGCAGCTAGACCCCAACTCACCGACCACTTCCAACTCGCCAAATACCAACGCCTGGAGCACACGTCTCTGGCAAGTGCTGCCGCTGGTTTGGTCCGTGGGCGCCATCGGGTTATTGCTCCGCTTGGCCGGAAGCGCGTGGCAGTTGCGACGCTCGGAATCCCATTGTTCCGATGGGAGCGAGTTGTTTCGGTCCGAACTTCGCCAAGCCTTGGCAACCATCGGCTTGAAACGATCCGTGCGATTGTTGCTTGATCCCAACCAATCGATCCCGATCGTCTGGGGACTGCTTCGACCACGGTTGCGTCTACCAGCCGAAGCCGTCCATTGGCCCAAAGAGCAATTGCAATCGGTGCTCTTGCATGAGCTAGCCCATCTGCGTCGCCATGATCTCGTGGAATTGGTTATCACGCAGTTGGCTTGTGCCTTGCACTGGTACAACCCTTTGGTTTGGTTGGCTGCGTGGCGACTCCACGTCGAACGCGAGCGCGCTTGTGATGATTTGGTCTTGGCCAGTGGTGTGAAACCTTCGGCGTATGCCGAACACTTGTTACAAGTGACAACAAAACTAGCAACGTCGTCCTGGACCCAAGTCTGTGGGTTAGCAATGGCGCGCAAGTCCTCGCTGGAAGGTCGGCTCTTGGCGGTCCTTAGTCGCAACTTGAACCGCCGCAGTGCGACGTTGGCCCTGTTGTCGATCGCGATGATTGGGGGAGCCGTGATTGCGGTTCCTGTCGCGATGCTTGGTTTGGCAAACGAACCTCCAGCATCACCTCAGGAACAGATGGAACCAAAGGACCAAGAACCAGAGCCCGTGACCATTGAACCAAAACACGAATCCGCGCAGGCATTGTTCAAGAAATGGCAAACACGCGCCCGAACGGATGGAAAAATTCCAGGTGCCTTGATTGGACAATTGGGAGCCAAGGTCAACGACTTCATCACACAGTACCCGAATGAAGCGGCAACGCCGCAGCTCATTGCGGTACGCGATCGTTTCGTCGCGGATCGTGATTGGAAACCTACCGAGGTTGTCGCGATGTTGGACGAGATCGCAGCGATTGCCACCGCCCCGATCGGTTGGACATCACTACCGATGGAGTTTGATGACTTTCCCTCCATCAAGCCAGGACAGCCTTTGCCCGCCGATCTGGAGGGCGCCGCCTGGGGACCTCCCGTCGAAAACGGACTTCGAGCCGCTTGGTTGTTGGAACCACGCGCCGAACAATATCCATTGGGCTCGGTACTTAAGGTCCGTGTGCTGTTCCATAATGCGGGCGACCAGCCAGTCGTCTTTCGCACGGAAACTTGGCATCAAAGCGATCAACTGGCCGTGCGTAACGCGAAGGGAGCCGAGATCAAGACCAGTGGCACTTGGTACACAGGGATTACGCCACTCGTAAACTACCGTCTACTACCTGGTGAGTATTGCGAGGTGTCAGCTCCAGGTGTAGGCATCGGCGCGGGCGAGTATGTCGATGAACGGAGCACCGGGAATCTGGGCGTGATCATCGAAGCTCAAGCGGGTGACGAAATCGAATTTTCGTGCAACGTGGACGCTGCCCAGTTCATCGTCTTTTCGCGTCCAGACGATCCAAAAGATCAAAGAGAATTATGGAACAAACAAGCGGCCGACCGAGTCGCCAGCGAAGCACCACTGCCACAGAATCCCGCGGACCGCGAGCAACTGATTCGCCGCGCGATGTTGGACCTCACTGGGGTTGCTCCCACGACGGAAGAAATCGCTCAGTTTGTTTCGGACGCTTCCCCGGAAGCCTTGGAACACTTGGTCACACGGATTCAAGCGAACGCCCCCACCGAGCCCTGGACCGGTAAGCTACCAACCGGCCCGACCAAGTTCCGGGTCACACCCGCTGATCCCAACGCTGCCAAACGGCCGCGAGTAGCCACAACCCCTGGACGTTATGTTCTGAGCGATTCAGCGCATCTATTGGTTACGCAAGTCACCGCCGGTGACGCTCCTCGCAAGAACTCCGCTGAAATTGCGTTCCTATCGGGCGACCCCAGCGTTGCGTCACCCCACGAGCCGTTCCAGATCGAGTTGCCCGATGGGTTGAACAGTTATGCCATGTTGTGGGTCCGGAATTCAAGTCAATTGCAGATTGTTGAACCAGACTCCGTTCGTACGATTGATTTTTCCAATCCTAGTTCCGTGAAGGAATCGCGGGCCAACGAGAATTTGTCGCCCGAGTTCCAAGCATTGGTACCGGAAGGATTGCGCAAAACATTACCGAAAGCAGCAAAGGATGATCGAGGTGTCACACTAGACCCGTCCATCGAGTCACAACTGGATTGGGGTGAGGCGGTGAACGGCTTGCGCGGAGCTCTGATCATCGGTTCGCGCGGCGAAGAAAAAGCTAACGGCGTTTTTCTCGTGCTACAGAACGTCTCCGAGCAAACGTTGCGATTCCGAGATACGGCCAAGTCCGAACGCCTGAATTCATTGTACGTCAGTGTCGCGGGCGAGATACAATTTGCATTGTCGAACGACGAACCGACCATGACGGACGTGATCTTACAACCACAGGAAGTCACCTACCTTGGCTTGCTGCGAGGCGGCAGTGAGGAGATCATCGCTGGCTTGATTGAAGGGATTCGCAAAGACTCCCTACAGACGTGGCGCGCGGTCGTGAGGATGAGTCAAATTGGCGACGAATCCGTATGGCGCGGTGATCTCTCGACCGGCGAGACTCGTTGTGAAGTCCGACCGAATCTGCCGCAACCCAAGAACGAAGCAGCTCGCGCGTTGTTCAAGTTCTTTCAAGCCAATGCGCGGCTCAATGGCGACATTCCTGGCGGCTTGCTGCATCGGCTCCATGACAAAGTCCAAGAATTCATTCGCAACAACGAACCCGACGCCGCGGGTAGTCCCTACGCTCAGAAAATGCGCCCTCTGGAACCTCGCTTCGCCAACACGAACGATTGGAAAGCGGCGGACGTCGTCGCCTTGTTGGATGACATCGCCGCCGCCCACACCATTCCTCTGGAGACAACCCTCACGCACTTCACCGAGCGACAACTCCGACCAGGATTGCCTCTGCCAAAATCGCTGGAAAGCGCCGATTGGGGGCAACCTCTACCCAGCGGTCTGCGAGTGGCCCTTGTGCTAGAGCCTCGTGCGGAAGCGTACCATTTGGGCGTGGAACTGAAAGCTCGCATCGTGTTCCACAACTCGGGAACGGAACCGGTCACGTTTATCACCGATAGTTTTCAACAGCCAGGATTTTCGGCTGAACGAGCCAATGGCAGCCAGTTAGAAGTTGAGTCGACACATTGGCTAACGCTGGGCAGCATGGCAGCTTATCGTCTGGCTCCTGGCGATTATTGTGAGGTCTACACGCCGGGCTTAGGGGTTGGGGAGCGCATAACGGATCGAGACGATTGGAAGAATGTCCGCGCCGGTTCGTGGATCAAGTGCGTTGCTGGCGAAGAAGTGGTGGTCACTCCCGGAGCCGCCGCGCTGAGCGATGGTCGTGGACCGTTCCTACGGTCCAACGTCGCAGAAGGGGCAGGCTCACCCGGAGCGGTTGTCCAGAGTGCTCCCGAAGGCCCAGAACTCTCACAAGATTGGTGGCTCGAGTTCATCACCGAGCGACTCGAGCGCGAAGCACCCATGCCAACCGACAAAACAGAACGTGAGTATTTGCTCTATCGGGTGGTTCGCGAGTTGTATGGCGCCGCCCCGAGTACCACAGAGGGTGATGCCTTTGCGGCCGACGAATCGCCGGATGCCCTGAAGAATCTGGCGGCTTTATTGGCGAAACATCCCTACGGCAAACAAAGCCAAGGTTTGATTCAAGCGGGCAAAACCAAGTTCCGCGTCTTGCCAGTGGACGCGGATGCTGACAAACGCCCACGAGTGGCAACCGGTCCCGGTTGGTACTCACTTTCTGATAGTTTGAAATTGTCGGTGGATCGCCGTGCCGTTGGTGAGCGAGTCTTGAACGAAGCCAGTCTGGTGTATTTTCAGCAAGGCCAAGACAACCTCGTGCATAAGGTGGAATTGCCCAATGGGCACGACACTTGGGCCGCGGCCACTTTGAAGGGAACGACGGACCTGTGGATTGCCCAGCCAGGCGTGTTGCGCCGATACGACTTCAAGAATCCTGCGGCTCCAACGGAGACCCAATATGCCGACGCTGCATTGGATGACGCCCCGATCTCTCCGATGCTGCGAGAAGCACTAGCACCGGTCTTCATGAAAGCGGAGGACGACGGCTCCACGCCGAGGAAGCCTGCAGCACCTGCGGCTGAAATGCCCAGCAACGTTGCGTCCGATTCGTCCGCGGCAAGCGATGACGCCACGGGAAAAACTTACACGCTAGTGATCGCGGTTGACGGCACGATCCAACTGGAAAACCAAACACGAACGCTGGAAGAACTCAATTTGGACGTGGTGGGAAAATTGGAGGATCGCTTCGTTATCAAGGCACCCGATAGCGTGCCTTACGAACGAGTTGCCGCAGTCCTTCTCGTGCTCAAGTCCGCCGGTGCGACGAACGTCACTGTATCGGCTACTTTGAACGATGCAATACTCACAGCCGAAGCATTGATCGGAACCTGGCATGGTGAAATGAACGGCGAAGCGATCCGTTTCTCATTCCATAAACCGCCAGCGGAAAACGAAGTCCATCTCGATATCTATATTGGCGATGCGACAATTGGTCTGATTACGGAAATGAAAGTCGCGGACGATGGCCAGTCAATCTCCATCTATCGACCAAGTGGCAGCGAGATGGAGTTGTTTGGCACATTGCGTCGAACCGTGGAAGGTGAGTTGCGCTTCAAGCCAACTGGCGATGCAAATTCCGATCCCGACAGCGATGGCATCATTCTAATTCGCGATCGCGATGAACCCGCGTCCGAGCCCAAGCAAGCCGCCGCACGCGAACTGTTCGACATTTGGAAAGCCACAGCGAACGATGATGGGACAATTCCCGGTACGTTTGTCGGCCGACTGGCCACGGAAGTACGAACCTACGCGAAAGAGAATCCGAATCTCGACAGTAGCATGCAGTTGTCCAAACTACTGGCTCGTTTCATCACGACGCATGACTGGACTTTGTCCGATGCGACTCGATTACTGGATGACGTCGCCTATTATTCAAACAAGCCTATCGAAAACTGCATCGACAAAGCGAAGCTTCCCAGTCAAGACCGTGAAGTTGATTAATTCGTTCGAGCGAGTGTTGGTGTATCGGTCTGTGTAGAGGACCGCTCCGCGGTCCAAAGTTGGTTCGCGGAGCGAACCACGACACTGCCGAATCCACGACCTACTCGGGCCAAACCTACACCGTTACCTTCCATCACGACGTCCAAGGTCGGCCAGTGAAACGGACGTATCCTTCGGGGCGCGAAGCCGAGTACACTGATGACGAGCGGCAGTTGCTAAAAACGATCAAGTGGGAATGTACCCAGTTCGAAGATCGCAGCGACAATGAATGTGGGTCGCCAGCCCCTGGCGGCTTGCGGGTAGATAAACTCTTACCCAAAATAAGAGCCACGTAGGGAAACCTTTTCACGCCCACCGCAAGTAATTAAATCACGTACGACTTGAACGGAAGTGCGGCAATCAAAACCGCCTGCCTCGCAACCGGTATGCAACCACTTCAAGTTCATCAACCCTAAATCAACTTCGTCGACCAATCAATCCTCGACGTCGACCCTCAATCACGCCGACATTCAAATCAAACACTGACGCGAAGCTCAAGAATCACCCCATCTTTCGGAACTCGGGCTTATTCTAATCGAGCACTTACACCCGCAGCAAGCGAAATCAGCTACAGCAGACTGGGATTTTTCAGGCATGGCTCAGGTGTGCAAAGGATCGGTACCGTCAGCGAATAGCGAGAAATCGCTCGTACCGCCGTGGAGATTGGTACACAAGATCCAACCACAAACGAGCGCCGCCCCCGACCGGTTGATCCGGTCGGAGCGAGAGCTTTGAGGTTAGAAAGGCGCCGAGCACGAGACGCCCCCGTACCGGCTCGTCCGGTCGGAGCGGAAGCTTTGAGGTTAGAGAAACGCCCCGCGCGGAAATGCGGTCGAAGGACAGACTCGTTTAGCAAACGAACTTCACCGAGACCGCAATGATTCTCGCTCGCAAGTCCGGGCGGTCCGTACCCAAGATGAGTATCGATCGGCCTACTTGCAGATGTACCTGAAGCGAAGTCGGTCCTACGGCCTTCAAAACCTACCCCACTGATGATTCTAGTTTTTGCGAGTTCGTTCTAACTTCAAAACTGTCGCTCCGACGGGACGAGCCACGTCGGGGGCGGTTGTTGGGACTATTGCAAGAAGCGATGGTGGGCACGCCATGGTAACGTCCTAAATGTTGCTCACGATTGAAGGTCCGTCCTGGCTCTGGTTTTGAATTGATTTGTTCGAACCTTTCGCCCCATTCGGGGCTGATGCAAATCGGGTCGATGCCCAAACCGACGGTTGCCACCGTCGGTTACATGCGGGCACGGCTACGCCGTTCAAATCCTTGTGGTCGCGTCAATCGACGCAGCCATAAACGTTCGGGCGGGGACGGCTACGCCGTTCAATTTCCTGTCGATTGAAAAAATCGAGACCGCCAGACACGTTCGGGTCGGAGAGTCGGCTACATGCTGGCACGGCTACGCCGTTCAAATCCTATTGGTTGCGTCAAGCGAGACCGCCAGACACGTTCGGGTCGGAAAGTCGCGGAGCGACGACAGCGTGTAGCTGCGGGTGTCAACCCGCAGTTTCATGCACCCGACGTGAGCCAAGTCGCGAAGCAACGACAGGTGGGCACGACATGGTTCGACAAGTGGTTTTATCAAGCGATCTATTGGTACTTGGTCGAACAGATTGCTGAGCGATTGAAGTCCGGCGAACTTCGCAATCCGAAGATCTACGAATTCAATCCCGACGCGGTGTACGATCCCAAACGACACCGCAAGAAAAGCTGTGATCAGACACGGCGAACGAAGAACCAAGCACGACGAACCAATCATCAAGAAGAACTTCAAACCGGCATCCCACCACCAAGGGAAAAGACATCGAGGAAAATAACCTAACCAAACTGTCGCACCTGACGCGACGGACAAGATTCAACTTTCCGCAGCAATCAAAACCGCCTGCCTTGCTACCGGTCTGCAACCACTTCAAGTTCAGCAACGGCAAATCAACTTCGTCGCCTGACTCATCCTCGACATCGGCACTCAATCGCACGGACATTCAATTCAAACATTGACGCGAAGCTCAAGAATCGGCCCATCTTTCGGTAAGCGAACCACATGCCAATCAAACACAGCCTAGCGGCAGCGCCATGCCTATTTATCCAAATCAGGCTTACTCATGGTTCTTTCTTGTACCCAAGAATTCCTCGTACGCACGTAAGACCGGACGATCGGTGGTTTCACCTTCATTCCACGCGACACCTTTAAGTAGGAAAATGTCGGTTTCGGAGATTTTTGGGGCGAACGCCGCATCAAACTCTAAAATCGCCGCGACACGGACAACCCGACTGCTTTGCCTTGACACAAGAATCACCAGATGTGTCGGTTGGAATCGGGTTCCCTGCATATCCTGATGGACACCTCCGTCCCGATAGCTCCGGCCGAATTGAGACCTAATTATCTCAAGTGACTGTAAAACCAAGTCGGTATCTCTCTTGTCTTCGTCTTTTTGAGGGTAAACATAGGAAACTGATGCAAGATCCTTATTTACCACGGAGTAGAAGTTCGTGTTTTCTGGACGTTTTCCGCCATACGTTGAAGTCGTCCAGACGTTTAAATGGACTTTATTTGTGCCTATATTTGCAACGTCGCATCCAATAAACCACAGCAACATTGCTCCGATAACTGAAACATTTAATACATCACTGGGAATCCAAGCTAGTTTGTATGAACGACGATAGCGTGGTTCGCTTTGAAACGGCAATTGATTAAGGCCCCACATAGAAACCACCTCTCGGACAAACTGAGTTTACAAACTCACGCCAATCGAACGTATAGCCGCCCCAATCTATAGTTCGTCGCTGCGTGTTTTCAATTTGAGTTGTCGAGGGAAGGTGAACCGTCGAACCAACACTCAAGTTGAGCCTGCCAATTGCCAATGAAACAGGTCCATTCGACTTAATATTGCATTTCTTCAACATGGAATGAGACCACCAGGCACAATTGGTTCCACCTACTTGGTAGGGACAATCAAGACGTCCGTCATTCCAATCAGTATTCGGACTATGATAGCTAGATCCTATTGACTGTTCGTTCCCGTCTCTATCGGGTCCGAGCCTTTTGTGTCCACCAATCTCAAAACCAACGCCGTTTTCAAGCCCCCAGGTTAGTATACTTTCGATTAATTCTTCTTCTTTTCCGAGCCCATCTTCAATCAGGTACCATGAATACATCGCTTCAGGCAGAGACCCGCCCATTAGATTCTTCGGGTCATTGCACCAAATTCTACTCTTGTTTTCGCGATTGGCATCCCACATCCCCTTTGCCCAGCAGTCCGGATGGAAAGAAAATGAGTAATACAGTCCGTCGGCTCTTTTGACAACTAAGTAAAAATGTGATTGATAACCTGCGAGATGAGCACTATTGTTCCAGATAGCTTCTCCACAACTACTATTTCCGAACGCCCTGACTACGATCCATACCTCACGACCAAGAGGATCTAGATTTGTTATCCCAAAATACCCCCGGTACAAACTCATCCCATCCACATACCCCAGTGGATCTCTGGACACAAACCCACCGGTCGAGGGATCGTACCAGCGGGCGCGGAAGTGGTAGAGGTTGAGGTCGGCGTCAAACTCGCGGCCGGTGTACGTGTAGCGGTTGGCGTAAGTGCTGGTGGTGCGAACGGTGCCACTGGGGTCGTAGATCCCCAGCGTGCCATACGCAGTGTAAGAGTAACGTTCCACCAGCGTACCAGCGGCGTTGGTCAGGCCGACGATGGAATACTGTTGGTTGCGATGGTAGGACGGATTTGAGGTTTTTGGTTTTGAACTGCGAAAAGACGAAGAGAGCGGTGGCGTTGATGTGGTTCTTTGATGTCGAGATAAGTGCGGAGGATCGGCTAACACGTTGACGCCCTCGATGCGTTGGCTCCCTTGGTCGGAACTAGGGGTGATTCTAATCGAGCACTTACGCCCGCAGCAAGCGAAATCAGCTACGGCAGACTGGGATTTTTTAGGCATGGCTCAGGTGAGCAAAGGTCGGACGATTCAATTCGACCAACCGAGACCGGAATGATTTACCACCCCAAGTCCGGGGAGTTCGTACTCGAAATCAAACACGATCGGCCTAATTGCAGACGTGCTAGAAGCAAAGTCTGCTTCACGGCCTTTAAAACCTTGGAGCCCGTTCTATAGCTGGCCTGTAGCTGACCAGTCATCACCCCATTGGCGTAAAGCCAATGGTGGCGACTGCTCATGCACTGCCAATCGAGCAGTGAGGACTAGAATCCGACGGATGCGGCTTTCGCCACCTATCTTGCAATCCGAACCGCCAGCGTCTAAAAGTCTTTCGTAAGATCGAGCAAACAAATTGACTCATCCGCAGCGATACCAGGAACCCGGGATGCAACTTATGGGAAAATTGAATCATTTTCGGTCCATTGGGCGAGGGATTTCTTGGTTTTCGACGATCGTGTTGCTTGCATCCGTCGCAACCGTTGCCGCTGACGAATATGCACCACAAGTTGGTTCGAGTCATGTCGCGTTCACGCTTCCAGCCATTGACGATGGCCGGCCGGTTTCGCTCGCGCAGTTTCGCGGCAAGAAGGTGCTCTTGATTCAGTTTGCTTCGTGGTGAGCGGGCTGCCGCCAACATGTGCCGGTCTGGCACAACAAGACCAAAGATTGGGTGGCGTCGGGTAAGTTGGTTGTTCTCGGGATCACTCAAGAACAACACCCTGATCGTTGCCGACTGTTCGCTCAGTGGCAAAAGTTTGATTGGCCCATTCTTTGGGACCCGATCAACTCTCTGGAATCAACGGCCGTACCCATTGTCATTGCGATCGATGAACATGGCATCGTTCGTTCTACCCGTCCGCTCCCCGAGACACTGGAAGCAGAATTTCTGAACGTTGCGTTTTCACCGGCTGGTGGCGAAGCGATCACCAATTCAAACAATGCTGCTCAGCAATCAACACGACCGGACCTCGCCTCCTTGCAGCAAAAAGCCCAGCAAGAAAAAACCGCCGGTGCCCAGCTCGAATTTGCGGACGCCGCGATCTTGTGGGGCGGGACCACGGAAGTGACGACGGCGATCGATGCGTACTCGAACGCGTTGCTACAAGCACCCGATGATGGGGCTGCCCTGTTTCGTCGCGGAGTGGCGTATCGGATTCGCTATGATTCGGAACGGCGGCAACCTGACGACTTTCAAAAAGCGGTCTTGAGTTGGGAACATGCATTGGACAAGAATCCCAACCAGTACATTTGGCGTCGTCGGATCCAACAATATGGTCCACGACTGGAGAAACCTTATTCGTTTTACGATTGGGTCGAACAGGCTCGCAACGAAATCATCGCGCGCGGGGAAACTCCCGTGACGTTGATCGTCGATCCGCAGGGAGCGGAATTGGCTCGGCCGGCTCGTGCGTTTGGCGTGGCTCCGGAAGAAGCTAAATCTCCCGACCCTGCAGGTCGCATCCAGCGCGACACGGATGGCTTGATCGTGCCGGAAATCATATTGGTGCCATCTCGCGTTCGCCCCGGCGGTTCCACTCGAGTCCACATCGCGCTGGCCCCCAACTCGGAACTCCGTGCCCATTGGAATAACGAATCCGAACCGCTTGTCCTTTGGGTGGAGTGTCCTGATGGCTGGAAAGTTTCGCAAAGTCGTCATGTGGTTGCTCCGTTAGATGGCCAACCAACGAGCGACGAAACTCGCCGCATTGATTTTGAGGTCCAGATTCCGCAGGATGCGAAGGGATCCATCCAGCTTCAAGTTTTCGCTCTCTACAATGTTTGTGAGGACAAAGACGGAGTCTGTCAGTATTTGCGTCAAGACTTGCTGATCCCCATCCAAGTCAATTCGGAACCACAATAGGTTTTCTCCCAAACTGGGTCCGCCGCTTTGCAGGGCATGTAAAAATCTCGGACAAAAAGGCAGGACCGGTGTGGGTCAGCCCCTTTTGGGACAGAGCCTAGGAAAAACGCTCGTGATGTCGCATAATGAGACGGTGCCGAATCGGCTGGTTCTGAGACTTCTAGATTTGCGAGACACATGAGCGCGTCCCCGAAAATTCCCACGATCGGCTTGGAAATGAAAGTTGGCCCCCGAGCTGGGTCACGGTTCGAACTGGATCCGAAAATCAAGACGTTAATTGGCCGCGGAATGCAGTGCCAGATCCAGTTGCAGGACCCACAAAGCTCGCGAATCCACGCGACGGTTTACTTCGACGACGATCGTTGGTGGATTCGCGATACCGAAAGCTCCAATGGGACGTACGTTAATGGGCAACGGATCAACCATGCTCAACTAAGCTACGGCAACGAGTTCCGGATTGGTTCGACGGTGTTCAGCTTCCAGCAGTTCACGGGCCCAGCGGCGGGCAGCGACCATCGTTCGACGATCGACCAAACGGTTGTCTTTGAAAATCAATTACCGCATGACGACACCGGCCAGTACACACTGGGCTTCTTAAAGAACGTGGCCCAAGGCGAAGATTTTTTCTTCTTGTTCCAATTGGCCGTCAAGCTGCTCGGGGCCGAAACTCCCGAACAAGTCGTGCGACTGAGCCTGGAGCGATTGGTCCAGCGCACCGATGCCAACGTCGCGGGCTTTTTGTGGCTCAACGAAACGGGTCAACTCAAACCCAAAATCGTGTGGCCGGACGATGAGTCGCAAAACATTCAACTGCAACCCAAACTGACCGACCGAGTGGTCCAACATCGCCGAGCGATACGCGTGGAGCATGAAACGGAAAACGGCAAACGCGAGTTCGTTGATTCGATCTGTGTTCCCGTCCTGCGCGAGGGCGCCGTGGTCGGAGCCGTCCATATTTACCGACGACAACACAAGTTTCGGGATGAGCATTTTCGTTTGGCCTGTTCCGCTGCGAATATTATGGCGTTGGGACTGACCCGGGCCAATCGACACGCATTGTTGGAAGCTGAAAACGAACGCTTGGCCAAATCGGCCGCCGAATCCGACGAATTATTGGGCGAGAGCAAACCGATTCAACAACTCAAGGCCAAGATCCAAAAAATCTCGAAGGCCACCGGATGCGTGTTGGTGCGCGGCGAAAGCGGTTCCGGCAAAGAGCTTGTCGCTCGAGCATTGCATCGCTCCAGTCCCCGGAGTGACCGCCCGCTATTGTCGGTCAATTGCGCGGCGATCCCGCGCGATCTGATGGAGAGCCAACTGTTCGGCCATCGCAAAGGGGCCTTCACGAGTGCGGATTCGGATCATCAAGGTTGGTTCCAACAAGCCGATAGTGGGACGCTGTTCTTGGACGAGGTCGGAGAATTGACCTTGGACGGACAAGCGAAACTTTTGCGGATCTTGGAGGGCCACCCATTCTTGCCGGTCGGTGGCACGCAACAATTGACGGTCGACGTCCGAGTGATCTGCGCGACGAACCGCGATCTGCGCGAGTTTGTCGAAGAGAAGAAGTTTCGCGAGGACTTGTTCTACCGGCTCAGTGTGTTCGAACTTTACGTTCCACCCCTGCGCGAACGTGGTCCGGACATTCAGTTGTTGGTCGAACATTTCTTGGATGTGTTCAAACACAAACACGGGCGGCCCGACCTGAAGCTATCTCCCGAGGGTCGTCAAAAGCTCTTGGGATATCAATGGCCAGGGAATGTTCGTCAGTTGCGGAACGTCATCGATAGCGCCGTGATCATGGCCGATTCCGATTTGATTCTGGCCGAGGACTTGGGGTTGACCTCGACCAGTCCCGATCGCATGGAAACTTTGCGAATCGATCATTGGGAACGCAAATTGATTATTGAAGCCCTGCAACGTTCCGAGAGCAATATTCCTCAAGCGGCCAAGTTACTGGGGATCTCCCGCGCGACGTTGTACCGCAAAATAGACGACTACGGATTGAAGCGATAGATGTTCACCGCGTATCAATGTCCCACTTCCCGTCGACCGTTGACGTTGGCCTCCGCAGAACTGGTGGCCAAGGTGAACCAACAAATTGCTGATCAACGCCTCGTGACCGTAGAAGGGCAGGGCGTTTTGCAACCGGTCGACGGCGGCTGGTACTGTCGGCAATCGCGACGATTTTATCCGGTGCGCGACGGAATCTTATGTTTGATCGCCGACCAAGCCATGGATTTACCTCAACCTGTGTTCACGGAGCAAGACCTGACATGACCCCAGCCAAGACCATTTTTAAACGCATCATCGACGGCGAGATTCCTGCCAAGATCGTTCTGGAGAACGAACGTTTCTTAGCATTTCACGATGTATCGCCGCAAGCGCCGGTCCATGTGTTGGTGATTCCGAAACACGAGATCGTTAGTTTGGCGGATGTTGGCCCAGCGGACGCGGCTTGGTTGGGTGGGATCATGGTATTCATCCACGACGTTGCCGAGCACTTGGGGCTTATAAAGGGCTATCGAGTCGTCACGAACATCGGCAGCGACGGCGGCCAAAGCGTCCCCCACCTCCACTTCCACATCTTAGGCCAACGCCAACTCCAATGGCCACCAGGATAGTAGAGCGAGCGCCCCGATCGCTACGCAAATAGTAAAGCGATCGCCCCGATCGCTCCCGCAAATAGTAGAGCGAGCGCCCCGATCGCTCTGGATGCAAGACAAACGCGGCCCCAACCAACGCCTCGAATCGGGAACCGTCTGTTTCTCGCTCCAAATGTTCCAGCAAACTCAAAGTTCTTCTCCTCCCCAGGAGCGATCGGGGCGCTCGCTCTACTATTTCTCCCCAGGAGCGCTCGGGGCGCTCGCTCTACTATATCTCCCCAGGAGCGATCGGGGCGCTCGCTCTACTATTTCTCGCCGAGCGATTGGAGCGCTCGCTCTACTATCCGAGGCACGTCCATTTGAAGCGGTGAAAATGTGGGTTGCCCGCGACTTCCCACAATCCACGCCTCGCGGTACGATCATGGCGCTGCTTCACGGTCCCCGGACGTACAACTTCATGTTTATCGATTGTTTTGCTTGGTTGGCCCAGATCGAATTCTTCGGTGGGCAGGAATTTGCGACCTCGGATTTGGCGGTGGTCGGATTGTTGCTGGTTCTGGAAGGCGTCTTGTCGATCGACAACGCCCTTGTCTTGGGTTTATTGGCCAAACGACTGCCACCCTCCCAGAGAAAACGGGCATTATCGTACGGATTGATTGGTGCGTTTGTCTTCCGTTTCTTGGCCATTGCGACGGCAACGTTCTTGCTCCAATGGACTTGGGTCAAATTGTTGGGTGGCGGCTACTTGCTGTACATTTCGCTCAAGCATTTGCTTTTTGAATCCCACGAAGAAGAGCCGGACCAGATCAACCTGGATGAGCAGGGAGATCCAATCCTTGTCGTGGCCGAAACTGGCAAGCCGATCTCGGCGGAGCGCGAATTGGTTGAAATCGCCGAGCGAGTTCCGTTTCCATTGGCGGACGGCGAAGGATCGGTGCTCGAAAATACTTCACAACAAAGCGCAGTATCTCCGGGTACAACGCCGAGCCCCGTCCTCAACATGCGTAAGTTTTGGTGGACGGTGGTTGTGATCGAAATGACCGATATCGCCTTTGCGGTCGACTCGATTGTCGCGGCGATTGGTGTCGTGGGCAGTCCTCCGCCCGGAACCCCGGCGTCGGCGCCGCACCCCAAGCTCTGGGTCGTGATTCTAGGCGGTTTTCTTGGCGTGGTGTTGATGCGATTTGCTGCAGCGCTGTTTATCAAACTTTTGGACCGGTTTCCGCGCTTTGAGACGGCAGCGTATCTGTTGGTTAGTATTATCGGTCTCAAGTTATTGGCGGATTGGGGACTGAACAGTGATTGGTCCAGTTATGGATGGACGGGCAATGTCGAATGGGCAAAAGCTTATTTGAGTTGGCTGAAGGAAAATTGGATCTTCGCGCTACCACCCGAGAGTCACGAACATCCGCACTTGATCGATTTCCACGACTTGCGCCGACCCGAGTGCATCCTATTCTGGCTTTCAATGGTTCTAGCGTTTTGTGTAGGTTTCCTACCCAAACGATCCGCACCGAAACATTGACCGACACACTAGAGCGAGCGCCCCGATCGCTCCGTTTGCAAAACATAGTAGAGCGAGCGCCCCGATCGCTCCGTCCCGCAGATCATAGTAGAGCCAGCGCCCCGATCGCTCCATCCGCAGATCATAGTAGAGCGAGCGCCCCGATCGCTCCATCTGCACGACATATAAAAGCGAGCGCTCCGTTAGCAAGTCGACACGACAGCATCGGAGACATTCTCGAAGCGTCGCCTGATTCATGTTCCTGTTTTGTTAGCCGCAAAGTCAAGCTCCACTGCAAGACCAAACGAAGACCGGAATATTGCCGCAACTTCGGTCCTTGGTGTGAACATCACTTGACTCCGTTTGCTTTGCGTCTCGCAGTCACCACACCCACGCCGAAGTCTGCTGAATCCAGGAAATTCCCTTCCGTGTTGTCGGGGCCGTTTCCGCCTGTCGCATGAATCGCTGTGTAGGCGAAACGAACCTTGTGCCCGATCGCTTTGATCGAAGGTTCTGAGGTACTGTCATACACCGTCCAGGCATTCGCTCCAGTGGTGTACTCTTTGACAAATAGTTCCTGGTCGTCGTCGCCGCCCTCGGCATTGTCAGCACCCAGATCGGTGATGGTTAGTTTGAGTGTGTCCTTACCGTTGCGACCACGATGAGCGAACGAGAACTCGATCACGCCGTCTTGAGCGATATCGGCCTGATCCTGATACAGAGTCCCCTCTTCTCTTGCGTTGAGTTCCACAAACTGATCGCCTTCATAGGCGTCAACGCCAAGAAAGTCGGTTGACCAGATTTCGAACTGATCGCTTGTGGTTTTCCATCCGGGTATCCTTGTGCGGAATTCAAAAGCTCCTTTTCGAATGCGAGGTTCTTCGAAGCCGGGATTGGCCGATTCGTAGCCACGTGGGAGCTTGAGTGATTCCCTGACAACCAGAGCAAGATGACGCTCAAGGGCAGTTTCTTCTTCCTCAAACTGCGATTTCAGTTCTTGAAACGACGACTGCAGGTCATCGTACAATGATGCATTGTCAGGCTTGTACTTCATCAGCCATGCATAATGGAACATCGCTGCGTACCAGTTCTTCGCCGTGGTGGCTGCTGTTGCCTGCTCTTGATGCCACTCTGGCTGAAACCGGGATTTCGCAGCCCGGTAGGCTTTTTCATGGGGTGTGTTTCGGTACTCTCGGTCGACCAGCAGAACGTGATTGAACTCGCTGGTAACAAACCATCGGCCATCTGTTGAAACTTGTTTTTGCTCGGCTGGCGGTTCCCATTTTGCGTTCGCCTCAGGCAAGCTGGTCGCCACGTTCCAGACGATTCGTTCGCTCGGTGATTCGGAAAAGATCCATTTGCCATCGTGGCTGAACGTCACCGTGTCGACAGAGTTCGTATGACCTGCAAGATGGGTCACTTCCAGATCGTGCCTTGTGGGCCACAGATGGATGTGATGGTCGATGCAGGCTGCTGCCATTGTTTCGCTATCGGGCGCGAAAGCGACGCGAAGTACTTCGACGTTTTTTCGGCTGAGCGTAGCTAATTCCCGAGCGTTTTTGATATCCCACAGCTTCAGCATTCGGTCCAAACTGACGGTTGCCAGCCGCATACCATTCGGACTGAATGCAAGCCACCCAACCCCCGTCATGTGACCATTGAGCGACGTTAACTCGCGCCCCGACTGTGCATCCCACAACTTGACCGAATGATCGTTGGAGGCTGACGCAAGAAGCGTACCGTCCGGGCTAAACGCAACGCAACCGACGATGTGTTGATGGCCGCTGAGAATCAGGAGCTCCGTACCGGATTTCGCGTCCCACAGCCGCGCGGTGCCATCGTTGCTCCCCGAGGCGATGCGGGAACCGTCCGGGCTGAACGTAACGCAGGAAACCGCTTCGGTGTGACCGTTGATTGTCAGCTGTTCTCGGCCTGTCTCTACATCCCATACCTTTATGGACTTGTCGGAACTTCCCGAAACAAGCCGCGTGCCATTGGGACTGAAAGCGACGCTGCGAACTTCATCGGCATGCCCGGTGACGACCCTCGTTTCCTGACCGGTCCCAGTATCCCAAAGGCGAATCGTTTTATCGGAGCTTCCCGAGGCTAGGCGTGTGCCGTCTGGACTGAAGACGACGCTGCGAACCCAGTGCTCATGACCTGTGAGCGTCAGGACTTCTTGGCCCTTGACTGGGTCCCACAGCTTGATGGTCTTGTCAAAGCTGGCTGATGCGAGCCGGTTGCCTCGGGGATTGAATGCCAAGCTGTCGATAAACAGCGTGTGTCCGCGGAGCGTTTTGGCCGGATCAAAAGATCGCGCATCCCATCGTTTCACGGTGAAATCATGGCTCCCGGATGCCAGGGATGACCCGTCGGGACTGAAGGCGACACTCATGCAGCGCTGCGAATGACCGGTGAAGGTCGCGATCTCCTGACCAGATCGGGCGTCCCACAGCTTGACCAGCTTGTCGTCGCCGCAGGACGCCAGTCGCGTGCCGTCGGGACTGAACTGCAAGCTGTGAATCCAAGTTGCGTGAGCAACAAACTTGTTGATTTCACGTCCAGAAGTAGCATCCCACAGTATGATGTTGTCGTTGCTTCCCGCTGCGATCCGAGTGCCGTCGGGACTGAAGGCGATACCCATTGAAAATCCGCGTGGTTCCAGCATGCGAATCTGTTCGACGGATTGTGGATCGCTCACGTTCCACAATAGGATCTTGTTGTCGCGGGCGGTGGAGACCAGCCGACCGCCGTCGGGACTGAAGGCGATCCCCATGAGTTCACCGTCGTTCCCCCGAATCCAACCGACCCTTCCCGATTGGAGATCCCAAAGCCTGATCTGATGATCATCGCTCCCGGACGCAAGAACCTGACCGTCGGGCCGGAAGACGACGCTTCGGACAGACGTCGCATGCTCATGAATCACCTGAAGTTCCTGACTTGTCCGAGCGTCCCAGAGTCTGATCGTGCTGTCGTCGCTGCCGGAGACAAGCTTCGATCCGTCGGGGCTGTATGCGACAGTGCCCACGGCGGCGGTGTGTCCAGTCAAAGTGGCGACTTCTTCACCCGTTTGCGCGTCCCAGATTCTGATGGTTTTGTCAGTACCTGCGGATGCGATCCGTGTGCCATCGGGACTGAAGACCACACAGTTCACTTGGTTCAGATGGCCGTAGCAGGTCATGTCGCTGCCCTGAAAACGACGATTGCAGAAATTCCATTCGATGTTGTCGCGGTACTCGTGCGGAATCTCCTGTAGCAGCTTACGAGCGTCGCCAGCCCTGTTGGTTTCCCATCTGGCGTTGGCGAGTTGAAAGTTGGCCGCCGCTTCGGCATGGCGAGAACGTTGCGATTCGGCAGTCGCGCGACTTTCCGCATCAATGGCGTTGGCGCGTTCTTGTTTCGCTTCATCGGTTTTCTTTTCAGCGACGATCCGCTGGTTGTCCGCCTCAATTGCTTTTTGACTCGCGTGAATTAACCCGTAGGTTGTTCCGGCAATACCGGCAATCAACACGACCCCTATCGCAAACATGGCTGCGACCAGTCCGCGATTTCGTCGGGCGAACTTCTGAACTTGATACCACGTCGACGGTGGCCGTGCCGTTACGGTTTCGCCAGTCAGGTAATTGGACAGGTCCTGGCCCAAATCGTTCGCGGTTTGATATCTGCGATTGGGATCCTTCTCCAGAGCCTTCATCACGACCCAGTCGAGTTCCCCGCGCAGAAGTTGTTGCAGTCTGGCGGGATGCAGCCTTCGCAGTTCGCTGACTGCCGAATTCAACTCGTTGGATGACGAACTCAAGCGGTTGCTGGGACGAGGCGGGTCTTCCTCTCGGATGATCTGGAGAACCTTCAGCAGCGCGATTTTCCCGAGCGTTTCCTTATCAACAGGAGTCGAGCCCGTCAGGAGTTCATAAAGCATAACGCCGAGCGAATAGACGTCCGTCCGAGTGTCAACATCCTCAGCATCCGGCCCCTTCAGTTCCGCCTGCTCCGGCGACATGTACTGAACCGTCCCGACGACCTTGCCGAACTCCGTCTGCATTGTCATGTCGGTCAGCATCATGTTCTGCTCGACGGCTTTCGCCAGACCAAAGTCGATGACCTTGGGAACCGCTTCTCCGTCAATGACCGTGACGAGAACGTTTGACGGCTTCAGATCGCGATGAATGATTCCCTTCTGATGAGCGTGCTGAACGGCTTTGCAAACCGGGACGAACAGCTTCAGGCGGTCGTCGATACTCAGCTTGTTATCGTCGCAGTATTGAGTGATCGAAATTCCATCGACCAGTTCCATCACAAAGTACGGACGAAAGTCCTCCGTCGTGCCGGCATCAAACACGCGCGCGATGTTGGGATGATCCATCATCGCGAGTGCTTGTTTCTCGGCGTTGAACCGGGCGAGCACATCCTGCGAGTTCAGCTCCGACTTGATGAGCTTGAGGGCCACCCGACGTTTCACCGGTTGGTCTTGTTCGGCTAACCAGACAACTCCCATCCCGCCACGGCCGAGTTCTTCAATCAGACGAAAGTTAGCCAGGACGGGTGGAACGTTGACCGGTAGCGAAATCGTACCTATGCCGGGGAAGTGCGTCGTAGCATCGCGAGCGAACACCCCGGCGATGATCCCGGTCCGGTCCGGGAATCGCTGAATGTACTCGTCTTGCTGAGGTACATCTCCCTTCTTTGTGCGATATTCAACTTCCATCGTCAGCAGTTCCGCCAGCAGTCCGTCGCGAACGGCCTCTGGAAGTTCGGTCAAAAAATTCTCAATGCGCGGAGCGGAGCCCTTCAGCAACTCTTGGTCGAAACGGTCACAAAGAGCGTCGATCGCAGTAAGTTGCTGATTTGTCAGCGCCTCGTAGGCCGGATTTTTGAATGAGGAGTTGTCCATGGGATTCGATACGGAAAAGTGCTTCGTCACTCCTCTATGGTCAAACAGTCAGAAACACCGACACAAGTCGGCTGCGGCTAATGTTTGCCCGTGACTAACGCTCCCCATCATGTAGACCCGCCTCCGTCCAAATTCGACGGATTCGTTCTAGCTTTCGCTCGATGGTCCGTTGCGTGCAGTTCAGTTCGCTGGCAACTTCGCCGTTCGTGGACCCCTGAAACTTGAGCAACACGATCTGCTTCAGAGTTTCGTCCGGGATCGCGTCGAGCAATTGAGCACAGCTTTCTGCGACTTCGGCCAACTGATCGGGTGGCGGCTGTTTGGAACCGACCCCGTTGATCCCCTCCTCACCAAGCTGGGCAAAACCAGATTCACCACTTACGATTCCGCCGCCACGTTTTTGACGGTGGGCATGCCGCAATTGGGCGGAGATTTTCCGCGACGTGATCACGGCCAACAGACCCCACAACGCATTGCGATCTTTCGCTTCCAGTCGGCCATCGGAAATCCCACGACAAAGACTGTGGAACGCACTGTTCGCGGCGTCGTTCTCATCGTACCGGCGACGGAGTTGCGGGTCGAGTTTTTGGCGCGCGAACTCGTGGACCCGTGTGGAAACATGTTCCCACAGTTCTCTGGCTGCCTGTTCATTGCCATCGGCAAGTTGGTCAATCCAGCCCGTGATGGATTGGTTTTCCATAATTCAACGACCCGGAAGTGGACCCCGCTACGGCCTGATTCTAACACACGACCACCCCCATAGTTTGTCGGATTCTGCCGAAAAATGAAAACAAGCGATGAATTAATGTCAACAAAAGTGGTCACCGTTCACGCCCAAAGTCGGGAGAGTTGGTTAACCGCGTGGCCAGAGCAAATTTGGCGAATTGCAACTTAGCGAAAAACCACCATTCTTTGCGGCGGCCCGCGATTGGGCGTGAGCGATAACTAAAAGAGCCACCCAGTAAAGGTGGCTTAAATTCGTTCGGATGACGCGCGGAGCCACCGCCGCCACTTGGCTTGACGCCAGCGGGGCGGTTACGCGCGCTGATCTTGGGTACTGGACCGCCGCCACTTGGCTTTACGCCAGTGGGGCGAGGATTGACCACTACGCGGAACAACCACCCACTTGAGTTTTAGAGGCGGTTTCAGAGGCCGTAGGTCCGGGCCGGCTACTGAAACGTTTGCAAGCAGGCCGATCGGGTCTGTTCTTGAGTCCGAACTTCCGAGCTTGCAAGCGTGACCCGTTGCGGTCTCGGTGGGGTTTGTTTGCTAAACAAGTCCGTCACTTGACCGCTTCCTTTGCGGCGGCTGCGTGCGGCTTAGTGGTGAATCCTGGGCTCAACCGAGATGAACTCGGTCGGGGCCGGCTCTTGCTCTTCCGGTGGAGTTTGTTTGCTAAACAAGTCCGACACTCGACCGCTTCCTTTGCGGTGGCTGCGAGCGGCTTCGTGGTGAATCCTGGGCTCAACCGAGATGAACTCGGTTGGGGCCCGGCGCTTGCTCTTCCGTTGTTATTGGATGCCGTACCGCCGCCACTTGGCTTTACGCCAAAGGGGCGGTTTCGCGCGCTGATCTTGGGTACTTGACCGCCGCCACTTGGCTTTACGCCAGTGGGGCGAGGATTGTCCACTACGCGGAACAACAACCCGCACAGGTTTTAGAGGCCGTTGGACCGACTTCGCTTCAGAAACAACTGCAAGTAGGCCGATCGGATTTGTTCTTGCGTACGGATCCGAGAGTCGTCTGTCAGCGAAAGAACCGGAAATCTCGAACATTGTTTCAACAGCCTGTCGGACTTTTGCGTCGGTTGAACATTAGGGTTGTAGGTGATCGTCGGTCTGTCTGGCGGTTGAACACCAATCCGTTTCCTTCGAGTAGTCCGTTGGAGTTCAAGCATGTTGCTTAAGAATTTAAAGTATGTGGTAGTGTTGTTGGTCTTGGCAAGCAGTTCCGTTGCATCCGCCGGGCTGCTTGTCCCGCCAGGTGTCCTACCAGGTCAACAGTATCGCTTGGTGTTTGTCACGAGCGGAACTACAAACGCGACCTCAGCGGATATTGCCACCTATAACAATTTCGTGACAGCACAGGCTGGTTTAGTCCCAGGATTAAATGAAACGACCTGGAAGGCCATCGGATCAACATCCACCGTTTCCGCACGCGATAATACTGGCACAAATCCCACCAATGTGAATCATACCAGCGTCCCCATCTATTTGCTAAACGGGAGTCAAATAGCCACGGGAAACGCCGATTTATGGGACTTCAATATACTCAATACAATATCGGTTGATCAAACGCTAGCAACAAGAACCGGGCAAGTCTGGACCGGATCATTTTCTAATGGAACCGTATCCGGCCCCTTTCCATTGGGGTCCACCAACAATTTCGCAAATGCCGGTCAATTGGGTACTTTGAATGTCCACCAATGGGTCAACTGGGGGGGTGTCTCAGCGACCCAGCAGAAACACATGTACGCACTATCAGGAGTCATCACAGCGGTTCCCGAGCCTAGCTCGCTGCTCTTGGTTGGCTTGGTTGGCTTAGGCACATGCGGGTGGTCAAGACGTCGAAAATTGAATTCGTAAGTCCATCCAAGCCAGACTTCACCGTCTTCGTCTTGGTCAATATTCACTTCGCATTAGGACACTGGAGAACCTGCGGTCTTAGTGGAGTTCGCTTGCTAAACAAGTCACTCACTCGATCGCTTCCCGTGCGGCGGCTGCGTGCGGCTTAGTGGTGAATCCTGGGCTCAACCGAGATAAACTCGGTTGGGGCCGGTTTTCGTTCTTGCTTTGGTGGGGTGAAGGTCATCGTCGGCTTGTCTGGAGGTTGAAGATGGGGATCCTGGTACTTCAGTTTTTGGGAAAAGTGCTGTCCAACAAATAAATCGGAGCTCGCTCAATGGAAATTTTGAAATCGGTATATATTGCACTCATTCTATTGTTTGAAATACGGCAATGTTGATCGGGAGCGATACTGCCAATATAGCCGTCTATTTTGATTTTATCGTTCGCGGCCCGAAGTCTGCTGCTCCTAGTGGCACCCGAGCGTCTTTGGACGGTATTTTGAGAATCAATAGTGATGCCGCGAAACACCATCGCCTGGGGTTCTTTAGCCGTCGCTGGATTTCTTTTATTTCGCAAGGCGACGGCAACGCCGATATCCGCGTGCTCGTTAATGGGGCAGGAACTGCGCCGTTCAAAAGGCCGATCGGATTAGTTCTTGGGCACACACTTGCGAGCGTAAACCGTTGCGGTCTCGGTGAGGTTTGTTTGCTAAACAAATCTGTCACTCGACCGTCTTTCGCGCGTGGGGTGTCGTTCTAGCTCCCAAACTTTCGCTCCAACCGGAACAAGCCGGTTGGGGGCGGTTCTTGTTCGTGCTTCGTTACTTGGGTGCCGAGCCGCCGAGCTTGCGCACGCGAACCATTGCGGTCTCGGTGAGGTTTCTCGGCTAAACAAATCTGTCACTCGACCGCCTTTCGCGCGTGGGGTGTCGTTCTAGCTACCAAACTTTCGCTCCAACCGGAACCAGCCCGTTGGGGCAAAGCTGTGAAGCATTTTTTTTTGGCCAAAACAGGCCCGAATGGGCCGAAACAACCCTAGCCGGTGTGCGCGAGCCACCGGTTCGAATGGTCTCTCATTCAGAAAAGGCCTGAAAGGCCGACACAAGTGCTGAGCATACGCATTCAAAAATGCTTCACAGCGTTGCCGTTGGGGGCGGTTCTTGTTCATGCTTCGGTCTTGGGTGCCGAGCCGCCGAGCTTGCGCACGCGAACCATTGCGGTCTCGGTGCAGTTTGTTTGCTAAACAAGTCCGACACTCGACCGCTTCCTTTGCGGCTGCCGCGTGCGGCTTAGTGGTGAATCCTGGGCTCAACCGAGATGAACTCGGTCGGGGCCGGCGCTTGCTCTTCCGGTCGAGTTTGTTTGCTAAACAAGTCCGACACTCGACCGCTTCCTTTGCGGCTGCCGCGTGCGGCTTCGTGGTGAATCCTGGGCTCAACCGAGATGAACTCGGTTGGGGCCAGTGCCGCCGCAACACGCACGCGTCTTACCGTCAACTACGATTCCTTCCAGCGTCCGCAGCATAAAAAATGTGACGTTCTGATGGAAATCGCAAAAATTCCGTAAGCAGCCTGTCGGACCTCCGACTCGGTTGAACATTCCTTTAATGAGGCCCAATGCGTTCTTAGGCATGATTGGGAGCGAACGATCCCCGCCCACATACTCAACCCGGAGATAAACTCGATGTTTCGAAAAGCAATCACCGCCTTACTCGCACGTACGGCCGTTTTCGCCGTATTGGCGATAAGCGCTTTGGCTCAGGCTGAATCAAGCTGGGGCCAACAGGCCGGGCTGACCAACCCCGGCTTTGAGGCGCCACGGGTTGAAGAGGGGACTTTCGTACTCGCCGACGTACTCCTCGAAACCATGCCCGGATGGAAGACCACCGACACCCACTTCGAAATCTGGGGTACGGGATTTAAGGGAGTTCCAGCGCATGAGGGTACTCAGTTCGTGGAACTCAACGCGTTCATCGATGGGACTCTGTATCAGGATTCTACTGGGATTCAACAAGGCTCCGTGCTCGAGTTCACGTTTGCTCATCGCGGTCGCAACGGCGATGACACCATGAAGCTGACTATCACGGACCTGGGGGCTGACAACTCCCTAGGTGGAGGCGATGACACTGTTCTCTTTACCAAAGAATTCACCACAGGGAAGGACGCCTGGGCCGTTTACGACAGCACAACCGAACAGCAAATCGTGGGATTGGGGAATACCGTACGGTTCGGTTACGGGGCGGTCTCCACTGCCACTGGAGAGCTAGGAGAAGGAAATCTTCTGGATGCAGCGAACTTTGGGATCGGGGTGGTTTCTGCACCAGCGGTTTCTGCCATGGAGTTCAAATTGATCCCGGCTGGCACATTCCTAATGGGTTCTCCAGATAGCGAAGAAGGCCGTGACGATGATGAACGCCAGCATGAGGTGACGATCACACGCGATTTTTACATGGGCGTCACCGAAGTCACGCAATCCCAGTGGCAGCAGGTCATGGGGACCACACCCTGGAAAGGGCAGGAAAACGTTATCGAAGGAGATGATGTCGCGGCGAGCTATATCAGTTGGAATGACGCGGTCGAATTCTGTCAAAGACTGAGCCAACAGGAAGGTCGGACGTATCGGCTACCGACTGAAGCGGAATGGGAATACGCCTGTCGCGCCGGAAGCACGACGGCGTATAGCTTTGGCGACGACGCTTCACAGCTGGAACAATACGCATGGTACTTCGATAGCGAACCAGCCCATCCCAGCCCCGTCAAACAAAAAAGCCCCAACGGCTTTGGCCTGTACGATATGCACGGCAACGTTTGGGAGCATTGTCAGGACTGGTATAGTTCTTCTTACGGTGCATTGGCTAGCGATCAATCAAGCCCGAGCCAACAGGCAGGGCTGGCAGGGCTGACCAACCCCGGCTTTGAGGCACCAAGGGTCAAAGAAGGGACTTTCGAACTCGCCGACGTACTCCTCGAAACCGTACCCGGATGGAAGACCACCGACACCCACTTCGAAATTTGGGGTACGGGTTTTAAGGAAGTTCCAGCGCATGAGGGGACTCAGTTCGTAGAACTCAACGCGTACATTGATGGGACTCTTTATCAGGATTCCACAGGGATTGAGGCAGGCTCCCTACTGGAGTTTACGTTCGCTCATCGCGGTCGCAACGGCGATGACACCATGAAGCTGACCATCACCGACCTGGGTGCTGACAACGCCATAGGTGGAGGTGATGACACCGTTCTCTTTACCAAACAATACACCACCGGTAACGACGCCTGGGCCGTCTACAACAGTACGACCGAAGAGCAAATCAAGGCGTTGGGCAATACCGTCCGGTTCGGTTACGGGGCAGTCTCCACTGCCACTGGAGAGCTAGGAGAAGGAAATCTTCTGGACGCAGCGGACTTTGGGATCGGAGTGGTTTCCATTCCGCGTAGCGTCATCGATCCAACCGGTCCGTCCAGCGGTAGTGAACGCATCAAGAGAAGTGGCAGCTTCCTGACGAAGGTCCCCTATCTTCGCTCGGCGGTGCGACAGACTACAAAGGATTTGGCAGTAGGTGAAAACAGTTCAGGGTTTCGTGTGGTCATGGTTCCCGGATCAGATTCGGGTGCCCAGGTTATGAACCCGCTGTTAGTCACTCCAGAGGTCGCCATAGTAAAGACCCAGCTGGCCAATGGCAGCTTTGAGGAGCCCCGAGGGATCGACAACGGCTTTGTATTTTCCCAACTAATGCCCGGATGGAAGACCACCGATGAAGTGTTCGAAATTTGGAGCACAGGCTTCAAGGGGTTTGAAGCACATGACGGCACGCAGTTTGTGGAACTCAACGCTACACTCGACGGGACTCTGTATCAGGACTTGACCGGAATCGGGCAAGGTGCGGTGCTGGACTTTTCATTTGCTCATCGCGGTCGAAATGGCAGCGACAAAATGAGTCTTACCGTTATTGACTTGGGTGCTGACAACGCCATCGGTGGAGGCGACGACACCGTATTGTTTGTCAATAATTACATTACCAGCAAGGACGCATGGGCAGTTTACGATAGCACGACGGAAGATCCAATTCTGGCGCGAGGGAATACAATTCGGCTCGCCTTCACAGCCATTCACGGAACGGGAGAAAACGGACCTGACAGGACCGAGGGGAATCTCCTGGATTCGGTGAAGTTCGGCGTCGATGTGCCGACTTCAGATCGTCGTTTCACGCTTGAAGAGGCCAAGCAGATCTTGATCGGATCCTGGAAAGCGGACCTCGATAAAACAGAATCGCGATACGGAGAACTTAACCAAAGCGTTCGTCCAATGGTCGCTGACGGCTTATTCTTGACGTTTTCCACTAACGCCAGTCTCGAAATCGGTGCAGGCGATTTGAAGGTCGCATTCGATTCTTATAAAATCGAAGGCCCTGCTGTCAGCAATGACTTTAATTTGGTCACGTTACGCGGCGAAGAAAAGGCAACCGAATTTCTGCGGATCATCGATAACAACCTAATCATCTTGAAGTCAAGTGATGATGCCACGCCACTGGTACTCGAACGGCAGGTTGGTGCGATCTCGAGTGATAATAATGAGCCAAGCAAAATCCCGCAGGACCTCAGTGGCAAATTCGTGATTTCCTCGAAAGCGGTCGAAGGCGACAACTTGGCTATCTGGACGTATGGCAATATTGTGTCGTACATCGGTCCGGAAGCAACCTGGACCCTGAAGAAGCTGTCCGACGACGGTGAAAAACGCATCTACTCTCTAGAGCAGAAAGGCCAATACCTTAGTGTGAAAGATGGCAAGCTCGTCCCTTCCAAGACACCCGGACAGTGGGTGCTCTGGGATAACGGTGGCCTGTACTCCATCATGTGGTATGAGGATGAAACGAAAGGGGCCAATTGCATTAGTTTGATTGAGAAAGGCGAAGGATACGCCCCCCTCATGGATGGACACGCACACTATGCTTTGGAATTGGCCAGAAACAATGGCGGTGGGGAAGGGAATGCCCATCAGCTTTGGGAGCTAACCAAAAAGGAATAGAGGCGACCGTGTTTCACGCAATAATCAAATTCCCAGTAGTAGAGCAAATTCCTAGTAGTAGAGGACTATTGATAACATGAAAATTCCAGTAATCACGCTAATCATCACTTGCCTGTTGAGCAGCCTTACCCAGGCCATCAGTCAAGAAACTCCCTTGGCACATTCGTCGAAACCCATTCGGCTAAAGCTGAACGACCCTTATGGATGGCGTTACCTTGGTCCGAACGACGGCAGTGATTATGCCAGTATAAGCACGGCGCCAGCAGATTACATTTTCGTTGGCGACGGAAGTGCGCTCCAAACGGGCCAACGGGGCGTTTCCTACAAGATCCAGACGGGCGGCATGTATCTTTATGAAAGCGCTGAGGGCTGGGCGCGCCTCGATGATACGGCGAACAGCGATAAATACTCGTGGAAGATTGAAAAGGTTAATTCCACGAACAAGGACGAATTCATTCGCCATGGCGATGTCATCCGGTTGGAAAACGTCTATTACCCAGACTATTACCTGTGCAACTACAAAGGAAACTACGCGGCGGTAGGTACGGAGGCCAAGATACGGAGTTGGAACAAGACGGCAGAGTGGGTTGTCGAGTTCGATATTCCCGCCGCGGCCAAGGTCCAGCCCACGCAGTCGGTCCAGCCCACAGAGGTGGCCAAGCCCAAGGAGGTGGGGCAGAACACAGAGACCTTGAAGGTGCAACCGGACATCTACGACACCGGGGCGCAATTCACCACCGAGTTCTTTGATGTTGTCTATACGATTTATGGGGTAAATCCACAGATTAAGGGATGGGATAGTACAAGCACAAAGTCAGAAAGAGGCGTTTATCTAAACATGCCGAATCGGGGCTATTTCCTCGACGGCCCACTTCTTCAAGTCATACCATCTGATTACATGCTCTTGGGCGATTATGGTTATGGAGACAAGGTCGAGAAAGAAGGAACTGACGAACAAAAGAAAGGGGCACACTACAACATCGCACTAAGAGCCAAGGCAAAGTACCGTGACCAGAACCTGTTGGCCGCGCCAGTACGCTTTGAGCAGGTTTGGACGGACAAGGGTTCGGGCGCCACGAAAGACGTAGCAATTTGGCGGATGATCCCACCTGATGGTTACGTTGCTCTTGGGATGGTATTCACGAACGGACCCGCCCCAGACCTCAATGGACCCTACCGGTGTGTGAAAGAGACTGCCAATTTCACGAACAAAGAGGGCGTTGTGGATACGAAAAGTCTGGTGTGGGAATGCGGTTATGTTTCCGATTCCGATTCCGAAGAGAAACCGTTAGGGTTTTGGGATGACCGTGGGAGCGGTGTGGAAGCCGACGTCGCCCTCTATAAAATTGGGGTTTCCAAAGAGTTCAAACCTCCCAGGAGCACAGTTTTATTGATTCCCAATGTATTCTTCGCAACTAACGAACACGGGAAGTTTCCAAATGACAAACCCTTCGTATTGACACTCTTTGCTGAGGATTCAGGAGTTAGCGACCGAAGGAAAGAGCCCACCCTCCCGCAATTGACGTCGCTTCAGGAAAAACTGGAGCCGGTGATTTTGACTGATACCTTTACCCTTCCCTACTACAAAATAAAGGATGCCAAATATTCGTCTTCAATTGAACAGGCTCTGATGTGTCCATTCTATACCGTCATACGAACCAGTTATTACCACCCGGTGGTCGATACAATTGGGGCTGCAAACGATTCCAAGATTAGTTGGAGTGTCGAAAAGTCCAATTCCGCGTCCAGCAATTGGAGTGTTGGAGCGTCGATTGAGATTTCGGCTGGTTTTGCAATTGAAGCAACTGGGTCGTTAAATCCGCTTGGCGTCGGGGGATCAACGACAGTCACGAAATCGGCCGGGATTGCGATCACAGGTAGCACTGGGTTTGGTGGCGAAACCTCAACCGGCACAGCTCAAACTGGATCTCTTGAAGTACCGGTCAACAATGGGCAGCGAGGCGTGATTTTTGAAGTGCGTCAGGAATACGTGGTGAAGAGATCAAATGGCACCGAGGTTACATCATATAACTCGAAATCGGTAGATCATTCCATGAAGTTTCAGTCCGCGCTTTTCCCACCTAATGCAATTGCGTCGGATCAATTTAGTGTAATTGTTTCAGGCCCAGAGGATGCGCACTTGGCTTTTCCTAACAAAAGCAAAGGACAAAGGACGTCTCCTTTGTTTTTTGTCTCCGGAGAAAAACTAGGAGACTCACCAGAGCAATTTACGAAGGTCAAGATCGAGAGGGTGCCGGCCGGCGACGGTCTGAAATATGCCGCATTTAGGGTCAGGAATTTCAGCTCTCGAGGCGTCAATCGACCATGGTTAAGTGTCGACAATAAGCAAAACTTGGTTATCGAACTTGCGGAAGGAACTCCAACAGCGAGCGTTTTCAAAGTGGGAGAATACGAGGATGACTATACTTCATTATGGTTTAAATCGATGTGGAGTGGACTACCAAAAGACTCCGGTAAGAACCCCTCCTACTATATGACAAATGACACTGGGGACGCGGAACCGGTGAAGATCGTGAAATTCGCTGACGACGGCCTTGGGCAATTGGACGACTCTACTCAAAACATTGTTCTTACGAAAGAAAAGTAGGCGTGAGAGTGGGGTCGCAAGAGTCGAGCCGCTTAAAAAGGAGAAAAAGGACAGGCAGTGTTGTTGAGCCGCTGAGCCGCACTGCCATTTTTGGGAGGGCGGGCAGTACTGTGTTTCAGGGGCTGGTCGCAGAGGTTGCGAGCAGAACCGTAGGAGTCGTGAACGCCCACGTCAGTTCGCGGGAGGGTCACTGTCCTGGCGCCTTGAATGGGCCAGGACAGGTTGCCGATGGGGCTTCCGGGGCATGAAGAACCCGGGCGGCAAAGTAGAACTGCAGCGGTAGGGCGAGGCGTCCGGGAGTGCTTGTTTCCGCCGGGCTGATGCGGTCAGCCCGGCGGCGCAAGGCCGATCACGTTGTCGCCGTGGTTCGCGCCACGGCGGGAAGCGATTCCGACAGCCGTTCGCATGAGGACGCTAAGCAGCCCAGCGGGCAGAAAAAGTGCCCTTTGTCCATCCGCCCCGACCTTCAAACCAATAATGCCTGTCCTTTTGTTGTTGGTCCTTTTGTTGTTTTGACTCGTGATCAATCTTGGTTCAACCGACGAAAGCGGCTCTGTTCTTGGGTAAGATGGTTCAGGACTTGCGGGCTTGAAGCAAGTACTTGTCAATTGTTGTGCCCGTCGTAAAACGGACCGCAAAGAAACTCGACATCCGACTGCGGCAAGCCAGTTGCGTCGACGATGTCACGAGGCGTAACGTCAACAAACGCTGGCCTTCTGCTACGAATTTCCCGAACAAAGTCGGGATTCTTGGCGATAGCCTGCACGACCGCGTCTTTAACAAGTTCGCTCCTCTTCTTCGCTTGTCGAAGCAACGAACAGTCTTCCATCGATCTCGAACAGATTCGATCTGAACTGTAGCTGACCCCGGATAACCTCTTCGGTGCTAAGAAATCGAAACCAATCGCGAATTGACGTCCCCGTAGTGACAGGGGTGAACGAAGTCGAGATCACTAAAGTTTAGTGATCCGGAAATCTTCGTGGCAGCGCAGATGCCCCGGTTGCGTGTTTTGACACGACCGGGGCTCTGGCAGATACAAGGGTTTTCCTTTTTGTTACAATTCGTCGAGTTTTGCTGAATCTTGTTTAGACCGAGACGATCGGGGCTGTTCTTTGGTCGGACGCATCAAGGCTTGCGAGCGTAACCCGTTGCGGTCTCGGTGAAGTTTGTTTGCTAAACAAGTCCGACACTCGACCGCTTCCTTTGCGGCGGCCGCGAGCGGCTTAGTGGTGAATCCTGGGCTCAACCGAGATGAACTCGGTCGGGGCCGGCTTTTGCTCTTCCGGTGAAGTTTGTTTGCTAAACAAGTCCGTCACTCGACCGCTTCCTTTGCGTCTGCTGCGCGCTGCATAGTGGTGAACCCTGGGCTCAACCGAGATGAACTCGGCCGGGCGGGAATATGATGTTCCTTCGCGAAGTCGCTGCCAACCGGCCAGATATCGAATCGCGCCCCAATTCAAGAGCGATCGGGGCGCTCGCTCTACTATGCGCGCTCGTATTACTCCGCCTGCAACACGTCTTTATGCAGCAGAATCGAAACGGTCTTGAGACGCACGTAGGCTTCCGACATCATGAGCTGACCGCCCAGCGGCCCAACTTCGCCCCACGAGTTCTTGATCAAGTAGTACTTGGCCCCGTTTTGATCGTGAGCCATTCCCACCAAGTGCATCAGGTGATCGTCGGTCGTCTCGTAGCTCAAAAAGGTATCTTGCCGCATTTCTTGCGTGACCGTCATCTCTGGGCCAGGCGACTGCAAGGGTTCGTCCCGTCCCTCGGCTGGCAGAATCGCAAGCCCACTTCCGGCGGCAAAGCTGCGTTCGCTGACGTCACCGTCCCAGGTAACCGTGTAGCCCATCGCCAAGGCTTTGTCGATCGTGGCCACCAATTCGTCGATCGGCACATTGAGGAACTGACCGTTCGAATAGTTATCGGGAATCTCCAACACAAACGGTTCGTAAAACGGATGATGCATAAACGAGGTCAAGCTGATGTAATCATCGCGGTCAAAGTTGACCTGAGCTGCGAAACTTTGTGGCGTATGCACTTGACCATTAAATTCAAATTCGGTGGGAACATTGCCCAAATACGTATCCAAGATTCCTTGAAAAGCCAATTGCCATTTGGGACTGGGGCGTTTCAGCTTGACCACACTTTCCACCATCCCCGTCAACAGAGCGACCATCTCGCCGTGATTGTGCGGCTCACCCGGACTTTGCTTCCCCGAATAAACATCGTACGGCATGACGCCGTAACGAGCGGCAGCATTAATATAGTCGTGTGCCAAAGCCCCTTCGCCAAAATTGGCTTTCCCTTGTCGCAACACATAATTCAGCGCTTTGTCTTCATAGATATTCCGAACCGCGTAGATCTCGGACAATCGAATCGCTGGGTAACCCTGCCGAATCAACTCGGACTCCAGGAACGAATTTGTCGAAAAGCTCCAACAGGTCCCCGTACTACCCTGGGCCGTCACCGGAGTACACGCCAACGAGTGCTTGATCGTGAACTGGTAATCCCCGAGTGTTACAACGGGCGGTTCGGCCGGGGTTTCTTGGACAATTGGAGCCTCCAGCGTCGCCCGATCATCTTGGGTCAGACCGAAAGCAACAGCCGTCGAACATACGCAAGCAACGCCAACTGCCGAACGTACAACCAATTTCAACTCGTGCCAATATCGCAACATGCTATTTTTCCCAACGTCAATTCTGCCAACAACGCTCGCCCCCGCCCGGACCAACCCGTACCCAAGTGTAATTGAATCCCGTTCGGATTGTAACACTCTAAGAACAATATGGAAACCAAATAATTATCGAGTGAGCAGAGTTCTTATCCAATCGGGATCTCGGCGTTCGTCAAGGACTGCCACGACCCGGACACTACCGTCCAAAATATTATAGTAGATTGAAAACGGAAATCTCTTCGCGGACATTCGATGATACCCGAACCGTTTCGCATGTATTCCACCGAAAACCGACAACGACTGCAAATCAACCAGGAATAGAACGATAAAAGGTATCCGTTCACGGTTGTTGGTCGAGGCTACGTGCTGGTGCGTTGCGCAAGTCAGATGTTTATCGTTTTGAGGCGCTCGAGTGCTCACGGGTTCCACATCCGATGAAGTCCATTTTTTCAGCGACTTGCTCCACGGCACCCTACATTTCGTGAACGGTTACGATAAAAGTACGACGCAATGTCTTTACCGCTAGCCTCGTAAAAGGCCACCCCGTCATGGATATCTCGTTCGGCGTCGTTCGAAACAAGAACAATTACTTGTAGCGACTCTCCAATCGATCACGTACCTCCTCCAGCGTGGAGAACGACGTCTCCCCGTTTTCGATTCTACTTTGTCGCTCGGATAGAACCTCTCCATGCCATTCGGGCGACGACACGGACTCGAAATTGCTTTGCAGCGCCGTCCACAACTCCTCCATCGCCGCAATTTTCTCGGCTGTCGTCATTGATTTTATTGGCAGGTTCACACAATTCTCCAATTCTTACGGCACCGCGCAGACAAACTTGGCCGCAAGCCAAGCCATCGCACCGTATGTGTACATTCGCTCGGCTTCGATCACAATGGTTCGATTGTATCCACCACACTCAGCGAAAGCAACAAAGCGGTATTGGTACCGGCATAATTGAGAACAGGTGCGATAATTCAGACATTTTAAACGCTTAGCGGCAGTCAAGGCTAGGGTTGGCCGAGAAATGTCGAGCAACGATCGTTTTCGCAGGTATTCTGGCCTCCCTTCGCTGCTTACTGACTTGAGCCAGCCAGTATCGGTGTATAGAATTAGACGACAGCCGAACAACAACGTGGAGGCCATGAAATGCTCACGACGGAATCGAAATCAGTAATTTTGCGTGCGAAGCAAATCTATGCTGAACGTTTGCAGTCCGAGTTTTAGTCTTGTCACATGAACCGTTTTGTCTCGATTGAACCTGAATCGGGCGAACATTTCTTGGGAGACACTTTTGACGAAGCCGTCCGACTTGCCAGACAGAAGTTTCCGACTCGGTTGTCGCATACGATTCGAGTCGGACACGGTCCTGCATTTCACATCGGAGTACTTCAATTGAGAATGGTTTTGTTGATGATCAACTCTAGATTCGTTCGGCTTCATATCCCACCACAAAGCCGTTGATTGCCGCCGCGATTCGGATCGCTTCATGCACTTGCGCTTCCGAAAAGCCTTCTTTTCGCAAACTGGCTTCATGCGACTTAAGACAGGCTTCACAACCTGCCAACGCCGCACAAGCCATCGAGCACAACTCGAACACGGCCTTGTCCGTCGCTGGCTTGACCATGCGGTTCATTCGCAGACTGGCGCGCATCGTTTCATAGGCCGGCATGTTGAGTTGGTGCTTCGACCGATAATACACTGTGTTCATCGCCATGATCGCCGCGGCTGCTTTAGCGTCTTCAATATGAGCCGCATCCAATCGCTGACCAGCGTCCGCGATCATCGCATCACTCAATGCGCGGTTCCGGAGGAAAAACGCCGCACAAAGTCCAACCGTCCACCGTTGCTGTTCGGTCAAGCCATCGCCACCCAAAACGCTGGTCAAGTTCAACCGCATGTCTTTGGTCGCTTCAGACAAAACGCTACGCAATTTTTCTAAGTTTTCCATCGTCCAATTCGTTTCAGTCTTGAAGGTGTATTATGTCGGTAAGCGATCTTAGCCAAAACGCGGACCGTCGCAAATTTGGCATTTGGATTTATTCTGGGCATCAAGATTGGAAACCCCAAATTCACGTTGGCCACGCGGTTAACAATCTCGGTTCGCTTTACTCAGCGTTGTCCCGATTAATTCAACCCTTGACAACCATTCATCCCACATTGCGGTCGACCACACATGCCACCCGACATGGGCATTGGATCACCACCGCCGAAGTTTGGGGCGGCGACCACACTCAACTGACGCTCCAATTTTTTGGACTCGCATTTGGGGCACTCGGGTTTTTCACTACCACGCACCAGGACCTCAAATTCGGCTTGGCAACTTTGGCAACGATACTCATAAATCGGCATATTCGAATTCCAAAAAAATCATCCAGGAAAAATCCATCCGCTCATTCAGGAGCTGCTGATTGCCTGCGGATGGCAAAGCCGTTCTGCGGATGTACCGAACCCCGTTCGTCAACGTCCTGGCCCAGCCCCCGCATTTTAGAACCGATGGGGTTGTTTCGTCAATCGACGAACACCTTAGCCCAAAAACCGCTTATTCATCCCACCCACGTGAATTTTGCTAAGATAGGGACTAAGAAATCGGGCCCGCCAAGCTGACACGATGTCTTTCCACTTCCTCGATCATGAACCGACGCGTTCGAACGTTGAGAATACTGCCATGCATCTGATCCTGCGCGCTGCTGCCATCTTGGCGATCCTATTTTCGACCAACCCCAGTTTCTCGCAATGGAAAGCGGGACTGGAGCGTGAGAACATCACTCCAGGAGAACCACTGTGGATGGCCGGTTATGCGGCAAGGACTCGGCCAGTGGAAGGTAAACTCCACGACCTGTGGGCCAAGGCCCTGGTCTTGGAAGATGAGCTGGGCGGCCGAGTGTTGCTGATCACGCTCGACCTGTTGGGCCTGGACCGCGATTTTACCACACGATTGACAAAGCGACTCGAGTCCGAAGCCGGTTGGGAACGCGCGCGCGTGGCCGTGTGTTGTTCTCACACGCACAGCGGTCCCGTCGTGGGCACGCTGTTGTTAGGCATGTATCCGCTGGACGTTCAACAGCAGCAGTGGATACAAGCTTACACGCTTGACCTAGAAGATCGACTCGTGCAGCTGGCCAAACGCGCCGCCGAGAAACTGGAGCCGATGCAAGTCGGCTGGGCTACCGGGCACTGCTCGATCGCCGTGAATCGACGCAACAATCCCGAACCAGACGTGCCCGCTCGGCGAAACGCTGGTCAATTAGTGGGCCCTGTGGATCACGACGTACCGATCCTGGTACTGCGCGACTCGCAGAACACCGTCCGTGGTGTGGTCTTTGGGTATGCCTGCCATGCGACGACGCTTAACGACCAAATGTGGTGTGGCGATTGGCCCGGCTTTGCTCAGTTGGACCTAGAGTCGAAGTTCCCGCACTGCCAAGCGATGTTTTTCGCTGGATGTGGTGGCGACCAGAACCCATTGCCACGCCGAGTTTTGGAATTGGCTCAAGACTACGGTCGCTCCATGGCCGACTCGGTAAATGCCGCGATCGAGAAATCGGTCTACCCAATTCATGGTCCCGTGAGTGTGGCTCAAGAAGACATTCCACTGGCATTTGCTAATGTGCCCACCGTCGCGGCGTTGCAAGAAATCGTTGCCGCAGCCGAACATGAGCAGGAACCCAAACCAAGTCGCTATGAAGTCGCACGAGCGGTCTTGCTTCTAGAGCAAGCCGAAACCCAAGGCCAAATCGCAACGGAGTATCCCTACGGAATCCAGACTTGGCAATTGGGCGACGGACCAAGTTGGGTGTTCCTCTCCGGTGAAGTGGTGGTCGATTATGCCGTGCGAATCAAACGAGAACAGGACGAGGAAACGACGTGGGTCGCGGCTTATGCCAACGACGTCATGGGATACATCCCGTCCGAACGAGTCCTCGCGGAAGGCGGTTATGAAGGGGGCGCGGCGATGGTCTATTACGGCTTGCCCAGTCCCTGGCAGGCGGGACTCGAAAACAAGATCTGCGAGACCGCCAGCCAGCAAATCCTGGCGGTCAAGAAACAACGCAATGAACTGGCACAGCAACTTCTGGTGCCGTCCGGCTACGATCACCAACGGCTACTCTACGCCTTGGATGAGGACGGGCATGAAACGCCCATCACTTCGCCAGACCAATGGGAAAAGCGCCGCGCAGCGATTCTGAGTGGGATGCAACAAATGATGGGCCCACTGCCCGACCGCACCGTGCTTTGTCCCTTGGATGTGCAAGAATTGCAGAGAGAGCGTTTCGAGAACTACACGCGGATTCATTTGACTTATTCGGCCGAACCCGGCAGACGCGTGCCCGCGCACTTGTATTTACCGGACAGTCCGCGCCTCCAACCTCGAGCCCCCGCGATTTTGGCTCTGCACCAAACTTCCGACTTAGGAAAACTGGACGTGGGTATCGACGGCAAACCGGATCGAACTTACGCCCACGAACTGGCAATGTTGGGCTACATCGTGTTGGCCCCCGACTATCCAACGTTTGGCGACTTACGCGAGTACGATTTTGATTCGGACCGCTACTTCAGTGGCACGATGACTGGCGTTTTTAATCACATGCGAGCGATCGACCTGTTGTGCCAGCGCGAAGATGTAGACGCCAATCGACTGGGTGTGATCGGCCATTCTCTTGGTGGTCACAATGCCATGTTTGTGGCCGCGTTTGACCCTCGATTGAAAGTCATTGTGACCAGCTGTGGTTGGACGCCGTTTCACCATTATTATGGCGGAACGAAACTGGAGAATTGGGCTCAAGAACGCTACATGCCGTGGATGCGTGACGTCTTTCAAAGTGATCCCGATCAAGTCCCGTTCGACTTCTATGAAGTCGTCGCCGCGTTAGCTCCGCGAACGTTTTACTCGTGTTCGCCGGTCAACGACGAGAACTTTGAAGTCACCGGTGTCCGCAAAGTCGAAACCACCGCCCGCGATGTCTATTCGCTATTCAACGCCAAGGACGAACTGATCATCCGCTGCCCAGAAACCGGCCATACGTTCCCGGAAGCGAATCGAAAGGAAGCCTATGAAGTAATCGATCGAGTCATCGGCCGCGAGTGAACGTTTGACATTGATTCGGGATGTTCATGCACAATCGATGCAAGCAGACTTGGTTAACCGCGTGGCCAGAGCAAATTTGGCAAAATCCAACTCGACGCCAACGCACAGTTCGAACCGCCAAATTTGTGGCGGCCCGCGTTTTCGCCGAGAACGGCTATCCTTTTCCTGCCTATATGCCGTGTGAGTTGGCAGCGATGCAGATGGCAGAAAAACGGCGCGCAGTAAGATTGTCCGGTTCGCTTCACACCTGAACTATGCGGCGGCTTTTTGGGTCTTGAGTCCGCGGTCTAGGAACAGGGGATTGAAGTTGTCGCGGCGGACAGCGCCACGAGCTTGAAAGTCTCGCAAGGCGATTTCAAAATCTTCTCGATAACGAAAACAGTGATCGATGCACCGTTCTAACTCTTGGCAAGCCAATTCGTAGACGGGTAAATCGTCCGCCAATTGTTCGCGGAGCAACTCCGTTGTTTCTTGGTCCAGTTCTTGAGTTCGCTCGGCTTGGTTCACTCGGACGTAAGACAGGTCACGAAACGTTTCCGGGAACATCGTTTCCAAACACACGGCCGCTTCATCGAATCGCTCGACGGGGAACAAGAACGCTCGGTTGGTGGCCAATGCCTCCTGCACCACGCTCAAGTCATCCAACGCCCGACCCTGGTTCAAGAAGCAAAGTTGGCTACGCACATGGGGTTCGACGTGGCCTTGAATCAATTCGTACTCCATGAATTCACGGAAATCGCTAGCCGTTTTCGCCGCGCATTCGATGTCGGCGTTCCGATGATAAAAGTACCGAGAAATATAGCGATCGACTGGGTCGCGGACAAACGCGTAGGCGTAAACGGCGGCCTCAGGAAAATCGTAAGGCAAATCCAACGACAATTTGTGGTCGGACATGCAGCGCAGCCAGGGCTGGGACTTGGCGATTTCCCAAACGTCCTGCCGAGTGTACTGTTTTGACTCCAAGAGTGACACGGAATTGTAGTATCCTTTGCCGAAGTTCCGGTTCATCAGTTGGCGCAAAGTCGACCCACCCGCCTTGGGCACATGGACGTGAAACCATAAATCGTGCATGTCGAACTCCTTAACAACAATCGCCGACCTCCGCGGTCCTTCAACTAGCCTCATACCAAGAAATGCCACTTCAAAGCAAGATGAAACTTCGACTCGATGTTAAAATAGGCAACCTCCGATCGATCCGCTGGCGATTGGCGAAAAGGCGATGACCTCCAACAGCTTCAAAAACGCCGCAGATTGTCGGTTCCGAACATACCGACCGATTACAACCGATTACATCGGTGCAGCGGAGCGGTTTGATAAGTTGATAGTTTGAGAGAATATCCCCGCACTTGGAAATGATTCCGCCCCAAGTCTATGACACGTGGAAGTTGTCGGCACCGGGCTGGCGAATTTCGTTTCCCGAGTGAAAAAACATCAACGAGCGTTTCGAAATGTTGGTGACGTTTCGGAATTTGCTGAAGGGGACAGGCTCTTCAATCGGTACTCGTAACTGAACGCACCCAACAACTGTCCCGAATCGACCTGATGGCAATCTGTGCATTGATCGATCGCACGCAGAGCACCAACCATTCTTAAGACTTCACTGTTCGCTTCAATCACCAAAGTCTCTCCACTTGTCAATCGTTCAAGACTGCGTGACTCGAATCGCGTTAACTCTCGAGTTGGTATCACCCCAGCTGCAATCGTTTCCATATTTGGCAAGCTATTAGTCACATATACAATCGGCGTCTCATGAAGCAACATGCCGATCAATTCTAGTTTTTCCAATTCAAATTGCTGCGTTAATCGAACCGACTCCGGTGCGTTGTGCATGCTATGAGGTTTGAAACCAACATAGTGCTTCTGGTCCTCCGTCAATAAACCAAGAGTCGACCGATCGAAAAAATCGCGATAGGCAAACGCATGGGCAAAGGACGGTGATACTCCGTCTCGAGCCAACATGCGTTGGGGATTGTAGCGAATGATTTTTGGATTCATTCGCATACCACCGAATCCGGGAGATCGGACGAACCGTTCAAATTGAGCGTCGTGCACCAATTTCAATTGACTCATCGGAGTATTCAAATCAAGTTTCAAGTTTTCGTCAAAGTACAAGTTCAACTGATTCTGAAACTCAATGGTTTCCTGGGGAAGATCGCCCGAAACGCGGTTCGGCCGTTGAAGCCGAGCGATTCTCGGCGAGACATCAACCATTGGATACTCGGCTCGCATTTCCTGCAGTCTCTGTAGTTCAAACGTCGGCCATTGGTGCATCGAAAACGAGTAAACTCCAACCGTTAACAGCATGGAGATAGAAGCCAACGCACTCCCAGCGCAAACGTTATTCAAACGGGGCCACAGGCGTCGAAAAGCGTAAAGTACAGATACAAAACAAATACTCACCCAGAGGCAACCAAAAAATCGCGGAGCAAATACGATCGCAAATACGAAAAATGACGCGATCAACAGGATGAGGATTCTCGAAACAAACCGAGCGCCGCTCGCAGAAAAAAGCCAATTCAACGGCAGAAACATGAGAAAATAAAATAGTCCAGTTACGACGAACCCCACCGACAATAAATCGTTTAGAGGCAATCGGACTCGCGAAACACTGTCGATCCATAAATTGGCTACAGCGAAACAAGCCAATGGTCCCATCATCCAAATCAACATGGTTGACAACGACCACCCAGTCACCCGCTGACTTGATTCGTCTGTTGCATCGGGTGGAGCAATCGTCAAGACTTCGCGCGATTCTTGATCAGGCAATTGGTCGTTGGACATGATCAGTCTCCTCGACACGCAAACTCACGTCTTGCGAATTGTGACTCTCTCGATCGCCGTTTCGATATCAACCGCGACCCAATGGCCGCTCGGCGCTTGTTCGACCAATTTGAAGTCGCGAAGCTTGCGGAGCGCATCGGCGACCTCAAAGTCGATTTCGCGTTTGAGTAATTTTCGCAGGCAACCCTGCGCTTGGCAATCCAATTCTTCCGTTGTCCAACCAGCGGGACCAGCGTGTTGCCAGAGCAAAAAATAGCTCAAGAACAATTCCCGCAGTTCCTGTTCTTTCGCATCTTCCATGATTTGGAACAGCACGGCTCCATTATTGCCTAGATTTCTCAAGTACAAATTGTTGGTCAACAGCCCTTGATGCTCCCGCGTCGTTCGATTGTGCGACAACCAGTACTTCACAAAATAGAACGTCAGGGCCAAAACCCCGGCCACCGTCCAACCAGTAAAATTCAGGCCATCGCCCTTGGCGTTCAACGCCCAATCAGCAAACCATGTGCTCCCTCCAATCCACTTCAAAATCGAAGTTAACGCGACAAAACGGATAAACAGCGTAATCCGCGGTCCCCAAATCACGAGTGATTTTGCGAGTCGCATTCCCGCGAAGATTCCGCCAATCGCGGGAAAAAGCACCTTGCCACGATCCGCCCACGAGAACTGGACGCGCGAGCCCGGCATCATCATGTCGACTTCCGTCTCCGGCATGTCTTTGAAGATTTTCAGATAGATACTGTCGGCGTCGAATTGCGGCCCCAACTTATGGGTCGACTTCATACGAAAAATCAAGACGACGCGTTTGTAGACGTCAATCCAGCGAGATTCTTTCCGCCACGGAGTCCACCACATGCGGCGAAAGAGTCGCCGAGGTTTGATCCCGCGAACATAAACTTGCAACAAATTGAAATTCTTGAAGTCGACGGAATATCGCACCCCCCAGCCCGTTGCCGTGCGCAGCGACTCCTCGATTTCTTCCTGCGTTAGGCGAAGATAGTTGGCGGTTTTCAGCAGTTCCGCGAGCTGCTGCGCGAACCGTTCGCCGCGCATCGCTAGAACCCCGGCCCCCTCGCGGTGGTGGTATACCAATTCCTGATCCGGATCAAAGGCGGCGTAATCCTCCAAATAATCTTCTAGTTGGAAAATCGTGGAACGATGAAAGTGGGCGGTCAGCAAATCCGCCAGCGTTTGAAACTGCTGAACATGTTGGGCGGAAAGCCCGCGCTGTCGCAACAGCAGCCGCACCAAGTGGGCGGCGCGAATGGGAATGAAGTGTTCCAACACGGCCGGCGAATCGATGGTCATCACATCGCCTTCCGTGTTGACTTTCTTCACAAACACCTTCGCTGGACCACCTTATCGAACGGCAAACTATTCTTCCGGAGTCGCCTTGGTACGATCCCAAAACGCCACCGCAAATATCACGAATACAATCGCCGCCATGATCGCTGGTGAAATCCAGAAATTTTTCCATTGAGCCATGGTCGCTGCGAGCAACTCGGCGTCCAACTTCTCTGGTAAACTCTTCGAGAACATCATCGACAAAGATTCCAGAAAACTTGGCGATGCAACTTCACCCCGTGCCGTTTTCAACGCTTCCGAATATGCATCCGACCGACTGACTTGCTCGCCGTATTGTCCAAACGTCAAATTCAAGGGCAGACCAAACAAGTTGCCGCCCGCCATGATCCGGTACCCAAAGAACATACCGACGCCTTGGGTTAAGAACACCAGCAACCCTTGAGCTTGACCACGAATCTCCGTCGGAGCTTTCTTGTCCGTATAGATGAAGCCCGTCACAAAGAAGAAGTCGTAACAGACACCGTGCAGGACCACACCGGCCAACAGCATCCATGTCACTTGGGCAGGGGCACCATAGGCAAACAGGATATAACGGATCACCCACGCAGCAATTCCGACCAAAATCATGTTCTTGACGCCCAGCTTTCTAAAGAAGAACGGGATCAAAAGCATAAAGAAGATTTCGGACATCTGTCCAATCGTCATGGTCGATCCGGATTGAACAAAACCTGTTTGTGCCAAATAACTTCCAGTCGACCCATAGTAAAACGCCAAAGGCACGCACACCAAAGTAGAACACAATGCAAATACGAAGAAGTTCCAGTTTGCCATCAACTTGAAGGCGTCGACCATAAACAGCGACCGAATATCCATCGGCTTGCCTTTAAGCGGAGGCGGCGTATTGGGCAAGAAAAAACAGAATACACCCAACACCAGCGAACTATAGGCACACAACGAAAAGATCTTGAACTCGGATGACCAACCTTGAATGCCAACGAACAAACCAGCCGCAATCCAGCCAATCGTCCCCCAAACGCGAATCTTCGGAAATTGTTCCTGGTTCTTGATATGAGTAAACGCGATCGTGTTGCCCAATCCCAATGTTGGCATGTAGCAAAGCAAATGCCCCAGGATCAGCCAAACCAAAAGTTTGGCAGAGCTATTTTCCGCCAGTTGCAGCGCTTTGAATTTTTCATCGAATTCTTTGGCGGGTAAGTTCAACGCTTTAAGCTGCTCAGCCGATTCTGTCGCAAACGCCGCGGCCGAATCAGCAACCCCCGTAATGAACAACATCAAGACGCCACCAATCAGCATCAACACGCCCATCACTTTTTCAGAAGCAAAATATCGATCGGCAATCAAACCAAGAAACAATGGAGCAAAGATCGCAGCGATCGGCGCTGCTTCGTAGGCATTCCCTGTAAAGGCCGACAGAGAATAGTTACTTAGCGCCGCACTTAATGTCGAAAACCATGTTCCCCACGTAAAAAACTGGAGAAACATCATGACGGACAACAACGGGACAATCAGGCCCGAGCTGGACTTCGACGGATTACTCACTGCAAATTCCTTTTACAATACGGAACGTGAAAACTAACTCGGCGATCTAAATCATGATTCTTTTCCAGCCGCATCAGCCAACACTGCTCAAGCGGCTGACCGGTTCGGAAGTCGACTAGCCGCGCAAGTATTCAAACCCCGCGCGTGGTTGACGAGCAAAAAACGCGGCAGCTTGCGGATCACCGACGATTTGTTCCGCTTTTGGGTCCCATTGAATCTTGCGACCCAACCGAGCGGCGATCGCCGCCAAGTGGCAGGTGTTCATGATCTGAACATGGGAAAACACGTCGCTGACCGGCAATCCGCCTTCTGCAATCGAGCGATAGAAGTTGGCTTTGTGGCCTTCGAATGGCTTGCCTTTGTAGAGCTGCGACAATTCTTCGTCACCAAACTTGCCTTCATCCCATTTTTCTTGGATTGGCGTGCCGGTGATCTTGCCGCGATTGACGAACAGACGACCTTTGCTTCCCTCGAACAACACACCGTTGTCCCCGCGACTGGTGATCACCATCTCCGTGCCGCTGGCGAATTGACAACTGACTGCAAAATCATGCGACGTGTTGTAGCTGTCCAACACCGTGGCGTACCCGTCTTTGTACTCGACCGGATGTTTCGCGTCGGTGCCATCGATGCTGACGGGCCCTTGGCCCGGACCATTTTCGTTCAGCGCCCATTGCGCGATGTCGACATGGTGAGCGCCCCAGTCCGTAAACTTGCCACCGGAATATTCGTACCACCAGCGGAATTCGTAGTGGCAACGACGTTCACGGTATTCGTGAGCCGGGGCCGGTCCTTGCCAAGCTTCCCAATCCAAGTGGGCCGGGACATCAGCGACCGGGAACGGACCGCCCGTCGGACTGCCGTCGATGCCCACGGTCACCTTCTTGATGTCTCCCAACAGTCCCTTTTGCACCATGTTCACCGCACGCAAGAATCGATCGCGATCACTGCGTTGCTGCGTCCCGATCAGAAAAACGCGGTCCGAATACTTTTGGCATGCCGCTCGGATCAATTGATTTTCTTCCAAGGTTAGCGACAAGGGTTTTTGACAAAAGACATGCTTGCCGGCGGCCAAAGCCTCGAGTGCGATTTTGACGTGCCAATGATCGGGCGTCACGATACTGACCACGTCAATATCCTTACGTTCCAAAACCTTGCGATAGTCGCCGTAGATATCGGCCTTGCCTTTGCCGATCCGGTCGTGATTGGCCGCTCGTTCGGCGTGGTTGCGATCGACATCACATACAGCCAAGATGTCGCCAAAGTTTGCGTGTTCTTGCGCATCACCGGTACCCATGCTTCCGGTACCGATGCAACCGATCCGCGGACGATCATTCTTGGCTCGATTCGCGTACGCGGGCGCGCTCCAAGCGTAATACGGGATCACGGTAGCGGCCGTTGCGACCGATGTTTGCTGAATGAAATGACGACGGGTCAGCGATTTTTTTGCAGACATGTTCGACTCGCGCGAGGGCAGGGCAGGGGGGTGGCGTCGGCGTTCAGCAGCATGTGCCGAAACGCGGACAAGGCAGCAGTATAAGCAGTCGTCAAAGCAAAATCTACCGGCTCGCCAACTCATCCAAGCGACGTTGGGCCAAGGCCACATATTCGGGATTGAGTTCGATCCCCAGGTAGTGCCGTTGCAATTCGCGCGCGACCACGCCAACCGTCCCAGCTCCAAAAAATGGGTCCAGAACCAAGCTGCCTGTGGGAGCTCCGGCCAAAATACATGGACGAATCAAATCCGGCGGAAACACGGCAAAATGCGCGTCGCGAAACTTCCCCAACGGCACACTCCAAACCGTGCGTTTGTTGCGGCCCAGCGGATGAAAGGCTTGGTCCCAGCGACCGTCGTGCAAATTGGCTTGGCCGCCGTTTTTGCCTTGCTCGGGTGTGCCGCCACGTTTGCCAAAATGGCCACGACCGCCTTTCATCTTGCTGTTTTCGCTAAAAGTCGTATGTGGTTCGCGGATCGCATCGGCATCGTAATAGTAATCCGGCTCCCGACTGAACAAGAACAAGTACTCGTGATCGGTGGTCGGGCGATTCTTCACGGCACTGGGCATGGCGTTGGGTTTGTGCCACACAATATCGGCTCGCAATAGCCAACGATCTTCGGCCAAGGCCAGTGCCACTTGCCAGGGCAAGCCTAGCAAGCGGGAGCCTTGATACTTGTCCCCCAAGTTCAACCATAAAGTTCCGTCCGGACGTAGGACTCGCCGAGCCTCCGCAAAAACCGCGACGAGATTCCTGATGTACTGCTCTGCATCTTTTTCGCGGCCAATTTGCCCGTCGTGCTGATAATCTCGCTGGCCAAAGTAGGGCGGGCTCGTGACAATCGATTGGACACTGTCAGGAGGCAGGCTCGCGAGAACGTGCCGCGCGTCGCCACACAAAATCGAGTCCGGCTGTATGGTAGGCGATGTCTGGTCCATGCCCGGAATTGTAAACGCCGTCGAGCAAATGTTCAGCGGGGCAGGCGTTCTTGAATGGCTACCGCAGTTAAACAAAAAACGCCACGGAACAAGGCCGTGGCGTTTCTGATCTAAAATTGGCAGAGACGTCGTTAGGCGACGACTCGTAAGCCAGACATTACACTGATCCCACCCGAACGTTGTTCGAGGATTCCTTCGATAAACAGCTCAAAAATTCGCAAATCCAACGCCGACGCGGCATCGCTCTCCGGATGGAACTGGGTTCCAATGACAAACCAATCTTCTTCCAAGCTCTCGATCGCTTCGACGACCCCGTCACTGCATCGAGCGGTCACTTTGAATGGCGAGGCAATTTCGTCAATCGCGATGTGATGCCGAGAATTCACACGGATCTCGCCGTCGCCGTATACTTTGTCCATCAGTGAACCTGGTTCCACAACCAACCCATGGCGGTGAGCATTATCATGGGAGTCGCGGTGAGGCAAAGCTTCCGGCAGGTCGTCCGGAATATTGTAAAAGAGATTGCCCTTGTGCATGACGTTCAATAGTTGCAGTCCCGCCCCAATCGCCAACAATGGCATGCGTCGACGGCTGATTGCCTCGACCAAGTTGCGGTCGAAAGTCTCACGGCGTGGGTCCATCAACTTCATCGATGGGTGAACCACGTAACCGTCGCAGCGCGGATCGTAGTCGTTTCCGCCAATCAAAACAAATGCGTCTAACGTGTTGAGTACTTGTTCCAAATCGACCTCCGACTCGAGGGGAGGTAACAGGACCGGAATTCCACCAGCTCGGGAAATTCGATCAAAATATCCAGCGGTAACAACCGAGTGACTTGGGTGCTTGCCTTGACCTTGGCGAAAGTCCGTATTGATCCCGACCAACGGTTTTGCGACCATTCAACAACTCCCTTATTTCGATAGGGGCTCATCTTGAGCCAGTGATAAAGGAGGAATAGAGCTTGGTACGGCAGAGAATCCCAACATTCGCGATGAGGTCCAACCCTGAACCCACATTGCAATCCAACCAGTGCCACGACAAACGATGTCTGCGACTATCCAGCGTCGAGAGACGTCCAAACGAGGGGAACCATGCAACCTGATGTGCTTCGCCGAACCACTGCCCAACCAACAATCGAATGCCCGATTTGAAAAGAACCGATCTCGTATTTTTCGAAATTGACTCTTTCAATTCCTAGCGAATTGTGGTTACAATCCGATGCGAACGCCAGAAAGTTCCCTCTTCCTTGAACCCGACCCACGTATTCCTAAGTACTACGAGATGAAAAGTTGATCGGGTTCCGCGTTCAGAACCACAACCAACGCGACTGGCGAATTGTGTGCCTTCCAAGTTACTTGGTCAATCAAATCGCGGATATTCCCACAAAAATAGCTAAATGACACAAGATGTAGGGGCAAAGATGCTATCACTCAAGTTTTCGCTAGCGAAATCCGGATCGGTCAGATCAGACGGATCGGTCAGATCAGACGGATCGTCGCAATGCGGCGCGGATTTTTTCCAAGCGTTCCGCTAACTCCCGTTCGAACCCTCGATCTGTGGGCTGATAATAGGTCCGTTCCACCCCCAAATAGTCTTGCGGCACGATTCCGTCCGGAAAATCGTGGGCGTAAAGGTACCCCTGGCCGACTCCCAACTTCTTGGCGCCCGCGTAGTGCCCATCCCGCAGGTGATTGGGGACAGGCAACACCTTTTTCGTCTGCACGTCATCCCGAGCGGCCCCGATCGCGATCGTACAGGCGTTCGACTTGGGAGCACACGCCAAGTAGGCCACCGTTTGTGAGAGCGTCAATTGTCCCTCGGGCAGCCCGATAAACTCACAGGCCTGCATACAGGCAACGGCCATCAACAAAGCTTGTGGGTCCGCGTTGCCAATGTCTTCACTGGCCAAAATAACCAGCCGACGCGTCAGGAACCGAATGTCCTCGCCGGACTCGAGCAGTCGAGCCAACCAGTAAATCGCGGCATCCACGTCCGATCCGCGCACGCTCTTGATCAGAGCACTGGCCAGGTCGTAATGCTCTTCGCCGGTCGCGTCAAACTTCAAGGCACTTCGCTGCATGCACTCGCGGACCAATTCAGCCGTCACCACCAACGGCCGCTGAGAACTGGACAAAACCGCAATTTCTAGCACATTCAGCGCTTGCCGGGCGTCGCCGTCGCACCACGTACATAGTTGCGAGACGGCGTCAGGAGCCAGAGTCACTTCGGTTTCACCTAGCCCACGTTCGACATCGGTCAGCCCGGTTTGCAACAATTGAGCAATTTCGGCTTCGGTTAGACCTTGGAATTGAAAGATCTGACTACGACTGATCAGCGCCGAATTGATCGCGAAGTAGGGGTTCGAAGTCGTGGCGCCGACCAAATCAATGACACCACTTTCCACGTCGCCCAAAAGTGCGTCCTGCTGAGTTTTGTTGAAGCGGTGGATCTCGTCGATGAACAACACCGTCTTGCCGCGTCCCGTTTCGACTCGTTCTTTGGCTTCGTTCAAAACTTGCCGCAGTTGCGCAACGCCATCCGTAACCGCACTAAGCCGTGCGTAGAACTTCTTGCCAACTCCCGCTAACAAACTCGCGAGCGTCGTCTTGCCACAACCGGGTGGGCCGAAGAAGATGACGCTGCCCAAGCGATCGGCATCGATCAAACGACGCAGCAGTCTCCCGGGGCCCAACAGATGCGATTGGCCCACAAATTGGTCTAGTCGCTGCGGTCGCATTCGCGCGGCCAACGGCATGGCTCGCCGTGCATTGGCTTGCTCTTCGGCATCGAACAAAGATCGCATGGGATAAGCCTTTCCGAGCTGCGAAACGGATCGTTAAACAACTGCTAAACCCGAGTCAGCCGATCCGCTGTTCATGGTCATCCGCTGGAGCGGTCACCCCAACGAGTCGTAGTGGCAAACACCGAGACCCCCTAATGTTCTACCGACAGCTTCCCATTTTCCATAGCAGGCGACCCATGTTCCGACATTCCCAAGCACGGTCGGGCGCCATTCGGCTTTGGCTGTTGATCCCTGCGATTGTTTTGATCGTTTTGTTATTGATGGGATTCGTGATCCTGGCGCTGACGGTGGAAGATTGGAACCGCGACCTGAGCACGAACCAGGCAGCCACTTCTCCAGATCACCCCGACGCCAGCCTCCGTTGCTTGGTCTTGCCTCTCGAGATCGACGCCACCGCCGAACTCGTTCAGAGCCGAGCAAAAAATTTACCCGGCTGGAGTGTTGCAAACACCTCCACCAACCCAGCGCATGTGATTCGATTGGAACGAACGACTCGTTGGTTGCGATTCGTCGACGACATCACGGTCGAACTAAAACCGGTCGACGGTGGCACTCGGGTATCCGTCTCCAGTCGCTCGCGGGTCGGCAAAGGGGACTTGGGCCAAAACCCGCGCAACATCCGCGAATTGCTCAAAGCGATCCAAGGAAGCTAGTCTTCAGGGAGCATGTTTCGCAAGTGCCGCCCATAGTAACACAAGCGCCTCGATCATGCCGGACATAGTAACACGAGCGCCCCGATCGTGTCGCACGCAGAGCCACGATCCGACTCAAGAGTCTTCCCAACTGCAGGAGCGATCGGGGCGCTCGCTCTACTATCTTCTCTCGTTTTGCCTTACTGCTGCAAATAGCAGATAGAACTGGCTCACGGTTTTACTCCACTGCGGGAGCGATCGGGGCGCTCGCTCTACTATTTCCACGCTTTCTCGCCCCCGAGATTCTCGCAACTCGTCCGCAAAGAAATAAAAATTTTGCGCGAACGATGCGGCCGACTTGGCGTCTAATCGTCTGTGCAACCGCAGATCGCGGTGGCACAAAAAACAACCACAAGGTCTGAACGTCTCGCCACCACAACTGGAATGTTGAACATGTTACTCCATCATGCATTCGAGCCCCTGCTTGGCTTCGGCCATCGACCGACCGCGATTGCGGCGATGCTCGCGATGTTTGGTGGCCTGAGACCGGCGAATGCGGAGGGAACACGGGATTGGCCATAACGGCCAATCGGACAACGACGAAAGTCTGTCTGGCCCGGTGTTCCCTCCCCCCAGGAACACCGGGCCTTTTTTGTTGTGGTGACAATCATTCGATCGACTCGAGTGAACCGTGAAGTCGTCAGGGACTGGTAGCTGAGATGGTTTAGCAGCGGTCTGAAGAACCGTAGACGAGGATTCGAGCACCTCCCAGTCCACTCGAGAACTTGGGCTAGCCGATGGGTCGGCGCTTTGACTTGCAATCAAGGCTACTGGGTTCGATTCCCAGCTTGTCCACTGGGCAAAAAAATCGTTCGGGCAAAGGTGCAGATGGTAGCACGCCTGCTTTGGGAGCAGGAGGCTCTCGGTTCGACTCCGAGGTGCCCGACTGGAACGCTGACGAAAAACGTGGTGACCGTTCGAACGACGGAATCACTAACGACAAACAGTAGCTTCGTTTCGAACGACGGCAACAACGATCAACAATAGGGTAGTCGCGGGCTGGTGGCCCATACCCGGCTGATAACCGAGTCGCGCTGAGTTCGATTCTCAGGTCTACCACTTGGAACTAACGCAAGTCTCAATAAGAAACGGAGAGTCAATCATGATCCGCATCCCGCGAATTTCCGTCACGGATTGCAAACGCTACTCAACCATGGCCGAAGGCCAATTGCGAGGTTGTGGTGTAGCGGCTGCACAGCGGACTTTTAATCCGCAAGGCGTGGGTTCGAATCCCACCGGCCTCATTGGATAGGCACTGATGGTCTAGTGGCATGTCAGACTTCAGACTTCAGACTTCAGACTTCAGACTTCAGACTTCAGACTTCAGACTTCAGACTTCAGACTTCAGACTTCAGACTTCAGACTTCAGACTTCAGGCTTCAGGCTTCAGGCTTCAGACCTGAAACGTGAAACCGGAAGCTTGAAACCTGATACCTGAAACCTGATACCTGATACCTGATACCTGAAGCCTGAAACCTGAAGCCTGAAACACGGTGGCCGTCCTGTATTGGTCCAGGAACTTGGATGTGACCCAAGTTGATATCGGTTCGATTCCGATCGGTTACCCTCGCGGTGCGGTACGCCAACGGCGAGCGACTTGTCTTAGGAACAAGTGATTGGGGGTTCGAATCCCTCCCGCACTATTTGAAATTTGGAAGTTGAAATTAGGAATAAGGAAAACACTGTGCCCACCCGCAACATTTCTACGATCGGGCGATCTTTTTCCTGACATCTTTTACCATCAACGGCGAGACACGGTGCGCCAAGGATAATGGGTAAAAGATCAAAAACTCTACTGACTGCCAATCACCTAATCAATGCTCCCGTGAATGGCAAGGGAATCTGGGCAAGGGAATGCTGCGATTGTGTTCCGAGTAGGGGTGTGACGACAAAAGAATGAAAGAATGGCAGAATCAAAAAAGTCGAAATCATCAATAAACAAAACACCGTATCGGACCAGCCACATTTCTACGATCGGGCAATCTTTTACCTGACATCTTTTACCATCGACGGTGCGGCTGATGGTCCGTTTCGTTTCAAAGGAATCATAAAGCCGCTTGTCGACTCGCCTTGGCGGACCTAGGATAGGCGATTGGGGTGCTTCACCTTCGATTCGAGTCCTAAGACCAACTTGGCTGGTATCATTTGTTAGACGTTGGCTCCTTAACGATCCTGGCGGTTGTTCTCTCGATTGGAATCTTGATCCAAGCATCTTCTGGGTTTGCGGCAGGATTGTTAGCGATTCCCGTGCTGTTGCTTAGCGGCTGTTTCTCGATCCCCGAAGCTCAGGCGGCTATTTTGGTTTCCACCACGCCGCAGAACTTTTTTGGCGTTTGGTCTTTTCGGAAGGAGATCCGTCCAAGCGATCTCGTCGTGCCAGCGTCCCTCCGTTTGCTGGGGCTACCGATCGGAGCGTTGATCTTATTCTATGTGGAAGCCTTTCCCCGCGAGATCGTCCACCAAGTTGTCGGTGTTGGAGTTGTGATGACGGCCGTGGCGATGATCGTCGTGCGGCCCGCGCCCCAGGCCTCCATCTCTCAGGTGTACACCGTCCCCACTTTTTTTTTGTCTGGACTGTTGCAAGGGCTGGTCGGGATTGGCGGTCCCCCGATGGTCTTTTGGGCTCAAGCCCATGATTGGAGCACGCAACGCAGTCGCGGGTTCCTGTTCAGCATGTATTTGATCAGCCTCTTTCCTGCGTTCTTGACTCTCTATCTCGTCTTTGGAACGCGCATCGTCCCTCCGATGTTGACGACCGTGATATTGGTCCCGTGGCTGTTGGTCGTGACGTGGTTCGGCCTCAAGATCGGAACCCGACTGGGACGCGAACGACTTCGCTACTTCACGCTAGGATTGCTGATCTTATTAGGACTGGTCGCCGTTTTAAGTCCGTTCCTTAAGTAACTCGCAGCTCATTTTCAAGCCTGCCCCGGAACAGCCAACTTTTGGAACTTGGCTAATGGTACGAGTAATCGCTCCGGAACACTTCTGTAATAAAATCGCTGGAACCAAGGCGACGAATTGCCGATCTTTTCCGTCAGCGCAAGCATCTGCAAAATTGTGCGACTCAGGTTCTCGCATCGATCCAACGAATTCGCTGTATCGTGACGTGAGAACACCTCAGGAACTCGCTTTCGACATTGCACAACGATTGGCAACAAGACGAGTGTAAAAAACACGGCCGAATGAACCTGCCCCAAGTTCGGGTTCTAGTTCTACTTGTGGCTCGGTCATACGCTCTTTGGAATGTTAAGACGACACCAAGTGCTTCGGCAGATCGTTGACGGCCGGGCAACCAATCTGCTCCATCACCTGCCGCAGTTGCCGTTTGAGCATGAAAATCGTGTGGTCGCCGCCTCGGTGGCCCAGGGCCCCCACGCCATACATAAAGCTTCGGCCCATGAACACGAACTTTGCTCCGGAAGCCAACACACACGCGACATCAGGCCCGCTGCGCACGCCACTGTCCAGCATCATCGTCGTCCGACTGCCAAATTCTTTTGCCAACGCGGTCAACGGCCGGATCGTGGACTCGCCCGCATCCAACTGTCGTCCTCCATGGTTGGACACGATCATGCCGTCCACTCCCAAACGTAGTGCCAGTTCAGCGTCTTCGGGAGTGACGATCCCCTTGACCACTAGCTTGCCAGGCCAACGATCGCGAATCGCTTGGATCTTATCCGCCGTCAGTCGTCCTGAAAATGTCTTGTTCATGAACAATCCCAAATGTTTCATGTTGAGCCCCTTGGGAATATAGGGCTTCATCGTTTTGAACTCGGGTTTGCCGGCGGTCAATTGCCCCCAGCACCACGATGGCCGAACCAACATTTGCGAAATGTTCCTGAGCGACATGCGCGGCGGAATCGACAAACCATTGCGAATCTCTTTCGGGCGATAAGCAAACGTCGGCGTATCCGCCAAGATCACGAGCACGGGAAAACCCGCGGCTTTCACTCGATCAATCAACTTGTCGCGCAGATCCAATTCCGCCGGATGATAAAGTTGGAACCACGCCTTGCCCTCAGTGATCTCGGCGACCGTCTCGATGCTCGCCGTACCGACCGTGCTGAGAACAAACGGGATGCCGTTGTTAGCAGCGGCTTTCGCCAGGATCTCCGTCGAGCGTGGCCACATCAAGCCTTGCAAGCCGATCGGGGCCACACCAAAGGGCGCTTCATAAACTTGGCCAAAGATCTCCGTTCGCAAACTCGCTCCGGGAAAGTCACTCAGATATGTTGGGCGCAGTCGTACCTCGCGAATCTCTTCGGTGTTGCGCCGCAAGTTAACTTCGGAAAAGCAGCCCCCCTCCAAGTACTCGAAGGCAAACCGTGGCATCCGCTGCCGAGCCCGCTCGCGCAAGTGTTCGATCGATGGATACTCAGAATTGAACGACGCTTCAGCGGGATCGGGTGTGGGTGTGGGTGTGGCCATAATGATCGAAATTGCTATGAATCGCTCCGCCGATGCAATGATGGAACCACCTGACCGGCGGAGCGGTCAGCGGCAATGTAATGGACCGTTCCTACGGTCCAATTGTTCTTAAATCTGACCGACGGAGCGGTCAGCGACAATGGACCG
>JBGSJV010000104.1:0-22766 GCA_041741535.1 Pirellulaceae bacterium
GGGTACAAATCGTGCGGGCTTGTGAGCGTGAGCCGTTGCGGTCTCGGTGGAGTTTGGCTTGCTAAACAAGCCTGTCCCTCGACCGCTGCTCGCGTGGGGCGTCTTTCTAACCGCAAGGTCTTGCTCCGAACGGATCAACCGGTCGGGGGCGGCGCTCGATTGGTTTGATCTTTGGTACAAAACGGTCGGGCTTGTGAGCGTGAGCCGTTGCGGTCTCGGTGGAGTTTTTTTGCTAAACAAGCATGTCCCTCGACCGCTGCTCGCGTGGGGCGTCTTTCTAACCTCAAAGCTCTCGCTCCGACCGGATCAACCGGTCGGGGGCGGCGCTCGATTGGTTTGATCTTTGGTACAAATCGTGCGGGCTTGTCAGCGTGAGCCGTTGCGGTCTCGGTGAGGGTTTGGCTTTGCTAAACAAGCCTGTCCCTCGACCGCTGCTCGCGTGGGTAGCATCTCTCCCGTAGTGGTGAATCCTTGGCCCCACCGAGCTGAACTCGGCGGCGGCCCATTCGCGCCCAAATCCCGCCCGACTTGCTCGGTACCGATGCATCGGGATTTCGGTTTCTCGCTACATCCAGCGACTCGGGTTCTAAAGGCCGTAGGACCGACTTTGCTTCAGACACGTCTGTTCGTCGTCTTTCGTACCCCGAGACTATTTCTCGGCTTCGGAATCGGGGGAACGGTTTCGCTTGGCTTATCCTTCGTATTCGCGTAGGAAGCCCATGAATTTGCGGCGGTGTTCTTCTTCATCGCCAAGCGCGGTGATGCACATGTCTTGGGTCACGTAATCGACGCCATCACACAGCTTGATGATTTTTTTGTATTGAGCGATTGCCGCATCTTCTGCTGCGATCACGCCTTTGATCACGGCGACCACGTCGGTCGAATTCGCCGGAGGTTGCATCATCGATTGTTTGGCTTGAAAGCTCATGCTCCCAGGGACTCGGCCGCCGATCGTCTTGATGCGTTTAGCGATTGATTGGGCGTGCATCAGTTCGGCAGCGACATCGGCCGCTAAGCTGGCTTTGATCTCTTCGGCTCGCACACCGTCCAGGTTGGTGGAATTGGCGATGAAGTTCATCACCGTTTCCATTTCCATCCAATACGCCACGGACAGTTCGTTGATGATGGCTTGTGTTTCTGCTGAAATGGTCTCAGTCATGATTTGCTTTCCTTGATTGGGTTATTTTTGTTTTTGGGCCCATAACACGCGGGGGTGTCCGGCCATGTCTTTTACGACGCCGCTGCCTTTCCATTGGGGCTGCGCTTCAAGATACCCCTTCAGCGCTGCGGCCAACATAGGGCTGGTTTCAACCAAGAGCCAACCGCCAGGCTTTAGCCGAGGTAACGCTTGGTCGATCAAATCGCGCGTGGTTTGTCCGCCGTCTTGGCCGGCGCCCACGAGAGCGCGATGGGGCTCGAATTTCTTTACCGAATCCGGCACATCGGCCATTTCGGCATTACTAATATACGGCGGGTTGCTGACGATCGCATCAAACAGCTGACCATTGGCCTGCGACAATAAGTCCGCCTCGCAAAACTGGATTCGATCCGCGACGTGGTGTCTTTCGGCATTGCCACGGGCCACCGCTAACGCCTCCGGACAAATGTCGATGGCGGTGATCTTGGCTTGAGGCAGGTACTTGGCGAGGCAAACGGCAATCGCCCCGCTGCCCGTGCCCACATCGCAAACATGCAGCGGTTGAGCACTTTTGGACGGGAGTCGATCCAGTGTTTCTCCGACCAAGTGCTCCGTTTCTGGCCGAGGAATCAATACGTGGGAATTCACGGTAAACGACAAGGAGTAGAATTCGCGTTGGCCCACCAAATAGGCCACAGGTTCTCCACTGGCGTGACGTTTCACCAAGCCACGAAAGGCCGCACGCACGGTTTCGTTGACGATCTCTTCGAATCGTGTGTACAAGTCAATCCGTTGGCACTGGAGAGCGTTAGCCAACAAGACCTCGGCGGACAATCGCGGGTTGTCGATTTCCTTTTGGCCGAAAAATTCTGCCGTCCACGACAACAGTCGCCCGATCGTCCATTCTTGCTCCGTCATGTTGTTCTCAATTTCCTTCCAGCCCGAGGGTCCATCGCAACGGCATCCGATCAACCATCCAGATTGCCCATCGTATCACGCAGTTGGTTCCGTTCGTGATCCAACAAGGCTTGCGTCAAGACCTCCACGTCGCCGGCCAACACGGCATCCAAGTTCGCGCGAAAACCGATGCGATGATCGGTGCAACGATTTTCGGGGAAGTTGTAAGTACGGATGCGTTGGCTGCGATCGCCCGAGCCAACCAACGTCTTCCGCTCGGCCGAGCGTTTGTCGTGCTCTTCCTGGATTTTGGCTTCATAGATCCGAGCCTTCAAGATACGTTCGGCTTTGGCGAAGTTCTTGTGTTGGCTCTTTTCGTCTTGAATCGACACAACAATCCCTGTCTCGAAGTGGGTCAATCGCACCGCCGACGCGGTCTTGTTCACGTGCTGGCCGCCGGGACCCGAGGCACAAAACAAATCCTTGCGATAGTCGCTGGGTTTTAAATCGATTTCGACATCTTCAGGTTCTGGCAAAACCGCGACCGTGGCTGCGGACGTATGGATTCGGCCCTTGGCTTCCGTTTCCGGAACACGTTGCACCCGATGACCGCCGCTCTCGTATTGCAATTCTCGATAACAAAACGGACCTTCAAACGCCAACGTGATTTCTTTGAAGCCACCCAATTCCGAAGGGCTGGCTTCCAGAACTTCGCACTTCCAGCGTTTGATCTCGGCATGTTTCTTGTACATCCGAAAGAGATCACCCGCGAACAGGCCCGCTTCGTCACCCCCAGCACCCGCGCGAATTTCCATCACGCAGCGAGAACGTTCCGCGTCTTCACCACCGATCGTTAAATCGAGAAGTTCGTTCCAGAGGTCCTCACGCTGCTTCATCAATTCGGGGAGCTCGGCGTCGGCCAGTTCACGCTCGTCCGGGTCGTTGCTCTCCAACATGTTGCGGACTTCGGCGATTTGTTCCAGCGTATCCTTGAACTTCTGGTACTTCAGGGCGATACGACTGACTTGGCCGTGTTCCCGAGCCACTCGGGACATCATTCCCGCTTGGGCTTGGATCGATGGATCCTGCATCTGCTGCTCCAACAAGCGAAATTGGCTCAGCTTTTCTTCCAACATTTCTTTCATGGGTCAAACCGATTCTGGGAGACGGACCCGCAGCAGCCAAACGGAAGTTGCCAGCAGGCAATCGACGCGGATGGGCGGGGTTTGATTTAGGGAGAAACGGACTCGCTTTTGAATCAGGGCGAGCCCAAACAATGGATCATTATCTCGAACGGCTTTCAATGCTCGTTCACAACGCAACACGATGCTCCCGACCAGCTACGATTCAGCAGCGGGGTAACCTGGGATCCGAAAAAACAAGAATCGTTGACTCATGGTCGATTCATCACATTGGGCAAAATCAAGCGAACCAAGTCCAGGACGGAGTTTGGTTCCATTCCCGCTGTGTTTCCGAACTACAGCGGCTCCAGCATTCTAACGCTCTGTCTCCAGACTGGCAATCCAAGTGAGTTTTCGTCGGCTGGGTCCGCTGTTGGAGATGTACCTGCCGTCGCCATACGGTAGATGGTGCCGGCGAAAATGTTGCGTCTTAACGGACTCCCAGTTTCGTCCACGCCCGGGCGAGCGTCGCTACGTTTGCTGCAAATCTATGGCGTGCGAATCCTGGGCCCGCGAATCCTGGGCGCGTAGGCGATCTGCCAAGAGCGTGTCCGCGAACAGCTGAAACAAGTGATAGATCAACAACGGGAGGATGCTCAGACCCAGCGTCAGCCCAACCTCGGCCCCGACCATAAATGTTTTTTGGCTGCCGCTGATCGCAACCGCTCGTTGGTCCGGAGTATCGATCCGCAGCCATTTCGCGAGCCCTAGGCCCAAAAAGAAAAGTCCCAGGTGGGCGGTTGGGATCAGTAGTAGCACAATGGCCCACTGCCAGGCGGCCTCGCCCTGCCCTGCCCTCCAGGCCAGCGCGGACTGGATCGCACCCAAAAACACGATGTACAAGACACCGATCTGAGACCCGGCACCCAACATCGACTTTCGTCGCGTGGCGAAGTTCGCCAATCGCGGCCATGCTCGCGCGATTTGCGCCAAGCCGATTGGCAAAAGAACCAACCAGCTGAGACGTTGGATTTGTTCGGCGAGAGAGAATTCCGCGATGATCCGACTGGTCAAGAACCAGAGCCAAAGCGGAGTGGCGACGACGCACAACAGATTGGTGAGAATCGTGACCATCAAAGCCGTGACGTCATTCCCGCCGGCTCGACGAGTCCAGACGGCCGCGGTGGACAACGTGCACGGCACCGCCAAGGCAATTGCCAAACCGCCACCCAATTGCGGCCCCAGCAAGCTGATAAAGGGGAATGCTAGCAGCGGAGCCAGTCCCAAGTTGATGAAACTGGCCAACAGTGCCGCCTGAGGGCGATGAATCGCGCGCAAGAATGCTCCCAACGGAAGTGGCAGGGCCATCAAGAACATGACCAAGCCCACGATCCCCGAGCGAAGTTGGCGGTATTCCGTCAGCGGTGCCAACCAGGGACAGAGCCCCATCCCGGCGACCACCACGACGGTCAGTGCCACCAAGAACCATTGCTGTTTGATTAATTTTATGGCCGTTTCCACACACGCTTTCAATGTTTCGTTGACGATCGCCTGCGAAAGGTTGGACTCTCCGACCAACGACGATCGGTCGCCGCATGCTATCAGAATCCGCCTACCGCATAAACCGAAGTCAATCTAAAATCGGATGTCTCGACGAAACGGACCGCTTGGACTGGGAAGATACGGTTAAAAATGCTGCGTTACATGACCGCTGGCGAATCGCACGGAAAGATGCTGCTGGCAATCTTGGATGGATTCCCGGCGGGGTTGAAGATCGACGAAGCGGCGATCAATCACGACTTGCGGTTGCGGCAGGGTGGGTACGGTCGGGGCGGTCGGCAAAAGCTCGAGCAGGACGAAGTCGAGTTTTTGGCTGGAACGTGGCAGGGCGTCACATTGGGTTCGCCGTTGGGGTTGGCCGTGAAGAACGCCGACTACAAGATCGAGCGACTCAAGGAGTTGGAACGCCCGCGACCGGGGCACGCGGACCTGGCCGGCGCGATCAAGTATCTGGGTAGTGTGCGCGGGGTCCTGGAACGAGCCAGCGCGCGAGAAACGGCGGTTCGCGTTGCAGTCGGATCGCTGGCGAAACAGTTGCTGCAAGTTTTTGGCATCGAATGTTTGGGGTACGTCGTCGAATTAGGCGTGTTGAAGGCATCGGCCGAGGGCCAGAGCATGGCCGAGATCCGTCAAGCGCGCGAGCAAAGCGTGATCTACATGCCGACGACGGAACTGGATGAGCGAGCCGTGCAATATATCGATGAAGTCGCCGAGGCCTGTGATACCTTGGGTGGCGTGTTGGAAGTGCAAGTCACTGGGTTGCCGATTGGCTTGGGCACGCATACCCAGTGGGACTTGCGATTGGACGGTCGGTTGGCTCGGGCGGTGATGGCGGTGCAAGCGATCAAAGGCGTCGAGATTGGTTTGGGTTTTGAAGCTGCTCGGCGCGTGGGTTCTCAGGTACATGATGCGATTCGGTTCGACCCTGAACAATCGGAATGGCCATCGCTCGGGTATACTCGGCCGACAAACAACGCCGGTGGTTTGGAAGGTGGCATGACCAACGGACAGCCGCTGGTGATTCGCGCTGCGAAGAAGCCGATCAGCACGTTGCGACGCGGGATGGAATCGATCAACTTGGAGACCAAACAGCCGCAGCCCGCCAACTACGAACGCAGCGATGTTTGCGCGGTATCAGCGGCGGCAATCATCGTGGAAGCGGTAGTGGCTTTCGAAGTTGCCAGTGCTTTGTTGGAGAAGTTGGGTGGGGATAGTTTGCTAGAACTCCAAGATCGATGGGCTGCCATGTTGCGTCAAGGACGATCGCGATAGAAACAGAATGGTTGATAGGAACCAAATTCAAATAGGATGAACGTGGATAGGCGTCAATGAGTGACCGACGGCGGCGATGGATTTGCCAATTCTTCTTTATAGCGGTCTGTGTATTACCCACCGCCTGGGTGCTGCTGCGCATTGCCAATCGACCAAGTAACGAGTACTTTGCGCAACAACTTCAATTGCACTTGGGAGTACCAGTTACCGTCGGCAGTGTTTCGACACCGACACCAGATTTTACCTGGTTGCATGACGTCCGGGTTCAGCACCCTGAAACCGGTGTTTGGGCCGTCGCCGATCGGGTTGCGATGCTGCAAAGTAACTCGGGTTCGGGACGCCCCAGTTGGCAGATCGATCGCTTGGTCGTTCGTGAATCGACCCTTTCGGATTTCTTCGGACAGTTGCATGACACCATCGTTCGGCAGCGACTGAACACGGATTCGGGTTCGACGTTAGGCAGCGAGCAATCCGTTCCCTTGGTTCACGTTCGCAACTTGGTCGTTGTGCCCGGCGAAACCGTTTCGCTACATGTTGAAACGACGCTTCAAGCGGTAGTCAACTTGAGAGATGTGTTGATCGATTGGCGCGCGGGCGAGGAAAACGGCATGCCTCGCTTGGAGCTGGCTGCCAAGTTGGTGCCGCTTCGGCCAGGTTCGGAAATATTGGCGGTGGATGCTTCGCGCGGAGAAGTGCCCATTGTCGGTACATTGGATCGATTACCCATTCGGGACTCGGCCACGTCCGACTCCACCTACGTGACTCGGTGGGAAGTGGCGGTTCTGGAGCGTCCTCTTCCTGTCGCTTGGATCAACGCATCGTCTTGGCCCGAGTTTGTACGCGAGCGGCCCGGATTGGAGTTCACGGGGTTGATTGGCGGTAGCCTCTATCGAGATCGCTGGGAACTGGGCTGTCGCTCCGCTCGAGTCCGGGGCTGGGATATGTCGGATATCGAGTACCTAGCGAGTGGCCAACGTCGCTATCTGCAAGCCGACGTCCAAGTGAATATCCAGCACATAGCCTGGAGTGGTGTCCATGGAGGGCCAACGAGATGGGACGCGTGTGATGTCGAGTTGATTGCGGGAAACGGCGAGGTTGACGCTCGATGGGTCGAAATGACTTGCAAGGCTTTGGGGCTGCATCCCGAGACCGGAGTGATTCAGCCCGTTTCACACGATGCCATCTCGGATGATTCCGGGCCAGTTCGCTTCGATCAATTGAATCTGGGCCTGCGTTGGCATGAGGGGCGTTGGTGGTTCAGACCGTTGGACGCGGAGCAAGGGCCCTTGCCCGTGTTGCGGGGGTACAACAGCCAAGACCAAATTGATTGGCCGAAACGCGATGAACGAGCCTGGAGTGCTGTTGCCTCCAATCATGAAACGGCACGCGTCGATTTTGCCGTGCGAGCGAATGAGTTGGAACCAAGCCAGCGTGAACCACTGCAAGTGGCACCCTCCCAGTTCTCTTGGCAGCCCACGGAACTAATTCAAGGTGATTCCCGATCGGACCGGTTTATCGTTCACTAGCCATTTTCCAGCGTCTGGTAAAGGTGTCAGGAGTCAATTGCCGCAACGGCCCATCGGGTGCTTCGCACAATTGACTCCTGACACCTTTACCAGACGTTAGGAGTCAATTGCCGCGACGGCCCATCGGATTGGGGAGAGTCCGACCTTGGTAAATCTGAGTGCCCCTATCATCGAATATGCCGAGATTCCAACTGTCCTGAGCCGCCAAATGGCTTGAGCCACAAAGCGGCAAAATGCGAGCGTTTGGTAATTCCCGCGGATGGCAATGCCGAACTGCGGATGAACCGACCGCGGACACTTCCTTGACCGACAGCAACTTGTCCGACTGCCATGGTCTAACTTCCGAGCTGATACTTTGACGGTCTTCATTTCGCAACCGCAGGCAGCGAATGTATTCATCCGCAGTTCGGCATTGCCATCCGTGGGAAGTCCGCCAGCCAGGCAAATGATCGTCTTTGGTTCAAACGCGGCTAAGAAATGAGTGATGAAAAATGGAAATTGAAAAATGCAAAATGCTCGCAGCCATTGCTTGCTCACGGAATGCGTGAAACGAGACGTTTGGTACCTTTTGAATTTTTCATTCTGCAATAATCAATAATCATTCAAACCCCAGGGCCAGCGAGCGTCAATCCAGAGCTTTCGACGTTCGAAATCCGAAACTTATTTCGCGACAAATCCCAAGTCTTGGATTCGACTAACGACTAAGGATTCTGCGAGGTTTGTGTTGTGTCTTCGTTGGCCTTTTCTGCATTGTGCATACTCACCAATTCGGAAGTGTTCCAAAACTGATTGTTTTGTTTGGCTTCGCGCATTTTGGCTTGGGCAATCGACCGCAGTTTCAAATACAGGTTCTTCAATTCCGCCCGTTCTTCGCCCGACACGTTCCGTGAGATAAAGACTTGAGTCTGATAGCCTTCACTGCGGAAGAAACTGGCGCGGACTTCATGAGCAAAGCGATTCTTCAATTTTTCCATAACCGAGGTAATGAACGACCAATCTCCAGGAGCATTGATTGCGGCGCCCTCGGCGTCGTCCAGGCCGAACAACAAATACCCGCCGCGGCCTGATGTTGGTTCGATCAAGTCGACCTGCACGAGAGAGACTTCCGTCTCTTCGACAGCGTTGGCCACATTCGGCAGCTTCTCAACCAGTCGCACGCGACCACGACCCAAATCAAGAACTTGCCAACCGGTTTCGCTATTCTGGTAACACGTGGTAAGTTCGTGCCAACCTGGGAACGCTTGATCGAAACTAAAGGTTGCGATCATGCCGTGGCCACTGTAATACCAAACGTCCGAACGTTGACCGAGATCGCTTCCGCGTTCGCGAGTCGCCGTTTCGTATCGCTCTAGCTGCCAACCATCAATTTCGGCAGGAAGCCACTTTTCGTCGACTTTCATGACCACGTCACTGCGAAAGAAGTCAACCCCTTGTGAACTCGCCAAGCTGATCAATCCAGGCGATAGGACCAAGCTCATGAGCAACGGAACTGCGACAAACCCATAGTGAACGTAAGACCATTTGGCGGCCGGTTGCCAGTCTTCGGAAATGTAAGCGGAACGCCCGGCGACAAACCGATTCCAAAATCGCCCAACTGCGGAGGCTTCCGTTTCTGTACCGCTCTTTTCCGAGTCCATGGACCCTAATAAGAACTCGAGAAATTGATCCGTTGAATAAAGCATAAAAATGCCCAGGATTAGCGTCGCGTATCCCAACGCCGCATGTTGCCAACCGGTCGAAAGGTCCATCCCAAGACCAAAATGCGCTACTGGAATGGAGAAAATCCGCAGCGTGTTCATCACCAACGCCCAGAACAACGACGAGCCCACCAAAACGCCAGCTCGCAGCGCGGACCTGCGCAACCAGACCGTGAGAAACATGCTGCAAAACAACAGCGTGTAAAACGATTGGACACCACTGCAAGCTTCCTCGACGCCCCAGCTACGTTCCGAGGTTCGCAAGATCGTCCCTGGCATGTCGTGCGTCACGCCCACGATGTCCAACAGGATGCTGGTAATTCCCGCGCTCCATTGCTGCAACACGGTGATGATTCGCCGATCTTCATTCAGCACTCCAAACGGCGTGTGGACCAAGACGTACATCAACGTGCTAATTGGAAACAGCGATCCGCCGGTTGTCAGGTCCTTGATGCGCAGCAAGAAACTGGAAAGCCCCAAAGCAAAACTGAGACCTGCCAACGGCGGTTCTAAAAAGAGAATCGCGGTCGTCAAAATCAATGCTGAAAGGATAAACAGTACCGCGCTGGCGGAACTGACTCTCAGCGGATTGCTGGTCTCCCGCGGCCATCGATCCCAAATCAAGTAGGCGATACTCGCCAGCAAAAATGGGAAAAAATGGTAGTGCGCCCTCAAGTCGGACCACAAATCACGAAACAGATACATCAACAATAAAGGCAGATGCAAGCCACCCAAAATCACGTAGGGAAGCAGGATCGTTCGGGGTACGTTTGCCGATTGTGTCAGGTTCATGCGGGTGTTGCCCAATGGTTTGGCGGCCTGTGGAACACGAGTTGGTTGCCACCGATTTGCATTAAACTAATCAAAAAACGATCGTTTTGTCAGGCAGTGTGAAGAAAGTCCATCGAAGTGTTTTTGAAATGCCCTCGAATTTGCCGGAAGCCCCTGATTTGCCGGTTTTAACGGGCGTGTTCGGCCGGTTTGTTGAGTATTTCTTAACCGTTCCCAAGTTCGGTCTGTTTGTCCGATAGCCGTACGCGTACGCGACCGTGGAGTTAAGTCAGGGCCCGAAACGGCTTCCGCGTGTGCCAAGTTTGAACGAAATTAGGTTCTAAAGATCGCGAGCTGGTCGGGGGAATTTGATCTTGCAACCTCGGGCTCGATGGAACGTGGTTGCTGGTTCCTGGCCGCTTCCCAACGCCTCAATCGCCAGAACCACGAACTGCTCGGTGACTTCTTCGGCCTTTGTTTTGTCGTCCAAAGCACCCTGGTAGCGGATCTTTCGTTCGCGATCCAACACAAAGAATTCGGGCGTGTACGTTGCTTTGAAGGCTTTGGCAACCTCGTGTTGTTCGTCGCGCAGGTATTGGAAGGGAAATTGTTTTTGTTCCGCTCGTTCCTTCATCTTCTCCAATTGGTCGGCCGGCGTGTCGTTGGAGTTGATGGCCACCACGGCGACTTTCAGTCCGCTCTTGGTCGGCTGTTGAAATTGCTGGTGCAAAGCTATCAACCGTTCTTCGTAATCGATCGCGTAGGGGCATTCGTTGCAAGTAAAACAGACGATGACCAAATCAAAGTCTTTCAGATCTGCCAACGAGTGTTTTTGATCGTCGGTGCCCACCAAATCTTTCCAGGCAGGCGCCTCGGTGCCGATTTCCAAACGCTCTTGGCCGGAAACAACATCGGCAAAACCCAAAAACAGAAGCGAAACCAGCGACAAAAAATAGATCATTTGTGGCGGCATTTCTTTCCTTTTCGCACAACGGAAGTGTATGGGAATCGAACCCACCGACCGTGCCTTATCGCACCGTCCACCGGTTTTGAAGACCGTGGCCCCCACCAGGGAAACACACACTTCCAAATCATTGACCAAACGGGCGAATCAGAATCGTCCATATCTGGGCACTTGCTTCGGCATTATACACAATCGCCAGTCCAGAAAACAACCTTCCGTTGGTTAAGTTGGTCCGGCAGTTTACAAGTAGCAGCCCATTCCATGTGCTGTCTGCCGATCCTCGAAAAGGGAGTGCTTTTTGATGATCGTGGTCCATGGAATGCGTTTTCTACCGTCCTTTGTTGAACGGTATTGCGATTAACTGGATGCCTGTTGGCGGCGAGCGTTGAGCCGTTCGCGGACGCGTTGAATAATTGGTTGCGGCAGGAACTTGGCCAATTGTTCGTCATCGGCCAAATGTGCGATCTGTTTGATCAAAGAACTGGATACGTGAGAAAAACTGGGGTCGGACATCAAAAACACCGTTTCGATCTCCGGAGCCAATTGTCGATTGGCACTGGTCATCGTGAATTCCGCATCGATGTCTGTCAGGGGGCGAACGCCGCGAATCATGACGTTTGAGTCACATTGTCGAACAAAATCGACCGCCAAACCTTGGAATGTCCGGATTTCGACGTTGGGTAGGTTCGCAATACTCTCCCGAATCAATTCGCAGCGTTCCTCTGGCGTGAAGAGTTCGGATTTCTGTACATTGATCCCCACTCCGACAATTAATTGCTCCGTCAAACGACTCGAACGCTGAATCACATTGAGGTGACCAACCGTAATCGGATCAAACGAACCCGTATAAACTGCGATCTTCATCGACGCAGTCCTTCCAAGACGTTGAGCAAACGAGCAAAGTCCGAGTCGTCGTTGTAAGCATGGATGGCCACGCGCAGTCGACCTGCTCGACAGCTGACGACGACTCCTGCGTCCAGTAGTTTTTGGCGGACGATCATCGGGTCGTGCCCCGGTAGTTGGAACATGACGATTCCCGAGCGAACGTGTTCGGGAAGTTCCAGGACTTCGGCGCCCAAGTTGATCAGCTGTCGAATCAGATACGAGGCCGAACGAAGCACTTGCTCGGCCAACGCCCAGCTGTTTGCGGAAAGACCGGCCTGACGCAATGTTCGCAAACTGCCGCCAAATGCCAATTGCCCGACCATGTTTTGAGCACCAGCCTCGTAGCGAGCGGCCTCGGCGCGGAATTGAAGTTGGACGTTTTGAAAATCGAATCGGCCTTCGACGCTGTTCCAACCCGCAATGTTGGGTCGCAAACGCTCGAGTAGATCATGGCGAATATAAGCCAGGCCCGCGCCTTCCGGGGACAGCATCCACTTGTGTCCATCGGCCGAGAGGAAATCGATGCCTGCCGCTTTCACATCAAGCGGGAACACACCGAGCCCCTGAATGGCGTCCAGCAAAAAGAATGCGTTGAAACGTCGGGCAATCTGACTGACGATCATGGGATCGCAGCGGAAGCCATTCGCATATCCAACCCACGAGCAACTAATGAGTCGCGTGCGTGTGTCACAGGCATCGGCCAACCGCTGATAGTCCCAGACAATCTCTGGCATTGTGACTTGTCGTACCTCGACACCCCGCGCTTGTAGGTGGAGCCAAGGATAGATGTTGGTGGGGAATTCTCCGGCGGGGATGACGACATTATCGCCCGGTCGCCAATCCAGTCCCTCGGAGACCATCGTGATCCCTTCGGTCGTGCTGTGGACCAGCGCGATTTCCGTGGGTTGGGCACCGATCAATTCCGTGGCCACAGCCCGAGTTTGTTCGACATCGGCGGCCCATTGCGGCCAATGGACGTCGCCAGATTCTAAGACTTGGCCACAATATTGTTGAATGGCTTGGGCGGCCGCGCGGGTCAATGGTCCCACCGCAGCATGATCAAAATATGCCCAGCGTTCCGCGACGGGCATTTCAGCTCGCAAAGAACTTTGAACCTGACAGGCTATCGTTGGGGTCGAAGTAAGACTCACGGATGGGGTTCTCTACTGGGAATCGAAATGTCGATCAAACGAGTGCTTTAGACAACTTGGCTTTGTCCCCAATGGGGTCGGCCCCTCTCCGGTCATGCCTCTCTGTCCGGAATTTTACATGCCTTCCAAAGGGACAGAACCCTTTGGGGACCGTCCTAGATCCGAACCTACTCGGCCGATTTGTGGGAGGACTCGTGAACCATGATAACGCGATTCTGAGCGACCCGCGAGCCAACGTTCGGCTTCGTCCGAAACGGGGTCTGATCCATTCCGTTCATGTGTTTTTGTCCGCAATCTTGCCTGCTCACCAAACGATCGGACCCAATTTAGGACACAGCCTAGTTGTAAAATCGCTACCGCCCGAAGAATCGGCGCGGAAAAAGCTCGGCAGATCCGGGGGAAAAGGCAAGGAACGCGCTGACAAACTCGGTTTCTTAGTTATACTGAACTAGGTCGGTCCTACTTCACTACTCCCAATGGCGCTCGTTGAGGTTCGTTCATGCCCAAACTCCTGTGCATCATCGCCTTGGTAGTTTCTCTGCTGGTGTTTGTCCTGTTTCTGTTGGATCTGATCATGGGCATGTCCGGTAATTTGGCCATGGCACCGTTCAAGTACTCGAACATGATCGTGGATATCGTGTTTGTGTTGGGCAGTGGCATTCTAGGCGCACTGAGCTTCACAACGCTGCGAGAACAGGTCTAACGACCAGATTTCTCTGTGCCGATCTCGGTCTTTGTCATCCCTTAACATCCGAGACGTTTGCCGTATTGCGGGCCCTCGGAGCTAGAGCGACGTATGCCCCGTTTGGCTGAGAATCCCGGCTCGCGGTCGTCCACAGGACCTATTTTGAGTCGACCGGTTTTGGCATCGACATTGCTCGGATTTGGGCTTCGTATTCGGCAAAAGGCCCGAGTCCCATTTCTGCTCGGCGGCGTTCCAAGTGCTCTGGTTCTTCAATCGTGTAAGCCTTCCATTGCCCATCGACTAATTGGAACTGCGAACCGTACAACTGCGGTTTCCCTTGGAACATCAGGACCCGGTCGGTCAATAGCGCCAGTTGTGGTCCTGTATTTTGGCCGTTTTGATAGGCCGTTCGCACCAAGGGGAGGCAATCGGCTTGGAATTCGTGGTCCGTGCTGTGTTGGACAAACAGCCAGGCCGCGTTGGCTCCGTCTTCACCCACCAGATCCTTTCCTGGCCAACCGTGTTCCGCAATGACCTGTTTGATGAAGGCGAGATTGCTCGCATCAACCCGGGCGAATTCTTCGTGATCCAGGTTCGCCTGTGTGCGGACACGTTGATCTTCGACCATTCGCTTCAACATCTCTGTTCGAAGCTCGGGCTGTTGGATCGCTGCGAGAAACGCATCTTCGTTCTTCTGGCAGGATTCCACGACCTCACCCCATCGTTGATCCTCGTGCAAAGACTGGAGGTCAGGATCGTTCAACAACGATTCCATCTTTCGATACCCGCGCTTCATTGCCTCTTGGAGGGCGACCCACGCATCGTCTGATTTTCCGGCGAGGTTCCAAGCGCGAGCCGAGTTGAACCACATCGCTGGAACAAAACTTGATGTCCCTTTCATTTCTCGCGGGTCGCGAGCCGCAGCGGCGTAAAGATTTGCTGCATCCTCATACCGTTTTTCTTGAGATGCTTGTTCCGCGAGTTTCCACGGTCGCTCATTCGTCTGCTCGATCGTCGCGGACGTCTTGTTCTCGGAGCCTTGCTTCAATTCCTGAGCGTACCCCAGCGGCTGCGGGTAGGCAAAAAGAACGAACGCGAACAGCCCCCAACCAATTCTTCGGGTCAACACGAATAAACTCCCGACTGAAAAAACGGCAATTGCGATAGCATGGACACGCAACACGAAAGGACTCGAACGCCCGGTTGGTTGCATGTACTCGTACAGCTTGTTCGTATCATAAGTTTCACCAAGTGGCCACATCTTGTGCTTATTTGTCTCCACGAATTGTCACCCTGCCAACGGCGCATCGGCAATTCTGCCACTTTGACAGGATTTATGTCCAATGATCGTGGGAAGGAAGGATTTTGCAAATCATGTCGTGCAGGCTTGGGCCAATTCGGTCCGGGAAAAACAGGATTCCGGTGATTGGCACGTTGGTTGCAATGACCAGTCTTCGGCGATGATCATTGCTGGGTAGGGCCGCCAAATCCAGGTAGCGACGGGAGGTCGCGCGTCCTGTGGTTTTGCGGTGGTAGCTGTTTTTTCCCAATCTCATATTTTGTCGGTTTATCGAACGCTCGTGGGCGTTGCGGCGAACCAACAACATCAACCAGGAGTTGAAAAATGACCAATAGCCAAGTCTGTAATCGTCCGGAAGGTCGTTCCCTCATGTCGCGTTATCCGTTGGTCTGGGACTTCGACCAAGTGATGAACCATTTCTTCGGTGAAGGAAACCCAACAGCGAAGATGCTCCGCGAGTCAGCCTCGTCGAGCACCTTGGCGCCCGACTGGGAAGTGATCGAGAACGATGCCGAATTCAGGGTGATTCTGGATCTACCGGGCTTTGCTCCGGAAGATGTCTCGGTGGAGCTGAAGAAGGATCTGTTGACCGTTACCGGACAACGAAGCGAGACGAAGTCGGAAGAAAAGAATCATGTGCATGTACGCGAACGAAAGTTCGGGAAGTTTCAACGAGTGTTGGCGTTTCGCGAACCAGTCGAGAACGAAAACGTCTCGGCGGCATTGGATAACGGCGTGTTGACGATCCATGTGCCCAAGGCTAAAGAAGCCCAGCCCAAGAAGATCGACATCCGCACCAAGGCCTGATATCGCGTTGATCCAGCATCCATGATTCGACCACAACGACCCGCAGCGGCATCGACCGTTTGCGGGTCTTTTCATTCACACAGCCAAATCGATCATTGGACGTGGGCAACATCAGCCGATACGTGATTCGCGACAGGCTGCTGCAAGTCCCTCGAGCAATTGTCTCGCGTTAGAAATCGAAAACGGCATTGGCGGCCGGATTTTCAAGACGTTGTCGGCAACGCCGTCCGTGCCGATCAGAATACCTCGATCGCATAGACGTTGCTTGATGAATCGAGCCCGCTCCGCGTCCGGTTCTCGAGTCTGTGGGTCGCGCACGATATCCAAGCCCCAGAATAAACCGCGGCCGCGAACATCGCCGATCCAAGGGAACAAACCTTGGAGCCCCGCAAACTCGGTATGCAAGAATTCTCCGACCATCGCTGCATGTTGCGGCAAGTTGTCTCGCAACGTGAGGTTCAAGACACAATCACCGACGGCACACGAAACGGTGCTACCGCCAAACGTGCTAAAAAACTCCATGCCGTTGTCGAAGGCGTCCGCAATTTCACGAGTGGTCACGACGGCCGCCAAGGGATAGCCGTTTCCAATCGGTTTGCCCAACACAACGATGTCCGGAACAACTCCATGCAATTGGAATCCGTAAAACGCGGAGCCCAAACGACCATAACCGGTTTGCACTTCGTCGGCAATACAAAGGCCTCCCGCCGCGCGGACGGTTTGGTAGACTCGCGACAGGTAGTCGGGCGGCAATTGAATTTGCCCTCCGACACTTGGGCAAGTCTCGGCCATCCAAGCGGTCAACGTTCGACCCGAAGCTACAAGTTCCGCGACTTTTCTGGCCACGTCCGCTGCGTATTGTGCACCGGCATCTAAGCCGCGATACGGCCCGCGATAAACGTCCGGAAGATCGACGACATGAACCCAGTCGGGCCGACTGCAACCGCCGGGCCCCGCGTGTTTGTAGGGACTGCAATCGATGAGCGACGTGGTGTGCCCATGGTACGCTGTGTCCATCACCAAGATATCTCGCGGCAAGTCTTCCCAAGTAGTTCCGCCGGTGGAGTGTTGATGGGCCGCAAACGTTCGTGCCAGTCGCAGTGCCAGTTCGTTCGCCTCACTGGCGCTGCTTAGGAAGTAACAGACGTCCAATCCGTCGGGCATCGTTCGCGCGAGATTCTCGGCGAACCGGGGCGCCTGTTGATGGAGGTAGCGTGTGTTGGTGTTGAGGAGCCGAAGTTGTCGTTGTGCTGCTGCGATCACTTCAGGATGCGAATGTCCGACATGGGGAACGTTGTTGTACGCATCCAAATACTCGCGACCAAAGGCGTCAAACAGGTGAACCCCATGCCCCATCACGAGATGGAGTGGTTTTTGATACGAGAGTCGGACGCTGCGACCGATTCGTGCGTTTCGATTTTTTTGCAATGCCCGTGTGGCGGCCTGTACGTCCGTAGGGGGGTGCTCGTGTTCCGCAGTTCGGCAGGCGGGCAAATCCAACAGCCATTGTGGGTTGGGTGACAAGGCCGCCCAAACTCGGCTAAGTTCCGCGTGCCCAACGCCCGGAAAGCCGACTGGATCGCCCAGATCATCCAACAGGATTTGAAAGTGCAGGTGCGGGGCCCAGCCACCGTTTTCCGCCGGTGTCCCCAGAACACCCAAGCATTGTCCGGCAGCAACCGGCGCACCAACTTCGGGCGCTGACATGCGAGTTCCAAGTCCGAGCGGCGACGATGGAGGTGCGGCCGCATCCGCGAATGTGGCCAAGTGGCCGTACAAGGTGAAAAACGGTGGACCATCGGGCCATTCATGTTTTACAACGACCAAGGTTCCATAATCGAGCGGCAGATCGATTTTTGCAACGGCGTGCACCACTCCCGCGGCAACGGCGCGAACAGCGACTCCGGCCGGCGCAAACAAATCCATGCCCAGATGAATCGTACGCCGTTGAGCGGGAGTACACGCGGTGCCAAACTGCGCGGATTGATAGATCGCTCGAGGTTCAAAATAAAGGCCAATACCGTAATCTTCGTGTTGTTCTGCTAAGGTCTTCTCAATGGCGTGCGAAACTTCGGGCTCGGACAATGGCCATCCCAAGGCACTCAGCAGGTCGCTTTCGCAGCTCAAGTCCAGGCAATGTCCGACCGCCTCGGGATCAAGATCCAAGGGGAACAAAAACTGACCGCGATGTGTCGCGAGCCACTCCGTCCACTCGGTTCCATAAGCCACCGGCGGCAAATCGCACGCATCACGAATGACCGCGTTGGCCAACCGAGGCGAGACCGTCAGCAAACGTGGTAGCGAACGTCGCACCGGTTGTTGGCTGATCTGCAAATAGGAATTGTTCGGATCGCGACTCAAGCCTTCAGCGGCCATGACAACACTGGTGCCAAGTCGCAACAGGACCAGCGGAAACAGGACTTGCATTTCTACTTCGGTCAACGGCCGTTGCCGATGATAGCCACGCACGACTGGCACGATCACCGACCAGACATCGTCGACATCCAACAACAAATAAGCCAAGGCAATCGCCAGTTCGCCGACTGTCCAGGTCTCCAACGCATCGCCAAAATCGATCAACCCGGAGACTCGGTCCAGTTTGATGTTGTTGGTGACGTGCACCAAAATGTTATGGTCATTGGCGTCATTGTGAATCACGCTGCGAGGCAAATCGTCAGCGACCGGTGCGACGTCGCGATCATAAATTCGCAGGCAATGGTCCAATTGCTCGACGAGTGTCGCATCCGAGACATGCCGCCGAAGTTGTTGCACGACTTGTCGGCCTTGCTGCAGATCCCAGGGCAAGGTTCGGACCAACGCCGGGTGATGATAGTCGAGCAGTGCCGCGTCGACTTGGCCGAGGTAACGTCCGACGTTTTCGAGCAATTCCGGGGATCGGTAGGCGACGTGACTGAGGACATTTCCGCTGAGGTACGTCAACAGACGAACAGCACAGGGACGACCTGCCAAATCAACCCATTGGCCAATTGTTTTTCCGAAGCGATTGGGGATCACTTGGCAACTGTCCGAAGTATGTTCGGACAAACATTCCATCATGCCGTTTTGCGCCTCCAGGAAATCCCAGCTTTCGTCCGGATTGGCAATTTTCAAGATATAGCTGGGTGTTTGGGCGACCTGGACCAGGAACACGGCATCTCGCTCGCTGGGCAGAACATGAAGCGACACCTGGGACAACAGGAAATTCTCTTCAACCCACAACGTCAATGGGTCAAGGGCGTATTTGGGAGGCGCGGAAAACATGGGCACTTACGGGTTTGGAAGGACTGTTATCACAAACGGGTGCGGAATTTGCTTGACGCGAGCGACTCGTCAGGAAGTGGCAACCGTTGCCGTATTCTCTATTTTGGAGCTGGTTCGTATACTCAACCATGGGGGAGACCAGGAAAAAGTTATCGTGCATGGATGTAGGGTGCGTGCAGCGATTTTGATCGATTTGCTGGATTTGAAAGACACTTGGTGTTGCTCGCGGGCTCGTGAATCACAACCCAACGACTTGCGAAACGCACCAACCCCATAATTCGTGAACGGTTGCGGAAATAGTAATCGTTTGCACTCCGATCGGATTAGTCATGCCGCTGAATTCGCCGACGATCGCGGGAGCTGAATTTCTCGCCAAACTAAGCGAAATCTATTCGCCCGAGCGCGTGTTGACCAAACGCGGTCAATTGGCAGCTTATGAAAGCGATGGACTGACGGTCTTCCAATCTCGTCCCCTCGCGGTGGTTGTTCCAAACGACGCGGAGGAGATCTCGGCGACATTAAAACTCTGTCAATCGTACGGAGTTCCTTACGTGCCACGCGGGAGCGGGACCAGTTTATCGGGCGGTTGCGTGCCCCACGCCCAAGGGATCGTCATCGCGCTTAATCGAATGAATCGCATCCTTCAGGTGGATCCGCTGCAATGTACCGCGGTGGTCGAACCTGGCGCGATCAACTTGGAAATTAGCAAAGCCGCCGCGCACTACGGTTTGTATTATGCTCCGGATCCCTCCAGCCAACAGATCTGTACCATTGGTGGGAATTTGGCCTTCAATGCCGGTGGGGCTCATTGTTTGAAGTACGGGATGACCAGCAATCACGTGTTGGGCGCCAAAGTGGTTCTACCCGATGGTGAGATCGTGGCGCTGGGTGGTTCTAGCTTGGAACACGTGGGGCCAGATCTGATGGGAATGTTTGTCGGCAGCGAAGGATTGTTCGGGATCGCGGTCGAAATCACGGTTCGCTTGTTGCCCAAGCCCGCCGCATTTCATACCGTGATGGCAGGATATCGCAGCATGAAAGAGGCGGGGGACGCCGTGGCACAAATTGTCGCTTCAGGCCTGCTGCCCGGCGCACTGGAGATCATGGACGCGCTGTCGATGGAAGCTGCAACGCGAGCGGTTGGTGTCGAGTACCCAGCGGATGCCAAAGCGGTCCTCATCGTGGAACTGGATGGAACCACCGAATCGGTTGAAATCGAAAAAGTTCAGCTGCAACAATTGTTGGACGCATCTAGCCCGATGGCGATTTTGGTGGCCGCCAATCCGGAACAGCGAGCCAAGATCTGGAAGGGCCGCAAAAGTGCTTTTTCCGCCGTCGGGCTAATTTCACCAGATTTTCTGGTCCAAGACTGTGTGGTGCCGCGCACGAAGTTAGGACAGGTCCTCGAAGAGATCGAACAACTCTCCGCCGCAAGTGGATTGCGCGTTGCGAATGTGTTTCATGCCGGTGATGGCAACCTGCATCCGTTAATCTTGTTTGATGGACGACACGAGGGAGCATTGGAACAAGCGGAAGCTTTGTCCGCCAAGATCATTCGACTGTGCATTGGCCACGGCGGCTCGATTACCGGTGAACATGGCGTGGGCATGGAGAAACGCGAGTTCATGCCGGATCTGTTCGGAAGATCGGATGTGGAGTTTATGCAACAACTGCGCCGCGCGTTGGATCCCCAAGAAATCTCGAACCGGGGAAAAATGTTTCCTGACATGGAAGCTCCGGCGTTACGATTGGTGGGCTTGCATCCGTTGGAGAGTCAAGGGATTGCGTCCCGCATGTAGTGGATCGGCGCAAAGATGACGAGCGATGTGATTGGCCTCGAGATGATAGGTTGAGATGTCTGTAGCAACGGCTTGCGAAACACAAATTGAAGATTGGGCGGAGCAGTTGCAACGAGCTCCGGCCGAGCAAGGGTTCCTGATACTGGGCGGGGGAACCAAGGCCGCGATGTTGCCATGGTCCGCCGCGAATGAAGCGGGAATAACCGACGACACGCATGGGCCGGTGAAGGCGACTACATGGCCGTTGCATCGGATTCAGACGACATACTTGCGCGGCATCATCGAATATCGTCCCGCAGAATTCACGATCACGGCCTATGCCGGGACTCCCGTGTCCGAAGTGTTGGCGGTATTAGGCGAACACGGCCAGTACCTGCCGTTCGAATCGCCCTATCACGTACCCACCGGGGCGACCATCGATTCTGCCCATCGCACGGATTTGGCCAGTCGCTCGACGATTGGGGGATTGGTGGCGTCCGGCATTCATGGACCTGGCCGCTTGCGGCACGGAGGACTCCGCGATTTTATTTTGGAAGTTCGATACATCGATGGGATGGGCGTGGTGAGACGCGGCGGACGCCGGGTTGTCAAGAATGCCGCTGGGTTCGATATTCCCAAACTGATGGTTGGTAGTTGTGGTCGCCTGGGAGTGATTGTTGACGTGACGTTTAAGGTCTTTCCGCGACCACGTGATTATATGACGCTGCATTTCATGTCCGAACAATTGGAAGCGACCGTCGAGATCATTTCGACCTTGTTGACACATCCCTGGGACTTGGACGCCATCGAAGTCCAACGGGAGGGCTCGGTGTTGGTGCGATTGTCGGGACACACGGATGCTTTAGTCAAACATGGACAACGGATTCAAAGTCGCTTGAGCAAATACTACAGCAGTTTCCTTACAGGGCTGCAGCAGCATCAGGCTTGGTCCGCGTATGCCGATGGATTATGGGGCCAAGACGACCAGTGTCTGGTGAAAGTCCCAATGTCGCTCCGCCGGATTTTCGAATTGGACGAGGTTGTGGAGGAGCTGGAGATTCAACGCGCTTACGGCAGTGGCGGCAATGTCGCGTGGCTGCAATGGAGCAAGGCGTTGGAAAGCCAAATCGCTCGGCTGAAGCGACTGCACAAGGCCATGTCGGAGTTGCAGATGTTGGGGCAAGTCGTTCAAGGCCCCAGTCATCACGCATTTTGTGGAGCTGCCCCTGGGCGGTTGTTCTTCGAGCGACTAAAGACCGTGTTTGATCCGCATGGAAGATTAGGGATTTTTTAATGTTGCATGAAATTGAATCGGAGAAGCTCGGGGCACACGGTCCCGCCGTCACCCAAGCCATCTCGTCCTGTGTGCATTGCGGATTTTGCTTGCCAACCTGTCCGACGTATCAGTTGTTGGGCGAAGAAGAGAATTCGCCGCGGGGACGGATCTTCTTGATGAAAGAAGTGCTCGAGGGAGAGCTGCAACCAGCGGACATTGCCGACAGTATCGACAAATGTTTGGGCTGTGCCGCGTGTATGACCGCTTGCCCATCGGGAGTCAACTACGATCAGTTGCTCACCGGATACCGGCATTTGAAACATCAACGTACGAGAACTTGGATGCAACGCGTGCGGGATTTTATGGTGCATTCGACGCTCCCGTACGCCGAGCGATTTCGATGGGCCATTCGCACGGGCCGGTTATTCAAGCCATTTGCACGGCTGCTTCCCGCAACCTTGCGCCCGATGCTCGAATTGTTGCCGGACCGTCTTCCGGCCAAAGCCGATTGGCCCACTTTGACCAAAGTTGAAGGGCGACGCCGAGCCCGCGTGGTGTTGTTGACCGGTTGTGCTCAAGATGTCCTGGCGCCGCGGATCACGAAGGCCGCGATTTCCGTCTTGGTTCGCAATGGAGTGGAAGTGGTGATTCCATCGGGGCAAGGTTGTTGTGGGGCC
>JBGSJV010000105.1:0-33784 GCA_041741535.1 Pirellulaceae bacterium
TGTATGCTCAGCACTTGTGTCGGCCTTTCAGGCCTTTTCTGGATGAGATGTCACGCTAACCGGTGGCTCGCGCACACCGGCAGAGGCTGTTTCGGCCCATTCGGGCCTGTTTTGACCAGAAAAAATGCTTCACAGCGTTGCGACATCGCGGTGACGAAGACCGAGATTACTGGACCGGGTAGGCGGACCCAAATCGAGGGAACTTGTTTGCCGATCGGGCAGCCGGTGCTGAAACTCGAATCGCACTGGACCCAAAAGGGGTTCCCGAACCAAACGACACGGCGCTTGATCCATATGGCATCGCGCCTGATCCAAACGGCATCGCGCCTGATCCGTAGGGCATCGCACCAGACCCGTAGGGCATCGCGCCTGATCCGTAGGGCATCGCACCAGAGCCGTAGGGCATCGCACCAGAGCTGTAGGGCATCGCGCCAGAGCCAAAAGGCATCATCCCGGAACCGTATTGCATGGCTCCGCTTCCAAAACTCCCTGGTGGCAGTTGTCTTGGCCCTTCAGCGGTGGTTTTGGTGACTTTTTGATAGTCACTGCGATTGAATTCGGTTCGACTCGAACACCCGATGTTCTCGCAAAGCAAAAGGCAGCCTACCGCACTGACCCAAAGCCAGGAGCGATTTGCAATTTGAACTCGAGTCCAACCTTGAATCATGATTGATCATCCCGGAAAGTGGCAAATTCGGTCTAGCAAATGTCGGTGGATCGGCCACGGTCAAATCCTCCTACGACACATCGGCACCAGCTAAACCGTGCTACCGAAGCGTTTCTGGGCAAAATAGCCGGCAAACCTGTGGATTTGAACCGGCGTTGGCAGGTGACAACAGTCTAGAGTGAACGGTGCGACTTCGCAAGGATTTGCGGTCGTGGAAACGGCAATCATTCGAGATTCGGCTCGATTCTCGCCACGATCGGGAAGCCATCCGACGGACCGAGACGACCAAAGGAACAACTTGCGGATTATTGTTCTTTGGAGCGTTTCAGACCGGCCCGCTCGAGCAGTGAGCGTTCGAAAAACGCTTCCGCTTGTTCGTCTTGGGGCGGCGTCCCGTAAGCGCCATTTTCGAGGGGATCGTAATCACAACGATAGACGTTTTTGGCAATCGCCAATTCATCACCGGGGTCCAAGCGTTTTTTCAGTCCGGGGATGATTTTTTGCCCGTTGACTTTGACCCCATTTCGGCTGTTCAGATCACGAACGAACCAATAGCCTTCGTGGATTTCTAACAGGCAATGGTGTCCGGAAATATTTGAAAAAGGGAGCACGATGTCGCAACCATCGCGGCGACCGACTCGCAATCTCGTCCGGAGCAACGGGATGTTATCGCCGCCGCCGATCGGAATTAACGTGCCATGAAATTTTTTGCCAGGCGGTTTCGCCCCGTCTTGTTCATTTGGTTGTTGGGTCATTGGTTCCTGCAATTATTCTGTCTAGCAATTACCGCCAATTGTTCTGAAAAACCCGGCTCACTTCACTATTTTAGCCAACAATCGAGGCGAACAAGCGAGGTGGGCTGGTAAATTTCCAAAAAAACTTAGGATCGAGGGCCACTGATAACCTTTAGATCACAAAAATCGGCTCGAAACTTCTTTTGACCAACCGAGAAAAAGTAGACGGAAACTAGCGGTTTCGTCTTCGACCCAGCGACAGCGACCACTTTGCCCGGTCCATATTCGGGATGCTGGACCAAGCAACCGACATGAAAATCTCGTGACCCGGACACTTGGTTTTTGTCGGCGTTGGTCGCGGTTATGTCCAGCGAATGGGTTGGTGCGTTTTCCGAATAGAGATCCGCCGCGGTTGAAATTCGCGGTGTCGACTTGATGTTGCTTCGAGGCGCTACCATTGCCGCGCAAGCTCCCGGAACCTCGAGCGAGTGAGAATCCACCGCCAACGCGTGGCGATCGGACGTTTTTGTCGGCGGCTGTTTCACCTCATTCGTTTCTTGCAGTTGACTGGTTGGATCGTCTCCAAAATCCCGCACATCAAAAGAGGCTCCACCGCATTCGTCTTCAATCCAATCTCGCTCAGTTGGCGGGGGCGGTTGAAAACCGGTCCGAGGTTCGTTCTGCCACTTGTTGAAGTTCTTGCTGTAACTTGACGGACGGATTCGCTCGACATCCGCACCGGCGATTTCCAACAAGAAGCTACTGGCGGGAGCCATGGCGAAGGTGCCGCGCCGCATTCGTCCATCGCAATGGCACAGCGTCAGTTCTTTCTGCGCCCGCGTGATGCCGACAAAAAACAGACGCCGCTCTTCCTCGACATCCTTTTCATCTTTGCGACTTCGTTCATGAGGCAAAATTCCTTCCTCGACGCCCACAATGTAGACACACGGGAATTCCAAACCTTTGGCCGCATGCATGGTCATCATTTTGACATGGTTGATGTCGCCATCAAATTTGTCGGTATCGCTAACTAAGGCGGCAGTTTCCAAGTACGCTTCCAATCCGCCGTCGACCTGGTGTTGTTTATCAAATTCGTCAGCGGCCGCCAACAACTCGTCGATATTTCCGAGACGTTCGCTGGACATTTCTGTTTGGTCCGCTTCGAGGATTTTGGCGTAACCCGTCACGTCGAGGACGGCTTCCAGAACCGGTCGAACAAGATCCCAAGGCACGGTTTGCAGTTTTTCAATTTGGGCAACAAACCGTTGAAGACTCGCGGCGGCCCGCCCCAAACTACTGGGGTTGGCCATTGCCATTTGGCAGGCCTCCAACAGGCTGCATTGTGACTGCCTAGCCAGCTCGTGCAATCGATCGAGGGTTACCTTGCCGATCTTTCGCGACGGTGAATTAACGACTCGCTCGAATGCGACATCGTTCTTAGGGTTGACGATCAATCGCAAATAGGCGACCAAGTCTTTGATTTCTTTACGTTGGTAAAACTCGAAGCCGTTGACCAATTGGTAGGGGATGCCGGCCGAAGTCAATTCGTGCTCCAGGTTTCGCGACAGCCAGTTGGCGCGGTAGAAGATCGCAAAATCTTTGGGTTCCCAAACTCCTTCCGCCAACAGCGTTTTGATTTCGGAAGCGATCCACAGAGCTTCATCCTGGGGTGATGGCGACGCCTTCAGACGAACCGGTTGTCCAACTTCCAGCGTCGCAATGAGTCGCTTTGGTTTTCGCAAACGGTTGTTAGCGATGAGTCGATCGGCGACGCGAAGAATTTTTTGTGTGCTGCGATAGTTTTGTTCCAGCCGCACAACTTGCACTTGGGGGTAATCCCGTTCGAACCCCAGGATGTTCCCAATGTTGGCCCCCCGCCAGCCATAGATCGATTGGTCGGGATCACCTGTGACGGCCAAGTTGGGATAAAGGTTACTTAGCGACCTGACGATGGCATATTGAGCCAAGTTGGTGTCTTGATATTCATCCACCATGATATAACCAAAGCGTTCGTCCAATCGCTCGCGGAGTTCTTCGTTTTCTTGAAGAATGATCGCGGTCCAGAGTAGCAGATCGTCGAAGTCCACCGAGTTGCATTGGAGCATCTTTTTCTGATAAATCGGATAGACTTTTTCCGCGACTTTTCCCACGGGATTGCCCAGTCGTCCACGGTATTCTTCCGCGCGGATCAGCGCGTTTTTGGCGTTCGAGATCTCGGTTTGAACCGCCGAAGTGGAGACGAACCCGTCATCAATTCCCGCTTCGTCCCAGGCTTGCGAGAACAGTTTCGTCGCGTCGTCCATGTCCAAAATCGAAAAGTTATCACTCAAGCCAACAAACGATCCATACTGCCGCAACAATCGACTGCAGAATCGATGGAAGGTACCCGCCCAAACAAACTGGCCAGAAACCAGTCGTTGGATTCGGTGCCCCAGTTCGTTGGCGGCCTTGTTCGTAAAAGTCAACGCCAGGATGCGATCGGCTGGGATACCCTGCTGCAGCATGTAGGCAATTCGATGCGTGATGACGCGCGTCTTCCCGGACCCTGGGCCAGCCAAAATCATCAGCGGTCCGTCGATGATGGACACTGCTTGGGCCTGTTGTTGATTCAGGCCCAGAAAAATTTCGGCATGGTGGTCTGCGAAAAAGTCGCTGGTATCGTTCATTCCGGCCAATCCTTTAGTTGCTAGCGTCCTGGTCAAATTTTTCTTGCTTGGCGTTGAGAATCAAGCGGGTTCAGCGCACACGGGAGAGAACGGTCGCAGTATAATAAAGACTCGAAGGTGACGTAACGTGCCCATGTGACTGGTTCGGTACTTGCCGCACCATTTTTCGTTGGGTAGGCTGTGGTTGGGTTTTTGGACGGTGTCAGGGTGCACCGCCAATCATTGACAAGACTTTAATCAAAGGAAAGGACTCCGGTATGGCAAAGACTCGTATTCCTCTCAGTGCGGCCGAAGAACGCGAACGAGATCTGGAAATCAAATTGGAAATGAGCACGGCTCAAATTGGTCTGACGGTGCGAACGACCAATTGTTTGGAGGAACGCGGGATTTTTACGGTTCGCGATTTGTTGCGGACCTCGCCGGACGACCTGTTGGGAATTACCAACTTCGGCGAAAAGACTTTGGAAGAAGTTTATCAAGCGTTAGGCAAAATTGGCTTTTCTCGCAAAGTTTAAGCCACCTCGCTTGATTTCGTCGAAGTGCTTTGTCACAGCTAATAATGGGGGTCTGGTAAAGGGGTCAGGAGTCAATTGTGCGAAGCACCCGCAGGGCCTTCCGGCAATTGCCTCCTGACCCCTTTACCAGACCCACCCTAAAATTAAGTCGTGACAAAGCAGTAGTTTAATTGAAGCGACCACGTCCGTCGGATACAATGCCAAGTCGAAGTTGAATCAAAACTTCGCCCACTTGGCATCGTACCACCGAGGAATTCATGTCGCATGCTCCGCCGCTCGCTGAATTGGCGTCCAGTGCCTCTGCTGAGGACTACCAACGCGTCTATCAATTTGTTGATCGAATTCGCGAGCGGATTGGTACCGTGGTCGTTGGCCAGGATGTGGTCGTCGAGCGGATCTTGATCGCGTTGTTTACGGGTGGCCACTTGTTGTTGCAAGGTGTGCCGGGGTTGGCCAAGACCTTGCTCGTCTCGGCATTGTCCAAGACGATCGACTTGAAGTTCTCACGGATTCAGTTCACGATCGACCTGTTGCCCTCGGACATTTTGGGTTCCGAAATTCTGGATCAACGCACGCACGAGTTTCGCATTCACCAAGGACCGATTTTTACCAATCTATTACTGGCCGACGAAATCAATCGTGCGGCGCCCAAAGTTCAGGGTGCGTTGTTGGAGGCCATGCAAGAACGCAAGGTCACGATCGGCAATTCGACATTCAAGTTGCCTGCTCCGTTTTTGGTTATTGCGACTCAAAATCCGATCGAACAGAGCGGAACCTTTGAATTGCCGGAAGCGCAACTGGACCGCTTCATGTTGTGTCATCGCTTGCATTATCCGACCCCCAGTGAAGAGTTGCAAATTTTGCAGCGCAATATCACGTTGGGGATTCGACGCGAGGACCAAGGCGCGATCGCTCGAACGGAATTTGATATTCTGGAAGAGCAACCGGTAGGGACTTCCGAAGATTTGATCTTGGCGATGCAAGCCGTCAATCAAATTCATGTTAGCGACGTGTTCCTGAATCATGTGGTCGAGTTGGTCAATCGGACTCGAATCCATCCACATCTCGAAATTGGCGGAAGTCCGCGAGCGGGAATTTCTTTAGTGAAAGCCGCGCGGGCTCGGGCGCTGATCTCCGGGCGGGACTACGTCATTCCGGAAGACATGTATCTGTTGGCAGACGACGTTTTGCTGCATCGAATCCGTTTGAACTACGAAGCGCTCGCGGATGGTGTCACAGGCAAAGATGTCTTGAACTCGATTCTCAACGATATGGGCATGACGTCGGGCACGATCTAGTGGGGCACTTTGGCGATGCAATATTCATTAGATTCGGTCGATCATCTCAACGCGCGGCAGTTCGTGATCGCGATCAAACGCTTGGCCGATAGTCTGAGCTATGGAACGGATCGCTCGCCGTTTGTTGGGTCCGGTACCGAATACGCCCAGTCGCGACCGTATCAACCGGGTGATCCGGTCAAAGCGATCGATTGGCGAGTAACCGCGCGAACGAAGAAGTACTACATCAAAGAGTACGAATCTCCGAAACGCTTGCCCGTCTACTTGTTGGTGGACACGTCTGCCTCGATGACCGTCAGTTCGGCCAAGATGAGTAAATACGCGTTGGCGGTCCATCTGGCGGGTGGCTTGGCGATGGCTTGTTTGGAGCGAGTCAGTCCGGTGGCCTTGGTCGGTGTGGGTCAGCGAGAACTGCGGTATTCGCCCAGCCTTTCGCGCGACCGCATTTTGCAATGGTTGCATCAATTGCGACATTACCGCGTGGATGAAGAGACGCGTTTGACGCGTCGGTTGGCCGAGCTGGGCGCGATCCTCCATGAAAAGTCGTTGCTGATGGTGCTCTCCGACTTGCACGAACCCGCGGCTATTCCCGCGTTCAAACAATTGGCCCAACAACACGATTGTGTTGCTTTGCAGCTGATGGACCCCGGCGAGGAATCGCTGCGCGGCGTGGGCTGGTTTCGCGGCCAAGAAGCGGAGACAGGACGCGAGTTTGTGTCGAGTGGCCGCGGTTTAGGGATCGATCAAGCAGCTTTGAGATCCGACTTGCGCCGCGGACAAGTCGATCATTTGCAGATTCGCACGGATCAACCGTTTGTCCAGCGACTACGTCACTTTTTTAAATCACGTGGATTGTTGGGACGAGGTGTGCGATGAGAACTCAAGGATGTTGCAGTGATTTCGCGCGAGTCCAAGTTCGGTTGGTTGGATTTGTTTGGCTGGCGCTGAGTGCGGTCGTGGGATGGGCTCAGGAAGTCGAGCCACCGACGACAGCGACTCGAAGTCAAGCAACCGTTGGTTCGGTTGGCCGCCTGAAAGAAGTGTTGTTGCCCGGGTCGTTATTGCGAGTCAAACCGCTCGACGATCGCGATGCGCCGATTGTCGTGCGGATCGTTGATTCTTTTTCGCATGGCGATTCCCACCGCTACAATTTGACCTACATGGCCTTGGAGCCCGGTCGTTACGATTTGCGGGACGCGTTGGAACGCGTGGATGGAAGCGAGTTGGGCGAACTGCCGCAAATTCCTGTGGAGGTGGTTTCGGTGTTGGAAGCGGGGCACATTCCGCCGCATGATTTGGAATTGACGTGGCCGCGGTTGGGTAGTTACCGCTTCTGGGTCATATTGGCGGTTGTCGTTTGGGTACTGGTTCTGTTATCCGTTATCTTTTGGCCCAAACGCCGCATTGAAACAGTCGGCACGGCCGCAAAAGCACGAACGTTGGCGGACTTGCTGCACCCTCGATTGCAGGCCGCGGCAGCTGGGCAATTGGATAGTCGCCAATTGGCCGAATTAGAACGGTGGCTGGTGGAATTTTGGCGGCGCCGGTTAGGATTGCAAGAATTGCAACCACGGCAGGCGTTGATGGAACTGCGCAAGCACGAATTGGCCGGTCCCTTGCTGCAGCAAATGGAACGGTGGCTCCACAGTCCTGGCCGCGATCCCAAAGCGCCGCTGGGCGAATTGTTGGCTCCCTACAACGGCCTCGAGGTTCCTGGCGAATTGGCGGGGACACTGCCGCAGACGACCTCGGAACCAAGCTCGGGAGTTTCGGCATGACGTTTGGGTATTGGCCAGTGCTCCTGGCTTTGTTCATACCATTGGGATTGGCCGTATGGGTTTGGTTGCAACCACTGGGCCAAGTCGTGGTTCCCCAAGATCATGGCCGTCAAACGAATGGACGGTGGTGGCGTTTTTGGCTTAATCTTTGGCAAATGGTGCCGTGCTTGATTCTGGCGGTGGCCGTGATGTTGTTGGCCAGTCCTCGGCAATTGAGCGTCCCCCAATCGAAACGAGTGTTGACGAACATTGAGTTTTGCTTGGACTTGTCCGGCAGCATGACGGCGACGTTTGGCGACGCGACTCGTTTCGATGCGGCGGTGGACGCGATCGCCAAATTCGTGGACCTGCGGTCGGGAGATGCGTATGGCCTGACGTTGTTTGGCCAGTCCGCAATTGGTTGGATTCCCCTGACGGAAGATCCTTCCGCGTTCAAACGAGCGGCTCCATTTATTCGGCCCGAACAAATGATGACTTCCATTGGGGGCGGAACCATGATCGGTGGCGCGTTGCGACAATGTCGGGAGCATTTGGAACAACGGGAAGAAGGCGACCGCATGATCCTGCTGGTTTCGGACGGCGCCAGTGCGGACTTGAACAACGGGCAAGACGAGATCGTCGCGCGCGAGCTGCAACGCTCGGGGATTGTCGTGTTTGGCGTGCATATCGGCGAAGGGGAAACGCCGCCCGAAGTGGCCTCGATCTGTACCATCACGGGTGGAAGTTCGTTTGCCGCTGGTGACGATGTCGGTTTGCAAGAAGTTTTCCAGCGGATCGATCAGATGCAGACGGTAAAAATGGAACAAACGGTCGCCGATATCCAAGACTTTTTTTGGCCGTTTTGCGTTACAGGCCTGGTTGGCTTGGTCGGGTTCATCCTCTCGTCGTTTGGCTGGAGGTACACGCCATGGTGATGTTGGCGGAGATCACGGCCTTGGTTGCCGTGGGATTGATGTTTGTGGCCGAGTGGCTCCATGGGCGGCGGTGTCGTCGCTTGGCGCGCGTGGCGTTTGGACCGACGGCTCGGCCTGCGCGGTGGGTGGCCGCGACACCTTGGCTCCGAATCTTGGCGGTTGGCTGTTTGGGCTGGGGATTGGTGACCCTCCTGTTTCTGGATCCCAAAATTCACAGCCAAATTGAGCTGGATCCGAAAAAACAGAAGAACCTCTTGTTGGTTGTGGATGTTTCACCCAGCATGCACTTGGAAGACGCGGGGCCAGAAAAGAACCAAGAACGACGCGTGCGAGCGTCCCAAGTGGTCGGAAGTGTGCTGAATCGGATCCCCGTTCGCGAGTACCGCATCAGCTTGGTGGCGTTTTATTCGGGAGCCAAACCGTTGCTGGATCAGACCACGGACTTCGATATTGTTCAGCACATGATGGAGAAACTGCCGATCTATCAAGGGTTCAACGCCGGGAAAACGGACCTCTTCGCGGGTTTGACCGAAGCGGCTCGCTTGGCAAAACATTGGAATCCGAAGAGCACGACCGTGATTGTGTTGACCGACGGGATGTCCGTGCCCGCGACCGGGATGCCGCGAATGCCGGCGTCCGTCCGTGAGGTTTTGGTCATTGGGGTGGGGGATCCGGTTGTCGGCAAGTTTATCGATGGGCATCAGTCTCGGCAGGATTCGGCAAATCTGCGACAAATTGCCAACCGATTGCAGGGAGCGTATCATGATGGCAACGTCAAGCACCTTCCCTCCAGTTCGTTGGCGGGTTTGATCGGTTCCGGAAACGACCGGAAATGGTGGGAGTTGACTCGACGGGAATTGGCGCTGTTGGCTTCCGCAGTGGGCGCTTCGATTTTGGGAATCCTCCCAGTGGCTTTGATGATGTTGGGTTCGAGTTGGCGGCCAGGAGTTCGCTTCGGGCTTCCGCGTACCGTTTAACAAAGGAGTTTGGTCATGCGAGTATGGATCGTAGTAGCTTGGCTGTTTGTGGGTTTGGCTGGGGTCGTCTTTCATCTTGGACCTGGTCGCGAGCTAGAAAAGAACGATTTGTTGAACGCAAACGTCACGCGAGCTCGCTTGAATGTGGAAACTGAAAAATGGGGCGATGCGATCGATAGTTTCGACGAAGCGATTGCGGGTTTGTCGGAACAGCAATTGGAACTGCAGCGCCAACTTCGGTTGGAAAAAGCCAAAGCGCAAATGATGGACACCCAGTTGCCGGAAGCTCGCTTGGCGCTTGACGCTCTGATGCAAGAGTTGGTGGATAGCGGCGAAGGTCAGACAAAGATTGCGGAAGAAACACGGTTGGCACTGGCCTCCGCTCAGTATTACGTCACTTGGTTGATGCGGCTTGAGGGGGTTGGACGCGAGGAATGGGAACCCGAGGTCGAAGCAGCTCGGCAGAATTATCGAATTCTCAGTGAAATGGCCGACGAGTCGGGCGACGCGGATGTCGCGGAAAAACGCCGCGAAGATCTGGAGGCCACCGTTCGCTTGGCTCGCATGGATTTGACGGAATTGCAGGCCCTTCCGCTACCTTGCCAATGCCAAGGCTGCAAGAGCGGCAAGTGCCGAGGCAAGAAGCCCGGCAAGCCCAAAGAAGGTCCGCCGAAACAAGGTGCCACGTTCCAAAAGCCTAGCGAACACAACGGTTCATAAACCAATCGTTGACAGTGGTTCAACAAGCAATAACGTGCCCACATTGAAGTGCCCACATTGAAGTGCCCACACTGACGTGCCCACATTGACGTGCCCAAAACGAAGTGCCCACCATGGAGCGACTTGACGTGCGAGTTTTCTTAGTCCTTGTTTTGGTCGTCTTCAGTGTTGGCTCAGGTGAAGGACATGCTCAAACAGTCCTGCGTGCCCTTCCACTTCGTTCGGCACCAAGCCTTCCGGTGCCGTTGCAGGATGGGGCCAGCGTTCCACTGCCGCAAGCCGTGGTGATCGGTTCCGACGGGCAACCGATGCCTGTTGCGGCTACCTCGACGGACACCGCTTCCAACGGCGAGTTTGATCCCAAGGCCGTGCGATTGCAAAAGCTGTTGGCATTAAATTTCGATCGAAGCCCTGCCGCAGTTCTGGCCGCCTGGGCGAAGGAGCAATTACCGCCCGAGCCCGTGTCGCAAGAAGAAGACCCCAGTGCCGCAACTGGTGTTTCCCCGACCGACACGGCGACACCCACGGATCCCGCAGCAGCGGCGGCCGCCGAGGCAGCGGCCAAGAAGGCTGCCGAGATTGCCGAACAGACAAAGGCCTTGGATGTCGAAGTCGAACAATTCTCGCGACATGTCACTTTAGGTCGGTGGGACGCCGTGGCCAACTATGTGGCGGGACTGCCGGACGACCAACCAAAACAGGTTTATCAAAAGCTCCTTCAGTCGCTGGCTGCGACGCCTGTGATCGCTGCCGCTGGAAATGAAATTCCATCCGCCGCGCTGCCCAGCCACGTGCTGCGACCTACCGATGTGCTCGCGTTGGCCAATGTCTCCTCGCAAAAACTTGAAGAGTCCGATATCAATCAATTGGCCATGATTTTGGCGCGATGCCGCAGCCAAGGTTTTCTGTTGGATGGCCTGACCCAGCAATTGCAGGCAGGAACGCGATGGCTGGGAGGAACGGAAGTCGAGAAACGCGAAGCGGCGGCTTTGTTGTTGCTGGCAGCGGAACTGCCCGATATGGCCGTCGAGTTCTTGCCAACCTGGCCCAGTGAAAATTCGATTTCGGTTTTGGGCCTCCAACTGTTGGCTCGGTATTTTGATACGAAGTATGCCCAAGACAACAAGCCGGCCTTGCTGACTCAATCGTGGGAAGTTCATCAACGCTTGTTGGCCTCGGTCGACCTGACGTCCGACGATAGAAAAGTCGTGCTGCAACGGACGGTGGAGTTGTCGACATTGGTTGAGAAAGAATTGGGACAAGCCTGGCTGGACGCGAGCTTTACAAACGACCTGGAACGTGGGATTCGAATCCTTTCGCAACTTGGGATCGCCTCGGCCAGTGAAATGCCCACGATGATCGGCCAATCGAATCGGCGAAAAAATATCTTGAACTTGCAAAACAAGGCCGCCGAAGCGCTGGTCAAATCGACCGGCGAACAAGCGAACCAATGGCAAGAGACGCTTTCGCTACTGGCGGCTCAGTGGTTGAAAGAAGCCGAAGTGACTCATGCCTATGCCCAGAACTCGAATCAGAACTCCATGATGCAGTACGATCGTTTCGGCAACTTTTTTTACATGGATTCCATGGACCCCCGGTTTGGTGGACAAATGCAGGGCGGTGCCGCTCCGATCCCTGTATTGGATCTGCTGGAGTTGCAACCAAGTGCCGAATGGGCGGCCGTGATTTATCCGGAGCTGCAACCGAGGTTAGCAACCATGTTGGCGAGGCTGTACCTGAAGGCCAACGAGGAAGAAAAGGCGTTTCCTCAAATCGAAAAAGTCGCCCAACAACAGCCGGAAATTGCGCGGGATTTGATTCACGAATTTTTGCGAGCCTGGACGGCCAGCCACGATCCAAACTCCCAGCAGCGAATGTTCAACCCGTACATGTACATCTATGGCTACAACCAACAAGCCGGTGGCATCCCATTGTCACGGTCGCGGCAACAACGGAATTTGGCCGAACTATCAGCTTGGGTGGCTCGGATCCGTTCGCTGCCCATCGAATCGATTGACGAAGAACTCTTGGCCCAAGCATTTACAACGTGCCATAGCAGCGCCGAAGTGTTTCAGGTCGATTCATTTGTCGCGGTGTTTGGCAACATTGAATCGCTGAAACCAGAGACCGTCGCGAGTTTGGCGACGACCATGCGCGGCAATCTGGCCAGCGTGTGGCGTCAAGTTCGAGTCCAAGAGGCGTACAAGACCAAACGCAAAGAACCGGAAATGCAAGCCGAAGTTTTACGTGGCTACCAAGTCGCGTTGACGATTGTTGCGAGTGCTCGGCAGAAACATGTGGATGATTGGCGTTTGCAACTGGCCGAAGCGACGTTGATGTTCGACGAAAACGCATACCGACAAACGGTGCAACCAACCTCGGAGTTTGTTGATCGGCGTGAAAGCACCTTTGCTCGATTTCAACGAGCGGCGGAATTGTACCGTCTAGCTGTGCCGACGATGAACGCTCGAGACCATTCAACAGACGTGTACGACTATTGGTTTTATTCGGCCCTGGGAGCGACAGATTTGGGGCAAATTTCGCACGAGAACCAACCGGTTCCGGCTCAGTTTCCCTTGATCTTGGCTGCAATCAACCAGTTGCCTGGTCAGACGGCCGATGAACACTTGGGCAAATTTGCCAATCAACTATTCACTCGCATGGGTACCGTTCAACCGCAGGCCAAGTATCGATTTCTGAAGTCCGGGTTTGAAATTGTCGGAGACCACCCACGCGCCCAAGAGGCCAAGAAATCGTTCGAATACTACAACGATGTCACCTCGGAAATCAAGTTGGTTGCCGAGATCGACGGCAGCGATGTGATTGGACATCAACAGCCATTTGGCGTCATCCTGAAACTTGTCCATACGACGGATATGGAACGAGAATCCGGCGGGTTCGAAAAGTACGTGCAAAACCAAACACAGTCCCCGTACGCCTACAACTATGGCCGACCGAATGAGGACTATCGCAACAAGTTCCAAGAAGGCGCGACCAAAGCGCTGACCGAACACTTTGAAGTGATCTCGATGACCTTCGAAGAACCCAAGAGCATGAAGTCGCGACCGTCGGATCGCGAAGGTTGGCGGGAGACTCCGTACGCGTACGCCTTATTGAAAGCACGAGGACCTCAGATCGATCGATTCCCACCGATTCAATTGAACCTAGACTTTGTTGATTCGTCTGGGTTTGTGGTGCTGCCGATCGAATCGGCCGCGTTGGTAGTGGATGCGTCGCCAGCAAAGCCAATCGCTCGTCCTTTTGCCGACTTGGAGTTGGTCCAAACGATCGACGAACGACAAGCGGCCGACGGCAAGTTGATTCTTGAAGTACAGGCGAAAGCCAAAGGATTGGTTCCTGATTTGAAGAGCATTTTGGACCTGAACTTCGAGCATTTGGAAGTGGTTCGAATGGATGATCAGCAGGTCGCTCCCAAAGGATTTGACCCGGATGCGGATTCGATCCAGATTACTTCTGACCGGAGCTGGTTGATCGAACTGCAAGCCAAGCCGGGGCATCAATTGGAGGTATTTAAGTTCTGCCGCCCTTCGATGGATGGTGTCACGGTGCGACGGCAACAGTATCAGGACGCCGACTTGGTCGACGCGGAGGAGACGATTCAATTGGCATCGGTCTACCGCCGAGTCGATTGGACGCGGAGCATCCTCTTGGGAGTGCTTGGCGTGGGAGTTTTATCCATGGTGGTGATCGGTTTCGTTTTTGCAACTCGCAGGAAGCAAGTGGAACAACGCGCTGCGTTTGAACTGCCGGCCGAAATCAACGCCTTTACGGTAATGGGTTTGTTGCAGCAGATTCAAATGCAGGGAAAACTCTCGGACAAAGAACGTGCCGAATTGGGACGTGTCATTGCCGAGATTCAATCGAGCTTCTTCAGTCGAACCGCTGAAAAGAATCTCGACCTAAATCAAATCGCGCGAAAGTGGGCTGGGTAGCATCCACAGTCCCCATCAAAAGATGACGCTCGATCCATGGCTTGCGGGCATTTCCACAGGTTGAACCTGTAATGGTAACACTCGCAGCCCGCACGACTTGGACCCAAGCCCAAAACCCGATCACGCATCGCCCCGAACGGGTTCATCCCGTGGGAGCGCAAGTTTGGAAGCTAGACCGGGCTCCGCTCCCCAACCCATTCCCACACCGCCCCCACGGGAAACCGACGGTTGCCACCGTCGGCTACATGCTGGCACGGCTACGCCGTTCAAGTCCTATTGGTTGCGTCAATCGACGCAGCCATTCACGTTCGGGCGGGCACGGCTACGCCGTTCAATTTCCTGTCGATTGAAAAAATTGAGACCGCCATACACGTTCGGGTCGGAAAGTCGCGGAGCGACGACAGCGTGTAGCTGCGGGTGTCAACCCGCAGTTTCGTGCACCCGACGTGAGCCAAGTCGCGAAGCGACGACAGGTGGGCACGACATGGTTCGACAAGTGGTTGTATCACGCGATCTATTGGTACTTGATCGAACAGATCGTCGATCGATTGAAGTTGGGTGAACTCCGCAACGCATCGATCTACGAATTCAATCCCGACGCGGTGTACGATCCCAAACGGCATCGCCACAAACATTGTGACAAACACGAGCCGAAGATTCTTCCAACCGGCATTCCGCCACCAGGGAAAAAGACATCGAGAAAAAAAGCCTAACCAAACTGTCGCACCTGAAGCGACGGACAAGATTGAACTTTAAGCAGCGATCAAAACCACCTGCCTTGCCACCGTTCTGCACCCACTTCAAGATCCGCAACACCAAATCAACTGCATTGCTTCATTCATCCTCGACGTCGACCACAAATCGCACCAACATTCAAATCAAACATTGACGGGAAGCTCAAGAATCGCCGCATCTTTCGGTTAGCGAATCACATGCCAACAAACCCAGCCTCGCGGCAGCTCCATGCCTATTTATCCAAATCAGGCTTACTCATGGTTCTTTCTTGTACGTCCAAAACAACACGAAACCCGGCAGTCCTCGAGGTGAAATCCGAAGGAATTAATCCAAGGCGAAACGCACTTCGACAATAACCGGAGTCATCGAACCATCCACCTCCGCGTAGGACGCGGGTCTTACTATCGACCTTTCCTTTGGGGTCGATTGTAGGACCGGTTGAATAGTCGCCATATCCATCGGAGCAAAATTCCCAAACGTTTCCGTGCATATCGTACAAGCCCCAGAGATTCGGCTTTTTCGTTCCAACCGCGTTGGTTTTTTGCTTACTATTCTCGAAACACCAGGCGTAGTCTCCCAGAATTCCGGCATCATCGCCAAAACAAAATGCAGTCTTACTGCCTGCTCGGCACGCGTACTCCCATTCTGCTTCGGTCGGTAACCGATAGACACGTCCTGCGGACCTTTCTTTAGGTAATTCCGAAAGCTGTTTACAGAATTTAACCGCATCCTCCCATGAAACCTGGTCTACGGGAAGTGAAGCCGGATCGGCGGAATCGTCCTGAAAATCACTTGGATTGATTCCCATCACGGTGGAATATTGAGACTGCGTTACCTCACACACTCCGAGGAAGAAATCGTTACTGATCGTAACTTCATGCAGTACTTCATCAGAACTACGATTTGCCTCGTTTCCCGGGGACCCCATCGTAAATGTGCCCTTCTGTACCAAAACAAACTTCATGGCAATCGTGTTGATCACTTCACTTGGTTTAGCCTTTTCTGGCTCTTGGGAAAATCCAAAAGCTCCGACGGAAATCAACAGCAAGAAGTAAATGGCAATTAAACTATTCATCTAGCATCATCCAATCTATTGTCCGAGATTCTGTTCGGGATCGCCAACATTTACAACGGAACAACCCGCGGGTATATGGTCTAGCTGTTTCATTTTGAGTATGACTTTTGACCATGAGAGCGGGTCTTGTATTTTCCAGTCACGACGCCTAATCATTTCGCGTATTTCCTCGACCGTAGAATACTCACCATCGCCATAATTTCCACGTTGGTCGGATCCGCTGGCATCGAGCGTGTCGACAGTAACCCAATAGGGACCGCCGCAATCGTGATTAGAGTATTCCCAAACGGAATCGGGAGCTTTCAATCCGAGGTCGTGATACCAACACCAAAAGTCGAAATTCTTTCGAAAAAGAAAAGTAGTCTCGACGCAATTTTTTCGAGTGCAGTCAACGTCCAACCCAACTTGCAGATTAATCCGGTCAAGCTGTGCTAAATAGTCACCACTTGGAAATAGGTTTGTCAGACGATGCAATAATGAGCCGCCGCCAATTCTCGCCAACAGCTTTTTAAGTAACTGTTTAAGAAGTGCCTCAGTAATGTCCGCCATTGTATCGGGGTCGAAAACATCGTCATCCTCAATGTCGTCGCCGTAAAAGTCGATTGGGTCAGTATCAAACTCTTCTCCTCCATTCGGTGTTATGCCCACGAGACGTAATCGGACCTTTGTCATCTTTGCCTCAATTACGCAGTCCCCAACTTTGCAATTCCAAGTACCCGAATAATCACGGCCTTGTACCCCAAAATACCCCCGATACATACTCATCCCGTCCACATACCCCAGTGGATCGCGGGAGATGAAACCTCCTGTAGCTGGATCGTACCAGCGGGCTCGGAAGTGGTAGAGGTTGAGGTCTGGGTCGTACTCGCGGCCGGTGTAAGTGTAGCGGTTGGCGTAAGTGCTGGTGGTGCGGACGGTGCCACTGGGGTCGTAGATTCCTAACGTGCCGTAAGCGGTGTAACTATAACGCTCGACGAGTGTTCCGGCGGCGTTGGTGAGTCCGATGATGGAGTATTGTTGGTTGCGATGGTAGGACGGATTTGAGGTTTTGAGTCTCGCACTGCGATGAGAAAAACACGACGAAGAGAGCGGTGGCGTTGATGTGGTGCTTTGATGTCGAGATAAGTGCGGAGGATCGGCTAACACGATGACGCCCTCGATGCGTCGGCTGGCTTGGTCGGAACTCGGACTTATTCTAATCGAGTACTGACGCCCGCAACAAGCGAAATCAGCTACAGCAGACTGGGATTTTTTCAGGCATGGCTCAGGTGTTCAATGGACCGGTTCGGTCAGCGAATAGCGAGAAATCGCTCGTACCGCCGTGGAGATTGGTACACAAGATCCAACCACAAACGAGCGCCGCCCCCGACCGGTTCATCCGGTCGGAGCGAGAGCTTTAAGGTTAAGGAGAAACTCGGCGCGGGGCAGCGGTCGAGGGACAGGCTTGTTTAGCAAACGAATTCAACCGAGACCGCAACGGCTCACGCTCGCAATTCCGGACGGTCCGTACCCAAGGCGAAAACCGATCGGCCTACTTGCCGACCTATCCGAAGCAACGTCGGTTCTACGGCCTTCCTAACCCGAGTCGTCACATGTAGCGTGAAACGTAACATACCGCCGAGTAAGTCGGGCGGGATTCGACTACCAAATGCAAGGCGAAGTAATATTGGCCCGAGCATTACTACTAGAGACAAGACGGCAGCCGGAAGTAAACAACAAAGATCAGCAGCGGGAAGGCCGCAACCGAGCTCGTCTCGGTTGGGCCAAGGATTCACCACTAAGGCAACACGACCATCGCAGGAGGAGCGATCGAGGGACCGACTTGTTTAGCAAACAAACTCCCACCGAGACCGCAACGGTTCACGCTCGCAATTCCGGGCGGTCCGTACCAAAGACAAAAACCGATCGGCCTACTTGCGGACATGACCGAAGCAGAGTCGGTTCTACGGCCTAAAAACATAGCGGTCGTGCCATTGCGGTTAGTGATGAATCCTGGCTCCACCGAGCAAGCTCCGTGGCGGCCCAGTTGTGATCTGTTGTTACTGAGCGTCATGCCGTGGGACGTGATGATCGAGTTCTTGCAGCAACTGCGAGGCGGACGGGTCGACCGCAGTCATTGGCCCGTGGCGTTGCAAGAAGCGATGGTGGACACGACATGGTTCGACAAGTGGTTGTATCAAGCGGTCTATTGGTACTTGGTCGAACAGATTGCCAAGCAATTGAAGTCGGGTGAACTTCGCAACGCATCGATCTACGAATTCAATCCCGACGCGGTGTACGATCCCAAACGGCATCGCGACAAACAATGTGACCCTGCTAAACACGAGCAATCCAAACACGAGCCGAAGATTCTTCTAACCGGAATTCCGCCACCAGGGAAAAAGACATCGAGGAAAAAAGCCTAACCAAACTGTCGCACCTGACGCGACGGACAAGATTCAACTTTCCGCAGCGATCAAAACCGTCTGCCTCGCTACCGGTCTGCAACCACTTCAAGTTCAGCAACGCCAAATCAACATCGTCGCCGAATCCATCCTCGACATCGGCACTCAATCGCACCGACATTCAAATCAAACACTGACGCGAAGCTCAAGAATCGGCCCATCTTTCGGTTAGCGAACCACATGCCAATCAAGACAGCCTCGCGGCAGCTCCATGCCTATTTATCCAAATCAGACTTACTCATGGTTCTTTCTTCAAGAGAATGAGAGCAAAAAACCACCCGTAGCATATCTAGCGACGTCAACTGGTCCCTACCGACCGCTGCCGCCACGAACGTAGCAAACACCGCGTTCGCTGTCGTAATATACTTTGCCGATTCGTGGTGATTCTCCCACAAATCCATGCGAAATACTTACAATGGACAACTGCGGTGATCCGTCCACCCAATCAAAGAAAACAAGGTCAGTTATTTTTGTGTAAGAAGATTCGTTTGCTAGAGCCCACTTAGCAAAGCCGCATGTGTCAATGTTGAAACTAACGCTAAAGTTGCCAAGGCGTGGCTGAATGTAATAGGAATACTCCGCTCCATCAGTTGGTAACGTGAACGTCGGGTTAAGGTCTTCAATTCTTAATATATTTAAAAACTCCTCCGAGTTAACTGCGAATCCGTACACCGGCTTCGCCATGTAATTGATTTTCCATGCGTTTGCCTTGTAAACCACATATCCAACAAGACTGAGAATTATAGCAACAATAGCGAATCGTAGTATGGAATTTCGAGGATTCATGTGCATTTAATCACAGCAAACATAGTAGCTTCGACTGGTTTGTGCCTTGAACGGCACCCAACCCCACATAGTTTTATCGATCATTGCGTCCGTAGTTCCCTCCGCGATATTGACAATGTGCTAACTAATCGGTTGTCCATCAATGAACCCTTTTCCTTCATTGACGTGGTCCAAGAAACTCTTCGCATCAATCGGATCATCAATCCAAAACGTCCAAGTTACATATAGGGAGCACTTACAGTCTTCGAGCCCGAACCACGGTTTCTGAACCTCCACACGCCAGTTAAAGGTAGTTTCACCCAATAGCCACTCCAATACTGTCATTGGCGAATAGGTGTCTAGTCGTATTTCGTCGATTGAGCCTTCTTTTGTACCGACACTGCCAAAAATGGGCCAACTTCCGTTGCTTATTGATGACCGGAAACTCTGTACATCATTTTCGACTTAGAAGTCGCTTTTTCAAGTCGTGGAGAACGATTTGCAATTCTTCGTCCGACGATTTCAACAACGCCTTCTCGTTTAAGACTTCCGCTTTGTCGCGAAGAATTTCTTGTAGGAGTTGGATTTGGACAATTAATTTGCCCTTAATGATCCCGTCGTTTAGAGCCAATGAGTCGGTGAGTAACTCTATTTCGCGTTGTTCGATCTCTTGATCGCCACCCCGAGTCACCTCCCTTGGTTCGATCAAGACAAGTTGGCCGGAGTAGCCAAAACTTCTAGATGCAGGAACGAACACAGGTTGTAAATCCGTTGGATACCTTGGAAAACCATGGAATCGCCGCGATTCATAAGCGAGCAGTTGAAACGTCTTACCAAGATACTCTTCTTTCAAGGTCTCTCGGTCAAAGACAATTCCAGGCTTAGTGTTTTTTCTTTCGATGATTTCCTCGAAACTAGGCCTCAAATCAATCGTTCGCCCAAAGTAGGGGTCAACGGTGAAATCCATTATCACAGGAGTGGATAATTCATTGTCATTCACCTTGGTAATCAAAGCTCTATATTCATCGTCGGAGTCACTTAGCTTATTGTGCTCATTTTGAATAACTTGAAATTCGACCCGAAATACGTGTCCGAGTTCATGTCCCAATTTGCCCTCAAGTTGAGTTGCGGAATTGTCGTCTGTTGCGAGCCCGATTTTCGTATTGGCTTGGGAACCCGCGAGGGTTGGAATCGCAACGACAAACGAATGAAACACAACGGAAACAATCGCTATTGCAATCCAACAATTGGCTATCGACTTCCCATGTTGTAGGAATGGTCGGTCTTTGCAGTGTTCACTTGTCATAGGGATCCTCACATACTGGGCAGTAGAAATATCTATTGAACCTTTGGTCTTTTCCTTTTCTTCAAACAGTTTGACGACTTCCACTTTCGACCGACCGTAAAATATCATTTTGATAGTTGCGTTGGCTGGCTTGGTCGGAACTTGGGCTTATTCTAATCGAGCACTTATGCTCGCAGCAAGCGAAATCAGCTACGGCCGACTGGGATTTTTTCAGGCATGGCTCATGTGTGCAACGGTCGGGCGATGAGATAGTAGAGCGAGCGCCCCGATCGCTCCGCCAGCATCCTAAATACGTTTTTGCACGCTTTGTTTTTCTTTGTTTAAAACTCAGACTCGTCTTTACTTCGGGCACGATCGGGGCGCTCGTGCTACTATGTGTTCGGCACGATCGGGGCGCTCGTGCTACTATGCGTTCGGCACGATCGGGGCGCTCGTGCTACTATCCCGATCGGCCTACTTGCAGATATGACTGAAGCAAAGTCGGTCCTACGGCCTTCAAGACTTTGGAGTCTGTTCTGTAGCTGGCGAGTCATTGCCCCATTGGCGTAAAGCCAAATGGTGGGGGTCAATCCTCGCCCCATTGGCGTCAAGCCAGCGTGAAGCCAATAGTGGCGGTGTTTTGACTCGTTTGTCAGCGTTTACGACCAATCCAACCTCAGGCGGCGGCGGAGGGCCATTAGGGGCTTTTGCCAACGAAATGTTTGCACGTGCCACCACGTCTTGAATCCCGGTTTGTTAGGTCGCCAATTCTTCCAAGGTGTCATCGACAAGTATTCGTAAAACTTATCGGTCAGCGGATGAAAGCTGTAATAGTGCCAAGGCTTGATCTCGGTGGTGAAATGAATCAACTTGGGCTGCGTCAACATCGCTTGGTACTCGTCAGGCAATAACGGGCTTTTGCCCCGCAATTCAGGAACCTGCGCGTAATCGTAGGCATGCGCGCCGAAGTTCCAGGCCAAAGGCAGGGCCCCCCAGCGTTGGGCAAACACGACATTTAAGGCATATTGATCCCAACACCAGATATGCGCCGCATTTTGCTGCAAACAATCGAGCAGTTGTTGGCTACGGTCTTCGCGCCGCCACGCGGCCAAGTCCAGCACCATCACGCCGCTGTTGAAGTACCAACCTTTGGCATCCATTCCCAACTCAGAAAAGTTGCGAACCGGATGCAACGCTGCCAGATACGGAGCAAACGCCGAATAATCCGCACACGATGTTTGCGGGTCCAAATAAGGGCAAGCAATATCGGGTACCGCCCAGACTTCATTGGCAGCTCCCGATTCGTTTTTCGCCAAACTCCGCGCGGCGTCCCAAAGTTCACACAAATTCCCCAAGACAATCACATCACAATCCAAGTAGATCACTCGGGAAATCCACTCGGGCAACCAGCGACTGCTCAGCAAACGAAAATACGCCGTGTGGCTGATGTGATGCGATATTCTCAAGTGTTCGACAGCCGTGCGGTTCGCGTGGACTCGCAACGTTGGCAATCCGAACGAGTCGATAGTTGCGGATAGCCGTTCCCAGTTCTCTGGGCCGATTCCACCATCCAAAAGAACCAATTGCAGTGGCGCTCCGGCGGGACCTTGCCAATGGGTTAGCACGGAAGCCAAGGCGGCCGCTAACGGCATGGCGTAACGATCGTCGGTCGCACATAACAAAGTGGGGGCTGACGGTAACCAACCCGCAGGAGGTGGGGCACTTTCCAAGGCCGTCAACGAATACTCGGTCACGGGAAAATGTTGGGTCATGGTTCTTTCCACGAGTCGGGCTTGGCCAACTTTCCCGAATCGCCCTGCCACCATCGACTCCACCGTTCGTGCGATTTGAGCAACGTCCCCCAAACCGGATGCCCATGCAAATTGTCAAATACTTCGTGGGCCTCGCTTACCAATTGACTAAGACGTCGGTTCTCTCGTTCCAACTGTTCGGTATAAGCTTGCCATTGAGCCAAACTTAAAGTGGTGTCCAAATCACTAGAAGCAACACGATTGGAATCGTCGGACGGGGTCCGGATGCGCGCGTTACGTAGTTGCCCAAAAATCGATGCGGGAGCGGAGGACGCGTACTCCAAACGCGGCAGGACTTCTGCCACATCAAAATTCAGCGCGCGCCCCGATTCATGCGCGGCTAAAGATTCGGCCTGCATCCATTGCAACAACTGGATGAGGCGTTGGGTTGCTTGACCATCGGTCAGCAGGTTCTCACGCAGCAGGAACGTTTGCCACGCGCGATGGGGTGGAGATTGCGAAAATCGCACCAACTGTTCCAAGATCGGTCGCACGTGTTCCGGCGCCGAGATGCGAAAAACCGTGTCGACATAAATCGGTACATTGTGAAAATCCAAGGTGGCGACCGGACGTTCCAGCAACATCGCCTCCAAGAGGGCCGTGGAGGGTGTGCCAATGACCGCGTCCACTTGCGCTAATATCTCGGCCAAACCAGAACTCTCGGGAATTGCTGTCGGATCGAGACCATTGACGTCGAGTCCCAATCGCTGATCCAGTCCGCCCGTCAATCGCCAAACCAATTCAATTTCTCGGCCGTCGATCATGGGGTTCTGAGTGACGACTTCCCGCAGCGCCACCAGCGAGCGGAACGTGGTTTCCAATTGAGCTGCCGTGAACCCCGGGCATTTTGCCGTGAGAACCAAGACCTTAAATTTCGTGGAATGCGATTCGGAAGCTGCGGATTCGGAACTCGAAGTGGTTTGGCCGTTGGGGAATGCAGATGGACTTTGGGAATGTGCTTTTCCCAGGTCGTCCAAACGCGGCAGGCCGATCGGGACGCAGGCGGTGTTTCCCCACGAATCAAGGATGGCGGTTTGCCGAGGTCCAATCGTTGCGACGACATGCGCCAAGCATGGACGCATGGTCCAAGGGCAGGCGATTTCGTCGGGTCGATTGTCCCAAGCGTTTCGCCATTCGAGGATTCCGTCGATCGCGTACAGCGTGGCGATTTGGTTCTGGCGCAGAGTGAAACACGCGGAGCGAAATCGATCAAAGTGCTCGGAGTAGAAAACGGCGACATCCCCAGGTCTGGCCATGCGGACGACCTCGTCGGGTTCCATCACTTCCACATTGAGCCAGGATTGCAACGGCTGGGCGTGGTGGGCAACCTCGCGATGGGAACCGACATAGAAGATTCGCCCGTCCATCGACATCCTCTTCGCGGTAGCGATTTACCACTCGCCTACGGTAACGACTTCGCGGCCAGCTCGCGAACAGAGGGCGGCCAAAACGAATTGATCGATTTCATGCGGGATACTTTGTATGCTGCCATCGCAAAACAGAAACATGCTGAGATTGTTGTGTGGACCGCCAAAGACCGGCAGGGTGCCTGGACCTGGAGCACTTGGATTCGCTTCCAGCCCAAGACCCAATCCGCCCAAGCGAACGGCGGTGCCCGGTTCTTCGCCGTTGTACATCGCGCCGTCACCCCAGCCTCCTGGTTCCCCCATGTAATCTCGGGCCACGGCCTTTTCGCCGACCATGATCGTGTTCGATAAGCCGTCCCGAATGTTTGCGAAACGAAACCGACCCTTTGGACGCCCAAGCAATCGATTGCCGGAGACGGGGTTCATGGCGCTGAGTCCGGAATTGATGACGCCATCAACCTCCATATCAAACGAGCTCCAGGCGTCACCCACAAAGCTAAAACTGGTACCCGCGTTTCCCGCATAGTCACCAACCAAGCCGATCGGTTCTCCGGCGGATTCGTACCGACTTAGATCCCCCTGCGAACGACGCGTCGGACAGATCAACTCGCGGGGACCCTGCTGCAATAGTTCGGGGTCTTGGGCGTCATAGCGAGCCCGAATGTCGAAGCGGTCGTACAACGCACGCTGTTCCATATACGGCAACAAGGTTACGGGCCAAGTCAAAAAGCCATCGGCGGCTCGTGCGGGAGGAATATCTTTGAACGAGCCCTCGTACTGTTGAAACGCCAATCCCCACTGTTTCAGGTTGTTCTGGCATTGGGTTCGTCGAGCTGCCTCGCGGGCCATCTGAACGGCGGGCAGTAACAATCCCATCAACACGCTAATAATCGCGATGACCACCAACAACTCGACCAGCGTAAACGCCGAGCGATTCTGGAGAGAAGAAGTGGTTGGGGGAGAGTTGTCTTTCATCGGGCTGTCCAAGGGATAATGCAGGTACCGTCTCACTCCCGTCGGTTCCCACAAGGTAACCACGAAGCCACGCCAATGCAACTCTCATAGCTTGCGCGGAAGCCAATTTGCCCCAAAAACAGCGGGATTTCGCGAAATTTCCGTTCGCGAGAGGGTTCGCTGCGCTTGGTTCCAGTTATGCCATGTCTAACGGATCTGCCGGTGCACGGCCGAAAGGAATGGTCGTTTGTGCGACAACTTGGCCGTGCGGTGGGTTAGGGCTTCGCGCCCAAGCAGTAAACAATTCCTTCTTGCGTCGTTAGCAGAAGGCGGTCGCCCGTCAAGCACGGGGCGGACATGATCCCACCTGACAACTCGATCGATTGGACTAATTCACCGCTGTTTACGTCCAATACCATAAAATTTCCAGCGGTATCCCCGAGATACACTCGGTCGCCAACCACCAGAGCGGAGGCGTCGATCGGACGTTTCGAGCGATAAGTCCATTTCACCTCTCCCGTCTTTCGATCCAAACAAATCACTCGGCTGCCGCGACTCCCAAAGATCACGGACGTGTCGGTAACGGCTGCGCTGCCCCGAATTGCAGCATCTTGTCGCTCGTCTTTCCAGGTCCAGACGATTTTCTTATCTTCCATATCCGCGCAGACGAATTCGCCGCTTTCCATTCCAAAGTACGCGAGTGATCCGAGCATGGTCGGGGCCACGGCCGTTTGCGAGGATAATTCGATCTTGGCCAAGCCGTTTCCGTTACTGGCATCAATCACGTGTAACATCGCGTCGCAGCCGGCGACGGCCGTGCGTTGGCCCTCGATTACAATCGAGCAACGCACTTGATCGTCGATGGTGTGTTTCCATTTCAACGTTCCGTCGGTCTCGTTCAAACAATAAACGTTGGCGTCTTGCGAGCCGAAGATGACTTGGTTCTCAATAAAATTGGCAGAAGAATCGATTTGTGCATTGGCCTGAAATTCCCAATCGATCGTTCCGGTTTTGAGATCCAGACAACGGAACATTCCGTCATTGTCGCCAATATAGATCTTCTGTTTACGGATCGAAGGCGAGGCGGTAAATCCAAACTTGGTTGGCGTCTTCCACAACAGTTTTTTGTCGGCCAAGTTGAGGCAACGGACCATGCCGTCCAGATCCGCGACAACGACCTGGCCTTCACAGACCACAACGGAGGACTCGTAGGAACATTTGGGTTCCCAATATTCCCAGATCACATCCAGGTTGGCTGGCAACTTCGTTTGCGGGACAAACGCGCGGCCGGCCGCATCACCGCGAAAGAACAACCAATCGGTCGATGCCGTCGCGACGGCATTTGTATCCGAGTTTGCCGTTGGTGGTTTCTGTTCGGTGTTGGTGCCCAACTCCTGCACATCGGGTTTCGAAGGTTCGACTCCTGCATCACCCTGCATTGGCTGTGTGGCAACCGGCACATCCGCAGTTGAAGACGACTTGGAGTCGCCGGGTTGCAAATTTTGCGAAGAGGTTTGTTCGGCGATTTCACGACAACCACTGAATCCGATGCCAAGACAAACCATGATCAAGAGACCGCTGATCGCGGCGAGATTCGATCGTGTCAAAGGATGGGATTTTGACATCTTGGACTTCCTCATAATCGCGGTGACCGTCGGGATACACTTCAGTGTTCCCCTCGATATGGACAACTTCGGTCGGCGACTTGAGAACCGACCGCTCACAGAGCGCGGTGATAAAGTCGACCGAGGACCTCGGCGTCTACTTTTCGCGGATTGAACGTTCCGGTCCATTGCGGGGCGGCGGCGGCAGCCAGATCGGAAACATCGTCGGCGGTAACGTGGAGACCCCGCAAGTCGGTGGCCAAACCTGCCAAACGCAGGACCGACACCAACCAATCCGCCAATTCGGCCGAACCATTGGGTGTGTTCGGATGTTCGCCGGCACGGTGTCGCTCTGGAGCCGCAAACGATTGCATCAACAGTTGATACTCAGGCTCGAACTGTTCGGCGTTGTACCGAACGACATGGGGCAGCATCAATCCCACGGCTTGGCCGTGTGCGGTTCCGAACTTGGCCGTCAGAGGATTCGCCAGGGCGTGAGCCGCTCCGAGCATCGAGGATTCGATTGCCATTCCGGCCAGACAGGCTCCCATTTGCATGGCGGACCGAGCCGCCAAATTGATGGGCTCTTGCAGAACGGTCTCAAACGAGTGACTTAACAAGCGAAAGGCCTCGCGACTGTACATGCGCGACAGGAGTGTCTTTTTGGTCGAGACAAATGTCTCGATGGCATGTGAAAGCGCGTCGATGCCGGTCAGCGCCGTCACCGATGGCGGTTGTGTCACGGTCAATTCCGGATCCAATACCGCAATTTTTGCACAGGTCTTTTTATCACCGCACGCCATCTTCACGTGTGTTTGTGCGTCGCTGATTAGCGCAAACGACTGCATTTCGCTGCCCGTGCCGGAAGTTGTCGGGACCGCGATCAACGGCAGCATGGGCCGAGTTGCTTTGTCGACACCCCAGTAATCACTCATCTGACCGCCGTTGGTCAGAATGAAGTTGATCCCTTTCGCGCAGTCCATGGAACTGCCGCCACCAAGCCCAACGATCAAGTCAGGCGCGAAGCCCGCAGCGGATTCAACACCACGTTCCACGTCGGCGGTCGTGGGGTTTTCGCGAGCCCCCGCGAACAGCAAAACGTCGAGGCCAGCGCTCGTAAGGTACGACTGGCCTCGACCGGCATGTCCGGCCGCGACGATTCCTGGGTCGGTTACCAACAGAGCACGCCGACTGCCCAGGCTGCGGGCCAATTCGCCGAGTTGCGACAACACACCCGGACCATGAATCAACCGAGTCCGCAGTTGGTAGTCACCGGCCAATTCCGAGGCGTCTAACGTTAACGATTCGGCAGACATCATGCATGAACCAATTTTGATTCGGCGATTTGGTAGGCTCGCGATTTGAAAAGGAACTCGATTAGGTTTCCTTCGTGCGGTTGCAACCAATTGAGACGATTGGTGGGAATCGGGCCAATGTTTAGTCGGTCAATATTGGTCGCACTTCCCAATTCGTCGATCCAGGTTTCGTTGTCCGTGATAGCCGAACCCACGAGCGTGTAGCCAATGCTGTCGATCATTTTTTCCTGCGGGCATTTGACGACCGTCGCAAACGGAAACATAAATTCTTTGGTGGCGATGGCACAGGATGGACTCTTGGCATGGGCGATCATTGGACGCAAATAGCTGCAGCGTTCATGTTCCACCAATCGTGGACCGTAGGCGGCTGTGCAATCGGTGACGCCGTCTTCTTTCAGATCGGCTTGCAACATTTCGTAAATGGCTTTACCCGCACCCTCAACCGTGAAGGCCGCGAGTCCGGCCGTTGGATCGGTTGGTGCTTTGGCTTCGATCGGCCCCAGTCGTTCAGCCAGGGCCGCGGCGATCTCCTCCGTGTGTCGCGACGCCCAGACGCTGCTGGCGTTGATGCAACTACGTCCACCATTGATGTAAATGCTTTCGACCATCATGTCCAAGTACTGTTCCCATTGATCGACTTTATCGTCGCCAAGCAAAATCTTGGTGTAGCCTGGGCCGTGAACTTGAACGCGCGGATTGCCTGCGTATTGCTGGATTGTCTTTTCACCGCCAAAGATCATCGCTCGACGGCAGCCGCTCAGGATCGCAGCACCGACATCGTGGCCTCCAGGATAAAGCGAGAAAACCTCGCCTGGGATCCCGGCTTGTTGAAACGCCGAAGCGACTCGATACGCGGTCCAAGGTTCCTGGGAACCGGGCTTGAGGACCAAGCCCAGTTGCAAAGCAATCACTGGAATCCACAAGGTATGGACTCCAGGTGAATTCGACGGCAAGACCGCGCCCAGCACTGGTGATTGGCACTGGTAGCTGACCACAATTCCGCGACTCTCCGTACCATAACCTCGGGCCAGAATATTGAGATCCAAGCCACGCGTCAAAGCATCCAGAATCGTGTCGATCTTTTCCATCACGAAGCTGTTCTTCGTCATGTTGTTGCGACACATTTGTTCGGGCAGGCCGGTCGTGGCAGATTGTTGATGAACAAACTGGTCGGGAGTTTGCGTGCCATTGCCCAAGGGTAACGTCGCGTTGGCAAACAAATTCCCGGCGGTCTTGATCCGCGAAATCAAGTCTTCGACTGGAATATCACGAAGCAGTTCCCGCGCTTGGTTGGCTTTCCGCAGATCGCGACTGACCATGGCACCGTTGGCCTGATCGACTTCGGCGATTGGTTCACCGGTTAAAAAATGGACGACCTTTTGCGTTTCCAAAGATTCGTAGGGCTTGCCCCAACGAACAACGGGAATTCTCAACATCTTCGGTCCTTCAATAGTCGTAGGCGCGAGGGCCAAACGACATGCAATTGGTTTGTCGTGGGGAAAAAGATCGGAAATGTACCAGCCGTTCCGAGCCGCGGGATCGAGCCAAATTGGTGGCCGGCAAATGCCCGCAGTTCGAAGTCGCTAGTAAACGCCGACGGTGGTGGACGACGCGAGACGATGAAAGGGGCGAACGCCGCTCACGCCGTCCCAGGGGTACGTTTCGTAGGGGGCTTCGAGTTCGCCTTCGTCTCGTTCCAAGAAACCGGGCACAAAAAACTCCTTGGTCAAGGTCGTGAGTTTGACCCGTCCGGTTTCCCCATAGCCGACAGAGCGGTTGGTGTCGTCGAAGTCGACCACTTCCGTAACGGCTCGGGGTTGCGGCGCGTAGTACGAGATCTTGTACCCATCTGCGGCGGTGACCGGTTTGCTACAAGCGAGGCCCATGAGCGTGTTCCCGTACGTTGGCGTCATGTAGATCCCGCTCACTTCGGGAGGCCCGCCGAAAAATTCTTCGATGCAAAACCGAGTCCATTGGGGCGTGAACTCGGTACCACCGGAGAAGATCCCCGTGATTCCGGTATCCGCGAAGGTCTGGCCGCGTTCTTCCAAGGCATTGCAGAGCCCTTCCAACAACTTGGGAGTGGCGAACATGCACTTGATGTTGTGGTTGGCACTGAGGATCGTCAACACTTGGTCGATGCAGTGCTTTTTGTATTCTTCCAGCTCTTGCATCTTGCCGTTTTTGATGAGTTTAATCACCCAACGTGGGTCCAGGTCGATGCAAAAACAAATGCCTCCGCGGAACTGGCACAGATGTTCAACGGCCAATCGCAACCGCCGAGGGCCGCTCGGGCCCAGCATCAGCCAATTGGTACCCCGCGGAAAATACTTGTCGGGCAGAGTTTCGCTGAATAGTTCGTAATCGATCCGATGATCTTCGATGACCATCCGACTTTTCGGGATTCCCGTTGTACCTCCCGTTTCGAAGACGAAGGTTGGCTTTCCGTCCAGTCCCTTGGGCCGCCAACGTTCGATCGGTCCGCCTCGGAGCCATTCATCTTCAAATGGGGGGAACTTCTTCAAGTCCTCGAACGAGTTGACTTCGGTCAGTGGATCAAACGGCAGTTCTTTGGCTTTAGCCACCCAGAACGGGCTACCCGTGGATGGGTGAAAGTGCCATTGAACGGTCTCGTACGTATGTTGATCCAGCCGCTGCTTGGCAGCAGCAACCGCAGCAGCAAGGCTGGTCGTTCCAGTAGTCATTTTGGGCGGGTTCCTTCGGGGGCGTCGACTTCGTAGTTGCCGAAAGGGTCAAGGTTATAGCAAAATTCCGGGGGGCATTCCATGGTTTGACATTTTTTTCTTCACCGATCCTGCGAATGTACATTGCTTATTGGTTTTTTTTCACGTAAATTCGTAGGGGGTTCGATACAAGCGTTGAGCGACGCTCGTCGAGCCAATGGAATCCGAATCTTGGCCAGGGGTCTCGGGTGCCGGTTGTCAGTCGGTCGGAGTACCCGTCCGCAGAGCTCAAAATTAACTTTCCCCACGTCCCTTAACCTTTGAGACATCACCCGAAAAATCATGGACCTGCCGTCGTTTCGCTTTCACCCTGATCCATTGCGGACGGGTGCGATTGTCAAGCAAGCTGGACGTTGTGTCTGCTGCAATCAACAAGTGGATTATATGTATGTCGGCCCTGCCGCTTCCATCCACGATCTCGCTGAAAAGCTCTGTCCTTGGTGTATCGCCAATGGAGCGGCAGCGGAAAAATTCGATGTCGAGTTTTCGGAGCGACAGCCATTGGTGGAGGCTGGGGTTGCCCCAGACGTCATTGATGAAATCGTTGGTCGCACGCCTGGCTACATCTGTTGGCAGCATCCAACCTGGGAGGTTCATCACGGGAAGCCCTGCCAGTTCATTGGGGACGCGACCGGCAAGGCCCTGCGTCAGATGACCAAGGAGGAGTTGGCGGCCTTTATGGAATCCGCGCGACTGGATCGAGACGACTTTGAGGAATTGTTGGGAATTTATCGCCCGAACTCCAATCCCGGTGTCTACCATTTCCGTTGTGCGGAAACGGGTTTCAATCGTTTTCGGATGGAATACGCGTGAGACGCGTCGGCCCGTTTGGGTCCCACGCAAACAAATGAGACTGGCAAAGAGACAGTCAGAGAGACAGGACGATCGATTTTGGTCAAAGAACTGGCGAAGATGGATTACCGCGAGTTGCGGCAGATGTTGGGGGAGTGCCAACATTCGATTGGCGAGATCTGCGACTCGGTTTCGTCCACGGCCGACGTTCAGCAAATGATCCAACAAATGTTAGGGCAGCCTGACTTGTTGGAGGCCTTTTTGACATTTCGTCGGACGAACCCGGACGCAGCGGCGCAGCTGTTCACGGCTGGTTTTTCCGTGTTGGTAAATTCGCAGACTTCGCTTGCATTGGATCGTGAGTTATTGAGGCGGGCGGCGGCGAACAACTGAAGGCGCCTTTTACTCACTCGGGACTCGGGCATAATATCGAACGATGACCGGCGAGCGTTTGCGAATTACCCAACGGCGGTTGGGATAGTCGTTTGTTGCCGGGTATGCTACTTATCCCAGTCACCGGTGGCTGTTTGGGCCTATTGGGGCTCACATTGGTGCGATTGATCGCGAATCTTGTTTCCCTCGTTTGCCCTCGAACCTTCGAAACGACTATGTCTTATAAAACTGTTGCCGCTCGTGCAAATGCACCGTCCTTTGATCATATTGCCAAGATCCAACAGGGACAGTTTCCTGCAACCGTCTTGCGCAATGCCACCGTTGGGCGGCTTTATAACGATGCGATCAAAACCGAAGACGGCATAATTTGCACGTCGGGCGCCATTGCGACGTCCTCGGGAGTCAAGACCGGCCGAGTCCCCGAAGACAAACGAGTCGTTAAAGAGGTTGGCAGTCAATCCGATGTCTGGTGGGGCTCGGTCAACAAACCTCTTCGCCCAGAGTCGTTTGCCCAATTGAAGGAAGATGCGGTCAAGCATCTGGATCGTTGTCCTCAATTGTATGTGTTTGATGGCTATGCCGGTTGGGATCCGGCGTACCAAATCAAAGTACGTGTGATTTGTTCGCGGCCCTATCATGCCCTTTTTATGCACAATATGTTGATCCGTCCAAAGGCCGAAGAATTGGCAACCTTTGGCGAACCAGACTTTGTGATTTACAACGCTGGAACCGGGTATGCCAATCCCGAGATCGAAGGGTTGAGCAGCAACACGAGTGTGACGATCAACTTTGCGACTCGCGAAATGGTCATCATGGGAACTCAATACGCCGGCGAGATGAAAAAGGGCGTTTTTACCGTCATGAATTATTTGATGCCCAAACGGGGTGTCTTGTCCATGCACTGTTCCGCCAACCAAGGTCCCTCGGGTGACGTTACTTTATTTTTCGGATTGTCGGGGACTGGCAAGACGACGCTTAGCGCGGATGCTCAACGCGGCTTGATTGGTGACGACGAAAATTGTTGGAGCGATACGGGGATCTTCAATATCGAAGGGGGCTGTTATGCCAAGTGTTTGGGGTTGTCTCGTCGAAGTGAACCGGAGATTTTCAATGCGATTCGCTTTGGCAGCGTGTTGGAGAATACGGTCCAAGACGCGGTAACTCATACCGTCGACTACAACGATGCCTCGTTGACCCAAAATACGCGAGCGTCTTATCCGATCCACTTCATCGACAATGCCACGATCCCCTGCGTGGGGCGTCATCCGACGAACATCGTGTTGTTGACATGTGACGCATTTGGGATTCTGCCGCCCGTCGCCAAGTTGACGGCGTCCCAAGCGATGTATCACTTTATTTCTGGCTATACGGCCAAGATTGCCGGGACCGAGATTGGCGTTACCGAACCCAAGGCCACTTTTTCCGCCTGTTTTGGGGCGGCGTTTTTGGTATGGCATCCCACGGTGTACGCGAAACTGTTGGCAGAAAAGATTCGGACCTATGGCGCCAATGTTTGGTTGGTGAATACGGGCTGGACCGGAGGCGGTTTACAAACGGGTTCGCGGATGAACCTCCTGCATACACGGGCAATCATCGATGCCATTCATGATGGGTCACTCGAGAACGCTCGATACGTAACCGACCCGATCTTTGGTTTCTCGATCCCAACGACTTGTCCTCACGTGCCGGACAATACACTGCAGCCCAAGCTTACTTGGACCAGTCCCGATCAATACGACGCCGCAGCGCGAAAACTGGCGGGATTGTTTCAAGAGAATTTCAAACAGTACGACAACGATTCCAGTGCCGAAATCCGCAACGCGGGCCCGAAGTTGTAAGTCCGGGCTGCAGGAGCAAACGGTCGAGTTTCGCTTGGCCTAAGAGGTTAACCGCAGGAGCAGAGTATGGTTGGGTCGGGAATCCGACCCAACCAGGCGTCGCTCTGCGCGTTGCTCCGCAAGCAGACGCAAAATCATGGCCCGGAGTCTTTCAGTACTCCGGACGACGCTCCGCGGCCGACTCGCTTAGCGGCGCCTGGTCGATCGGATCCCCGCTCGACCAGGCTCTGCTAACCGGTTAACGCCAAGACCGGACGACACTCCGCGGTCAACTCGCTTAGCGGCGCCTGGGCGATCGGATCCCCGCTCGACCAGGCTCTGTTAACCGGTTAACGCCAAGACCGGACGACACTCCGCGGTCAACTCGCTTAGCGGCGCCTGGTCGATCGGATCCCCGCTCGACCAGGCTCTGCTAACCGGTTAACGCCAAGACCGGACG